>JAZQYL010000061.1:0-56126 GCA_045633485.1 Acutalibacteraceae bacterium | reverse complement strand
ACCATAAAGGTATGCTCTTTTACTTGGCGGAGTAGGAGAGACTTGAACTCTCGCGCCGGTTACCCGACCTACGCCCTTAGCAGGGGCGCCTCGTCACCACTTGAGTACTACTCCAAATGTTCACGTTAGTTGCAATTCATTAAACTTTAAAATTTTAATATTTAATAGGTTCCTCGGCTTCGTGCCCTCTTGCGGTGCCCGATGACTCGATACTACCGCATCTCGCTTATCGACCGCTACGCCAACAAATACTCGCTGCATCTCACACCGTGAGCGCTCGTATATGTTGCCCGTCACCACTTGAGTACTACTCCAAATGCCGAACGGTATAAAACCCTATTAAATAAAAAAATGGCGGAGAGGAAGGGATTCGAACCCTTGTGGCTTGCGCCAAACGGTTTTCAAGACCGCCTCGTTATGACCGCTTCGATACCTCTCCGTGTGCAAAAGCCATTTTAACACAAACAAAATCAATTGTCAACAATAACTTTATAAATTTTTTAAAAATTTTACTTGACAATACGCTTTAAGTGTGGTATATTATTTTGGCACTTAAAAATGCTGGTGTAGCTCAGTTGGTAGAGCAGCTGATTTGTAATCAGCAGGTCGGGGGTTCGAGTCCGTCCACCAGCTCCAAAAGTGCATTAAATTGAAAATGGGAGATTTCCCGAGTGGCCAAAGGGGACAGACTGTAAATCTGCTGGCTAAGCCTTCGGTGGTTCGAATCCACCATCTCCCACCAAACAAAAGAGACACCTTTAGGGTGTCTTTTTTGTTTGGCATAAACTTGCTTTTTGTATCCATTGTGATATAATATTTTTAAGGTTGGTGAAAACAATGTACGATGAATTAACAACGGTCGATATAAAAAAGATGCAAGAAGAACTTGACTATCGCATTACAGTGTTGCGTCCTAAAATTATAGAAGAGGTAAAGTTTACTCGCAGTTTTGGCGATTTATCCGAAAACTTTGAATATCATGCTGCAAAACGTGAACGCGGTAAAAACGAAAGTCGAATTCGATATTTGCGTAATATGATTAAAACAGCAATAATTATAGATGTGCAAAGTGATGCAGACGTAATCGGTCTTTTTGATACGGTTACTTACTATGTCGAAGAGGATGATTGCGAAGAGACGGTGCGCATAGCCACATCGCTGCGTCGCGACCCATTTCAAAGTATTATCAGTAAGGAGTCGCCGCTAGGCTCTGCCTTAATGGGCAAAAAAGTAGGCGATAGGGTAGAAGTTAAGGTGAATCCCGATTACAGTTACTATGTGGTTATTCGTAATATAGAAAAAGGCACCGATGATGACAGCCTTGAGATAAGAAAATATTAAAAAGCAAACGGACGACAAATGGCCGTCCCTACTTTGGATCATTGTGTAGGGCGTGCATTGCACGTCCGTTTTTTATTTTTAACTTTTAAATACTATATATTTTATAACCGCCAGACATTCGCGCAATGTGCCCGACACCAAATATGATAAATTGGTATTTGAGTGTAGATGAGCAGCATTGTTTATTCCTGCGCGTTTGGCGCAAAAGCCTGCTCGGAGTATATGATATTCGTTTGTTATAAAGCAGGCGGAATAATCTTTGTCAAAATGAGCGTCTAAAATTTCTTTTGAAAACACAAAGTTTTCGTATGTGCTGCTGGCTTTTTCTTCTTTTATTATTTTATCAGGGTTAACGGCATTATTTATCAAGAAATCTTGCATTGCCTCGGCTTCGCTGATATCTTCTTGCGGACCTTGTCCTCCGGTTACTATTATAATAGCATTGGGATTTTGCCGGTGGTATTCGACAGCTTTATTCAACCGCCGTTTTAGTGTAAGACTTGGCATTTTACCATGTACTGCCGCGCCTAAAACGATGATTGCGTCTTCTTCGCAAGTGACGGTGTCGTTTTTGCCATAGATAATTAAAAATGATGAAAAGACAATCGCAACGCTAATTCCCACAATAAAAAATATTTTTAGCCATTTGCAAAGTTTTTTAAACGCTAATGCCATAATTAAAATGACAATGCCTAGAATCACTGTTAAAAAATTACCGAAATTAACGTTAGATACAAAAAAGAGTGCCACACCGTTTAGCGCAATTATACCGCCAATAGCGGCAATAATAATTTTTAAAATCTTTATCATATAATCACCGTTTTTATTATAGCACCTAAAGCAACGAAGAACAAGACGATTAAAAAATGTTTAATAGAATCTTAAAATTCGTTAGGTAGGGATACTGTCCCTACAATAAAAAACAACACCCAAACCAATTGGTTTGGGTGTTATTCTTTTACGAATTCAATTATGTCACTAATATCGCAGTCTAGCGCATAGCAAAGTGCATCGAGTGTTTTTGTGTTTATAGCTTCGCCTTTTTTCATGCGATGCAGGGTGTTGGCCGAAAAACCTTGCTTAAAAATCAGATTATATTCGGTAATGCCTTTTTTAAAAAGCGTATCATAAAATGGCTTGTAACTTATCAATTTTTATCACCATTTTAATATTATCATACTTAACCTCTTGACTATACTCAAAACACTGAGTATAATTTTCTTAGTTATACTTAAAATATTGAGTATATAATTTGTGCGGAGTGTGATTTGGTATGAGAGAAAAGGAATATTGCTCGTTAAAACGAAACAATTCAATTGATATGTTTCGATATTTATGTTCGGTTATGGTTGTAATAATTCACTCATCTTTTTGGAAAAGTTGGGGTGCGGTAGGAATTTTTATAGGAGAGATTTTCCCAAGAATAGCTGTGCCATTTTTCTTTGTTACATCCGGATACTTCTATATTAAAAAATTATTGGATAATCCAACTGTTTTTATAAAACAGTTAAAATCGATTGTACAAATATACTCGGTATGGAGCATAATTTATTTTTTGGTAGATTTATTAAATCAAATAATATTAGATAGAAATCCATTCATACCTTTTTTAAAAAAATATATTTTTTCTTTTTTTATTTCGGGTAGTCATTTTCATTTTTGGTATTTTCCGGCATTGATATTTGCGGTCTGCTTTGTTACATTAATTTATAAATTTAAGTTGATGAAAATTTTAATACCCGTATCCGTAGTGTTGTATATAATAGGATGTATAGGATGTGCTTATTATGAGTGGACAAAGAACATACCTGCAATAAATCTACTTATTACATATGAGCATTTTTATACTATAAGGTGTATATTTTTAATGGGTTTACCCTTCTTTTCTGCTGGTTATTTGCTATTAAAAACAGAGCATAAATTCAATAACAAATGCATACTTGTTGGCTGGTTGATATGTATGATTTTGTTTTTAATAGAGATCGTTTTATTGTTATATTTTAGGATAACATCCAATGCGGTTATTACTTTCGGATTGTATGGTTTTTTGATTTTTACCATGCTGTTGCTTTTAAACAATCCATTAAATCGATGCTTTAAAATTTCAAAAATAACAAAAACTTTGGCAAATGTTACATATTATTCTCATCCTTTGTTTCAAACTTTTATAATGCTGTTTTTCAAATATATTAATAAAGATGTTGCTCCGATAATCATATTCGTACTCACAATATTATCAACCTTTGTTTTTGGTTTGATATTACATTTATTGAGCAAATATAAAAAATGGAAAATCATTAAAACTATTATCGGTTAAAGCTCGTGGTTATCCAATAATATGAGATTAATAATTTCACAAAGAAAACCCACCCAATTTGATTTTGGGTGGGTTGATTTTATCTTTTTACAAAATATTCTTCATACCACACAAGGAATGTGTAAATTGTCCAGACCTTGCGCCAGTTGTCAGAGTCGACGTTTAGGTAATCGTCAAATATTTTGTTTATTGCGTCGCGGTTAAAGAACTTGTCCGCTATGTCACTGTTAAACAGTCTGATTACATCACCATTGTAACGCTCGTCTGCCATCCACATTCTTATTGGCACTACAAAACCCAGCTTTTTGCGGAATGCGATTTCCTGTGGCAAAACCTTTGCCGCCGCTGTGCGAAGCGCTACTTTATTTTGCTCGTCGTTTACTTTGTAGCAAGACGGCATACGAGAAGCTATATCAAAGATACGCATATCGGTAAGCGGCATACGTACTTCAAGCCCTGCCGCGCGACTCATTTTATCAACATTGAGGTAAATGTCGCCCTCTAACCAAACCTGAATATCGACATCCGACATTTTAGAAAGTGGGTCAAGACCCTCGTTTTCAAGGTAAATATCACGTACTAGGTCAATCGGCTCAAAGTTTTCGTAATATTTTTTAAGGATTTTACGCTTTTCGTCTTCTTTCATAATGTTGGTGTTGCCAACGTAAAAGGTCTTTAGATTATCGCCATAACGCTCGGCGTTGCGGTACATATTGTATCCGCCAAAAAATTCGTCGGCGCCCTCGCCCGAATAGCAAATACCCGTACCCTTTGCGGTAGCAATGCAACCTAGCGCAAAAGCAACGGCTGAGGCATCGCCTAAGGGTTGCTCCATATTATACATAACGTAGGGCACGATGTCAAAATACTGTTCGGGAGTAATAACACAACGGTTGAATTTGCGAGCAAGTATATCGGCGGTTTCGCACGCCATACCCGATTCATCGAGTCGGCTGTCATCGTAACCGCAACTGTTACAAGCGGTAGCATCCGACACCGCCAAAACGTATGACGAGTCAACACCGCCCGAAAGGAATGATTCCACGTATTCGTCATCGGTTTTAACCTCGCTCATAACTGTTGCGAGTGTAGAGTGAATTTCATCCGCCCATTCGTCAAGAGTTTTTGTGTTGTCAGGGTTAAAGGTTGGTCGGAAATAGCGAGTGATATTAATTTCGCCATCTTTAAAGGTCATAAATCGACCCGGAAGTAATTTTTTTACACCCTTAAAAAATGTTTCCTCACCTGTAGTATAGGTCATAGTAAGATATATTTGAAGCATTTTTTGGTTTAGTTGTTTTTTGAAACCGTCCTCGTCCATTATCTCGCGAATTGTGGTGCCGTAAAGCAGTTTGCCGTCGTCGGTTACATAATAGTAAAACGGTTTTGTGCCAAACTGGTCGCGCAGGCAAAAGAGGGTGTCGGTATCGGTATCGTAAAGCGCAAAGGAGAACATACCGTATATATGATTTGCCATATCACCGCCCCATTTTTTATAGGCGGCAATAATGATTTGTTCTTCCTTTTGTTCACGTGGTAAATTGGCATCAACGCCAAGCTCCTCGCAAAGTGATTTATGATTGCGGATATGACCGCTATATTTTTTTAAAATTATCATTTCCTTAGACTCCCATCGGTCTAAAATTTTAACAAAAATATTTTATCACATTATTTTACATAATTCAACAAAATATAATTTCAATATCTATTATTGGCAAAAAACAAAAAACCCAAACCAAACCGCAAGGGTTTAATTTGGGTTTTGGAGCTGAAGATGGGACTTGACTCTTGCCGCGCGGTCGCGGCTTCGGTCATTCGCGGCTCTGACAGTCCACCGGACTGTCATTCACTACCGCTCCTACTTCAAGTCCCCACACATAAACAAAAACCCAAACCAAACCGCAAGGGTTTAATTTGGGTTTTGGAGCTGAAGATGGGACTTGAACCCACGACCTACTGATTACGAATCAGTTGCGCTACCAACTGCGCTACTCCAGCAAAATTAATTTGCTAAAACATTATAACAATTTAATAATGCTAAGTCAAGTTATTTTAAGGTTGTTTTTACCATACAAATAAATAGGTGATATTATGATTTGCAGAATTGATGAACTTAAAAACAAGCAGGTCGTTTGCGTAAAGGATGGCGGGGTAATCGGTTTTGTATCTGATGTAGAACTGGATACTACAACGGGCAGACTTATATCCATTATAATTTTTGGACGATTTAAATTTTTTGGACTTTTTGGTAAGGAAGAGGACATAGTAATTCCTTGGCAGGATATTAAAGTAATAGGAGGAGAAACAATTTTGGTTAATACAGAGTCTACGCTTTTTTTGCAAGAAAAGAGTAGAAGAAGCATTTAAGGCGATGTTATATGTAGAAAATTGGCAAATTTTTGTATATTTTACACAAAAAAGCCAAAATACCAATAAAAATATTTCCCATTTTTTAACAAAAACTATTGAAAATCTTAAAGTTGTTTGATATAATAAATTCGTGCAAATATGCAATTTTTATAGAAAGGATGTAAAAATGAGAGGATTTGACAATGGTTTTAACAGTTCTATAAAAAATGATGCTTATGAATATTTGGGTTCCTTTTTATCCGACGACGTTGCCACCTTTCGAGTTTGGGCGCAAAATGCTACTGCCGTAAGTGTGGTAGGTGACTTTAATGCTTGGAATACAGATGCTAATCCAATGTATCTTGTTGCCGACGGCGTTTGGCAGACAGAAATAGCAGGCATTAAAAACTATGACAGTTATAAATATGCTATTACTTCGCCCGATGGCAAAACAACGCTTAAAAGCGACCCGTATGCCCGCCATTTTGAGACGGCTCCTAACAACGCGTCAAAAATTTATGCCGACGATGGGTATGTTTGGGGCGATGGCGAATGGTTAACTTTGCAAAGTGATAGGGAAATAATGAATTCGCCCGTAAATATATACGAAGTTCATTTGGGTTCTTGGAAGCGTTTTGAAGACGGTAACACTTATGATTATGTAACGGCGGCTAAGGAAATAGCCAAGTATGTAAAGAAGATGGGATATACCCACATCGAGCTTATGCCGCTTACCGAGCATCCTTTCGAGGGATCTTGGGGATATCAAGTAACGGGTTATTTTGCTCCCACTTCGCGATTTGGAACACCGCGTGACTTTAAAAAGTTTGTTGATATTATGCATGGTGCAGGCATAGGGGTTATACTCGATTGGGTGCCGGCGCATTTTCCTAAGGATGAATTCGGACTGTACCGTTTTGACGGTATGCCCTGCTATGAATATGCCGATGACCGAAAGGGTGAGCACAAGGAGTGGGGAACTTGTGTGTTTGATTACGGTAAAGTACAGGTTATGAACTTCCTTATTTCGAGCGCGGTATTTTGGATTAAAGAATACCACATAGATGGTCTTCGTGTTGACGCCGTAGCGTCGATGCTATATCTTGATTATGGTCGAAACGGAGGCGAATGGATACCTAACAGTTACGGAGGTCGCGAACATCTTGAGGCAATAGAGTTGTTGCGGCAAGTGAATTCAGCGGCATTTGCAGCTAATCCGAATGTTATGATGATAGCAGAGGAATCAACTGCATGGCCTATGGTTACAAAGCCCGCGTGTGATGGAGGCCTTGGTTTTAACTTTAAGTGGAACATGGGATGGATGAACGATATGCTTCGCTATATGTCTCTTGACCCGTTCTTTAGAAAACACAACCACGACTGTTTAACCTTTTCATTCTTTTATGCGTTTAGCGAAAATTTTGTTTTGCCTATTTCGCATGACGAGGTGGTGCACGGTAAATGCTCGCTTATAAATAAAATGCCGGGTGAATATGCTCAAAAGTTTGATAATTTGCGCGCGTTTTACGCTTATATGATGGCCCATCCGGGTAAAAAACTTTTGTTTATGGGGCAGGAATTTGCACAGTTTATAGAATGGAAGTACGATTCGCCGCTGGACTGGGTGTTGCTTGATTACGATGCGCACCGTCAAATGCATGAATACGTAAAGGATCTTAATAAATTTTATCTTAAAAACAGTCAGTTTTGGGAAATCGATTACTCCTGGGAAGGCTTTAGTTGGATATCTAATGATGATTATACACAAAGCATAATTTCATTTAGAAGAAAAAATCGTGCCGGAGATGAAATAATTTGCGTTTGCAATTTTGTTCCGGTCGATCGCAATGATTATCGAATAGGCGTTCCCGTAGCGGGCAATTACAAAAAAATGTTTACTTCTGCCGACACAAAATACGGCGGTTCGGGCGGCGTGTCAGAATCATACCAAAGTGAAAAGGTACCCATGCATGGATACGATGATTCCATTGCGCTTGACATACCCGGTCTTTCGGTAACGTATTATAAAGTGCCGAAAAGAAGAAAAACTACAAAAAAATAAATCTTAAATAAAAGGCTAATAAAAAGGAGATGTTCTTGTGATTAAGAAAAAATGTGTTGCAATGCTTCTTGCCGGCGGACAGGGTAGCCGTTTGGGCGTGCTTACGGGTAAAATTGCAAAACCCGCAGTTCCCTATGGCGGTAAATATCGAATTATTGATTTTCCGCTTTCTAACTGTATAAACTCGGGTATTGATACCGTAGGTATTCTTACCCAGTATAAACCTCTTGAGCTTAACGATTATGTGGGTTCGGGAAAGCCTTGGGATTTGGACAGACTCAACGGCGGCGTTCATATTTTGCCACCGTATCAGGGCCAAAAAGGTGGAGACTGGTATAAGGGTACAGCCAATGCGATTTACCAAAATCTTGAGTTTATTGAACGCTATAATCCGGAATATGTTCTTATTCTTTCGGGTGACCATATTTATAAAATGGACTACTCAAAAATGATAGAACAGCACGAACAAACCGGCGCAGCTTGTACAATTTCGGTTTTAGAGGTATCGCTTGAAGAGGCATCTCGCTTTGGCATTATGAATACCAATGAGGATGGCAGTATATACGAATTTGAAGAAAAGCCCAAGAATCCTAAGAGTCAGCTTGCATCAATGGGTATATATGTATTTACCTGGGAAAAACTTAAAAAATATCTTACCGAGGACGATAATAACCCTGAGTCCGATAATGACTTTGGTAAAAATGTTATTCCGTTAATGTTATCGCACGGTGAACTTATGATGGTTTATCGTTTCAATGATTATTGGAAGGATGTTGGTACGGTAGACTCTTTGTGGGAAGCTAATCTTGATTTGCTTAATCCAAGGATTGATCTTAATCTTTCGGATAAGGATTGGCGAATATATTCCCGTACGGTAGCACTACCGCCACAGTATATCGCAGATACCGCCGAGGTAGAGCATTCACTTGTAACCGATGGTTGTGAGGTTTATGGTACGCTTGATTATTCTATTTTGTTTGAAAATGTAACCATCGAACCGGGCGCTAGTGTTGAATATTCCCTTGTAATGCCAGGCGCAGTAATAAAAAGTGGCGCCAAGATTAAATATTCCATAGTTGCCGAGGATGTAGTTATTGAAGAAAACGCTGTTGTAGGCAAGGATCCGACCGAAGTATCTCCCGAAGAATTCGGAATTACCGTAATCGGCAGCGGGGTTACAATAGGTAAAGGCGTTGCAATCGGCGCTAAAGAAATGATAACAGAAGATGTAAAGGAGGAAGCATAATGATTTCATCAAGTGTAGCAGGTATAGTATTTGCAAATGCTCATGACGAAACAATCGAGCAACTAACACAAAAACGTTCGATAGCGTCGGTGCCATTTGGCGGAAGATATCGTCTTATAGATTTTTGTCTTTCTAATCTTGTTAATGCCGGGGTTTCAAATGTTGGTATAATTACAAAAGAAAAATACCGTTCGCTGATGGACCATCTTGGAAGCGGTATGCACTGGGATCTTGACCGCAAAAGCGGCGGCATAAGAATTTTACCTCCTTTTAACGTAAGCAGAGTGCGACTTTATCAAAACCATGTTGAAGCACTTTATGGTGCGATGGACTTTATGGTTCGCTGTAAGGAAAAATACATTGTGGTTTATGATGCGCGTACAGTAGCAAACATAGACATTAAAGAAGTCGTTAAAAATCATATTAAATCAAATGCTGACATTACGGTTGTTTGCCGTCGCGGCCTGAAAATAACTAATAGTGATAATACTATGTCGCTTGATATCGACAAGGACGGCAGAGTAGTTCTTACAGGTTTCCCTGAAAAAATACCTGCTGATGATTGTCGTAGTATGGGCGTGTACGTCTTTAATCGTGAAAAGTTAATCGAAATCGTTAAAAATTCATACGAAACAGGTGGCGACACCATAAATGACGATCTTATTTCGGCTAATCTTGACGCGCTTAAGGTTATTGCTTATGAGCATAAGGGATATGCTGCCATTATGGATTGTCCTAAAGCTTATCGCAGAGCAAACTTTGAACTTTTACAGTCTGATGTTCGTAAAGATTTATTTAATATTGAACGTCCAATCTATACAAAAACACGCGATGATATGCCAACAAGATACGGAACACAATCTAAGGTTACCAATTCTTTAATAGCAGAAGGTTGCGTTGTTGAGGGTACCGTTAAAAACTCGGTTCTCTTTAGAGGTGTTAAAGTAGAAAAAGACGCTGTTGTAGAAAACAGTATCTTGATGCAGGGCGTAACCGTTAATGAAAATGCAATACTTGATAACGTTGTTTCTGATAAAAATGCAACCATTAGCGCAGGCATGGTTATAAAGGGTACGGAAGAAAAATCATTTTTTGTGGAAAAGAATCAAACACTGTAGTTAAAGTGTTTAAATAGGAGAGTTTTATGAAAATATTATTTGCAACAAGCGAGGCCCTGCCGTTTGCTATGTCCGGCGGTCTTGCGGATGTTTCGGGCGCATTGCCTAAGGCGCTTCGTCGCAGACTGGTAGGTTGCAGAGTTATAATGCCACTTTACAGCACAATAAAACCCGAACTTCGTGAAAAAATGACATTTGTAGGCAGCATAACTGTACCGGTTTCTTGGAGAAGACAGTATTGCGGCATATTTGAAGCGCATTTAGATGGTGTTATTTATTATCTTATTGATAATGAGTATTACTTTAAACGAGATATGCTTTACGGTCATTATGATGATGCCGAGCGTTACGCCTTCTTTTCACGTGCCGTGCTCGAAATATTGCCGTTTGTTAATTTCAAACCCGATATTATACACTGTAATGATTGGCAAACTGCAATGACACCAGTATATCTTAACGAGTATTATAAGGCGGATCCGTTTTATAGCGATATTAAAACGGTATTTACAATTCACAATATTCAATATCAAGGCAAATACGGTATGGAGTTATACAATGATTTGTTGGGATTGCCTCCAGGTCGAGAAAGCTTGGTTGAATATGACGGTTGTGTAAATCTTATGAAAGGCGCTATTCAGTGTGCCGACAAGGTTACTACAGTATCTCCTACCTATGCTCGTGAAATACTGGAGCCATATTATTCTCACGGATTGGACAACATACTAAAGCAATTCACCTATAAACTTACTGGTATAGTAAACGGCATTGATTATGATGTTTATAATCCGGAAATTGATCCAATGTTGTTCAAAAACTTTACGGTTGAAACCTTAGCCGATAAAGCCGTTAATAAAGCAGAGCTTCAAAAACAAATGGGATTGCCTCAAAAGGCGGACACTCCGCTTGTTGGTATTGTAACTCGTCTGGTTAAGCATAAAGGTCTTGATCTTGTAAAACACGTGTTTGAGGAGATTTTGGCCGCAGATGTGCAGTTTGTAATTTTGGGTTCAGGCGAATACGAATTTGAAGCATTCTTTGATGAAATGGCTCGTAAATATCCTGATAAAGTTGGTCTTAAAATCGGCTTTGATGCAACGCTTGCTCACCGTATTTATGCGGGTGCCGATATATTCTTAATGCCTAGTAAGAGTGAGCCTTGCGGCTTGGCGCAGATGGTGGCGCTTCGTTACGGTACGGTGCCTATCGTGCGTGAAACAGGTGGTCTTAACGACACTATTACTGACAGCGGCGATGGCGAAGGCAATGGATTTACATTTAAAAACTTTAATGCTCATGAAATGCAGGAAGCTGTATGGCGCGCATTAGCGGGCTACAGCGACAAAAAAGGTTGGGATATACTCCGACGTCGAGGTATGAACTGTAATAACAGTTGGGGCGCATCGGCCGGCGCATATATAGGTCTTTATAAAGAACTTGTGGGCAAAAAATAATTAGTAAATATGCAGGGCTTTTAAGCCCTGCAATTTAATGGGGTACATAATTATGATAGAATGGTTACGGTCCATATTTTTAGGTGTTGTGCAAGGACTTACCGAGTTTTTACCGGTATCAAGTTCTGCGCATCTAAATATAATGCCATGGCTTTTCAAATGGGAAAATATATCCGATTCTTTTGATTTGGCGTTGCATGCCGGAACGTTGTTTGCAATCCTTATATATTTTTATAAGGATTGGTTAAATTTAATTTCCGGTGGAATTAAAATCGTTGTAAAAAAGGAAAAAACACAAAACGGAAAAATATTCTGGTGCATAGTAGCTGCAACAATTCCGGCAGGAATACTTGGTCTACTACTTGAAAAGATCATCGAAAAAATTACCGACAATGATTTGAACCTTTTGATGATCGTTATCGCAGTGGCTCTTATGTTCATGGGTGTTGTGCTTTATTTTGTTGATAAAAAATCAAAATCTAAGCTCAAATACGATGAAATAGGATTTAAACAAATCTTTTTAGTAGGTTTGTCCCAAGCGTTAGCTGCGGCAATTCCAGGAACATCTCGTTCGGGCATAACTATGACCGTTGCAAGGGGTATGGGAATTGAGCGTGAAAGCGCGGCAAAAGTTTCGTTTATGCTATCTGCCCCAATTGTGGCGGCAGCTGTACTGTTATCTATGGGAGATTTTGATTTAAGTATAGAATTTTTTCTCGGAGTAATTGCCAGCTTTTTGTCGGGCCTTGTGGTGATAAAATTTCTTATGGACTATTTAAAACGCGGTGGATACAAAGTTTTTGCTATATACAGGGTTGTTTTAGGAATAATTATTTTATCTATAGCATTGTTCCGTCTTTGATTAAAAAAACACTTGATTTTATTTTATTTTGTGTTATAATAAATGTAACGAATAACTTTAGGAAAGGTGAGTGGACGAAAGTCCGCTCACTTTTTATCTGCAAAGAAAGGATGAATTAATCTTATGGCGAGTATATCAGATAAGGTCTATGACCTGGTTTTGGATACGGTAGAATCTTGTGGTGTAACACTTTGGGATGTTCGCTTTGTTAAGGAGGGCGCATCGCATTATTTGCGTATCTTTATTGATAAACCCGAGGGCATTAGCATAAATGATTGCAGCGATGTATCGCATGCGATAGACCCTGTGATTGATGAAGCAGATCCAATTGATGGTTCGTATTATTTGGAGGTTTGTTCGCCGGGCACTGATCGCGAGTTAAGTCGTCTGCATCACTTTGAATATGCCATAGGCAAACAAATAACCGTAAGACTTTTCAAGGCGCTTGACGGTAAAAAAGAATTTATCGGCATGCTAAAGGAGTATGACGGCGGTATAAAGTTGGACATTGAAGGCCAAGAAATAAGCTTTGAAAAAGGTTCTTTTTCAAAGGTTTATATATATGAAGTACTTTAAAAATAAATTAAGGATAGAGGTAATTACAAAATGGCACGAGCAAGAATGACAGCAAAGGAAAAAAAGGATAACAAAGAGCTTTTTGCGGCTCTGCGTTTTATGGAGCAAGAAAAGGGTGTTCCGTGTGAATTTATAGCCGACAAGATAGCTGAGGCTATTACCGTGGCAGCACGTAAAGATTACGGCGGTAATGATATAGTAAGCTGTACGATTGATGTTGAAAAAGAAATTTTCTTGGTGTATGCACGCAAGGAAATCGTTGACGACGTGGAAAATCCATATACCCAAATCAGCCGTGAGGATGCAATGGCGATTGATCCAAAATCAATTGACGATGGTTTTGTGGATATTAAGCTTGATCCTAAAAAGTTTGGCAGAATAGTTGCTCAAAACTCTAAAAACAATTTCCGCCAAGGTGTTAAAGAAGTGGAACGCGGTCATGCATTGGCTGAGTTCCAAAGCCGTAATCATGAGGTGGTTACTGCAGTGGTTAAGCGTATAGATCCTAAAACAGGCAACGCAATTTTGGAAATCGGCAGCAGCGAAGCGGTTCTTCCAAAGGTTGAGCAGGTGCCTGATGAGGTGTTTGTTGAAGGCGATCATATTAAGGTATACGTTGTCGATGTTAAAGATACCGAAAGAGGCCCACGTGTTATGATTTCACGTACTCATCCGGGTCTGGTTAAGCGTTTGTTTGAAACTGAAGTGCCTGAAATTTTCGACGGTACTATTGAAATAAAGGCTATTTCACGTCAGGCCGGCGCACGCACCAAAATGGCTGTGTGGTCTGAAAATGAAGAGATTGATGCTATTGGTGCTTGTATCGGTCAGCGCGGTGCTCGTGTTAACAAGATTGTTGAAGAGCTTGCCGGCGAGAAAATTGATATTGTTAAATATAGCGAAGATCCCGTTGCTTTTGTCAGTGAAGCACTTTCTCCTGCAAAGGTTGTATCGGTAGAAATACAAAGTGCCGAACCAAAGGTTTGTGTGGCTCGCGTTCCTGAATCACAGTTGTCACTTGCCATTGGCAACAAAGGTCAGAACGTTAGACTTGCCGCTAAACTTACAGGATGGAAAATTGATATTCATCCCGAAAGTGGATTTTTTGGCGAATAATTTTTAAAAAGGGAGAGTTTTTGATTTGGCAACAAAGAAAATACCGCTTAGAATGTGTATAGGCTGTAGGGAAATGAAACCTAAGGCAGAGCTTTATCGTGTGGTAAAAACTCCGTCAGGCGAAATTGTTATAGATAAAACGAATAAACTTTCGGGGCGAGGGGCATATATTTGTAAATGTAGTGACTGTTTAAAAAAAGCAGAAAAATCAAACGCACTTGCTCACGCATTTGCTATGAATATAGATAAAGAAATTTATCCCCGTCTTATCAAGGAGAGTGAAGGAATTTGAACGATAAGATTCTGACACTTCTTGGGTTTGCCTCTAAAGCAGGAAAACTCTCTTTTGGATTTGATTCTGTCAAAACCGCACTTTCGCAAAGCAAAAGTAAATTGGTGCTGATAGCAAAAGATGTATCACCAAAAAGTCAAAAAGAAGTTTTGTTTTTTTGTGATAAGTTTAAAACACAAGCAATTGTTTTAGAAGATTATAATATGGAAACCGTTTCACATGCGGTGGGAAGAAAATGTGGAATAATAGCGGTAAACGATGACTCGTTTTCGGACGGTTTGTTATCAGCAGTAAACATAGGGAGGAACTTAAATGATAAGTAGATATAAGATTAGTGATTTAGCCAAGGATTTTAATATGTCATCAAAGGATATTATAGCATTGGTTAGCGAAATCACCGGCGAAGAGAAAAAATCTTCTACAGTATTAATTGAAAATGAAATTGCAGCAGTTTTTAATGCTCTTACCAAAAAAACAGCTGTAAAAAGCTTTGATGAGTATTTTGCAACAGGCGCAGAAACACGTGCGGCTGCTGCAAAAAAACGTCAGGACGAAAAGGATAAAAAACTTGCCGAACAAATGGCAATTCTTGAACAACTAAAAGCAGCAGCTGCTGCGGCAGAGGGTAAAGCAGCTCCTAAAGCAAAGGAATCACCTAAAAAGGAACAGGAAAAAGCATCTTCGACCAAGCCTGAACCCAAAAAGGAAGAAAAGGTTTCAAAAGAACCTGAAAAGAAGGCCGAACCCAAAAAGGCTAAGCCCGAAAGTAAGAACGAGCCTAAGAAGGCCGAACCCCGCAAGGAAGAACCTAAAAAAGAGGCTACCAAAAAAGAAGAGCCTAAAAAAGCCGAAAAGAAGGAAACAAAGCCTTATGACGGTCCGCTTGTTGCGCCTCCTAAAAAGGAGAAAAAACCGGGCGAAGCACCAAATCGCGGCCCTGCGCAACTTCGTCATGTTGATACAAGAACCTCTAATGTTAATATTGAAAAATACAACGAAAAATATGAAAATATTGCGCCTGCAAACTCAATGCGCGATAATTTCTCGCGCAAGCAAAAGATTAAACAAAAATCACAGGATTACAAACGTCCGCAAGGCGCTAAGCGTGAGACCGAAGCAGATAAGTTGCGTCGTATGCAGCTTGAACGCATAAAGAAGACGCCTATTACCGTAACGGTCGGCGATGAGATTACCGTAGGCGAACTTGCTGCCGCTATGAAAAAAACCGCTGCCGAGGTTATAAAAGAACTTCTTAAACTTGGTATGATGACCACCGTTAATCAGGTGATCGACTACGATACTGCAGAAATTGTTGTTACCGAAATGGGTGCTAAAATTGAACGTCAAGTAGTGGTAACTATAGAGGAAAAAATTATGGACGTAACAGAAGACGCTGCCGAAGATCTAAAGCCGCGTAGTCCTGTTGTAGTCGTTATGGGTCACGTTGACCACGGTAAAACCTCACTTCTTGACGCTATACGCGATACCGCTGTTACCAACACAGAAGCAGGCGGTATAACCCAGCACATCGGTGCTTATCGTGTAAGTTGTAAGGGTCAGGACATAACCTTCCTTGACACTCCCGGACACGCTGCATTTACCGCTATGCGTCAGCGTGGTGCTATGGCTACAGATATCGCTATTCTTGTGGTTGCTGCCGACGATGGTATTATGCCACAAACAATAGAAGCGATTAACCATGCAAAAGCTGCAGAGGTTCAAATAATTGTTGCAATTAACAAAATGGATAAGCCGACAGCTAATCCCGACAGAATAATGCAACAACTTACCGAACATTCACTAGTTCCAGAAGAATGGGGCGGTGATATCATTTGTGTTCCAGTATCGGCAAAAACACACAACGGTATTGACAATCTACTTGAAAACGTATTGCTTGTAGCCGAAATGCTTGAACTTAAAGCAAATCCGGACCGCCGCGCAAAAGGTGTTGTAATCGAGGCTCGACTCGACAAAGGCCGCGGCCCTGTTGCCACATTGCTTGTGCAAAACGGTACCCTTAAAGCGGGCGATATCGTGGTTGCCGGTACATCGGTTGGTCGTGTGAGACTTATGACAGATGAACATGGCAATGTTGTAAAGAGCGCAGGTCCTTCCGTGCCGGTCGAAATTATCGGTCTTGCTGAGACTCCGGATGCAGGCGACAGTTTTGATGCTGTATCAGACGAGCGCCTTGCACGCGAACTTGTAGAACAGCGTAAAGACAAAATTAAAAATGAAATATTTAACGCTAAAGAAAAGGTTACGCTTGATAACCTGTTTAGTCAGCTTAGTGTTGGCGACCTTAAGGATCTTAATATTATTGTTAAGGCAGACGTTCAGGGTAGCGTGGAAGCAGTTAAGGATAGCTTGCAAAAGCTTTCTAACGACGAAGTTAAGGTTAGCGTTATTCACGGTGGCGTTGGTGCGATCAACGAGTCTGACGTAATGCTTGCTCAGGCATCGGGTGCTATTATCGTTGGCTTTAACGTTCGTCCTGATGCGGTTGCTAAGGCTACTGCCGATCGTGATGGTGTAGATGTGCGAACCTATCGCGTAATTTACGAAGCAATTGAAGAAATTGAAGCTGCTATGAAGGGTATGCTTGCTCCTAAATTCCGTGAAGTTATACTTGGCACGGTTGAAGTTCGCGACACCTATAAGATTTCAAATGTTGGTACCATTGCGGGTTGCCATGTAACAAACGGTAAGGTAACACGTGCTTGTCAGATTAGAGTTGTGCGTGATGGTATAGTTATCAGCGAAGATGCAATTCGTTCGCTTCGCCGTTTTAAGGATGACGTAAAAGAAGTGGCTCAGGGTTACGAATGCGGTATAGGTCTCGAAAAATTTGCCGATATTAAAGAAGGCGATGTTTTTGAAGCCTTTATTATGGAGGAATATAAGGACTAATGGCAGGATTTAAAATTAATCGTGTGACTAGTGATATAAGACTTTGTCTTTCGGAACTTTTACGTGAGGTAAAGGATCCTCGTGTAAGCAAAATGCTTAGCATAGTAAAGCTTGATGTTACGGGCGATATGTCTTATGCAACTGTTTATGTAAGCGCAATTGAAGGTAGGGAAAAGACCGAAGAATCGGTAAAGGCATTAAACAAAAGCGCGGCGGGCTATATCCGCCGCGAATTGGGAAGCCGCCTGAAACTCAGAAAGGTTCCCGAACTTCGTTTCATTGTTGATAATTCAATCGAAAATAGCGCGCATATTTCAAAAATAATTGAATCCTTTGATAAATAAATATACCAAAGGATGTCACGAAAGGAAGTGACAAATGGTGGGAAATTGCATTGCTTTTACACTGAAAGATGTTGTGAATTTTATTAAGAACAACAAAAATTTTCTTATTTTAACTCACGCTTCTCCAGATGGCGACACCTTAGGCGCTGGATATGCTTTGTATTACGGTTTAAAACAGCTTGGTAAAACTGTCAAGGTAATTTGTCCTGATGCTTTGCCGCAGACCTATGGATATTTTTTATGCGAAACAGATGATGTTGACATACAAACCGCAAAGATAATAGCGGTCGATATTGCTGACAAGCGTTTGCTTGGCGCTTTACAGGACGAGTTTGGAGATAAGGTAGATCTTAATATCGATCACCACATAACCAACGCAAGATATGCTAAAGCGCTTTATCTAGACGCCGATGCATCAGCAACATGCGAAATCATATACGATTTGCTTTTAGAGTTAAACCTTGAAATTAACGATGTAATCGCTAAAGCTATTTATACCGGTATTGTTACCGATACGGGATGTTTTAAGTATTCCTGTGTTACGGCAAAAACTCATAAAATAGCAGCGGCATTATATGAATATAATATTGAAGCGGCCGCTATCAATAAGGTGATGTTTGATACCAAAAGCAAAAATCTTTTAGCGCTTGAACGTATGGTTCTTGATACCGCAGAATATCACTTTGACGATAAATGTATGATGACTACCGTTACTGCGGAAATTCAAGAAAAAACGGGTTGTTGCGGTCCTGATTTAGAGGGTATAACAAACATCTCCAGAAGCGTTGAGGGTGTTATCGCCGGCGTTACAATAAAACAAACGGGAACTGATACTTATAAAGCGTCAATTCGCACATATGATCCACTTGATGCATCTCAAATTTGCACGATTTTAGGTGGCGGCGGGCACAAAAATGCAGCAGCTGCGATTTTGTCGGGCAATTTATCAGATGTAAAAATCAAGATATTAGACGCGATAAAGCATCATATGGAGGAGACAAATGCTTGGACTGTTACTGCTCAATAAACCAAGTGGGATAACGTCGTTTGGTGCTGTTGCGTGCGTAAAACGCTTAACTGGTGAAAAAAGAGTTGGTCATACCGGCACGCTTGACCCTATGGCTACGGGTGTTTTACCAATACTCATAGGCAGGGCGACTGTTTTGTCACAATATCTTATAGATGCAAACAAAAGCTATAGCGCAACAATAAAACTCGGTATTGCTACCGACACAGATGATATCACGGGCAATGTTATTTGTGAATCTGCGATAAATAGCGAAGGAACGGACATTGACGGCGTTTTAAAAACTTTTATCGGTAAACAAATGCAAACTCCGCCAATGTATAGTGCTATCAAGCAAAACGGTACGCGTATGTACGAGCTTGCAAGGCGCGGCGAGAGTGTCCAAATACCGCCGAGAGAAATCGAAGTTTTTTCACTAACAAAAACCACACCTTTAAACGATGATAATGAATTTGCTATTGACTGCACCGTTTCAAAAGGCACTTATATACGTTCGTTGTGTAGAGATATAGGAATGACCTTGGGGTGTGGCGCAACGCTCACAAGTCTTACAAGGACAACAACGGCAGGATTTTCGTTAAAACAATGTGTTGATCTTGACTCCCTGACACAAGAAAACATATCTCAGTATGTTTTGCCGTGTGATTTAGCGGTAAATTATATGCCCCGAATATCTGTTAGCGAAAAACAAGCGACTAGATTTTGTAACGGAGGTCAGCTGAGTTTAGACAGAATAAAAGCCGAAAATTTTGTTGACGGCACACTTTACAGGGTGTATTATAATGAAACTTTTTTAGGGCTAGGTATTGCTAATTGTAAGGAAAATCTTTTAAAAATAGAATGTTTAGTCAGTAGGTGGGTGTAAAAAATGAAAACTGCAATAGTGCTAGGCACCTTCGATGGATTGCACGCAGGCCATCGTGCTGTGTTAGATGCGGCCAAGGACTTTTTTTGCGTTGCAGTTACATTTGATGCGCCGCCTAAAAGCAAGCTTACAGCCGAACCACAACTGTTGATGCAACCAAACGAGCGAATAAAACGTTTAAAACAATTAGGTGCGCACCGAGTTAATTTACAAAACTTTGATGCCGTTAGAGATATACAGGCACAAGATTATTTGCACTGGTTAAAAAAAGAGTATGCACCCTCAAGAATAGTGTGCGGATTTAATTATCGCTTTGGTAAGGATGCCTTGGGCGACATCAATCTTATTAAAGCGTTTTGCGATAAAAATGGTATAGAATTTGTTTGTGTGCCTCCTGTAACAAAGGATGGTAACATCGTTTCGTCAACCGCTATACGCAACCTAATAAAAGAGGGGAAAATGTCGGATGCTGCTGGGCAAATTTGTGGTGGATTTTTATTTACTGCTCCCGTAGTGCATGGGGATGCTCGTGGTAGACAGTTGGGTTTTCCTACGGCAAATCAAGAATATCCAAACGAATTAATTCGACCAAAATTTGGAGTATATCTTTCAAGGGTTACAATTGACGGCAAACAGTATAAAGCGATTACTAATATAGGCATTCGTCCAACCTACAAGACCGAAACAATAGGTTGCGAAACCTTTATTAAGGATTTTTCGGCAGATATTTACGGTAAAGAAATGACTACGGAATTATTGAGTTTTATAAGGGAAGAAAAGAAATTTGGCTCCGTAAAAGAACTTAAAGACGCAATTTTAAACGATGTAAAGTTGTTAGATTAATTTATATGAGGTTAATGATGAAAAGATTGATATGTTTAGTTTTATGTTGTGTTTTTGCTTTGTCACTTTCATCTTGTGAAAAATTCGATGAAAACTATGGTAAATCTTCGGCAAAATATGAAACAACAGAAAAAAACTTAAAATCGCAAAACGATGACATTAAAATTCCTGAAATTAAGTCAGACGATAGTGTTATGCCTACCTATATAGACATAAGTTTATATGATGAGGAAAATTACGCGGACATATATTTGGGCGATGATTTTAAATATAATGTTACGTATGTGGGCGATGTTCTTGATTTACCCACATCATATAAAACATTAATTAAAAACGGCTGGACATTAGCGCCTTCTGATGATTATAATGAAGATTCACAAATTTTAGCCGGTAAATCATTGACTGTAGAATTTATTAATGAATATAACAAGAAACTTACAGCGGTTTTTTATAACAATAAAAAATCCTCGGCTTCTTTAAAGAAGTGTTTGCTGGTTAAGTTTATAATAAAAGAAAACGGTTTATTAAAGCCTGAATCACAATACGGACAATTTTGGATTAACGGCGTCAGCAATGTGTCGGCAATAACCGATATTATTGAGCTTTTGGGATCACCGTCACATTTTTATTGTGTTGGCGAAAACAAATATTATTTGGATTGGTTTATAAGCGAAAGAGATCGCCGTAGCGGAATAACGGTATATGTGGATGTTGCGGAGGATCATATTGATTCAATAGAGTTTTCATACTATTAAAGGAGTAAAACTATGAAATACAATCATTCTTTTTCGGCGGCAGACATACTTTTACCCAAAAGTAATTTTGAAAATTGGGCCACGATAGCCTGCGATCAATACACCTCCGAACCTGAATACTGGGAGGATGTGAAAAAGGCTGCCGGTGATATGCCGTCGGCATTTAATATAGTTTTGCCGGAAGTTTATTTATCGAAAGATAATTCAGACTATATTAATAAAATAAACAAAAACATGCAAGAGTATTTAGACTCGGATATTTTTGACAGTTATAATAATGCACTGATTTTTATAGAGCGCATTCAATCCGACGGAAAGTGCCGTCGCGGTATAGTCGGTAAAATAGATCTTGAGGAATATGATTATCGCGCAGGCAGTAACGCAGAAATTCGTGCTACCGAGCAAACGGTATTATCAAGAATTCCGCCACGAGTAGAGATACGAAAAAATGCACCGCTTGAATTGCCTCATGTTATGCTGTTATTCGACGATGTTAAACATATGATTTTTTCATATCTTAAAGCAAGAAAAAGTGAGTTTAAAAAGGCGTATGATTTTACCCTTATGTGTGGTGCCGGCAGTATAACCGGTTATATTTTAGATGATGAGGCGCAAAGCAAGGTTTTGTCGTGTCTACATATATTAAAAGAACAAAACGACGGATTTTTGTTTTGCGTTGGTGACGGCAATCATTCTTTGGCTACTGCAAAAGAGTGTTATAATTTAAACAAAACCGAACAATCTCGTTACGCATTGTGCGAAATAGTGAACATTCACGACACGGCGCTTGAGTTTGAGCCGATATATCGTGTGGTATTTGGGGTTAATCCTAAAGAGTTGCTCGATGATTTTGTAAAAACCGTTGGTCAAGGCGAACAAAAATTTGTTTGTGTTTACGGCGAAACACAAACAGAGATATCAGTAAAACCAACATCTAAATTAGCGGTAGGTACATTGCAGTCGTTTTTGGATAATTATGTGAAATCTCATCCTAATGCCGAAATTGACTACATCCACGGTGAAAATTCACTTAAAAAGTTGGCTTCTCGCGAAGATGCGATAGGATTCATTTTTAGCGGTATGCAAAAGAATGAACTTTTTGATGCTGTAAATACCGATGGTTCGCTACCGAGAAAAACTTTTTCTATGGGACATGCAGATGATAAAAGATTTTATATAGAGGCAAGAAAAATCAAGTAAATGAAATCGACAGGAGAATTTTCCTGTCGATTTTTCAATTGACATAATACGACAAAAAATATATAATATAAAATGAAGTAAAATGGGATGTTATAAGTTTGGAGTGAGCATTTAAGGTGCAAAAATTCAAAAGTTACTTGTCGATTGTTTTGTGTCTGTCACTTTTGGTGGAATTATTGGCGGGATTATCGGTTAAGGCTGTTACATATCCTGTGAACGGTGAAATTAAAAACGCACATAACAAGGATGTCGCGCAAATCTATTCATTACCGGGTACAACCGGTCACGAAACCGAAGAAAACAAAAACAAATCTCAAAAGCTTTGTGATTTACCAAACGGCACAAAGGTCTTGGTGCTGGAAGAAGCGGTAGACGGTGACGGAGACAAATGGTACAAAATAAAGTACGGAGAAAACTTTGACAACGAAGGTTATGCCTATTCGGTGCACGTTATTTTAAAACCTGAATATGAATTTGACGAGGATTTCGAAAAAAATCTTGAAAATTTTCCCGAAAGTTATCGCGACGCTTTGCGCCAACTTCACGCAAAGTATCCTAATTGGAACTTTGTTGCTAATAATTTTGATTTAACCTTTAAAGAGGCTGTTGAGGCACAATATGATGTTTCGAATGTTAAAAACACACGCAAATGGGTAGAGTTTACCTACGGCGGTAACGAATGGCGTGATATGCGTGCATATGATACTGCAGCAAACAAGTGGATAACACTTGAAGCGCGTTGGACATACGCTTCTCGCGCAGCAATTGAATATTTCATGGACCCGCGCAATTCGCTTAACGAAAATATGATTTTTGCTTTTATGCAGCAATCGTATCAAGCGGATGATAATATGCAGGAAAATCTACGCACCGTTATAAAGGGGACTTTTCTTGAAAATGGTTACGATAAAGATGGTAACGGCAAGATTGAAGGCGACGCGGAAAAAAGCGCTTATGTTGAGGATTTAATAAAGGCCGCTCAAGAAAGCGAAGTTAGTCCCTATGTACTTGCGGCAACTATTATTGTAGAACAGGGCGTAGCAGGCGAATCGGCACTGATTTCAGGTAAATATCCCGGATTTGAGGGTTATTACAATTTCTTTAATTTTTCAGCAAATGGCTCAACCGCCGATGAGATAGCAAAATCCGGACTTGCATACGCGAAAGAGAATGGTTGGAATTCTCGCGAAAAAGCAATTGTTGGAGGTGCTAAAAGTTATGCCGACGGTTATATAAACGTAGGACAAGATACATACTACTACAAAGATTTTAACGTTGTAAACAAGGTTTGGTGGCATCAATATGCATCGTCACTTTATGATGCGTGGACAAATGCCCGATATCTTCAAAAAGGTTGTACCACGTCTACCGATGCTGTGATCACTTTTTCGATCCCTATTTTTGCGCAAATGCCCGAAGAGGTATGTCCGGCACCAAGCGTTGTGGTAATACCGGACCCTACACCAACACCGACACCAACGCCAACTCCGCCAAAACCGGTGATTAAGAAGGGCGATACAAATAACGACGGCGTTGTAAATGCTGTGGATTTAGCCGCAGTAAAGATGGATATTTTAGCTGTAAAAAAACTTGATGGAGATGCGCGAACGGCCGGCGATGTCAATGGTGACGGCGCTATAAATGCAGTTGATCTTGCAGCTATAAAAATGCATATACTTGGCGTAAAATCTATATCATAATTTTAAGGAGAACAAAAAATGAAAAGATATATTAAAACTATTCTTTCTGTTATTGTTACAGCTTGTCTTGTTTTATCGGTAATGGTTTTTAATGTCTCAGCGGCAAGCGTTAACATTAGCGGCGGTGGCGAATACGAGGTAGGTAAAACCATAAATGTTACAATTCGCTTTAATGCAGATGCTACGTTATATGCAGTTGAAGCGGATGTTAGCTATAATTCAAGCGTTTTGCGCCTTAATAGTGTATCGGGCGCAGATTTTAACATTGGCAACGGAAGTGTTAAAATAGTGGATGATGGCTTCAGCGCTACAAAGCCCTCCAAAACAAGTTCATACACGCTTAACTTTACTGCGATTGCGGCAGGTAATTCCAATATAACGGCTTCTTTATTAGGTGGCGGCGAGGCAGAATCAAAGGCTTCCGGTTCGGCGGCTATTACGGTTGTTACTCCAAAACCATCTTCTAATGCGAATCTTGCATCCATTAAGTTAAGCAGTGGTTCGCTTTCGCCGGCGTTTAACCCTAACACCACAAGTTATTCGGCAACCGTTAAATACGGTATTGAATCTATAACCATAACAGGTGCTGTGTCCGACGGTAAAGCAACCTATACAGGCGGCGGTACATTTGGTCTAGAGGTTGGTGACAATAATCGCGTACTTACAGTTACTGCCGAAGATGGCACTAAGAAAACATATACTATAAATATTAAACGTATGACCGAGCAGGAAACTGCTGACGCAGAAGCTGCCGAGCGTGATGCTAATCCAACTTTGGTTACAATAGGTAATACCGATTATACAATAGTAAATGATTTTACCAATGTTGTTATACCTGCCGGATTTGCACAGGGTACTACGACTAGAAAAGATGCTGAAATTACAATACTAAACGATGATCACGGTGAGTATGTTCTTTATTGGTTGGTAGATTCGGCAGGCGAAAACGGTGCATTTTACACACGCGATGAAGACGATAAGTTTACACGCGTTAACTATGTGATTACAAATAATAAGATGTACATTATTGAAGAACCTGATATAAAAGGCTATGTGCCCGAGGAATATGTTAAAGCAGAGCGTGATATCAATGGCGCCAGCATTAAGGTGTACAATTTTGCCGACGAGGGATTAAAGGATTTTTGTATTGTCAAGTGCTATGTTGGCGGTTCTCGTGCGTATTATTGCCTCGATACAGTAGAAAGCACCTTGCAACGCGCGGTGGACTTTGAATTGGCTATTGAACGAGCAGAATTGGAATCGACAGAAAAGGTGGATGAAAATGACACCCAAAAACTTGCATGGTTTAAAAATATGAATAAAACCGGCAAGGCTGTGTTTTTATTAATGGTGTTGATTGCTATTATATTAATAATTGTAGCAGTACTTGTTATAATAAGAATATCATCTTCAAAAGCAGAGGAATATGACGATGATTTTGCTTTGATTGAAAATGATGATTTTGTTTTAAGTGATTTTTCGAACGAAACAGAAAATAACGCAGACGAAAAGGTTTAATATATTTTTCTTGACTTTTTCCTTTTTTTTCATAAAATAGATATTAGTGAAAGGGAGTAGTATGCAGCGCAAGCTGCGGTGTAGTTCGTCATCACGAAGAAATTCCGGACTAGCCACAAAACACCTATGTTTTGAAACGAGACTTTTACTGTGTTTCTTTGCGCAGTAAAAGTCTTTTTTATCCCCCAAAATAATGAAAGGAAGCAAAAAAATGGATTTTTTAATGAACACCCTTGAAGAACTCAGTTTTCTGGTTGAAAACTTTTCAGCGTTTGCTGCAGCAGGCGGCTGGAAGTATCTTGTAATGTGGGTAATAGGCGGTATATTAATTTACCTTGCTATTCGACATGATATGGAACCCACACTTTTGTTACCAATGGGTTTTGGTACGATTTTGGTTAATATTCCCTCATCAGGTGCAATAACTCGCTTTGCCGATACGGGCGAAGTTATAGCCGAAGGCGCGTTAACCACACTCTTTAATGCAGGTATAGCAAACGAACTGTTCCCGCTCATCTTATTTATAGGTATTGGTGCAATGATTGACTTTGGCCCTTTGCTAACTAATCCTAAGCTTATGATTTTCGGTGCGGCAGCACAGTTTGGTATCTTCTTTACCTTTTGTTTGGCATCTATGTTCTTTACCACATCCGAAGCGGCATCTATTGGCATTATCGGTGCGGCAGACGGTCCGACAGCGATAGTTGTTGCTAATAAACTTTTAGGTTCGGATAGCGACATTACAGGCGCTATTATGGTTGCGGCATATTCATATATGGCTTTAGTTCCAATTATTCAACCGCCTGTAATTAAGGCTCTTACAACCAAGAAAGAACGTCTTATAAAAATGCCATATCAACCCAAAGAGGTTTCGCGACTTACCAAGATTTTATTCCCGATAATTATTACTGTTGTTGCCGGCGTAGTAGCACCGGAATCGGTTTCGCTTATCGGTTTCCTTATGTTTGGTAATCTTATTCGTGAGTGCGGTGTGCTTAATTCTCTTTCAGAAACTGCGCAAAAGGTACTTGCAAATCTTATTACCATATTCCTTGGCATCACAATTGCGTGCCAGATGGAAGCTTCTAAATTCCTCAACTTTAATACCTTACTCATATTAGGATTAGGTCTTTTCGCTTTCATTTTCGATACCGCAGGTGGCGTTATGTTTGCAAAATTAGTAAATCTTTTCTTGCCGCAAGACAAGAAAATCAACCCAATGATTGGCGCTGCAGGTATTTCTGCCTTCCCAATGTCAGGTCGTGTTGTTCACAAAATGGGACTTAAAGAGGATCCGCAAAACTTTTTGCTTATGCAGTCTATCGGTGTTAATGTTTCCGGTCAGATTGCATCGGTTATAGCAGGCGGTCTTATCCTTAGCTTCTTTATGTAATTGGGAGGTATTGTGTTATGTTTAAAAATTTGTTTTTGGCAAAAGGCATATTCAGCGAATTTAACCCAATGGCATTTGTTGACAATCTTAAATATATGCTTTCGGGAATGATTGCAATATTTATTGTTATAGGTGTAATAATTCTTATTACAGTAGTTCTTAACAAAATATTCAGCAAAAAGAAATAAAAAAAGAACCTTCGGGCTTACTCGTCCCGAAGGCTTTTTTTCTCTTTGTGTTTGTTTTTAACTTTTTTTATTTCTTGTTTTGCTTTTTCCTTCATATCATGCAATTTTTTAAGTGTTTTTGTATCGTTTGGAAACAAAAGTTTAAGTAAAAATATTGCAATTATTACGGTTATAATTTTTTCTGGTGTAAAAGGAATCCATAGTGCTGTAAGGTAAGCTCCCGCTATTGCGGCTAACCAATCAAGTTTTAGGCCTGCTGCAATTGCTATTGCGATATATGACCAACCGTTTGTAATTATCCACGCAAGTCCGAAGCATAAAAGCAATCGTGGGTTAAGCAAAAATTCACCAACTGCTTTTATCCAATACGTAATTTTGTGTTTTAAAATTTTTTTCATAGCGCACCTATACATCCTTTGCCACATTTTAACACGAAAAATATTAAAAGTAAAGTATATAAATATTGAATTTTCTCTTAATTTGTTGTAAAATGTGACTGTTCAAAAAGGAAACAGGTGAAAATCCTGTGCGAGCCCGTCGCCGTAAGGTGCGCAAACAACTTTTTTCTACTCTTTGCCGCAAAAAGAGGACAAGCCATTGAGATATTCTTGAGAAGGTGAAAAAAGAAGGTGCCGTAGTCGGAATATTTTTTGAACAAACGCCTTTTAAATTTGTTGCGAGCGCCGACATAAAAGGAGAAAAAATTAAATCTTAGGAGAATGCAAATTATGAAAATGACAAAAATTTTAAAATTCTTGTCGTTATGCGTTTGCGTTGTGCTTATTGCGGCTATGGCACTATGTATGACAGCTTGTAACGACAATGTGGCGGAAGAATATGTATCATCCGGAATTACGGAAAACAAAAATTCTGAAGTTGTAAAACTAGGTGAGGGTAGCGTGAGCTTTGACTTTACGGTCGTGGATTCGAACGCTAAAGAAACTGTTTACCAAATCGGCACCGACAAAACCACCGTTGGCGAGGCGTTATTGGAGTTAGAACTTATTGCTGGCGAAGACAGTCAATACGGTTTGTATGTTAAAACGGTAAACGGCATTACGCTTGATTATGATAAAGATGGTATGTATTGGGCGTTTTACGTTAATGATCAATACGCAACAAGCGGTGTCGAGACAACCGAAATTAAAAGCGGCGAGTCGTATATGTTTAAGGCTGAAAAATGAAATTAAAGCTTAAAGACATAGTTGTATTAGCGTTGTTATCGGCTCTTATGTGTGTGGGCGATCTTGCGTTTGAATGGCTGCCTAACGTTCATCCCGTGGGAGTAATTATTGTGGTAACAACCGTCGTATATCGTAGTTATGCGCTGCTTCCGATATATGTTTACGTGTTCGTACAAGGTATAATCGGCGGTTTTGGTCCGTGGTGGATAGCATATCTGTATGTATGGGCGGTGCTTTGGGGAGCTGTTATGTTAATCCCTAAATTCTTGTCGGAAAAAATAAAATATGTTTTATATATTGCATTTTGTGCAGCGCACGGAATTTTGTTTGGCGTGCTTTATGCTCCGGCACAAGCAATAATGTTCGGCCTTGATTTTAAAGGCACTCTCGCATGGATCGCCGCCGGCTTTTATTTTGATTTAATTCACGGTATCGGCAATCTGAATTTGGGCGTTGTGTTAATTTATCCTATGATAAAAATTCTGCGCAGCACCGATAAATATGCTAAATAAAATTTGAGCATACAGTAAAACCCTACGCAACGAAGGTTGCGTAGGGTTTTAGTTTTTAGCGTAGAATAAATTATTATAAAATTGTGTTTAAACAATCAATGGCGTTTATATATTGATCGCGATTTACACAGCAGGTGATTTTTAAGTTGTTTTCGGGAAACAAGAAATATAAATAATATTTATGATATGTGTTGTTTTCTATTCCTATATCGGTTTCGTCCTCTTTGTCGAAAAGGGCAAGCTTTAGAATTCTGAAATCGTCGGGTGCTTTTTAAATCCTCTTCCGCCGTCTTTTGAAATTTTATCCTTTGTTAAAACACCTTCATATTTCATATTTAAAACGGGTTTATATCTTTCTTCAATTTTCAAAGGTTTTATTATCAACAAGAAGGAAAAATATAGCCACTTAGCTAAGCAAGTGGTTTTTAGATAAAAGATAATAGATAATAACGAATAGTTGAAGCGGCGGCGAAGCCGCAAAAATATCTTTTATCTATTCACTTTTATCTATTATCTCTTATCTTAGGCGAGATTTATCTCGCCGCTTCTGGCGCGCCCAGAGGAATTCGAATCCCCGACCTTCCGCTTAGGAGGCGGACGCTCTATCCTGCTGAGCTATGGGCGCATATGTATTAAATTTGTTGCCTGTTAATTTTATCGCAAAGTATAAACAATGTCAACATAATCTTGCTTTTTTGTCAGTAATTTGTTATACTACCTATGTATATGTGTGGAGGTGAGCGGCATTCGCGAATTGTTTTTTAAACTTAAAAGAACCTTCGTAAGTAAAAAGTTTATGGGCTTTTGCGGTATTGGCGTAGTTAACACCGTAAATGACGGCATATTTTCTTCATTGTATCATACGATAGGCTTGCAAAGTAATTTTGCGGCTATGCTGGGCTATTACACTGCGCTTAACATTGCGTTCTTTTTAAATACACACTTTATTTTCAGAAAAAATATTTGTTTTCAAAGATATATAAAATTTTTTGTTTCGTATATACCAAACTTTATTATATTTTCCTTGGCAACATCCCTTACGTTTAGCACGTGGAATATGCCGCAATTTTTGGGAACGGTGCTCGCTGCCATGATTGGCGGACCGATAACCTTTATAATTATGAAAATATACACTTTTAGAGGTAAATAATAATCTGATTTCAGATTTTGTTTTATATTATATTTTAAAGGAGTTGCAACACAATGAGCAAATCAAGATACATAGGCGGTTATCCTGTAATTGGTATTCGCCCTGTAGTTGACGGTCGTAGAGGACCAATGCAGTTGCGCGAAAGCTTGGAAGCACAAGTAATGGCTATGGCAAACGCTGCTAAAAAACTTTTTGAGGAAAACCTTTATTATTCAAACGGTGATCCTGTAAAGGTTGTTATGGCGGATACAAGTATCGGTCGTGTGCCCGAGGCTGCGGCTTGCGCTGAAAAGTTCCGTAAAGAGGGAGTAGATATTACCCTTTCCGTAACACCATGCTGGTGCTATGGCTCTGAAACAATGGATATGGATCCTAACACCATTAAGGGCGTTTGGGGCTTTAACGGTACCGAGCGTCCGGGCGCGGTTTACCTCGCTGCAGTTCTTGCAGGTCACGCTCAAAAGGGACTTCCCGCATTTGGTATTTATGGTCATGAGGTTCAGGACCGTGATCAAGTGTCTGAGATTCCAGAAGACGTAAAAGAAAAACTTCTCCGTTTTGGTCGCGCTGCAGTTGCGGTTGCTACAATGCGTGGTAAGTCATATTTGCAAATTGGTTCACAATGTATGGGTATTGCGGGTTCAATTATGGACCAAGATATGATGGAAGCATATTTTGGCATGCGTATTGAATCGGTAGACGAGGTTGAAATCCTTCGCCGAATGGAAGAGGGCATTTACAATGAAGAGGAATACCAAAAAGCTCTTGCTTGGACCAAAGAACACTGCAAAGAAGGTCGTGACGACAATCCTGAATCGGTTGAGTTCTTAGGTGAGGAGCGTCGTATTAAGTTTACCCCTGAAGAAAAAGAAAAGCAATGGGAATTTACCGTTAAAATGTACTGTATTATAAAAGACCTTATGGCAGGCAACCAAGATCTTCCCGATGGTTTTGAGGAAGAAAAGGTTGGTCATAATGCTATTGCAGGTGGTTTCCAGGGTCAACGTCAGTGGACTGACCATTGGCCAAACTGTGACTATCCGGAAGCTCTTTTGTCATCAACGTTTGACCACAACGGCGCGCGCGAGCCATATACCCTTGCTACCGAAAACGATATTTTAAACGGTATGGGTATGCTTATGATGCGACTACTTACACACCGCGCACAAATTTTTGCCGACGTTCGTACATATTGGTCGGGTGAGGCTACCGAGCGTGTTACAGGCTACAAGCTTGAGGGTAAGGCTGCCGAATCTAACGGTATTATCCATCTTCTAAACTCGGGCGCTGCTTGTCTTGACGCTTGCGGTGAATGTGTAGACGAAAATGGAAACGCTACTATGAAAAAATGGTGGGAAGTTACCGACGAGGATATCAAGAAGATGACCGACGCTACCGTTTGGTGCGAAGCAGGTTTTGATAACTTCCGCGGAGGCGGTTTCTCAAGCCACTATACAACTCGTGCTGAAATGCCTTGTACAATGATTAGACTTAATCTAGTAAAGGGCTTAGGTCCGGTGCTTCAGATTGCTGAGGGTTGGACAGTTAATCTCCCAGTTGATGTATCCGACACACTTATGGAACGCACCAACCCAACCTGGCCTTGCACTTGGTTTGCTCCACGTTGCGACGGTAAGGATGGTTCACCATTTAAGACCGCTTATGAGGTTATGATGAACTGGGGCGCTAACCACGGTGCTATCAGCTACGGTCACATCGGTGCCGACCTTATTACAATGTGTTCAATGCTACGCATTCCTGTTTGTATGCATAACGTTCCCGAGGATGACATTTACCGTCCTGCTGCTTGGAATGCATTTGGTATGGACAAAGAGGGTCAAGACTATCGCGCTTGTAAAGCCTACGGTCCACTTTATAAGAAATACTAATATGGTATAAAATTTAAGAAGGGATAGCGTTTGCTATCTCTTCTTTTTTGTGCTAAATATGTTTGGTGATGTAAATGGAATTGCCTAAAAGGAAACCGACAAGGCTCAAAAATTATGATTATAACCAAAACGGGTATTGTTTTGTAACAATATGTACCCAAAACAAAGAAAAAATATTATGTAATATTGTGGGGGACGATGTGGGCATCGTCCCCTACGAAATCGGTTTCGGATATTGTTCGCTCATTTAAAACTTTAGTAACAAAAGAAATAGGCAAACCTATTTTTCAACGTTCTTTCTACGATCACATAATTCAAGGAGAGCAAGATTATAAAGAAATTTGGAGCTACATAGATAGTAATCCTATAAAATGGCAATAAGATAAATTTTATGTTGATTAAAATCCGATAGACATTTATATAAACAACCCCGATTGCTTGATTTAGCAATCGGGGTTAATTGTATATTGATTAGGTTCCGCACAATTTCATAACGATTGAATGCGGTAATATTTTTGCAAGTAATCTATAAAATTTATAAAAAACTCGATTTGTATAAACTGCCATGCCTTTTTTTGAGGCTTTAAGCGATTTTACCGCCATCGTTCTCGGGTTAACACGGGGTAGAGTGTCAAAGGTGTTGCTTGAACCTTTTTCTATGTTTGCAAGGCTTAAAAACTCGGTATTCATAGGGCCGGGGCAAACCGCCAAAACGTTTATTTTGCGTTTTTTGAGTTCCAGTCGCAAAGCTCTTGATAAGCTCATAACATACGCTTTGGTTGAAGAATAAACCGCCATACGTGTGTTAGGTGCAAAGGATGCTATAGAGCAACTGTTTATAATCTCACTTTTCTCGTTCATAAAGGGGAGTGTAGCCGCTGTCATCGCTGTAAGTCCTTCGCAGTTAAGACGAACCATAGCGGTGTTTTCGTTTAAGGATAACTCATCAAAATTACCAAGCTTGCCAAAACCTGCGTTGTTTATCAAAAGTTTTACATTGGCGTTCTTTTCTTTTAAAAGGGAAATGTAATTTTCAACCGCTTGTGGGTCGGTAATGTCAAACGCTACAGGAATTACGGTAGTCCCAAGTTGCAACTGCAATTCTTTAAGACGGTCTTCGCGGCGGGCAATTACCCAGATTTCGTCGAGGTCTGGTCGAGTGTTGTATACTTCCTTTGCATATTCCCATCCTAGCCCGGAGGATGCGCCTGTTATTACTGCAATATTCATAATAACAACTCCTTAATTTTTGCTGAAATCCTCAAGAATAAGGCCTTCGTTTTTATCGAGCGCCCAGTTAATATTCCATTCGCTTGTAAAGATAAGCAGGTTATTACCCTTAAAGTCTTGTACCCATTTGGTGTCGGATGTTAGGTTAAGCTTTGATACGTCGATATCATCGTTTGCAATCCAACGAATAAATTGATAGGGCATATTTGTGCGAATAACATCGACGTTATATTCGTTTTTAAGGCGGTGCTCAAGAACCTCGAACTGAAGTACGCCAACAACACCTACAATTACTCGTTCCATACCGGTATTGGGCTCGTGAAAAATTTGGATTGCACCTTCTTGGGCAATTTGTTCAACGCCCTTTACAAACTGTTTTCTCTTTAGACTGTCCTTATGCTCGATTACCGCAAAGTGTTCGGGAGCAAAGGTAGGTATGCCTTCAAATTCAACCTTATGTTTTGTTTCACACACCGTATCACCGATAGAGAATATACCCGGGTCAAATACGCCGATAATGTCACCGGCATATGCTTCGTTTACAATTTGTCGGCTATCTGCCATAAGTTGTTGAGGTTGGCTAAGGCGCAAGCTCTTTTTGCCTTGAACATGATAGTATTCCTTATCGCGTTCAAATTTACCGGAGCATATACGCATAAAGGTCATACGGTCGCGATGAGCCTTGTTCATATTGGCTTGAATTTTAAATACAAATGCCGAAAATTTTTCGCTTTCGGGTACAACCTCGCCTTCTTTTGTGTTACGAGCGAGTGGCGCAGTAGTCATTTTTAAGAAGTTTTCAAGGAATGGCTCAACACCAAAGTTTGTGAGTGCCGAACCAAAGAAAACAGGGGTAAGTTTTCCGCAGCGCACTTGGTCTAGGTCAAAATCAAAACTTGCGCCGTCTAAAAGTTCTATTTGGTCAACAAGATCACGGCGAGAATACTCACCGATAAGTTCATCTAATTTTTCTGTGTCTGTAATATCGCACTCTATCGCTTGCAACTTATCCTGACCGCGATGGAATTCGTTAAAGGTCATAATTTGGCGGCGATCACGGTCAAATACGCCCTTAAAATCTACGCCGCTGCCGATAGGCCAGTTAACAGGATAGGTACCTATTCCAAACTCTTTTTCTAATTGGTCTAAAAGTTCAAATGGGTCGCGTGCATCTCGGTCAAGTTTGTTTATAAACGTAAATATGGGTATATTGCGCATGGCGGTAACCTTAAACAGCTTACGCGTTTGTGGTTCGATACCCTTTGCGGCGTCAATGACCATTACAACGCTATCCGCAGCCATGAGTGTACGGTAGGTATCTTCCGAGAAGTCTTGGTGACCGGGGGTGTCTAATATATTTATACAATATCCGTCATATTCAAACTGCATAACCGAAGAGGTGATAGAAATACCACGCTGTTTTTCAAGCTCCATCCAGTCGGAAACGGCATGCTTTGCGGTGGCTTTACCTTTTACTGAACCTGCAGTTTGGATTGCACCTCCGTACAAAAGTAATTTTTCGGTTAGCGTTGTTTTACCGGCGTCAGGATGCGAAATAATTGCAAAAGTTCGACGACGGTTAATTTCTTGTTTTAAATCCACAGTAGTACTCCCTATATATGTTATATCTTAAGAAAGTTTACCATAAAATGTGTGCAGTATCAAGAAAAAATAAAAAAATTTTAAAAAAGACTTTACATTTATTGAAACTTGGTTTATAATAATACCCGTATCTTTGTATTTAACATTTTTTTGGAGGTTATAAAAATGAAAAAGTTAATCGCATTAATACTCAGTGTTGTTATGGTATGTTGTTTTGCAGTAACAGCATTTGCTGCGGAGAGTCCGGTTGCTGAAGAGAAGGCTACTATCACAGTTAGAAAAGCTGATGTTATTGAGCCAACAGGCAAAACAGTTGACACAGAATATACCGTAGAAGCAGGCACAATAATTACTGTTTCTGCAAACGAAAAGTACGGTACATTTAAAGATTGGAACATCTATAAAGAAGTTGCTACTGTTGCCGGTGTTTCTGCTCCGGTAAACTCTGGCGTTATCACTTTGAGTGCTGTTAAGAATCTTGCTGCAACAACCAAGTTTGTTGATGCTGTTGCAGGTACAGATTATGAAATCATTAAAGGTAGTCTTACCACAAAAGAATTGACAATCAAGCTTAATTCTTCTGTTGTTATTTGTGCTAACTACGATTCTGTTAAGACCGATCCTGCTGCGCCAAGCAAGGTTGACGGTTCGGGTTCCGCTCCTCAGACAGGTGATATGACAGCAGTTTACGCAGTAGTTATTATGCTCGCAGTTGTAGCATTTGGCTTTGGCGCAAAAAAGGTTTACTCAAAATAATTAACAATACATATTAATTTTAAGAAGACACTTTATTTTAAGTGTCTTCTTTTTTTCTTGAAAACGAGAAAAAATGTGTGTATAATAAAAATAAAGGAAGGATGGTGCATTATGGGTAAAAAATTAGTAATGAGATATTTTTCACCGGCAGAAAGCACTAATGAAGGCTGGGAGAAATATTCGCTTCCTATCGGAAACGGATATTTTGGCGCAAGTATATTTGGTGGATTTGATACTGAACGCGTGCAATTTACTACAAATACATTTGCTAATCCGTATAATCTTGGCGGTGTTACAAACTTTGGCGAATTTTTAATAAAATTTGAAAATAAAGATGTTGCCGACTATGAGCGCGGACTATTATTGGATAGCGGCATTGCATACTCTCACTATACAACCAACGGAATAAGGGTTAACAGACAGGCGTTCGCAAGTTATCCCGACAAGGTTTTTGCGTATAAAATTGATACACAAAACGGCACAACAAATTTTGATATAGAGCTTGTAATCCCGTATCTTGGCGAACGTCCGATTGATGAGGGTGGCCGAACGGGTGAAATAATACTTGAAGGTAATGTTGCTGTAATGCGCGGCACACTGCCTTCACGCGAGCTTATTTATGAGGCGCGATTGCAGGTGGAAAGTGACGGAACTGTGTCATCTACCAAAAAGGGTTTGGCGGTAAAAGATGCAAGTCACACAACTATTTATTACACGCTTGATACGTCGTACAAACTATGTCCCGAGGTGTTTATGAACGGTTGCTTTAAGGCATTGGGGGAGGATCCGCACGACAATGTAGTAGCATGTCTTGCTTCGGCGGTAGCTACTGGTTGGGACGGATTGTTAGAGCGTCACAAGACAGATTATTGCGAATTAATAAATAGAGTAGAATTTGATCTCGGCGGTATCGATGACGGCAGAAGTACCGAAGAAATGCTGCAATCGTATAAAGACGGAAACGAAGAACTGTATCTTGAAGAGATATATTATGCTTTTGGTCGACATCTATTGGTTTCTTCTTCTAGAGAGGGTACGCCACCGGCATCTTTGCAGGGTGTGTGGACAATTCACGATAAATCACCGTGGAGTTGCGGCTTTTGGCACAACATAAATGTACAAATGAACTATTGGCCTGCGTTTAGCACTAATTTGGCCGAAACCTTTAAGGCGTATGCCGAATATTGGAATAATTATAAAAAAGCGGCAGGAATTAGCGCATCTCATTGGATAAAGGAAATTAACCCCGAGAACTATGTTGAAGGTGAGGGCGAATGCGGTTGGATTATCGGCACGGGAGCTTGGATGTATCAGGTTGAAGGAATGGGTAAGTACACGCATTCCGGTCCCGGCACGGGCGGTATGACAAGCAAAATGTTCTGGGATTATTATGACTTTACGCGTGATACCGATATTTTAAAGAAGTATTCATATCCGGCTATTCACGGCATGTCGAAATTCCTTACTAAAAACGTTAAGGATTATGACGGAAGATATTTATGCGCCTTTTCGGCATCTCCCGAACAAATATTGTCAGGAGATTGGGTGATGCAGCATAAGCATCAACAATATTATCAAACAGTAGGTTGCGCATTTGACCAACAATTTATTTACGAAAATGCAAAAGACGATCTCGCTTGTGCGCAAATATTGGGCGAAAAAGATCATATAACCGAAATAGAAGAACGACAAATTGATGGCTATGGTCCGATTCAAATTGGATATAGCGGTCAAATCAAGGAATATGACGAAGAGCATTTTTACGGTGAAATAGGAGAGAAAAATCACCGACACATATCGCAGCTTGTTGCGCTTACACCGGGCAGCACAATAACTCACAGCACGCCAGCGTGGTTGGATGCAGCGCGTTTAACACTTGAAATGCGCGGTGATAAATCAACCGGTTGGGCGCTTGCTCATCGTCTTAATGCGTGGGCACGTGTTGGTGACGGTAACCATGCGTACTTGTTATTACAAAATCTTTTAAAAGAGCGTACGCATCCAAATCTTTGGGATGTTCATCCGCCGTTCCAAATAGACGGAAATTTTGGCGCAACCTCCGGTATGACCGAAATGGTGCTTCAAAGTCACGAAGGTTATGTAACATTACTTCCTGCGCTTCCAAAAGCTTGGAAAAATGTATCGTTTAAGGGACTTAAAGCCAGAGGAAACTTTACTGTTGATTGCGAATATGCCGATGGTCTGGTTAAGTCGCTAAAAATCAAATCTGAAAGCGGCGGATTGTTGAAGCTTCGTTATGAAGGATTTGACAAGATAATGGTTGTTTCCGACGGTCAACAAATAAAAACAAAACAAAACGGTTTCTTTATAGAACTTGAAACACAAATTGGTAAAACATATATCGTAAGCGGTTTTAAACCTGTACAAGCAAGACAAATACCGACCGAATTTATTGCGCAATGGAGTCAAGAAGGGGTAAAACTTTTCTGGAGTGATATGGGTAGTAAATACGCTGTTTACAGGGCGGAAGGCAACGATAGTAATTACACGCTTATTGCACAGACCGATGCTTGTGAGTTTGTAGATAAGGAATATAATGTCGACAATAAAGCGCGTCTTACATATAAACTTGTTTGCGCCGACCAAAATTATGATGCGGCGATTGACGGCGCTCTTGCTGTGCTGCACCCCGCAACTCAACTAGAGGTAGACAGATACAAATTGTTATTTAATACACTTAATTACCTACGATGGTAAACAAAACAAAAGCCGAGATTCGTTTAGAATCTCGGCTTTATTTATTATACCGGTTTTTCGCCGGCGGCAACACTTAAAATATTTTTTGTTGCTTTTTGATATGCAGAGGATGTTATTTTGCCCATAGCGTTTCCGTTTATATGATATTGATATTCCGTATCGTTTACGCGATAAAAATCAACCACGATTTCAGAATCATCATAAAATACAAACGTAACTGTGCCATCCGGTTTTGAGGAAACTTCTTGCGTTGTAAAGTCGGTGCATTGTGTGCCGACAAAATCTGCATAAAAGTCTTGGAAATTATCTGCTACAATTTCTTTTCCGTTTGCTAAAATGTGATAGGTTTTTTCGGACTCGCTAAGTTCTTCGTACGATATGTCAAAGTTAGTAGTGTTCTCGTTATCTTTAAATTTAAGCGCTTTAATATCGTTTATAGAGTACATAAACAGATTTTTATGATATAGGTCTTCGGCTTTGATTGAAAGGAAGGCATGATTGCTTGTGATAACCTTTCTAATCATTGGTGCGCCATCATAAATAACTGCAGAGTATTCTTCATCTATGATAGAGAACTTAAATGTGCGAGGATCACCGTCGATTGTCATTGTAATGATTACATCAGGATTATCAAGACCGTACAGCTTTAACGTTTCGTCATTAACATCCAAAGAGTAGTTGCCTGCAACTGCACTTTCGGTAGAGAATAAAGAAACGAGAGATGTAAGATTTTCCGAGTTTGCATATCGGTTTGATGGAGTTGTGATTAAGTACGGTAACAATGATGCGGAATCACTTTCATCCTTGTTGTTTATGATTGTTATAAGTTCGGGGAAATGTTTTCCCGAAAGTGTTAACGAATCAAAGAAGGCATAGGTTCCATCAGCGGTTTTGTTATCGGATGTGTTAGTCGCGAATGTGGTAATCGGGATCGAAGTTCTGTCGGTTAAATCCAAAAGACTAAAATCAAAACTCGAAAATTCTTCGTCCGGAGCAACATAAATCTTTTCTTTACCTTCAAGCATCATATATGAACCCAAATTATCGGGAGAAGTATCACCCACTAAGATGGTGAAGGGATCACATGCGCTTGATGTAACCGAAATTTTATATTTAGGTGAATCAAATCCGCATTCGGAAGGGGTTTTTGTTTCTATTTCGCGTTTAGCCATAATGTTGGCTGCGGCTGTTACGATGGAGTTCATTGATGTTGAGCTGAGTTTAGAGACCTCAACACCTTCAAGTGTCCAATAGGTCGTGGTTTCTGTTTTTCCATCGCTGTCGGTAGCGCTGATTTGTTCGGTTATAAGTTTAAAATCACCGTTTTTGTTTGTTACAGTAATAGCCGTAAATGCATTTGAGTCAGCATCAACAACGGTTATATCGTCAAACACCGAACTTACTGTTTCATCACCCTTCATTTCGGGGATTAGTTTTATTATAGCAATTGTACCGCTTACAAGTATTGCCACCGCAACACAAGCGGCGATAATAGAAGTAAGACGCTTTTTTCCGCCATTTACAGGAGCCTTTTTCTTATGCTCTATCGGTGCGGAAAAAATTGTGCTATCTTCAAGGTTGGTGGTTACCGTTTTGGAGGTTTCTTCCAACATAACGGTTTCGACTTCGTCGATTGAATCTTTTTTGAAAAGGTCACTCATCGTGCGTTTCTTCTCCTTATGAACACTACAATACCTGCCACAATAACAGCGATAGGAATTATAAATGTGAATATAGCAAGTACAAGCTTGGTGCTACCTGCGGTTACCGCAGACGCAAAGCTTTCGTTGGTAATAACTTTAGATGTGAATACCATACTTGTATCACCTACATGAGCCGCACGATCGGTACAAGATATAACAATATCTTGGTTAGAAAGATCTGCGTAAGAAGCCCATGTTGATTGAATAAACTCAACGCTGGAGAATGCCATAACGTAGCTGGTAATCTTGTTGTTATCACTATCAAAGTCGGAATCAACCGATTGAATAACACAGTCAAACTGTTTTTTGTCATCATCGGTATAATCAGCCCAGGTATTTGATGAGCCGATTGGAGCCGCTACAACGGTTTCTGTTGTCTGCATAAGTGAGGTAGCGGTTATTTGTAAAGATGAATCCTCGCAAACCTTCATTGGCACAATGTAGTTTGCAATAGCCATATTAAGCTTTTCGGTTATGTCATCGTCTTCTAATTCTACCGGATACAGACCCATTGTTGTTGGTTCGTCAGGCATATGATTATTTGTGTCGGTTTCAAAAAGTATGCCTTCGTTTACTTCAATACCCCATTGTTTTAAGAATGAATAAAAATTGGGGAGTGCAGGGCAGGTAGCGTCAGCAAAGAAAATAAGACCTTTGCCTTTCTTGCCGCCGTTTTCAAGGAAGTTACCGATTACGTCAAGCTCGCTACCGATAAAGTCGATAGAAGGAGCTGAGATGATAATGGCGTCGTACTCGTTTGAGATGTTAGTGATAAGTTTATCAGAAATATTTGTTATGTCGTAGTTGTTTGCGGTAAGAAGTTCAACGTATGCATCGGTATAGTTGTTTTGACTATGACCTGAAAGCACAGCAACTTTTTTGCTATCGGCGCTTGTAACATAAGCAATTGCACTGGTAAGTGCAGTCTCCAACTTGCTTGCAGCAAGGGTGTAAGACTGATAGTAAGAAGAGCTAGAGTCAGATGAACTTGTAACATATATGTCCTCAAATCTTAAAACCTTAACGCGTTCTTTATCTGCTACCTTGCTGGTTACAATCATATCACCGTAATAAAGGCTATATGAGGAATAGGTAGTAGAAATAGCGGTAAACTCAGTCGATTGTGGATCAATGTATTTTATAGAGATTCTGTCGTTATAATCGTGATATTTTGCAACTAGAGTTATTGTTTGCTCAAAATATTCGGTGTCGGCCTGTGAAGAAATGGTAACGCCATACTGATTTTGAGCATAGTAAGCCATATAGCTGGCATAATCCTCTTCGGTACCGATTACGGTAATTTCAACATCGGCATCAAGATTTTTAATATAGTCTAGGTTCTTTTCACTGATAGAATTTTTCTTATCTGAAGTCATATCAAGAGTAAGATTAAAACGATCGGCAAGTGAAGATGTAAGAACATTAACAATTATAAGTCCGGCAAGAACTAATGCAGTAATAATAATAGAATAACCGCCGCGGCGAATAAGCGCTTCGTTCTTGATTTTGTCGCTTTTAAACTTTTTGAAGAAAGAGCAAAACGAAGAAACAATGTTTTTAAAACCGTTTGTTTTTTCCTCCACATCGGCAGAGGTTTCAACTATTTCTATATTTTCTTTATTTTCCATAATTTTTACCTCCTTAAGACCATCTTCTCTTTTCGAGTGAACGCTCGGTTAAGAATATGAAGGCTGCTGTAACACTGATGAAGAAAACTATATCCTTGACAGCGAGCGCTTGATTACTAAAGCTTGAAAGAACGTTAACAAAGTCCATACCGTTTAAGAAACTCACGGAAGTTTTTAATATGAATGCTCCAACGGAACTTAAAAATCCGTTTGTAGTGCTGGGAACAGATATCATGCTGGCGAAGCTGCCTGCAAACATAATGAATATATTTGTAACCAAGGTAAATATGATTGAAATTATTGGGCTTTCGGTAAGTGATGATATAAACATACCTACAGCAATTAAGGCTGCACCAAAAAGCATTACGCCGATAAGCGCATAAATATAGTAAAAAACATTTACAGAAACATAGGCGGATATTATTATTTGGAAAATAATAGTAGGTACAAAGCTAATTGCGTAAAGCACGAATGCTGCAAGGAATTTACCCAAAACTATGTTTATAAGCTTAACGGGTGCGGTAAAGAGTACCTGGTCGGTTTTGGTGCGTCGTTCGTCGCTGAAAAGACGCATTGTTATAACCGGTATTACAAAGAACAAAATACCAACTTCGGCAGGGAAAAGCACGGTAAACTCAACCATAGGAGCACCGGCGCCAAAGATTTGGTAAAATCCGAAACCTAAAAAGAAGAAAATAACTGCAAGGATTATAAAACCAAGCGGATTGGCAAAATACGCTTTGAACTCACGTTTGAATACTGCTAACATTATTCTTCATCCTCCTTTTCGTCTTGGTCGGGTAATTCGATAATAATATCAGTTGCGACGGTGTCATCGTCAACTTTGCTTTCATCAAGGCCAAGCATTTTTCTAGCTTCGTCATTGTTTGGAGCTTGTGTAAGTTTTAAGAATATTTGCTCAAGCGTTAGGCGGTTGCTTGTAAGTGAAAGCAACTGCTTTTTGCGTTCTGCAATTCTGCCCGAAACACCCGCGCGCACATCGGCTCCTTCTTCGGGTATGATTTCAAAATCATATGCGCCGCTTTCTTTCTTACCGAGAAGAACAACATCTTTAACGTCTTTAACGGTTTTAAGAGCTGCAAGCATATCGCGCTCGTCACAAATTACACGAGCAACAAGAGAATGATCGGTAGAAAGTTTTTCCGAAAGGTTGTCCTGTAGGTCGTCGGCAATAATTTCGCCGTAGTTAATTATGATAATACGGTCGCATACTGCCTGAATTTCAGAAAGAATGTGTGAAGACAAAATAATAGTGTGATTTTTGCCGAGTCGTGTGATAAGATTACGAATCTCAATAATCTGTTGGGGGTCAAGACCAACGGTCGGCTCGTCAAGTATAAGTACGTCGGGGTTGCCGATAAGCGCTTGCGCAAAACCAACACGTTGACGATAACCTTTAGAAAGGTTTTTGATAAGGCGATTTTGCACGTGATCTATACGTACGAGACGCATAATCTCATCGATATGTGGGCCTTTTGGGAACTTAACTTTCTTAAGGTCATAAACGAAGTTAAGATATTCGCGAACCTTCATATCGGTATAAAGAGGTGGCAGCTCAGGCAGATAACCTATACGCTTTTTGGCTTCCTCAGGATTTTCGGCAATGTCGAAACCGTCGATGGTAACCTTGCCTTGTGTCAGAGAAAGATAACCGGTAAGAATATTCATAATTGTGGATTTGCCTGCACCGTTAGGACCTAGGAAACCCACAATCTCGCCCTTATTAATTGAAAAACTTACATTTTCAACAGCAAGGTATGTACCGTATCTTTTGCTGAGTCCGGTAACTTCAATCATTTTTACTACTCCTTTATGGTAAAGATTACGATTAATCATAACAAACAAATCTAATGAATTTGTAAACGAAATGTTAATCTTTGTGCTTTATATATTTTAATATAAATAGCAAACAATGTGTATTATACATTATAATGCGCATATATTCAAGTAAAAAATTCACAGCGCAGAAAGGTTTGTGATTAAAATCAAGACTTGCGTGTGTTTGTGGCGATTTTTAAGCTTTCGGTGAGCGAATAATTATAAAAATTGAGCGCTATTCATATTGACAATTATTTGGTTTTGTTGTATAATTAACAATGTATAATTGCCTGTATTGTCGGGTTTAGAATATACAGAAAGGATGATTTTATGAATAACAAATTATTCAAAAGCGCGCTTAGTTTGCTAGTTGCTTTTGCAGTAATCGCAGGGTCAGTTTTAATTGCGGTTCCTACAATCAACATAAACGTTAGCGCAGCGACGGTTACGGACACATGGGACGGTACGCTGTCAACCGATTTTGAAAGCGGCACCGGTACCGAAAGTGATCCATATATAATTGCTACAGCCGAGCAATTGGCTTTTGCAATATTGGGTCCCTCAACTGTTTCAAGTGGTAAATACTTTAAGGTTGTAGATAATGCTACATTTAACCTTAGCGGCATGAAAGATATAACGCTTGACTCAACCGTAGGTGACGTTATGATTGCTGATACAGACAAAAACTGGAGACCCTCCACTGATGCTGCCCGAACATTTGCGGGTTACTTTGATGGTAATGGTGTCACAATTTACAATATGTATTCGGGTGGTTATGCTCAGGCAGGTCTTTTCCCTCGTCCTACTAATGATAACGCTCAAAAAACATCTTGGATAAAAAATATAACGCTACTTGCTTCCCGCTCTAATGGTTTCCATAGTTCTGGTGGTATAGTAGGTGAATATCATGCACCCGATACTTCAAGAACAGCATCGATTGAAAATTGTAAAGTGTTAAACTGTTGGATTTCAGACAACAACAATCAAAACCCCGCATGTCAAAGAATAAGCGGTATAATCGTTGGCAACATAACCCATAATACCGCAACAATTAAAAACTGCTTTGCTGCTGACAACGTTACAAGTTCTACCGAAATCAGCGGCGGTATCGTTGGTCAAACAAGTGCATATTGCCCCAGCGTTTCGATACAAAACTGTATTGTTTTAGGTTCAAGCCCTTATCCAATTGTTACGGGAAGCAACCAGACAATAACCAAGCATCTTGACGTTCCCGGTACATATGCCGGCGTTTACACCGACCAGAATGTAGATGCGGCTTATGCTGAAAATCAAATTAAAAAGGTTGCAGAACCCGATATGAAGGGTCCTGCGGCAAAGGATAACATGCCCGATCTTGATTGGGGCGCTTGGATTGCTTTTGAGGGTGAGTTGCCGGATTACAGAGCGAATCATACGCTTGAGCTTGAGCAAAAAGACGATGCCACACACAACATAAAGTGTACCGATTGCGGCAAGTCAATGGCTGAAACCCATACTTTTGTAGAAAATGCAGAGGGTACTATCGGTACTTGTGCGTGCGGTTATTCGACTGCAATCACCGAAAGACGTACCGATGTTTGGGATGGCTCGTTTGACGGCAATTTCCCTGCCGGTGACGGTTCTAAGGAAAACCCGTACATAGTAAAAACCGCTGAAAATATGGCGTACGTTGCGCTTAAAACCACTCCTGCTGAATCGGCTGGTAAATATTATAAGGTAGCTCCTAATATGATATTTAACCTAAATGGTATGGTAGGCATTACAATGGATTCTACAGCAGACGACGTTAAAAACGCAGCCGAAGCAAAGGACTGGGTAAACGACAACAAAACGTTTGCTGGTAACTTTGACGGTAACGGCGTAATAATCTACAATCTGCGCTCCGGTAACGGCAGATCATACGGTTATGCAGGTTTGTTCCCGCACGTTATAACCGATAATGAAAAGGTAACAGTTACTATCAAAAACGTAACTATTTTGGCATCACGTTTTTCAGGTTACCATTGTTCGGGTGGTATTGTGGGCGCAGCAAACTGTTCGCTTGCCGACCAATACCTTGCAATAGAAAATTGCGCAGTAAAGAACTGTGTAATCGGTGACGGTGGTAATACAAACGCAGCTTGTCAAAGAACGGCAGCAACCATCGTTGGTAACGGTGGTAACAACATAACCACAATTGAAAATTGTTTTGCAATTAACAATCAGCTTGTGGGTACCGATATAAGCGGCGGTTTGCTTGGCAACGTAGGAACATATGGTGACTACGCTTTAATCAAAGATTCAGTAGTTATTGGCAGCATGCCGTATCCTGAGGTTATGTCGGGTTCTACCAGAACAATAACTGACTATGCCGTCAATAATGTTTGCTTTGAATACGTTTATACCGATAAGCCAATAAGCGGCTACGGAAAAACTCAGATAAGAACCCTTTCTGTTGATGCGATGAGCGGCACCAACGCTCCGCAAAATATGAACCTTGACTTTGGTAAATATTGGTTTGCAAACAAAGGAATTTTAGATCTTTTGGTGTGCCACAATATACAGGGCGACGTTAACCCGGACGATAACTATGCAGGTCATACTGCGGTTTGTAAGGCGTGCGGTCTTGCCGGTGTTGTAATCTTAAATCACCAGTACACCGCCGATTACGAATGTACAGTTTGCGGATTTACTTGTGATCATAAGAATGACGATTACATCAAAAAGACAGAATATAAAGACGTTGACTGTGTAACACCTAAAAACACCAGAATACAATGTGAATGTGGATATAGTGAACAAATAATTCATGAGGAAGCGCCAGGTCATAAACTTGAAAAAACACCAGCCAAAGATCCAACCTGCGCTCAGGCGGGTAACGTAGAATTTTGGACTTGCGAAAACTGCGAGTGCATATTCCTTACTGACGATATAATGGCTCCTTATGATACCGCAATCGAACAAAAGGATGTTGTTTTGGTTGCAACAGGACTTCACGTTGAAATAAAGGATTCTAAGGGCGAGATTGTTTACTTTATGGACGACGAAAGCCATTGGACAACATGCGAAGTTTGTAATGCTAAGCTTAAAAGAGTAGAGCATACCATTGAATACACATTTGATAACAAGTCTTCACACGACGGAATATGTACGATTTGTCTTTACGAAGCTGCTGAGGACGAAAAACACAGTTTTGCAGCCGATGGTCAAAAATGCTTATCATGCGCTTGGGTTTGTGAACACGACGGTACTATTGAAGCGGTAGCCATATCAGATCCTACCTGTACTGCTGAGGGCGTAAGTGTAGCGCATTACAAGTGTACAGTGTGCGATATGCGCTTTAGTGATGAAATCGGTAGACTTCCGATTGAAAAAGACGACGTGATTATCGCAAAACTCGGTCACGATTACAAAGACTTTGATGAAAATGGAGTTCCGGTTCATGAATTCACCGAAACACACCATTGGTACAACTGTAATGTATGCGGCAAGGGCGATTATGCCGAGCATACTATGGCTGAAGACAGCGAAAACTACGAAGGTATATACAAATGGTGTGAGGATGAAACCGGATACGGTTGTAACTACAGCACATTTGATTATCGTATTTTAGATGAAGAAGCCAAGCTTCAAATAACTGCACCTACAAATGCATTTACCAAGGATGTTATAACTGATATATTCTCAATAAAAAAAGAAGAGTATGTTTACGAGCAGTTTAAGGAAATCCTTGATAAAACAGGTCAAAAATATTTATTTACATACGAAATTTCACCAAATCAAGAGATTGTTTCGGGTAACAAAGCTACCATAATTATGGAAATACCAAACGATTTAGGCTTGGACGCTGCGCTGTATTTCATAAATCTTGAAACCGGTAAGCTCGAAAAATTACCGACTACAACCAAGACTATTCTTTTGGATAAAAAAGGCAATTTGATTAATGAAAACGATTCGGAAGAAATTAAAAAGGTTGCAACACCCAAAAACATTGCAACCGTAACAACGGATAAGTTTGGTTACTTTGTTTTGACATCTACGCAAGTAGCGGCAGATGGCGAAGGTGATATTTACGATAATGCCGGTAACATAAACGGAGATAACAGTATGACAAGCCCTGCAACAGGTGAGGATGTTATTCCCGTGGCAACAATAATCACAATTCTTGCAAGCGCAACACTTTTGTTTGTTCGCAAAGCAAAAATATAAGATTTTAAAGGAGCACAAACAATATGAAAACATCAAAAAGAATAATTGCTTTATTATTAGCACTTGTTTTAATTTTCTCGCTTGCAGGATGCAGCAACAGTGAGGATGACTACTCAGAAGGCAGTGTTATTTACCAGGATAACATTATTTATCAAGACGTTGAAGGATCAGATGGCAATAACACACAACAAGGTGGCGATGCCGGCCAGCAGGGCGGTGCAACACAACAAGGCGGCACCACTCAGCAGGGCGGTTCAACATCGGCAAACGGCGTTAATCCTGAAGATTATCGCGGTACAACCGTTGTTTTTGCGACAACAATTTTGTCAGAGGGCGACGAAGCTGGTCCAATGATTGATAAGTTTGAAAAAGATTACGGCATCACTATTAAGGAAATTCTTGTTGGTGACAACGTAAACGAAATCGCTGGTCTTTTGGCAGCAGGTACAAACGTAGACGTAATGCGTGTTAACTCTGACTTCCCTGCAGCAATGGCAGTACTACAGCCACTTACCGCTGCAAAACTTGACTACACCGATCCTATCTGGGACCAATCTGTATTTAAGTACACAACTTTCGGCGGCGAGCCATATCTTTGCAATACAATTAGTAACGTTTGGACAGAAAATGCTTGCGTTATCTATTCGAAAAATCTTCTTGCACGCGCATACTGCTACACTCCTGAGCAGTATGCAAAAGAAGGCAAGTGGACTTGGGATGCTTTTGCCGAAATAGGCAGAGCGGTTGACGGTATCGACGGTATGGGTACAGGTATCCGTGGATGCTATGACACAAACAACTTCCTTTTGGGTTCAATCGGCTGCGCACTTTATAAGTATGAAGACGGTAAATTTGTAAACGGTCTTAAAGATCCACTACATCGCGAAGCTATGGCAAAATTGGCTTCTTGGAACAAAGAAGGTTTCTATAGCGGATGGATTCCGTTCACAGACGGTAAGGTGGGTATGGTTACCGGTCTAGCAGGTTGGTCACTTAAAAAGAATGGTTCTAACGCAAACTACAACTGGAACGATATCGGTTTCTATTATCTTCCTGCATACAAAGAGGGTATGAATCCAGGCGGTACAGCAATGCTTAAACTTTGGGGTATTTGCCGTGGCGCGGATAACCCTGTAGGCGCAGGTATATTCCTTCGTCAGTATCTTGACTCTAACAACTACAACACAAAAGATGCATTCATCTCCGAAGAGGCAGCAACCTTCTTCTTTAGCATGACCGATAATATCGGTATGGATAACTTTACTCCTATGTTCACACACGTTGACTCAACCGAAAAACTTACCGGTTTCAAAGAGTGGGATTGGGAAGCTTGCGCTTACGGAGATCCAACTCAGGTTAACGTTACATTCGACAAGCTTTCTGACGGTGTTGACAAGGCTTGCGATATGATGAATAAATTTGTAGCAAAGAATACAGGTATACGCGAATAATTTAATTTTCTTGATACTCTACCGCTTGTTATCAAGCGGTAGGGTACAAAGTTTGTAGAAAATTTGGCGAAAGGAAGGTAGTTTGATGAAAAGAACTATTCAGTACGGAAGAAAACTTTTGACGATTCTTTCTGTGCTTTCTATTCTTGCGGTATCGGTCTTCTCTGCGCTGATTGGTGTGGATTTTACCGCTGTTGCGGAAACAACACCTGAAGTAGATGCAAGCGAGTTTTGGAATGGTTATCACAACAACATAAACTCCACCGTGCTTGAGGGTGAGGGTACTGCCGTTGACCCATATATAATTTCAGACGGCGACGGTCTTTATAAAATGGTAAGTTCTGCCGGCAAAAAGGACGGCGAACCGGCTTATTATAAATTGGCAAAAGATATTTATCTTAATGATATTTCTAATTATGACAAGTGGGGCACTAATGATTTTGATATGTCTTCACTTAACAACTGGAATCAGGCATCAGGGCTCAGCAATCAAACAAAGTTTGCGGGTAATTTTGATGGCGATGGTCATTACATTTATGGCCTATACTCCGAGGGCGCACTTTACGCTGCTTTTTTAGCAAAGGTTGAAGGAAGCGCAACCGTTAAAAACGTTCATTTTAGAAATTCTTATTGTGTAAACGTTAAGGATCAACCCGATGTTGACCGTAACGCTTTAACCGATGAAGAATTTACTAATTTTGCTGATAGAGAAGGTTATAACAACAAGCAACCCGTAACATCAGGTCACCGCACATGGAATGATGCTAACTACGGTTCAGCTTCTGTTATTGTAAACTATGTTGAGTCTGCTCCATTGGCAATCAGCAACTGTTCCGTAAGATATGCTTATGTAAAGGCAAGCGCTTTTGCATCTGCAATTATAGGCGTTTCGTTATCAAGTGGTAGTTATCCTACTGTTAAAAACTGCTTGATTGCTGATGTTACTGTTAAAACATCATCCAAAGAGGATCATGTTCAGGGTGTTGAAGCGGCTGTTATTAATGTGCCTCAGGGCTCGGCCGATTCTGCAACAATAGAGGGCATTATTTCTGCCGGTGTAAAGGTTTATGGTGCTGATGACCGCGACGCATTGTGGAACGGCTATAAAATCCCGACTGCTAACTCGGTTTATATGTTTAAGGATGTTTATTCCGATGTAGATCACACATATACGGTTGATCATACAAGCCATGGTATGCTTAAATATGTTGATCCTGAAATAACTGTTGTAAAAACAAATCATCTTAAGGGTTATAAAGCTAAAGAAATGCTCGATCTTGACTGGGAAAACAACTGGGAAGTGGTTGAGAATGATTATCCAATGCCTAGAAACCAATATGTTATTTCTACCGGCATAGGATATAAGGCTGAAAACGAAGAAGACTTTTGGGACGGCACAACCGCTAAGCATTTCGCAGCGGGTACCGGTACGATAGAAGATCCGTATCTTATCGAGAACTGCGAACAGTTCTATCTTATGGTAAGTACACTTAAGGCAACAGGCAACTATAAGATTGCCGATGGTGTTAAGGCGCTTTACTTTAACAATGTTAAAGGTCTTACATATGCCGAGGTTATGAGTGTTCTTAAGTCTAAAAAGGCTAATCTTTATGCACCCGCAGAGAGCAACGAATTCAAAGGATATTTTGACGGTAACGGCGTTACTCTTTATGGTATTAAGTCAGAAGGCTTTAAGTGCGCAGCTATTATACCTCAAGCCGGTAACGCAACACTTAAAAACTTTACTGTTAAAAATTCTAAATTTTATGCAAACGACGGTTATGATACAACAAACACTAAAACTGTAGGCGCTGCAGTTGTTGCCGCTGATCTTGCGCCAGGCGCAAATCTTTACATTCGCAACGTTGACATCATAGATTGTAATGTAAGCGCCACAACAGCTGTTGCCGGATTTGTTGCTTCTTCAAACATTAACGGTAGTGTGTTTATTGATGACTGTCTTGTAGCGGGCGGTAGCATTATGTCGGATCAGGGTAGTACATACCATGCGGCATTTGTTGCAACTTCAAAAAGTGGTTCGCACGCTATTAAAAACAGTATTTCTTACGGTATTCATCCGTCAGCCGACAATGAGTTGTCATATGTAAGCGCATATAAAAACGTTTACACCGATGCTGAGGCACCCTCACCTAAGGTAGAGGAAAATGCAAAGGGTATAAATAAGGTTGATACAGATGCCTTGAAGGGATCTGCTGTAAAAGAGACTGCAGCGGAATTTGACTGGAAAAACACATGGAAAACTACAAAAGATATTCCTGAAATTTTAGACCATGTATCCACCTTAGGAACAGTAGAAGAAGCATGGTCGGGCGAAGTGTCTGATATTTATGCAGGTGGTGACGGCAGTAAGAATAATCCTTATCAAATCAACACCGCTGAAAGACTTGCTCAAATGCTTAATTATAGCCGAGCAGGTGCGCATTACGCACTCACGGCAAATATTTATCTTAACGACGTAACCGCTGAGGATTGGACTAAAAACGCAAAACAGTGGTACACATCAAATGATGTAAGTAATTTTGCCGGTATATTCGACGGCAATGGTTATACTATTTACGGTCTTTACTTTAAGGATGTTGAGTCGGGCGTTTATGCTGGTTTGATACCTGTATTAGCATCGGCTGCAGAGCTTAGAAATGTAAAGATTGACGATTCTTATCTTTCGGGCAAGAGTGGCGCTGTTGTTGGCGCAGTTGTTGGTGCGATTGAAGACAACGCTGCAAACATCGTATCCATTCGTGCTGCTATGGTGGGCGAAAACGTTACCATAGAAGGCGCTGCTAATGGCGGCGGTATTGTAGGTCGCGTAGGATTTACAAAGCTTCGTCTTGATAACAGTATATTTATGGGCTCGCTCAAGGCAACCGGAAAGGTTGGCGGTTTGACAGGCGAAGTTATTGGTAAGCTTGATGTTAAGCAGAGTGTCTCCGTAGGTGTTGCTCCGTTTGCATCTGCCGATAATGTTGTTGCTAAATCGATTTACACCGATGCTGATGTGTCACTTGAAGGTGTAATTAAGGTTAAGAACAGCGAAATGATTGGCGCTAACGCAGTTGAGTGTATGGACGAACTTCCATTTGGTTCTGTTTGGAGTTCAACCGAAAAATATCCAATACCTGTACATAAGGTTCAGTCGTTTGATGGTGTTCAGGGCGAAGTTTGGTCTGGTGAAATTGCCAATAAGTTTGCTGGCGGTAAGGGTACAAAATTATCACCATATCTTATTGCAACAGCTGAGCAGCTAGCCTTACTTATTAATTCAAACACTTATGAAGGTAAGCACTTTAAACTTGTTGCAGATATTTACCTTAACGATGTATCTGACGAACTGTGGCAGGCTAAGGTAGGCTGCAATACATGGTTTAACGGCGCTGATTTCTATCATTCCTTTACATCACATCTTGATGGTGACGGTTACGTAGTATTTGGTATGTACTACAACTTTAAAACCACACCACAAAACTCATATCTTGCATTGATTCCTCGTATTGGTGGTTCGGCAACGGTTAAAAATCTTGGTATTTCTGAAGCATATATCAAGGCAACAACAACCGACGGCACCGTATATGCGGGCGGTATCTTTGGTATGGGTAGCGCATTTTATGATTTTTATGGTCAAAAGACTATGTTTACCGATACTGTTGGTGATGAGTTCTTGAAACCAGGCGATGCAAAGCCAACAAAACTTCCGCAGATTTCTAACTGTTTTGTAGATCACACTTGTTACATACAGGCGACAGCCGTTGGTGGCATTGGTTGTCCGGGTGGTGCAGCGGTAGTAGTACGTGACTGTATTGTTACTGCAACCTTAAAGAGTGATGAAAGTTCAGATGCTCGTGAAGGCGGTATTATCGGTTCGTTCTGGACAAATGCTTCTCGTGTTTATAACTGTGTTTCATTTACACAGAGCGCTCGTGGTGCCATAGGCGGTTCACAGGTTTGGGTACGTGATGCCGGCGGTAGTGTAATACATCTTGAAAACGTGTATTATTATGGCAGTCAAAATGTATTTGGCACTACTCGTGTTAAGCGTCCTCAATGGCGTATTGGCGAAGAAGCTAAGACCGCTATGCCGGAGCTTGACTGGGAAAACACATGGCGTACAGAAGAGGGTGGCACACCTGTACTTCGCGTATTTGATAAAGAGGGCAGAAGTGGCTCATTGTTCTCCGATAAGCAGTACGATATAGGTACTGTAAAGGTTAACTTTATTACGGGCGATTCAAACATCACCCTTGATCCGTTGGTAGGCGTGCCTTACGAAAAGATAACCTTCCCAACTATTACCAGACAGGGTTACATATTTACTGGTTGGTATGCTTTCTCTGACTTCTCATTGCCTTATCCATACGATTACTTCCTTTCGCGCGATATTAACGTATACGCAGGTTGGAAAAAGAATGGTATAAACCAAGACTTTGAATCTTACACATATTCTTCATATGACTGTGACCTTGATCGTTGGAACTACAACAGACCAGGTTCTCGTGTCGGTTACAAGTTTGAATACGTTCACACAGGCACAAAGTCAATGCAACTTTTAGACAACGCAGCAACAAGCGCTGATTTGTTGATTAACTATGAAGAAAGACTAAAAATAGGCCAAGAATACACTATGACCTTCTGGGTGGCAACCGACAAGCCTAACAACAATGTGACATTGTCACTTGTACAGAATAATTATCCCGATTATGTTGGTACCGAAGTTAGTGTGGAACCTATAGTTACTCTTGAAAATCAACAAACAGGTCTTTGGAAGCAATATTCATGTAACTTTACTGCGCAAACACAATGGGTATCTATAAGAGCAACAGGCAACTCAAGCTTGTTTGTTGACGACGTAATTATTGCTCCTAAGGGAACCATTGTTGTCGATACAAGCGGTAACAATTATATAATAAGCGGTGATGTGGGCATGGTTTCACCACAAACCGCAGATACAACAACGGTTATAGCGCTCATATCTGTAATTGTTTGCGGTGCTGTAATTTGGGTAGTATCTAAGAAAAATTCTACCGAAGTTATTGAAAAAAATTAAGGAAAGGAAGGGTCATATGAGATTAAATATTTCAGTAAAAAGAACACTTTGTTTTTTACTTGCGGTTTTAATGTTGGTTTCAGTAATAGGCTGTAAAGAAAACAAGAAAAAGAAACCGCCCAAAGTTGTTATTCGTGATAAAGTAATTCTTCGCGATAATACCACCGAAGATGACACAACTGTTGACACTTCTAAACCTGTTAACAAGGTAGAGGATGTAACATCTCGTGCTAAACGTGAACTGTTGGCAGTACCTGAAGAAGAAAAAGAAAAAGTTTCTTTTGATGAACTTCATAAGGAAGATCCGGTTGCCGAGTTCGAGTATAAAAATGTAGATTTTGCAGGCAATCTTGCCGATTACGTAATCGTATATTCCGAAGCAAAGGATAAAAACGGCGCATCAACCAATGCACGTGTTTTGGCAGAAAAACTTGCAACCTTCTTTAAGGATAATGACAATGTTCAAATACCCGTAAAGGAAGAAAAAACTGTAACAGGCGATGAAAAAATGATTATAGTAGGCGATACCGCCTACTATAAGTCAAGCCTTTCTGAAAAAGAGTTTGCCGTAAACATCAAGGGCAATAACATTGTTTTTGAGGGCGGACATATCGTAATGGCTGAAAAGGCTGTTGACTGGTTCAGAACCATTAAGCGTGAAAGCGGTAAAATCGCAACCCTTAGCGGTAAACAGGAAGACTTTACATCAACCATTAAATTGGAAAAATATGATAAAGATCTTGTTTACGTATGGGGTGACGAATTTGATGGTGACGAGCTTGTAGACCGCAGTAAATGGCACATTGGTGCGCATATGCCACAATGGGCCGACCTTGAGTACTTAAAGACCGATGAGGTTTGCTATGTTAAAGACGGTAAACTCCGTATGACGGTTGTTCGTAAGCTTTCCGAGGATAACGCTGAAGTTGAATATGCATCTTGTGGATCGTACGATACCGAGGACACAATGGCTTACCGTAACGGCTATATTGAGTTCGATGCAAGAATTTCATATACTCAGGGTATCATTATGCCGTTATGGCTTATGAGTAACCCTGATTCAGGTCTTCTTATACCCAGGGAACAGTACGGTGTTGCTTGGACGTTGGAATTTGATATTTTCGAGACGTTTTCTAACGGCGACCAGTGGGATGTAAGTATTCACAAATATTACAAGCCATACAAGTACAATCATAATGGTAAATTAATTTCGAATGGTATTGTGCATTCAAGTACCGATGAGGATGGAAACGCTGCAGAGATTACAACCTTCCATGGAGATGTTATTTATTATAACGTACCCGGCGAAAGCACTCCTCGAATTAATAAATTCCACACCAAAATTGTTGGTGGCTGGGCAGGTTGGGGTTATATTACCAGCTGGCGTAATGCATATAACGAGCCTACCAACCCATACTATAATACGAAGGATAACGAAAAGCAAAAGTATAACTTTACAGGCGAAGCTCTTGAAAAGCTTAACGATACTTACCATAAATACGGTATGCTTTATACCAAAGAGGGTTATAAGATGTATATCGACGGTGAGTGTTGGCTTGAACGTGATTGGGTTTATGACTGAAGTCGGAGGCCAAGCGGTCTTAGGAAGACAATAAACTTTTACAACTCCTTGGCTCACAGAACGACATGGCTACGATCCGACTTGTATGCTTTATACCAAAGAGGGTTATAAGATGTATATCGACGGTGAGTGTTGGCTTGAACGTGATTGGGTTTATGACTG
>JAZQYL010000060.1:0-38826 GCA_045633485.1 Acutalibacteraceae bacterium | reverse complement strand
TATGCCATTAGTAAATGCAAAAGAAATGCTTACAAAAGCTAAAGCAGGCAAATATGCAGTTGGTCAGTTCAATATCAATAATCTTGAATGGACCAAGGCAATTCTTCTTACCGCACAAGAACAGAACTCACCTGTAATTTTGGGTGTATCAGAAGGCGCAGGTAAGTATATGTGCGGTTTTAAAACTGTTGCAGATATGGTTAAAGCTATGATTGAGGATCTTGGTATTACAGTACCAGTTGCACTTCATCTTGACCATGGTAGTTATGAAGGTGCTAAAAAATGCATTGAAGCAGGCTTTTCGTCTGTAATGTTTGATGGTTCACACTATCCTATTGAAGAAAATATCGAAAAAACTAAGGAATTGGTTGCAACCTGTGACAGCCTTGGTCTTTCACTTGAAGCTGAAGTTGGTTCAATCGGCGGTGAAGAGGACGGAGTTGTTGGCGCAGGCGAATGCGCAGACCCTAACGAGTGTAAAATGATTGCTGATCTTGGCATTACAATGCTTGCTGCAGGTATTGGTAACATTCACGGTAAGTATCCTGAAAATTGGGCAGGTCTTAGTTTTGATACACTTGATGCTATTCAACAACTTACAGGTGATATGCCGTTAGTTCTTCATGGTGGAACAGGTATTCCTGCGCAAATGATTCAAAAAGCAATTTCGCTTGGTGTTTCAAAAATTAATGTTAACACCGAATGTCAATTAGCGTTTGCTGATGCAACACGCAAATACATTGAAGCCGACAAAGACCTTCAAGGCAAGGGCTTTGACCCACGTAAGCTTTTGGCTCCCGGCTTTGAGGCGATTAAAGCTACCGTTAAAGAAAAGATGGAACTTTTTGGTTCGGTTGGCAAAGCATAAATTAAAATTCAACCCCCGATTTTCGGGGGTTTTCTTTTTTATCTAAATATAAAGAATTGACTTTTTATTATAATAATATTATAATAAATTTGTATAATTATAATATTTAGGAGGTTGTAGTATGGATGAAAAATTCTATAAAACTCAAGAAGAAATTTTTGAGCTGATAGCAAGCAAAAAATTTTTTCGTTTAAAAGAAATTCTTTCTGAAATGCAACCTGCGGATATTGCGGAAATTTTTAACGAAGCTAATAATAAAGATATTCCGGTTTTATTTCGTATTTTGCCAAAATCGCTTGCGGCCGAGGTTTTTGTTGAATTTGAAAGTGATAAACAAGAACTTTTGGTCAATTCCTTTAGTGATATTGAATTACGTGCTGTGTTGGATGAATTATTTATGGACGATGCCGCCGATATTGTTGAGGAAATGCCTGCGACTGTGGCAAAACGTATTCTAAAAAATACTGATGCTCAAACTCGGCGACAAATTAATCAGTTACTGGCATATCCTGATGATAGTGCCGGCAGCATTATGACTACGGAGTATATCGACCTTAAGCGAACAATGACGGTTGACGAGGCTTTTGACCGAATAAGGAAAATAGGTTTTGATACTGAAACAATATATACCTGCTATGTCATAGGTAGTCGTCGTAAATTATTCGGTACGATTTCTTTGCGTGATTTGTTACTTAGCGGTAAGGATCAAATAATTGGCGATATAATGGATGAAAACGTTGTTTCGGCGCATACCTTGGACGACAAGGAAGAAGTTGCATCCATGTTTGAGCGTTATGATATGCTTGCTATCCCTGTGGTTGACACCGAAGGTCGATTAGTTGGTATTGTTACGGTTGACGATGCAATCGACGTTATTCAGGAAGAAGCGTCCGAAGACATCGAAAAAATGGCCGCTATTTTACCGAGCGAAAAAACATACCTAAAAACTGGTGTGTTTGAAACCTTTAAGTCACGTATACCATGGCTGCTATTTCTAATGATTTCCGCCACTTTTACCGGCGCGATAATTTCGAGCTTTGAGGCCAAGCTTGCCCAATGTATCGCTCTGGTTGCCTTTATACCAATGCTTATGGGTACAGGCGGTAACTCGGGAAGTCAAACCTCGGTTTCGGTAATTCGTTCTTTATCGTTGGGGGATATCGAATTCAAAGATATTTTACGCGTTATCTGGAAGGAATTAAGGGTTGCAATTTGCGTGGGCTTTGTTTTAAGCGTTATTAATTTTATTAAGCTTTATCTTGTTGATTATTTATGGCTTCACACATTTGATACTGGTGCCGAGCTTGCCGAAATGGTAACAATTTGTTTAACGCTTGTTCTTGTAATAATTTTTGCAAAAATTTTAGGTGCCGTTTTACCAATGCTTGCCGAAAAATTCGGACTTGACCCTGCAGTTATGGCAAGTCCGCTTGTAACGACGATATTGGACGCTGTTTCACTTTTGGTATATTTTGGTATTGCAGTATTTTTAGTGCTGTAGTTTTTTATAAAAAATTGTTTGGAGTTGATTTTTTTGAAAAAAATTATTTCTGTTTTGCTATCGATTATTTTTGTTTTGTCACTAATTCCGTTTGGCGTAGTTAGTGCTCAAACAAACTATATTGACGAGGATAGTGTGGTTTATTGGAATGGTACTAAAGCTTCCTCTTTTGCCGGGGGAAATGGTACGCAATACAATCCTTATATTATTAAAACCGCTGAACAACTCGCTCTTTGTTGTTTAGGACTATCTCCGGATATTTCAACTGGTAAATATTATAAGGTTGATGATACTGTCAAAACTTTTGTATTGCAGCCAGAAAATGTTGTTGATCTCCAAACACTTTTAGCTCTTGACAGTGCAGAGGATGTTAAAGATTACCTTACAGGACTTTCCGGTGTTAAAAACTGGCAAAGCCAATTTAATTGGAGAAGTTTTAACGGTAATTTTGACGGTAACGGCGCTACAATTTACGGTCTTTATGCTGACAGTGTTGCGTCAAGCCACGAGGACTGCGGTCTTTTTCCACAGTATGACGGTGGTTATTTAGATAGTTATGGTGATATTGTTCCTAATATTTGTAAAAATATTTCGGTTAAAAATTCATACTACAACAGCAAGCGCCGATTAGGCGGTATTGTTGGTGCGTGCTATGGCACCAATTACGGTGCTAAGGTTGACGGCAAAGTAATTGTTGACTCTTGTGCTGTTATTAACTGTTATATGCAGGGTAATGCTCAAAGTGTAAATCACTATGCAGAACAGGGTATTCTTGTAGGCGGTGGTTATTCCGAAATTATTCAGCTTGACAATGTACTTGTTAAGGATACCTATGCATATGATGTTGTTCAGGGTTTGAAAATTCCAATAATCGGAGCGGCTTCAGACAGACAAGTTTACGATTATGATTTGTGGCGTAATGTTTATCAAAACAAGGTCTCTAATTCTATATTTTTAGGTGTTGCTCCGTATCAGGCATATCGATTCACTACCTCCTTGTGTAGTCCATACAATTTTAGTAATGTTTTCACCGATGCGCCTTCAGGTAGTGTGCAAATTCCAAACCCTGCAGGATGGGGTAGCGCATCAACCACGCAAGATTATACTAACCATATATTCCAGGTTTCCAATTCTGTAGCTGCTTTAAAACAAACAGCATCAACACTTGATTGGGAAAACACTTGGTTTATGAGTGAAAATGGACCCGAGCTTCGTGTTTTCCACGGTTATTTTACGTCTACTGTTGTTAACGGTGCGCAGGTTGAGGTTTGCGACCACTGCGGCATTATGTCACCAAGTTGTGCTGAACATAACTTTGTTTGCGACGACGAAATTAAGGGTGACGGCAGCGACTATTATTACTGTACTGACTGTGGTACTCCTTGTTTTCACACTGAACAATCAATGGGTGAATATGATTCAGGTGATTGTGTAACTCCTGCCGGCCTTTATTACAGATGTAAACTTTGTGATTGGTATATTGTAACCGATTATTCGGCAGCTCCCGGTCATACGCTTACTTATCATGCGCCTTTGGCGGGTAACTGCGCTATTGAGGGTACCGCAGAATATTGGGAATGTTCTGTTTGCCAAAATAAATTTGCTTCAAATGATGCGTTTGCTCCAATGAATACAGCAGTATCTGATGAAGAACTTAACACAGGTTACGGTCAAACGCATATAAAAGCAACCGATGAAAACGGCTTTGTTATAGGATGCGATGAAAACGGACATTGGTATATATGTACCGTAGATGGCGGCAGACTTGATATTCACAGTAACGCTATTGATGATGACGTCATACTAAGGCACGATGTTTCCGCTTTTGTTTCTTGCGGTAAAAACGGACATACTATTTACTGTACTACTTGTAATTATAAATCCAACGATGTTTTACCACATAATTTTTACTCCGGAATTTGTGCTTCTTGCGGTTGGGTATGCTCACAACATGAGTATGTAAACGGCGAAGTTGTTCAACAAGCAACCTGCACAAACGATGAACTTACAAGACAAATTTGTTCTGTTTGCGGTGTAATTACAAATACGGTTACCAAACATGCAACAGGCCATAATTTTGTGTTTATTGATGGTAGCTACAGTTGTTCAATTTGCTCAGAGCAGCAAAAAATTACTTCCGGTGATGATACAACATATCCTTTAAACGGAAGATATGATGCAGACTATGTTCAAATATATTCTCCTGACGTTTGGTATGAGGAAGTTGATTATTGGCAAAAAACACTAATTGATCATTTTACAGGCTTTGATACATATTTTTGTGTAGATCCAAACACACAAGGTAATGGTACGGCAAGCAATCCGTATATCATTAAAACGGCAAATCAGTTTGCGGCGGTTGCAACAGGTTTCCTTAAAGATTATAATAATGTTTTTATAGATACCGAAGGTCTTTACTTTAAAATTGCTGATAATGTTCGTGCGTTTGATTTAAATAATACAGATTCTTCGGTTAACTTTAGTGATGACGATCTTACTGCTCAAGATGTAGAAGCAGAACTTGAGTATGCCTATGTTGATTACGATTTAAAATGGAAGTGCTATAATCCTTTTAAAGGTCATTTTGATGGTAACGGAGCTCAGGTTTATGGCCTAAAAGCAGATGATACTTACGCATCTGTTTTCCCAAAAGTTGGTAGAAACGCAACCCTTAAAAATCTTACAGTTAAAAACTGTTATTTTACCGGTAATAATGTTTCTGTATTCTTTTCTACAAACGTAAATCCTGATAAAACATCTTCATATCAGAGTATGCTTACCATTCTTAATTGTCAGGCACATAATAATGTGTTGTCATGTACATACACAAGCAATGAAGCAATACAAAATGGCGGTATATTAATCGGTCAAACCCAGTGGCCAACAGAATCTAACATGGTTGTAAGTGATTGTTTGGTATATGGAAATATTGCTAGGCACGCTACGTATAATTTAACTTACGGTCTTGTTGGTAACCTGCATCGTGCTAAATCTCTTGACATTTCTAATTCTATCGTAATGGATTGCGCTCCTCATGCGCTTTATTATGGTTCTAACGCTCATTTTACTTCAAGTTATAAACAACTTTATACAAACGGAATAGGATATGAATGGTTAAACTATGATTGTACTAGAACTGGTGAGACCAAAAGATACGTATATAGATATACGGTTGATTCCAGCGGTACTCCAAGAGTAGAATTTAATATGTATGATCAATATGGTAATAATCTTGTAAATGGTGGTAATGGTTATGATAGAGTACTTACCGGTAGCACTATTTACGTACGTACTCCTAATGAAATAAAGTCTGCCATATCACTTGATGGTATAAGTTCTGAAAGGTGGACCTATAACAGAAACGATTATCCCACACCAAAAATTCATAAATCTCGTGAATATTCTGAAGGCAGGATTTGGTCAGGTGAGGCTGCAGTTAAATTTACTGAAGGTGAAGGCACCGCAAGCGTACCGTATTGTATTTCAACTGCTGAAGAATTAGCGCTTATGCTTACACAACCTGTAAAGGGCGCTCATTATAAGCTTATTGCAGATATAAAAATTAATGATACAACAAGAAATAATTGGACACAATATGCTAAGAGATGGTTTACCTCTAACGACGTTCCTGTTTTCGAAGCTTCACTTGACGGTAACGGTCACACGGTAAGCGGTATTTACTATGACGGCACACAGGCAGGAAAATATGCAGGTCTTATCCCTGTAGTAGGTAACACTGCCGAAATTCGCGAGCTTACCATTGCTGATTCGGTTATCTATGCTGACAAGGGTGCTGCAGGCGCTATTGCAGGTTCAATTGCTGACAGATGTGGCAAAGTTATTAAATTTAATGCTAACGTTGTAGAAGATAGTGTTGAATTTTACGGTAATGCTGATTTTGCCGGTATAATTGGTAGAATTGGTTATAGTGTGGTTTGGTTAAACGATTGTATTTCTAAATCAAACGGTTTGTTAACCAAGGTATCGGGTGAAGCAAAGGTTAAACGAAGTATATCTGTCGGTGCATATCCGTTTGGTGATATTGTAAACATTGTTGCTGAAAATGTTTATACCGACACATATGGTACAGGGCTTGAAGGTGTTTACGGAATATCAAACCAAGAAATGCAAGGCGCGGCTGCTGCGCAAAATATGGCAGGCCTTGAATTTGGTACCTGTTGGAACACTACGTCAACATATCCTGTTCCTACCGGCGTAGTTCTTTCTGCAAATGGTGTTAAGGGTGAACCTTGGAGTGGCGCAATTGCTACTGGTTATGCAGGTGGTACAGGCACTAAGGACGACCCGTATCTTATAGAAACACCCGAACAACTCGCACTGCTTGTTACTACACGTTACAGACCGGGCGGCGGTCTTGAATACGTTAAATATTACAAAATTACCGCAGATATCTACGTTAATGATGTAAACAGTAAACTTTGGAAAGAAAAAATTGGTTGTATTGACTGGTTCAGTCAATATGTAAATGGCAATTATATTTCGAACTCACATATAAACCTTGATGGTGACGGACACATTATTCACGGATTGTATTATGATAATACACAGGGCGCTACCCAGTATGTTCGTGTAGGTTTATTCCCGATTTTATCGCAATATTCAACAATCCAAAATCTCGGTCTTTCAAATGTATATTTTGTAGGCATGTCACTTCCAAGCTCTGATCCGAACTACTTACAAGATACTATGGGTGGTTTTGTAGGCGGTATTGAAGACTATGACGCTTCATTTGGTCTAGATTCACACGATGCCGCAGGTAACTATAAAATTGTATCGTCTCAGGAATTCCAAGAGATGACTCTTAAGATAAAAAATTGCTTTATTGACCAAAACAGTTATATTTCAGCTTACTATACCGGCGGTTTCATTGGTTCACCATATAGTGCTCCAATACTCGAAAATTGTTTGTTCACAGGTAAAATAGGTGGTCAAAGCGACACTTATTATTCGGGTGTATTTACCGGTTGTGATTCATGCTATGGTACACAGCTTATTAACTGTATTTCTATTACCGATGATAATGTACCGCTTGTTGGTGGTTCGGCTGGCTCGACCTGGCGATCAAACAGAAATTATTGGGTAACCTTTGCACAAAACGTTTACTATGTTGGTAAGTATTCATACGGTGGAGATTTCTACAAATTACCATCTATAAAAGAAATTTTAGGCGCTGGCGCAATGTCAAAAATGCCGCTTTTTGATTGGAAACGTCCTGACTCTACCGAAACAAGCGGTTGGTTGGCGGTTGCAGGCAGAACGCCAATACAAGCAATTTTTGAAAAGCACAGGTCTTATGAAGAATTAATACAATACACCATAACCTTGCGGCTATACGATAACGATAATATTACCAATGCGGGTAATAACGCGTTTAAAAACGATCAATTACTTGTGTCCGGTGTTATTGCCGAGGGTGTTACCGAAATTGGTTCTGAAGCTTTTTACGGTTGTACAAATCTTGAAAGTATAACAATACCTAACACAGTTACACATATTTATGCTAATGCGTTTAAAAACTGTACTTCACTTGAAAAAATTGTAATACCGGAAAGCGTAGTTTACATTGGCAGCGATGCGTTTGCAGGTTGTACAAATCTTAAAGTGATAGTTTTACCATCCAAACCAATGCAAATAACATCTAATTCGTTTGACGGAACGGCTTATTATTATGATAATAACAATTGGAAAAATGGTGTTTTCTATATTGATAATCACTTAATAAGATCTGTTTCGACATACTCGGGCGAGCTTAATATCAAGGAAGGTACTATTGATATCGCCGATAACGCATTTATAAATTGCAAATTAATAACATCGCTCACGTTACCGCAATCAATTAAAAGAATTGGCGATAGTGCATTTGCAAATTGCGAATTGATAGACTCGATTCCTTTGCCGGATACAGTCCTGTCCATAGGCAGAAATGCATTTTATAATACCGAATATTATAACAATCAGTCAAATTGGCAAAATAATTCATTGTATATCGGTCGTCATTTGATAGAGGTAAACAATAGATATCTTACCGAAATTACGTTAAAGGCAGATACACTAACAATTGCTGATTATGCATTATATAATGCAAAATCAATCGAGAAAATTTCATTTTCTGATTCGGTGCGTATGATTGGTTATAATGCTTTTATGTATTGCAATAAATTATCATCGGTATTATTCTTAGGCACCGAAGAAAACTGGCAGACAATTGCTATTGCCGATGGTAATGAGCCGCTTTTGGATGCTGAAATTTCAATTGTGGCTTATGACCAATTACCAACATTTGTTGTAAATGATGCTAATGCCGCACGCGGTGGAACATTTGACGTTACGATTGATGTTGCTAACAACCCCGGTATTGTATCTACCAAGTTGATGGTTTATTATGATTCCGACATACTTGAAATTGTGGGTGCGCAAGGCGGTATATTTGCGGATACAAACTTTGGACCTAATACTGCGAATCCGTTTGTTATATTCTGGGTGGATTCCATTAATCCAAACAATACCTCAAACGGTACTGTTGCTACCATAACGTTTAGGGTTAAAGATAATGTTACCGCATCCGAAACTGAAATTTCGGTAGATTTTGATGACGATGACATTTACAATTCAAACTTTGAAAACGTTTACTTTGCAACACAAAGCGGTACTGTTAATATTGTAGATTATGCTTCGGGCGACGTTAATGCCGATGGTTACATTAACAACAAAGACCTCGGCTTATTAATGCAGTACCTAAACGCTTGGAAGGTTGAAATTAATACCGATGTTGCTGACGTTAACGGTGACGGCGCAATCAATAACAAGGACCTCGGTTTACTAATGCAATATCTAAATGGCTGGGATGTAAAATTGCAGTAAAATGCAATTCCAATTGAAAGTTGAAAATTGAAAGTTTAAGGAAACGGATTGCCATAGGGTTTAGATGCATCTATATGTATGTTATTGCGAGTGACGTTAGTCACGTGACAATCTAAAAAGGAAAATTTTCATAACGATTTTTGGCTTAAAAAAATATTTTTACGGATGAGCATTGCTTATCCCTACGCAGTAAATACAAAATACATCGTAGGGACGAGCACCGCTCGTCCGTTTTTTTGCATAATAAAAGCTACTAAATTTATTGGTTATTGTTGCATTTTTATTATGTTAATGTTATAATTACTTTGTATTTTTATAACAAAGAAGGGTGTTTTATGAAAAAATTACTATCACTTATGCTATCTTTAATAATGGTGATTTCACTGTTACCAACAACAATGGCAAGCGCTTATTATACACCTACCATTGTTGTAAACTCTGTACTAGGTTACGTGGGTGACGAAGTTACCGTTGAAATTACTTTAGAAAACAACCCCGGAATAGTGAGTATGAGGCTTTATGTTGCATATGATGCTGACGCTCTCGAATTGGTTACAACCAAAAACAAAAAAGGTGAAGATGTTGCTGATGCAATCGTTGGTGAAGTTTTCAAACCTCTTAACTGCTTACCTGTAACTGAGAACCCATACATCGTTAACTGGGTAGACACTATTAACGGCAACTACACCGATGACGGCTTGTTCGTTGGTCTTAGGTTTAAGATTAAGGATACTGCAGCGGCAGGTTCATATCCAATCACTGTAACATACGATCCAGATGACGTATATAATGAAGATTGGGATAACGTTGCGTTTGCAGTAGAAAATGGTTCGGTAGAAGTATTTGATTGTCAACATATTAATTTGCCTGCTGTAGAAGAAAACCGCATAGAACCTACCTGTGTTGATTCTGGTTGTTATGATAGCGTAGTATACTGTCAACAATGCGGCGCAGAAATTTCACGTGAAAACATCGAGATAGAACCTACCGGAGAACACACCTTCTTGGCAGAAAATAATGACTATGTTTTAGCTAATAATGTTGAAGTGGGTGTTCCATATAAATTTGGTATGATTCAGGAAAATGTTAGTCTTACCGATGTTTATTATATTAACGGTACAAAGAGTACATATTATTTGGGAACCACAACCGATGTGTCAGCAGCAAGTGACGTTTATCTTGAAAATACTTACGGTGGTTATTATTTATACACAATTATTGACGGTGTTAAAAAGTATATTAATATGACCTTAAGTGGAACTCATGTTAATGGAACATATGATAACACTGCTTCTACCGTTTACACTTATGTTGCAGATACCAAGGCATTAGTTGCTACTGTTAATGGTTATGAATATTGGATTGGTACTCGCAATGATAAAGCATACACAACGGTAGGTCCTTGCAGAACAGATTATGAAGGATTTAACTGCAAATTATATGAAGCTATAGATATTGGCACAGATTGTTGCGTTGTTTGTGGTATTAGATGTTCGCACAAGAATGTAGAAACTGTTGTTGAAAATCGTGTAGAGTCAAGTTGTTCAGTTAATGGTTATTATGAAAACGTTAGCTACTGCAACGATTGTAATACCGAATTTTCACGCGAGAGAGTATTGCTTGATAAAACACCACACTATGTAAACACAAGTGAATTTGATGGTCCTGCGTACAGCGAAAGCAACGACGCACTCTATCCTTTCCGAATTGTTGACGGTGTGTATACTTCTACAAATAAATATGACGGTTCTAGTTCCGTTTATACCATTACAGCGCAATACAACTGCACTGTTAATCTTACATATTCGGTATCCAGTGAAAGTGGTTGGGATAAATTAAATATTAGCAAAAACGGTACTTATATTGATAATATTTCGGGTTATGTAGAAAACAAAGAGTGCAGCATTTCACTTTTAAAGGGTGATGTTCTAACAATAAGCTATTCTAAAGACGGTAGCGCAAGTTATGGTAGCGACCAGGGTTGGTTTAGTTTTTATGTAGAGTCTGATTTTAATCTTGTGCCTGCCGAACAGTCAACACCCCGATGTATTGAAGACGTTGACTGCTACTATTGTGGTGAAACAATTCACCGAAAAGCCGGTCACAAGTTTGGCAACTACATACCTTTGGTAGCGCCTACCTGCAGACGAGAGGGTAATATGGCATATAAAACCTGCACAGTTTGCGAAAAAGATTATTCTACAGGCGCAGGCATATATTCAACGGCAGAACTTAGCACTACAGTGCTTGAAAAAATACCGCATAATGTTGGTCAAAACGGCATTTGCACACTTTGTGGCAATAATCCTTGCATTGATTATTTGACATACAAATTTGCAAATGGCGCTGCAGTAATTACAGGTTGTAACCCAGAATATGAAGGCGAAATGATAATTCCCGACAGTATAGACGGTTATCCCGTTAAAATTATCGGTGAAAACGCTTTCAGCGGTTGCACACTTATGACCGAGGTTGTTATACCCGAAGGCATAATAATTATTAAAGATTCTGCCTTTGCAGGCTGCCCTGCGCTTACTAGCGTGACAATACCATCTACCGTTACAAACATTGTTTATAATGCGTTTGGCGAATATAATTATTTTAGCGGTAATCATGGTTGGTATTATGAAATATTGAATACCAATAATATTAAAAAAGTAAACATTTCTGATATTAACGCATGGCTTAATATTGATTTTGATTCTGCACTTTCTAACCCAATGTGCAACGGCGCCGACCTTTACTTAAACGGTGAATTGCTTACTGATGTTGTTATTCCTGAAGACATTACAAGCATTAACAGTTTCGCATTTTATGGTTGTACTTCACTTAATAGCGTTAAAATGGGCGATAACGTAGAAAGAATTGATCAATACGCATTTGAAGGTTGTACTTCGCTTGAAAGCGTAACGCTTGGCGATAGGGTCGCAAATATTGGTGGATATGCATTTTGGGGTTGTACTTCGCTTAAAGATATTGTTATACCATCCAGCGTATCATATATCGGTTGGGAAGCGTTTAAACGTTGCACTTCTCTTGAAAGCGTAATAATTTGTGATTCTGAATTGTCTGTACATAACGGACCTGATTATTATTCATACAGAGTAATCGCTGAATACGCCTTTGCCGAGTGTACGGCACTTAAAAACCTTATTATTGGTGATGGTGTAGGCAGAATTCAAGGTTATGCTTTTTATAACTGTTTTGCGCTTGAAAATGTTGACATAGGCGACGATGTTTCTTATATATATCATGGTGCTTTCAAATCTTGCGAAAATATTGAACGTGTTGATATAAGTGATATTTCTGTTTGGTTTAATATTTACTTTGAAGCAGGTCATTATGGCAACAATACTATTGATTATTTTTCTAATCCGCTTTGCTTTGGCGCAGAGCTATACGTTAACGGCGAAAAGCTTACAAAGCTTATAATACCACATAACGTTACGTATGTTAATACAGCCGCATTTAAGGGTTGTCTTTCTTTAGAAGAATTGGTTATTCATAGCGGTGTTGATTCTATAAGCGCATATGCGTTTGATGATTGCGATAATATAATGAAAATTATTTATAAAGGTAATCGCAGTGGATGGAGAAACATAACAAAGGGTAGTGAAAACGATCCGCTTTATCTTGCCGAGATTTTATATGAGGAATGCGATGGACACGAATATAACGCTGACGGTGTGTATATTTGCGAAAATTGCGGTGCAAGACGTTCGTACATACCGGGAGATCTTTACGACGGCGATGAATTGTACGGCACAATAAACAACCGAGATCTTTCAGCACTTATGCGATATCTTAACGGTTGGGAATATGAATATATAAATTTAGAGGCTGCCGACGTTAATAAAGACGGGGTAGTAAATAACCGAGATTATGCGCTGCTTATGCAGTATGTTAACGGATGGAAGGTGGAATTGCAGTAAACTGCAATTCCAATTGAAAATTGAAAATTAAAGGAAACGGATTGCCACGCATCTTACGATGTTGTGGCAATCTAAAAAGGAAAATTTTCATAACAAGTTTTTGGCTTTAAAAAAATGATTATTTACGGACGAGCAAGAAAGTCTCGTCCGTTTTTTATATAAGAAAAACCACGCGATAGAAGTTATCGCGTGGTTTTAATAATGATTGCCTATGAAAAAATTATTTAATTAAAAATATTTTTTTGCAATTTGTCGACTTGCAAACTTTTTAACTTCACATAGCGGAACAATCAATAGTGAAAGTAGTAAGCAAATAAAGAACTTTCCGGCCGGTAAAACACTAAGGCCAAAGATATATCCAGCAGGAGTGATTACCATAAAAATTGAAATGAATAAAACAAGAAGAGATGTGTAATTCATAAATTTATTTGATTTAAAATCCGCTTTAATAAGTGAATCGTGTGTCTTAAGGTTGTACGAATGGAAAATTTGCACCATAGAAAGCGTTGCAAATGCCATTGTAGCGCCTAATGCCGGACCACCGACTGTGTAGGCTACAAGCGTTAAAAATGCAATTACAAGGGCATCACATGCAATATTTATGCTAGCACCCTTACTAAATAAGTGACCAGATAACGCCAAAGGTTTTTGACGCATAACATCAAGTTCGGATTTTTCAATCGTAAGAGATATAACTGATGTGCAATCAGTAAGCAAATTAATCCATAAAAGTTGCACGGCAGCAAGGGGAGGAATGCCGAAAATCAGCATGCCTATGACATAAGCAATTATTTCGCCAAAATTACAAGAAAGCAAATAAGAAACAGATTTTTTTACATTTTCGAAAAGTCCGCGACTTTCACGTATGGCATTTACTACTGACATGAATTTTTTGTTTTCGATAATAACATCGGCATTGCCTTTTGCAACATCGGTTCCGAAACTACCAACAGCGCAACCAATATCGGCAAGGCTTAACGAATCGGCATCTTCGGTGTTGTTACCCGTAACCGCAACCACTTTACCAAGTTGTTGCCATGCGGTAATTATTCGCATTTTATCTTCAGGAGTTATTCGTGCAAACACATTAAATTTATCAATACATTGGCAAAGCTCTAGATCAGAAATCTTTGCAAGCTCGGCGCCTGTAATTGCTTGGGAATCGTCCTTTATAATACCGATTCGATATGCTATTGTTTTGGCGGTATCTATATTATCACCAGTTATCATAACGGTACGTATGCCTGCCAAATTACAGGTTTTTATTGCTTCTACTGTGTCAGATTGTGGTGGATCATAAAGCCCTAAAAGACCAACAAACGTAAGGTTTTGTTCTATTATATCAGGATCCGGACTAGAAGGAATTTCGTCTAATTTTTTAATTGCCAAGCATATAACACGATATGAGTCCGAGGTTAGTGAGTTGTATACTTTTTCTATTACATCTTTGTTTTGGAGATTGCATTTGGGTAATAAGGTTTCTGGCGCGCCCTTAATAATAGCAACAGGTTTGCCGCCAATCATATTTATGCTGGTCATAGACTTTCGGACGCTATCAAATGGGATTGACGCAAGGCGAGGGAATATGTTACTAACATCCAACTTTGACATTGAAAGATGCTTTTTGCAAGCGTTTTCTATCGCATTTTCGGTGGAATCATTCTCGAGCATTGAGCAGGCAACTGCAAGTTCAATTGCAGAAGCGGTTTTTTCGGAAATTGATTCGTCATCAATAGTTGTAATTTCTTCACCGTCATATATACAGCTTAGCAGCATATTGTTTTTGGTTAAAATGCCTGTTTTGTCAACGCAAAAAACTTCTGTTTTACCAAGTAATTCCAGTGCCTTTGTGTTTTTAATAACTATATTATCACTTATCATGCGTTGAATGCCCAACGCAATTACTATTGTAGAGATAGCGGGTAGACTTTCAGGCATTGCCGAAACACCAAGGGCAATCGCATTTAAAAGAGCGTTAATTGTAATACTTGCGAATGGATCAGAGGTATTGAAGTTTTGTAATAGTCCGATAAAAAAGGTAATTATGCAAATAACGAGTATTGCTAGATTGATTATTTTACCGCTTTTGTTTAGTGAATCAGTAATCGGTAATATTTCGGAATTGGTTTGACGATTAATATCTGTTATTTTACCAATTTCGGTGCGTAAGCCTGTTTCTACAACAACTGCAGTTGCAGTTCCGTGTACAATATTGCAACCTGTAAACACCATATTTTTACGTGCTGCGGCAAGTGTAATATCTTCAAGAATTGCACTTGCATCCTTTTCTACAGGAATAATCTCACCAGTAAGTATTGCTTCATTACAACGCAGAGCATCAGATGTAATAAGACGCGCATCTGCTGTGATATAATCTCCTTCTTTTAAAATAAGGATGTCACCCGGCACCAACATGTCAGAAGTAATAAGTTGTTGCTTGCCTTCGCGTAAAACCTCAACTTTTGGATTTGTAGCGTTTTCTATTTCATCAAGAGCCTCATCACATTTGTGTAAATGAAATGCGCTTATAAATGCGTTTAATGCAACAATTGCAATTATCAGTAAAGGGAAATAAAAACTAGCAGGATTGTAAATTAAATTTACAATAAATGCAATTAATGAAACTGAAATTAAAAAGTAAACAACTTTACTTTTTAGTTGAGAAAAAAAGCGTGTTAGTAGTTTGGTTTTTTTGTGATTTGCAGTTGTGTTTTTGCCATATACTTCAAGTCGTTCTGATGCATCACCAAGCCATAAACCTTTTTCGGCATCGGTTTTAAGTTCAACGAGTACATCGTTAACGGGAGAGCTATGCCAAATCATTTTATCACTCCATATATGTAAATTTTATATGATGTTAATTAGTCGTTATAAATCGGAAACTGAGCGCAAAGCGCTTGAACTTCTGCGGTAATGCGATCTTTAGAATTATCAAAGTCGGTGATAATGTCCTTAATCCAATCAGCAATAAGGAGCATTTCTTTTTCCTTAAAGCCACGAGCAGTAACAGCAGGGGTACCTATGCGCAAGCCACTTGTAACAAAAGGACTGTTAGGATCGTTAGGAATGGTATTTTTGTTTGCGGTAATGTGCACTTCATCAAGTCGATGTTCAAGTTCTTTACCTGTAATATTAAAGTTTGTAAGTTTTAATAACATTAGGTGATTATCGGTTCCGTCAGAAACAAGTTCTATGCCGTTTTTACGCAAAGCATCGGCCAAAACAGCAGCATTTTTAACAATTTGTGCTTGGTATTCTTTAAATTCATCGGTTAACGCCTCACCAAATGCTACGGCTTTAGCAGCGATTATATGCATAAGTGGGCCGCCTTGTGTACCAGGAAATACGGCTTTGTCGATTTGTTTTGCCAATTCTTCACGGCATAATATCATACCGCCACGAGGGCCACGAAGTGTTTTGTGTGTAGTTGTTGTTACAACATCAGCATATGGAACGGGTGATGGATGTAAACCTGCGGCAACCAAGCCTGCAATATGAGCCATATCTACCATTAAATATGCGCCGACTTCATCCGCAATTTCACGGAACTTTTTAAAGTCAATTGTTCTTGAGTATGCGCTTGCACCGGCAAGAATTAATTTTGGTTTGCATTCGAGTGCTAATTTGCGAACGTTTTCGTAATCTATAGTTTCGGTAGTATCGTCAACACCGTATGGTACAATGTTAAAGTATTTACCTGAAATATTTACAGGGGAGCCATGTGATAAGTGACCACCTTGCTGAAGGTTCATACCCATTACGGTATCACCCGGTTCTAAAAGAGCAAAGAAAACCGCAAGGTTGGCATTTGCGCCGCTATGTGGTTGAACATTTGCATGTTCTGCGCCAAACAATTTTTTTGCTCTATCACGTGCGATATCTTCAACAACGTCTACACATTGGCAACCACCGTAATAACGTTTGGTAGGATATCCTTCGGCATATTTATTTGTGAGCACACCGCCTGCAGCAAGCAAAACTGCCTTAGAAACAATGTTTTCCGATGCGATAAGTTCAATGTTTCCTTGTTGGCGAGAAAGTTCCGCATCACATGCTGCAAAAACTTCAGAATCGTAGTTTTTAAGTTCTTCAAAAAAGTTCATAATTTTATTCTCCTATATTTTGTGCCATAATTCACCATTATACTTATATTATGATACCATTTTTTCTTTAATTTGTCAATCCAGATTACATATAAAATTATAGATAAAAAACGCTATCCAATTTGTAGGATAGCGTTTTTAAATTATCTTTTGTCTTTTTTAACACGTGTAAGTAAAACACCACTTAAAGTTGCTGATAAAACAATAAATATCAAAAGTATTCCCCAAATAAGCAAAAGATTTTGTGAGGTCGCAGTATATAAATCTTCGGTGCGTGACATTTGTTCTCCCATTTGTAATGACATTTCAGGATTCTCTAACAATAGAGCTAATCTACCTTCGTTAAGGTGACAAGTTGCTGCAAGAGCCGAGATACCCCATTTGCTTATCATTATACCTGCAAAGAATTCCATAGTTTCGCCTAGCTCAAACAGTACGCCTGAAAATACAATTTGTACAATTAGGACTATTGGTATAAATGTATTGGCTGTTGAACTGTTTTTTACAACCGAGGAAATAAGCAATGCAATTGTGTCGGATGCAAAAGCAATTAAGAACATTGATATGTACATTTCTATCATTGCCGAGCCAAAAATTACTCCTGAATATGGTAAATCTTTATTGCAAACGGAGATAAAGAATATTAACATTATAAGTAAAATTTGCACAGCGCAAATAAGGCCTTGTACAACAAGCTTTGATGTTATATATGAACCTAAGCGAAGATTGGTCATATATTCACGTTTTAATATATTTCTTTCTTTACAAATTTCTTGTATTGAGTTACAAATACCAACGAAAATTGCAACACATGCAAGCATAAACAAACCTGTTTGAGTGCCTACAAAATCGTAAAGTTCGCCATCGTTTTTAAACGATCCGTTTGATTCGTCATCATCTAAATGCTTGTCAAGATTTCTTATTAAAGATGCATTGTTTTGAAGCTTTTCAGTCTTCCAACCAATAACATCGTTTTCTTTAAATTTCTTTTCGTTGTCATCGGTAGTATTGCCTACGGCAGATAAATCGGTGATTATGTCTTTATCATAAATACATTTAGTTGTATTATCGCAACTTTCGTCATTTTCAATTTTACCAATAATTGCACCGTGATTTTTACCATCGGTTGATGAAATTTCACCGGCAAAGTATGTATATTTAACGCTGCCTGCATTTACAGCGCCGACAATACCGCCGACATTATCGCCTTTTGATATAATCTTAGCGCGACTATAACAATTTTGAATCAAACTATCGTTATTACCTAAAATTATGCCCGCGATACCGCCGATATTATTATTGTTCGTATTTATTTCACATGATTTTGTATAGCAGTTTTCGACCGTTGCGTCTTGGACGGTACCAACAACAATACCAACGGATTTTGCAGAATCGCTACCGTTGATTTTTGAATCTTCAATACCAAGGTTAGAAACAAGTGTATCCTTGCCTTCAATTTTACCGAAAAATCCAATACAATCGTCGTCGGTTTTTAAAACAAAGTTTTTAACAATATGACCGCTTCCGTTAAATGTTCCAGTAAATGGTTCATCATCGGTACCTATTGGTAAAATAGTTTTGCCGTCCATATCGATATCGCAATTTAAATAATACTCTTTTTGCAGCCATTCACCCTTTGCGTTAGCTATAAATTGCAGATCAGAAGGTGAATTTATTGAGTAACTTTTTCCATCTTCATCAAGAGGAACTAATTGAGGAACTTGCGGTACTGTACCATCCCAAACCTTGAATGTACTTTCTTCGTCGGTTTCAGAGTTTTCATCGGTATCGTCAATAGAGTCTTCATATTCAACGATTTCCCAGGATAACAGGGGATAGGCATCGTTTATTTTGTTTTCAACTTTATTTGAAAACATTTTACCGGACGCAACAAGCGTTACAACAATGATTGTAAGAATCGGTAATAAAATTGTAAGACTTAAGCTTTGTTTGTCGTTAAAAAATATTTTTAGATATCTTGAAATTAAGACAGCAGATTGATTAAAAAAATTGTTTCTTTTCACTATTAACACCCCACTTAAAACAGATATTGCCTAAAAACGTTGCTTTTGAAATTTATTTACATAACCGTCAACATCAACAGAAATTTTTTCATAAGCATCGGCAAGATTTTCAACATCAAAGAATTTTTTAGCATCATTTGGAGAACCGTAGTAACAAAGTTTTCCGCCGGGTGCCATAAAAATAACCTTGTCAAAAAGATGTATATTCTGTAATGTGTGTGTGATAACAATAATTGTTTTACCACGTTTTGAAGAGAGCATTTGCAACTGCTTCATTAAATTTGTTTCGGCCTCAGGATCAAGACCCGATGTAGGTTCGTCTAGGAAGAAGAGCGATGGATCTGAAATAAGCTCAACAGCAATTGAAGCACGTTTTCGTTGGCCGCCACTCATTTTTTTGATTAGTGTATCTCGATGCTTTTCAAGAGCCATTGCTTTTAAAACTTCATCAACACGCATTGTGATTTCTTCTTTTGTTATGTCACTAGGTAATCTAAGTTTAGCAACATAAACTAACATATCAAACATAGTAAGATTGTCGTAAACTATGTCCTGTTGCGGCACGTAACCAATTTGTGATTTATAAACAGGATAGTTTTTATAAAGATCGTTACCGTTAAAGTAAACCATACCACTTGTTGCAGGTTCAAAACCATTTATTGCGTTCATAAGTGTTGTTTTACCTGCGCCGGAGCCACCAAGAATAGCAACTAATTCACCAGGATATATTGTAAACGAAACATCTTTTAGAATGTGTTTTTTATCTCCGCCATCAATGCCCGTACCTTTTTTACATGGAACAATTTTGGTAATATCTTCAACACGAAGTTCCACACCGCCTCGACGAGCGTATTCGTCAGAAAGAATAACTCTTGATTTGATAATATCTGCATCGACAATTTCTTTATCTTCAATATAAATGGAATATTGACTTTCGCTATTTTCATGAGTATCAACATGACTTGCGGATTTTGGCATGTTGTATATGATTGCGGTTTTAAGGTTTATAATTTTGGTAGAACCTATTGTTACAATATCAAATTCTTTAAAATTGCAGGTACTGCCCGACATCATGAGATTGCCGTTTAAAATTGTACCATTTGCACTTTTACAATCTGTAATAAGGGCGTTTAAGTTTTTATCAACTGAAATTATAGCATGTTGCCTTGAAACGTAAGGATGGTGTACATGTATATCGCAATTTATAGAATCTCGACCAATTTTTATGTCCCTTTTTATTGTATCTAAGGAGAATGCCTCCCAAACGTGATCTTTACCCGAGCTAGTTGAGAAAAGTATGTATACGGTATTATCCTTGTTAACATCGTTAACACCAATAGTCAAAATATCGCCATCGCGCAACTTTTGAGCTGCTGATGGTTTGCCGGGTTGTTTTGGAATTTTCACACCGTTAAGATAAGTGCCGTTAAGATTGATTTCATCGGTGTAATAATATTCGCTATTGTAATATGTGAATGTACCATGCATTGAAGAAACAATGGAAGAAGGTAGCTGAATATCACAGGTGCTGTTTGGAGTTAGTCTACCCATCGTAACCTGTTGCTGATTAAATAAAACAGTCTTGATTGTGCCACCACGTTCAAAAATAACCAACTGTGCCGAATTGTTCATAAAACCGCCAATCCCCATAATTTTTCACAAAATCCTTTCTAATCAAACACACAATATATTCCATTAATATCATTAATATATAATATATATAGATTAACAAATTACTAACATTTTGTCAATATGTAGTTTGAAAATTAAGCAGATAACAGGTCTTGTTCAGAATATATCAAAACAAGACCTGTTAATTTATTCGTTTATTAATTTTTTCCAGCATGACCAGCACATGCTTCTGTACTTTTCGTTTCCTCCGATATCAACCTGCGCACCATCGGTTACTATTTTTCCGTTAGCGTCAAAGCGTGCGTTAACAATAGCTTTTTTGCCGCATTCGCATATCGATTTTACTTCGGTGATACTATCGGCAATTTCAAATAAGCGCTTACTTCCCGGGAAAAGTTTTGTTCTAAAGTCGGAGCGCAAACCAAAACAAATTACAGGAATATCGTTATTTTCGGCAATGTATTTTAATTGATCAATTTGCTCTTCACTAAGAAATTGACATTCATCGCAAATAATCACATCGATTTTTTTAGTTTTTATAATCTTTTCTTTTACAACAATATCTGCTTCAGCGTTAAAAAAAAGTTTTGTTATGTCATCGTTTTCTTTAATAACATTTGCAGGTGCAGATAATCCAATTCTTGATTTTACTACAGTTACCAAATTACCTTTTTCGTCGGTATAATCATCTCGTGTATCGGTCTGAGGTTTAACAAGCCAAACACTGTTGTGCTTTTCGAGGTAGTTAAATCTTGTCATAAGCGCGTTAGCGGTTTTTGAAGAGCCCATAGCACCAAATTTGAAATAGAGTTTTGACATTTTTTTGCCCCTTTAAAATTAATAAATTTATTATACAACATATATTCAAAATAAACAAGTCTATAATTGAGATAAGCACTTCTTTGGTGTTTTAGAAAATTAAAAGGTTCAGTCAACGGAATGCTCCGATTTACTGAACCTTTATGTTTATAACATTTTTTTTCTAAGTTCTTCGTTTGAAAGGGGAGAAAGATCGGCAGGTGCTATATCAAACACTGTCTTGCAACCATAATCACCGCGATTATAAAGCTTATTTACGGCTCTTGCATACGCAACGAGCACACTTGCAGTAAATTCAGGGTTAGAATCAAGTTTTAGGCTATATTCAATAATATGACTGTTTTCGTGATTCATTCCTGTTTTGCCAGTTCTAATAACAAATCCACCGTGTGGAATACCTGCGTGGTCACGTTCTAATTCTTCTTCAGTTATAAAGTGAACTATCGTATCATAGTCGGCAAAATAATTAGGCATTGTTTTAATTTCGTTTTCAATATGTTCTTTATCTGCACCGTCTTCGGCAACAACGAAACACTCACGTAGATGTTTTTCGCGTGTGGAAAGTTCGGGCTCGACACCGCTTCTTACGGCGGTTAATGCTTTGTCAATCGGTACTGTATATTGTTTTGCATTTTTTACGCCGGCAATTCGTCTTATGGCGTCAGAGTGACCCTGACTAACACCTTTACCCCAAAAGGTGTAATCTTTACCATCGGGTAATATTGCTGAGGCGTAAAGACGATTAATAGAGAACATACCGGGATCCCAACCACTAGAGATAAGAGCCGTATGTTTGTTTTCCATAGCTGCTTTGTTAACGTTGGCAAAGTGTTCAGGAATTTTTGCGTGTGTATCAAAACTATCAATAACATTGAAATGCTTGGATAGTTCAGGTGTCATTTTGGGGAGGTCAGTAGCTGAACCACCACAAATAATTACAACGTCTATAACATCTTTATATTCTAAAATATCATCAACATGATAAACGTCGCAACCACTAACAGTCTTTACTGTTTCTGGTGGTCGGCGGGTAAAAACACCGAAAAGATCAGCATCGGTAGAATTAGTAATAGCACATTCAACGCCACGTCCTAAATTTCCGTAACCATATATAGCAACTTTCATAAAAAAACCTTCTTAATTTATTATAGATCAATACCTGCATTGCGCATATCCGCAAGAAGTCGTTGTTCATTTGCATCTTCCATCGGTGTAAGGGGAAGACGAAGATAATTTTTACAATACCCCATAGCAGCCATAGCCGCTTTAACAGGAATAGGGTTAACTTCGCAGAAAAGTGAATCGATAAGGGGTAAATATTTAAGCTGCATATCAAGCGCTAATTTGCAGTCGCCATCTAAATAAGCGTGACACATTGCTGATGTTTCACGCGGTAATAGGTTAGATAATACTGAAATTACACCTTTGCCACCGAGTGACATAACTGGAACGATTTGATCATCGTTACCTGAATATATATCTAACTGATCACCGCAAAGTCTTGAAATTGCAGCAACTTGAGAGATATCACCACTAGCTTCTTTTAGAGCTACGATATTTGGATGTTTAGAAAGAACTGCGCAACTTTCAGGTTTTAAATTACAACCAGTTCGACTAGGAACATTATAAAGTATGCAAGGCTTTGTACTGGCATCAGCAATAGCAGTAAATGATTTAATGAGACCGTTTTGTGTTGCTTTGTTGTAATATGGGGTTACTAATAGCATTGCATCGGCGCCAACCTCGCAAGCATATTTTGTAAGGCTTATGGCATAAGCAATGTCATTTGAACCTGTGCCTGCAATAACAGGAACGCGACCAGCTACTGTGTCAACACAAAATTTGATTGAAGCTTTGTGCTCGGCATCATCTAATGTTGAACCTTCACCAGTAGTACCGGCAACAACGATGGCATCAATACCTTCGCTAATCTGCCACTCAATTAGTTTTTTGAAAGCATCAAAATCTATTCCGTTTTCATTAAGTGGTGTTACGATCGCAGTAGCAGCGCCTGTAAAGATAGTTTTTTTCATTTATATTTCCTCCAAAAAAATAAGATAGCAGCAAATAAAATGCAACTATCATTCGAAAATCAAATAAAACATATTTATATTTTTGAATGAATAGCACTCCGCATTTAATGCGACAGCAAAATAGATATTATCTAGTTTGCCAGCAATGGTGTACGCCACAACACCCGCTTCGGCATCAGCCCCTTTCTCATGCGGTTTTGGCAACCATAATTTGCATGATACTTTTGACATAATGCACCTCTATCATTTAATGGTGAGTATATCATAAACACATATTTTTGTCAATCATAAAATGAAAATATGCATATATTCACATAAAAATGAATATTTTTTGCCTTTTTACCTTGAAATAGTGTTAAAAATGTATTATAATAAATTGAATATTTGTAAGTAAGGATTGGTGTATTATGACACGTAAGCAAGCACGAGAAGAAGCTTTTATTTTGGTTTTTGAAAAGGAATTTAATAATGATTCCTTGGAAGACATACTCTCTCTTGCAGAGGAAGTAAGGGATATTTCAACAGATGAATACATCAAAAAAGTATTTTTTGGTGTTTTTGAAAATATAGAAAGTATCGATGAGACAATTTCAAAAAATGCGGTAGGATGGAGTATAAAACGTATTACCAAAACTGCTCTTGCAATTTTGCGACTTGCAATTTATGAGATTAATTTTTATGATGATATACCCGTTTCAGTTTCAATTAATGAAGCAGTTGAACTTGCAAAAAAATATGCAACGAAAGAAGACGCATCATTTATAAATGGTATTCTTTCTACCATTGCAAATAAATAGAATGATGATAAATACAATAACCGTATCACAGCTTAACACTTATGTTAAGTCGCTTATTGAAAACGATTCGCGCCTTGCTATCGTTAGTGTTAGTGGTGAAATTTCAAACTTTAAAAACCATTTTTCAAGTGGACATTGGTATTTTACACTAAAAGATCAAAACGCTTCGGTACGATGTGTTATGTTTCGTTCTAGTGCTTTGCGTGTTAAATTCAATGTAGAAGACGGTCTTTCGGTTATTCTTAGAGGTAGAGTTTCACTTTATGAAAAAGACGGTCAGTATCAATTTTACGCAGAAGAAATGCATCCGGTGGGCGAAGGAGATTTAGCGCTTGCATTTAAACAAACAAAAGAAAAGTTGGAAAAAGAAGGTCTCTTCGATTCACAAAACAAAAGAACTCTTGTTAAATTTCCAAAACGAATTGCTGTTATTACTTCGGATACGGGTGCTGCGGTTAAAGATATTTTAAACATTACCTCTACAAGATATCCTATTTGTGAGATTGTTTTATGTCCGGTGCTTGTGCAGGGCAACATGGCAGCTCGTGATATGATTAGTACACTTGATCGTGTTTATAAGATTAAAAACATTGATGCAATAATAATTGGTCGAGGCGGTGGTAGTGCCGAGGATTTACATTGTTTTAATGATGAAATGTTAGCTCGGAAAATATATGAATCGCCTTTTCCTGTAATATCTGCCGTTGGACACGAAACTGATTTTACAATATGTGATTTTGTTGCTGATGTTCGTGCTTCGACACCATCACATGCTGCGGAACTTGTCGTGCCTGATGCTGATGAATTGCAAGATCTTATCTTTTCATTAAAAAATCTTATAAAAAGTCAAATGACAATTCGTTATAATAATTATGTTTCACGTGTACAATCCTTACAAACTGAATTTACTACGCGAAACTTTGAAAATATTGTTGAAAAAAGACAAATAGATCTTGATAAAACACTTGATAAAATCATAAATCGTATGGAAATGATTTTTCAAAATGCGTCAAACAAGGCATTAAACCTTGCGGTGCTTATTGATACGCTTAGTCCTCTTAAGGCTTTAGCGCGTGGTTTTTCGGTTATTACAAAAAACGATAAGTGCGTTCACTCCAAAAACGATTTAAATATTGGCGATAATATTACTGTTAAGTTACATGACGGAAACATCAATTGTTTAATTACAGATTTTAATGAATAATTTGAGGTGAAATTATGATTTCAAAAGATTTTGATTTTGAAAAATCTATTAAGGAATTAGAAACTATTGCAAGCAAATTAGATAGTCAACAAATTTCTCTTGATGAATCAATCTTATTATTTGAAAAAGGTGTTAAAATTTCGAAAGAATGTTCTAATTATTTAGAAAATGCAAAACAAAAAATAATTTCTCTCACACAAGCAGAGGAGGAGAATGAAAATTATGATTGATACTTTATTAAAAGATTATCAGGCAAAATTAGATTCTCGATTTGATATATTGCTCTCCGAAAACGGTCAATTGTACGATCAGGTAATTACGGCCTGTCGTTATGCAACACTCAATGGTGGTAAGCGAATTAGACCCGTATTGCTTTTGGAGTTTTATAAACTTTGCGGCAATGACGATGATTGTGCATATAATTTTGCTTGTGCGTTGGAGATGATACACTCATATTCTCTTGTTCATGATGATTTGCCCTGTATGGACAACGATGATATGCGGCGCGGCAAACCCTCCTGTCATAAAGCGTTTGGTGAAAGTACAGCGCTGCTCTGTGGTGATGCACTTTTAACCGAAGCATTTTCTGTTGCTTCAAAAACATTAGGGCTTCCTTCCGAGCGAGTTGTAAAAGCATTATCACATCTTGCAACTTCGGCAGGTGTTGCGGGTATGATTGGAGGGCAAGTAATTGATATGGCCGATAATAGCGCTTCGGATGATGATGTGCTTTTCGAGATGTATCGACTAAAAACGGGAGCATTACTTAAAACAGCCTGTGCTATCGGTTGTATTCTTGCGGGAGCTGATGATCAACACATCGCTATTGCCGAAAAATTTGGAGAAAATTTAGGTATTGCATTTCAAATTATTGACGATATTCTTGATGGTATTAGTGATACAAAAACACTTGGTAAGACTGCTGGCAGCGATGAAAAAAACAATAAAGACACTATACTTGTACGCTTAGGTGTTGAATATTGTCGTGAGCTTGCAAAAAAATACACCGATGAAGCATATGAATGCTTAGAGCATTTTGATGGAAACACTGATAATCTTAAGTCATTGTCTGCATATTTGCTTGATCGTAATTATTAAAGGAAGTTTAAGTTTTGAAATACAAGATTTTATATAAAATTTCTTCACCTGATTTTGTAAAAAAACTTAATAATGATGAATTGTTAGAACTATGTGCTGAAATCCGCAATGAAATTGTTGATGTAGTGTCAAAAAATGGCGGGCATTTAGCGTCAAGTCTTGGTGCTGTTGAGCTTACAGTCGCTTTGCATCGTGTTTTTTCATCTCCAAATGATGCTATAATTTTTGATGTTGGGCATCAGTCGTATGCTCATAAGCTTATTACTGGACGTTATGAGGAATTCAGCACCTTAAGACAGGAAAACGGAATTTCTGGTTTTATGCGTCCTTGCGAGAGCCAACATGATCCTTTTGTTACAGGTCACAGTAGCAATTCAATCTCAGCAGCATATGGTATTTACAAGGCAAAGTCTATGCATGGTAGCGGTACGGCAGTTGCAGTTATTGGTGATGGTGCAATGACTGGTGGTATGGCTTATGAGGCACTTAATAACGCAGGCGGTAAAAAGGGTAATTTTATTGTTGTCCTCAACGATAATAAAATGTCGATTTCTAAAAATGTTGGTGCAATGCCGCGCGCTTTTACAAAAATGCGCAATAATAAAGGTTATCACAAAATGAAATTTGCGGTCAGCAATATTTTATTAAAGATACCGCTTATTGGCAAACCCATTCATAATTTTGTTTTTTCTATAAAAGAAGCTTTTAAGCGTTTGGTATATAAAAATAATATTTTTACAAGTCTTGGATTTAATTATTTGGGTCCTGTTAACGGACATGATATTAAAGCAATGGAAAGACTTTTTAACATTGCTAAAAGTTATAACAGACCGACATTGGTTCATGTTGTTACTACAAAGGGTAAAGGATATTCCTATGCCGAAAACAAGCCAAAGGATTATCATGGCGTTTCTTCCTTTGATATTGATAAGGGTAAAGGCACTTCGACCCAAAAGACCTATTCTGATGTGGTTGGAGATACACTTTGCTCATTAGCGGCTAACAATAAGAAAATATGTGCTATTACCGCCGCAATGACTGAAGGAACCGGTCTTGCTAAATTTGCCTCTAAATATAAATCAAGATTTTTTGATGTTGGTATTGCTGAACAACATGCCGTTACATTTACTGCAGGATTGTCAGCCGGCGGAATGATTCCTTTTTTTGCTGTTTATTCAACGTTTTTACAACGAGGATATGACCAGGTTCTGCATGATGCTGCAATTGCAAATTTACCAATTAAGCTTCTTGTTGATAGAGCCGGTATAGTAGGTGATGATGGCGAAAGTCATCAGGGTTTGTTTGATGTTGCTTATTTGTCAACGATTCCTAATGTCAACATTTATTCACCGTGTTATTATGATGAACTCGAAAGTGCAATTGTTGATACGGTTACTAAAGATGAACTAAGTGTTATTCGTTATCCTCGCGGTTTTGAAAATAAAAATTACGACGGTAATATTGAGGGTAATTATACTCTTATTTCACACAATTCCAAAAAAGTGATAGTAACCTATGGAAGAATTTTTTCTAATGCAATTGATGCGCAAAATATTATTGATGATGTTGATGTGCTTAAGATTAACAAAATATATCCTATTGAGGCACAACTGATTGACTTATTGCTAAAATATGACCAGGTCTATTTTTTTGAAGAAGGTATTCTTTCCGGTGGTATTGCTGAGCATGTCGGATGTAGATTACTGGAAAACGGCTTTGTGGGTAAATATACCATAAATGCAATAAAGGATGAATTTGTTGCTGCTGCAACAATACAGTCATCATTAAAAAAATATAAACTCGACTCAGAGTCGATGATAGAGATTGTAGGTAAATAATGGGAAAAGAAAGATTAGACTGCGCTCTTGTATCGCGAGGATTAGCAGAAAGCCGCGAAAAGGCAAAGGCAATAATAATGTCCGGTATTGTTTATGTAAATAATCAAAAATGCGATAAAGCAGGTGACACCATAAAACCGGATGACAATATTGAAGTTCGAGGCGAAACACTTAAATATGTTAGTCGTGGCGGATTAAAGCTTGAAAAAGCGATAAAGAGCTTTAACATTATACTCGATGACTTTGTTTGCGCTGATATTGGCGCATCAACAGGCGGATTTACCGATTGTATGTTACAAAACGGTGCAAAAAAGGTTTATTCTATTGATGTCGGCTACGGTCAGCTTGCATGGAAACTGCGTACAGATGAGCGAGTTGTTAATTTGGAACGAACCAACTTTAGATATGTGACTAAAGAGCAGGTGCCAGATGAACTTGATTTTGCATCTGTAGACGTATCCTTTATATCATTATCGTTAATTATACCGGTTATGCGAACCTTGTTACGTGATGGCGGCAGGGCTGTTTGCCTTATAAAACCACAGTTTGAAGCAGGAAAAGAAAATGTGGGGAAAAAGGGCGTTGTTCGTGATAAATCTGTTCATATTGCGGTCATAGAAAAAATAATTGATATTATTAAAGAAAATAAATTTTCTCTGTTAGGTCTTGATTTTTCACCAATTAAAGGACCTGAGGGTAATATAGAATATTTGTGTTATATTCAAAAGGACGAAACTGTAACTGTTGCGGATTATGATGCAAGTACTGTTGTTGAAGCTTCTTATTCTGCTTTAAAGGAGGGCACACCATGATTGTTGCGGTGATACCAAATCTTGACAAGCGCGGTTCATCCGAAACCGTAGAAAAAATGGCAGATTTTTTTAAGGAATGTGGCATTACTGCGTATTTACCGGATGACATATGCTGCGTTGGTTATAATAGTGCACCTTCGGATGAACTGTACAAAATTGCCGATGTTATAATTACAATTGGCGGTGACGGAACTATAATTCGTTTTGCAAAACGTGCTGCTCAGGATGGAAAACCTGTTTTAGGAATAAATGCCGGTAGGGTTGGCTATCTTGCCAATATTGAACAAAATGAATTTAACCTTTTACAAAAATTAAAATATGGTGAATACACCATAGAAGAGCGAATGATGCTTGATATTGTTGTTAAAGAAAACGGTAATATTATCGGCGAATATGAGGCATTAAACGATGCTGTAATAAGCAGCGGATATTTATCCCGTATTATTGATGTTACTGCCTCGGTTGATGGCGGCGATGTAATTGCCTATCACGCTGATGGTCTTATTGCTGCAACACCAACAGGTTCAACAGCATATTCAATGTCGGCCGGAGGTCCAGTTATTGATCCAACAATGAAGTGTGTATGTTTAACGCCGATCTGCTCACATTCATTGGCGGCCAAACCAATTTTAATTGGTGGCGATAAACAAATAAAACTTAAAGCATATTCTAAAAAACGAACTGATATTTATCTTTCGATTGACGGTAGAAAGGTAACACCTGTAAGACCGTATACAGAAATATATATTTCTCAATCTAAAAAGGTTGTAAAACTGGTTCGTATTAACGATAGATCTTTTTATAAGACTTTATCGCTTAAATTCCGCGATGCAAGGAGTGGAAAATAAATGAAAAAAAGAAGACAACAAAAAATACTTGAAATTATTGCCAATAACATTGTTCTTACACAAGATGATATACAAAATTACTTGTTAAAAGCAGGATTTAGGGTTACGCAGTCTACAGTATCCCGTGACATCAAGGAATTAAGACTTATTAAGGGTCATGACTCTGCGGGCAATTATCGATATGTTAGTAGTGAATTGCGCGATACTGATAAACAGTCATTTATACACTACAGAGAAATTTTTTCAAGATACACTACCGGTGTTGACTTTGCATTAAATGATATTGTTGTAAAGTGTGTCTCCGGTATGGCGTCCAGTGTTTGTGTGGCACTTGATGCAATGTATAACGACATGATGCTTGGAACTATTGCAGGTGATGACACTGTATTCATTGTAACTTGCAGTGAAACACAAGCATTACAATTAACAAATGAACTTAAAAAATTAATGTAAGGTATTTAATATGATAAAATCTTTGCATATTGAAAATATTGCGGTTATAGAAAAAACAGATATTGATTTTGAAAAGGGTTTCAACATACTAACCGGTGAAACCGGCGCGGGTAAATCTATAATTATTGATGCAATCAATGCCGTTTTAGGTGAGCGCACCTCAAAGGATTTAATAAGGGCGGGTTGTGAAAGGGCTGTTGTTTCTGCCTTGTTTTATGATTTATCTACCGAAGCTATAGATTCACTTATCGAAAATGGTTATAATATCGACGATGACGGTAACCTTCTTATTTCTCGCGTACTTACCTTAAATGGCGGTTCTATTAAAATAAACGGAATGCCTGCAACGGCAACGGTGCTTAAGGAAATTGCTAAAAATCTTATAAATATACATGGTCAGCACGATAATCAAAAATTACTTAATCCTGATAATTACTATTTGTATCTTGATATGATTGCTTTAAATCAACGTCAAAAAAAAGAGTATTTTGACGAGTTTAAACATTTTAATTTTGTGCGTCGTGAACTAAATGCAAACGAAATTGACGAAGGCGAAAAGCAACGTCGTCTTGATATACTTCAGTATCAAATTAAAGAGCTGAAAGATGCGGATATTAGGATTGGCGAGTACGAAGAAATTAAGAAGAATTTGAATATTGCCGAAAATTATGAGAAAACTCTTTCGCTATTAAATGATGTTTCATATTCATTAAATGGTAGCGAGAACAGTGATGGTGCAATTTCTCTTGTTCGAAACGCCCAAAAATATATTGATAGCATAAAAACTCATAATTTTGATGTGCTATCCGGACGGCTATCTGCAACACTCGATGAGTTATACGATATTTCTGCTGAAATACGTCTTTTTACTGATGACAATAAAATGCGAGATTTAGATCCTGAAAAGTTGCGAGAAAGACTTGACACATTACAGCGCCTTATGTTAAAATACGGCGATAGTGAAGAAAAAATGCTTACATTTCTTGATAACGCAAACCAAGAACTAAACAAAATTGTTTGTTCCGATAAGCGTATTCAAGAATTGAGCAGTGAACTTGATGCATCAACAGAAAGACTTATTGATTTAGGTGAAAAATTAACAAAAACTCGTGTTGATGCTGCGCAAAAATTTTCAAGTCAGGTAACAGATGTTCTGTCTTTACTTGATATGCCAAACGTCCACTTTGTTGTTAATGTTACTAGCGACAAATATACGCGCAATGGATGTGATTCGGTTGAATTTTTAATAAGCGCAAATGCGGGCGAGAGTGCTAAACCACTACACAAAATTGCATCGGGCGGTGAGTTATCACGTACGATGCTTGCTATAAAAAGTATACTTGCTGACAAAGATGATGTTGATACACTTATTTTTGATGAAATTGATACAGGTATAAGTGGTCGAGCTGCTGATAAAGTTGGTCATCAGCTACAAAAGGTATCCAATAGCCATCAGGTAATTTGTGTTACACATTTAGCACAAATTGCTGCATATGCTGATAATCATTTACTAATTGAAAAAAATGTTGTTAACGACAGAACATTCACAAGTGTTACCTCGTTGGATTTTGAGCATAAAATTAAGGAGATTGCACGTATAATGTCTGGTGTTGAAATAACAGATAATTTATATAATTCTGCAAAAGAATTGCTTGATAGGAGTAAAAAATAAAATGGGAATTTATGAAGAACTTATAGCCCGCGGTCTTATTGCGCAGGTTACTGATGAAAAAGAAATTAGAGAAATGGTAAACAACGGCAAAGCTACTTTTTACATTGGTTTTGACCCTACTGCTGATAGTTTACACGTTGGTCACTTTATGGCTCTTTGTTTAATGAAGCGTTTGCAAATGGCTGGCAACAAACCGGTAGTATTAATCGGTGGCGGTACTGCTTATATTGGCGATCCATCCGGCAGAACCGATATGAGATCAATCATGACGGCTGAAACAATTCAGCACAACTGTGATTGCTTTAAAAAGCAGATGGAGCGTTTTATTGAATTTGGTGACGATAAGGCTATTATGGTTAATAACGCTGATTGGCTTTTGGATCTTAATTATATTGATATGCTTCGTGAAGTGGGTGCCCATTTCTCGGTAAACAATATGTTACGTGCACGTTGTTATGAACAACGCATGGAAAAGGGCCTATCTTTCCTTGAATTCAATTATATGATAATGCAGTCGTATGATTTTTATCATTTGTTTAATGACTATGGTTGTAATATGCAGTTTGGCGGCGATGATCAGTGGTCAAATATGCTTGGTGGTACCGAGCTTATTCGTAAGAAATTAGGAAAAGATGCTCATGCAATGACCATTACACTTCTTCTTAATTCCGAAGGTAAAAAGATGGGAAAAACTGTCGGCGGCGCTGTTTGGCTTGATCCTAACAAGACTTCTCCTTATGATTTTTATCAGTATTGGCGTAATGTTGGTGATGCCGACGTTCTTAAATGTATTCGTATGCTTACGTTTTTACCACTCGAGCAAATTGATGAAATGGATGCTTGGGAAGGTAGTCAGCTTAACACCGCAAAAGAAATATTAGCTTATGAACTTACTAAACTTGTTCATGGCGAAGAAGAAGCAAACAAGGCGCAAGAGACCGCAAGAGCAGTATTTGCCGGTGCAGGTTCACATGAAAATATGCCGACTGTTGTTTTGACTTCAGATGATTTTACAGACGGTAAAATTGGTTTGCTTTCGGTAATGGTTAAGGGTGCTATGGCTGCTTCTAACGGCGAAGCTCGTCGCTTGGTAACACAGGGCGGTGTTTCTGTCGATGATCAAAAGGCTACCAATCCGTCACTTTCTTTTGAACCTAAGGATTTTGCAGATGGCATAATCGTTAAAAAGGGTAAAAAAGTTATTATAAAGTTTGTGGTTGAATAATGGGACTTTTTAAGAAGAATAAAAACGAGCAACTTTTAAAAACTTTTGATGGTAGAGAAGTAAAATATGTTACAAAGCGTGTTGTTCGCAATGATGGTACGGTTAACTACGACATTATTGGTAAAATGGGTAGAATTGCCGTCGTGGGCGAAAACATTCGTGTTATTTGTGGTGAAATAGACGTTTTTACTGCCCCGATATCTGATTCAAAGTATTATCTTCTTATGAGTGGTGATGGTGTAACAGTTGAAGGCCACAACGCTGTAACTAATGAATATGATACAATTACTGCTTACTACACATATTATCGCAAATAAAAGTAAAGGCACTTGCTAAAAGCAAGTGCCTATTAAAATATAAACGATTTATAATTTAGCAATATCACTATCTGTGATTAAATGGAATCCGGCATTTTCGAGTGCGGTTTCAGCCGCTGAATTATCCGCAACACGAAGAACAACATAGGCGTGTTTTTCAGTACGAGACATAAATGCATAAAGATATTCCATATTAATATTGTTTTCGTCAAGAACACTAAGTGCTGTTGAAAGTTTGCCGGGAGCATCGCCAATTTTTACACCAACTACATCGGTGGTTTTAATTAGATAGCCCTCATCACTAAGTGTTTTAAGAGCAGTATCGTTATCGTTTACAATCAGACGAAGAATACCAAAGTCTTGGGTATCTGCAATAGATAACGCACGTATGTTTACATTGTGTTTTGCAAGAGTATCGGTTATATCAACCAAGGTTCCTTGCTTGTTTTCGACAAAAATAGTTAATTGTTTAAGTGACATAATATTAGCTCCTTACGTTAATCATGCAACTTGCGCTTATCTATAACGCGAACTGCTTTTCCTTCACTTCTAGTAATGCTCTTAGGTGCTACAAGATGTACTGTTGGATTAATACCAAGCATTGTCTTCATGGCGGCTGCAAGTGATTTTTCAAGTGTTGTAATACCACCAACAGTATCGGTGAATTGATCTGGATTAAGTTCAACATTTACTTCGAAAGTATCGTTGTTATTAACACGATCAAGTACGATTTGATAGTTGGGTTGATAGCCTTCCTTAAGGAGAACGGTTTCAATTTGACTTGGGAAAACATTTACACCACGAATAATCATCATATCATCACTTCGACCCATTGGTTTGCACATTTTAATAAATGTACGTCCACAAGAGCATTTTTTACGAGTAAGAATACATATATCACGCGTGCGATAACGTAGTAATGGGAAGGCTTCCTTATCAAGTGAGGTAAACACCAATTCGCCCTTGCTGCCCTCGGGTAAAACCTCACCGGTTTCGGGGTCAATAATTTCAGCCAAGAAATGGTCTTCGTTTATATGCATACCGGTTTGTTCTTCGCACTCAAAGGAAACTCCGGGACCGCTTGTTTCTGTTAGGCCATAAATATCGTATGCTTTTATACCTAAAGTATTTTGAATATTTTTACGCATTTCTTCGGTCCATGGTTCTGCACCGAAAATACCAGCTTTTAGTGGAATTGTATCGGGTGTATAGCCCATTTCAGTAAGTGATTCACCTAGGTATGCAGCATAAGAAGGTGTACAACAAAGTATTGTAGCACTCAAGTCGGTCATAAATTGAATTTGACGTTCTGTATTACCTGATGACATAGGTAGTGTAAGACAACCAACCTTATGTGAACCACCATTAAGACCGGGACCACCGGTAAATAATCCATAACCGTATGCAACCTGAACAACATCCTCTTTTGTTCCACCGGCCGCAACGATAGCACGAGCGCAACAATCTTCCCAAAGGTCGATATCATGTTGAGTGTAAAATGCAACTACACGACGACCTGTTGTTCCGGACGTTGACTGAATACGCACACATTCGCTAAGTGGTTTTGCAAGCAAACCATATGGATATGCATCACGCAAATCTGCTTTGGTAAGGAAGGGAAGTTTGTGTAAATCCTCGATACCGTTGATATCTTCCGGTTTAACGCCTTTTTTGTCGATAAGGTCTCGATAGTAAGGTACGTTTTCATATACGTGTTTTACTTGTTTTACGAGCTTTTCTGATTGGAGTTTTTTTATGTCATCGACAGGCATAGTTTCGATTTCTTTTTGATAATAGTTTTGTGCCACTTTAAATCATCCTTTCTTTTTTATCAGGTTCGTATTTTCGGAATGTGAAAAACAAAAAGTCCTCTGCATTCCGATAAAGAATACAGAGGACGAGAAAATCGAAATCCCGTGGTACCACCTCAGTTCGCCGTTATCTCACAATAACGACCTTTTCAGGTACATACATACCTTAGTTCTATAACGGGAACACCCGTTGCATCCTACTTAAGAAAAATCTTGTTCAGCGCACTGCTGGCAGAATGAATTCAAAATAGACGTCCTCATTGTCTCGCAGCAAACGACAACTCTCTCCAGATTATTTCTATTTTTACTTGTTTCTGATAATCGCATTTAGCAACGTAAATTTAAACGTTAATTTATTTTAACACAGTAAAGTGAAAAAGTCAATATATATTAAGTAAAGTTATGAATTATATCCTAAATCAAATGCTTTTTTGTTCATATCAACAAATTTAGGTGCAACAGTGTTTTCAATAGCTGCAATCCATTTATCGTAGGATATACCAAATTGTTTTGCAACTTTACCCATAAGAACTATATTTACTGCTTTTGATGAACCGGCAGTTTCTGCAAGGGAAAGAGCGTCAAGTGCTTGAATATTTAATCCTTTTGCGGTAAGTTCATCTAAAATTGTAGTTGGATATTTAGCGGCTCCGATAATAACCGGCATAGGATCAATTTGTTGGGTGTTTACAACAATAGTGCCGTCTTTATTTAAATATTTTGCATATCGTGCTGCTTCTAATTTCTCAAAAGCTATTATAAAATCAGCTTCACCTTCGGTAATAATTGGTGAATAAACCTTTTCACCAAATCTTACATAGGTTACAACACTACCGCCACGTTGACTCATACCGTGAACTTCGCTTACTTTTACGTCATAGCCTTCATTGGTTAGCAAACTGCCAAGTAATTTTGAGGCAAGCAAGCTGCCTTGTCCGCCAACGCCGACAATCATAACATTTGTAGTTTTCATTATTTGCTTTCCTCCTTAAATTATTGCATCAAATGCGCAAAGCTGTTTGCATACACCGCAACCAACGCATAATGTGTTGTCGATTACTGCTTTACCATCTTTCATACTGATTGCAGGACAACCTAAGGTCATACAACGTTTACATGATTTGCACTTATTGGAATCAACCTTAAGTGATGGTAATGTCTTAACCGATTTCAAAAGAACACAAGGACGTCGTGAAATAATGACCGATGGTTCCTTAATTACTAACTCTTCTTTTAAAACGGTTTCGCATTCCTTAAGGTTGTATGGGTCAACAACACGTACACGATTTATACCAAGAGCGTTACATAAAGCTTCTAAATTAACTTTTGCGGCAACCTCGCCCTTAATATTATAGCCTGTTGTTGGATTTTGTTGATGACCTGTCATACCCGTAATTGAGTTATCAAGTATAATTACAGTAGAGTTTGTTGCATTGTAAGCAACATTCACAAGACTAGTCATTCCGGAATGCATAAAGGTAGAATCACCGATAACGGCAACGCTTTTGCCTTCGGTTTCTGATTTGCGAGCAGCGTTAAACCCATGCAAACCTGAAATAGAAGCACCCATACAAAGTGTAGTATCAAGAGCGTTGAGCGGTGGCACAGCACCTAATGTGTAACAACCGATATCACCATGAACCGTGATTTTGTTTTTTGCAAGTGTATAAAACATACCGCGATGAGGACAACCTGCACACATCATTGGTGGACGATTAGGAACAACCGAATCGGCAGAAATAGATTGTTTTGCTTCAATTTGGAATGCATCGGCAATTGTTTTTTGAGAAAATTCACCTAAAATAGAGAACATCTCTTTGCCAATAACATCTATACCAAGAGATTTAACGTGTGTTTCGATGATTGGATCAAGTTCTTCTATAACGTAAAGTTTTTTAACCTTGCTTGCAAAATCTTTAATAGAATTTACAGGTAGTGGGTTTGGCATACCAATTTTCAAAATACTAACTGTATCACCAAATACTTCTTTGACGTATTGATATGAACAACCGGAGGTAATAATACCTATTTCGTCACTTGTGGAATATTCAACAGTATTATATATACAGTTTTCAGCGAATTCTTGAATTTTTAGGGTACGTTCTTCTACAAACGGATGCCGCTTTATTGCATTACCAGGCATCATTATGTACTTAGCTGGATTTTTTTCATACTCCTTAAGTACTGCAGGTACAGCATCGGCTGTTTCAACAACAGATTGGCTATGAGCAATACGAGTACACATACGTAGGATAACGGGTGTATCAAATCGTTCAGATAACTCGAAAGCGCTACGAGCAAATGTATATGCCTCTTGTGAATCAGATGGTTCGAGCATAGGAATCTTTGATGCTATTGCATAGTGACGAGAATCTTGTTCATTTTGTGAAGAGTGCATAGCAGGGTCATCTGCAACACAAATTACCATACCGCCATTTACACCAGTATAAGATAGTGTAAATAGTGGGTCAGCTGCAACGTTAAGTCCAACGTGTTTCATTGCGCATGCACTGCGAGCGCCTGCAAGCGAAGCGCCGAATGCAACCTCACAGGCAACCTTTTCGTTTGGTGCCCATTCACTATGTAAATCATCGTATTTAGATAAAAATTCTGTAATTTCGGTCGATGGTGTACCCGGATAACTGGATACAACACCCAAGCCACCGTCGTGAAGACCGGCGGCTACTGCCTGATTACCAATAAGTAATTTTTTCATAAAAATTGACCTTTCTATTAGGATTTGTTTTGTGAATCTACAATGCCTTCGGCACCGTACATTTTTCTAAGTTTTGGTTTTTCAATTTTGCCTGTTGGGTTTCTTGGAACGTCCGCAAATATAATTTTTCTTGGACGCTTATATCTTGGAAGTTCTAAACAGTAATCGTTTACGTCTTCTTCGGTAAGCGTTGCGCCATCTTTAACTTGAATAATAGCAGCGGAAATTTCACCTAAACGCC
>JAZQYL010000059.1:0-127340 GCA_045633485.1 Acutalibacteraceae bacterium | reverse complement strand
GAACCATCTTTTGATCCTTCCACAGCAACACCTGCAGAAATCGTAGATGCTGCTTATGCACTCGAAGGAAGTGAAACAATTGAAAACGTTACACTTACAGGTGTAATTACAGCAGTTAACACACCTTACAACGCACAGTATGGCAATGTTACCGTAACCATCGCTGTTGAAGGTAAGGAAGATAAGCCAATCAAGTGCTATCGTCTTGCAGGTGAAGGCGCTGATGATATTACTATTGACGATATAATCACAGTAACTGGTACAATCGTACTTTATAACGGCGCTCCTCAATTTGCTCAGGGTTGTACTCTTGATGCAGTAGAAAAGGGCGAATTTGAAGTTGTAATTCCTGAAGATCCTAAGGAAATTGTTGATGCTGCTTTTGCTCTTGAAGACGGCACATCTCTCCTTTACGAAGCCACACTTACCGGTGAGGTAGTTTCTATCGATACCGAATACAACGAACAGTACGGCAATATCACCGTAACCATCTCGGTTGAAGGTAGCGACGGTATGAAAGACCTTTTATGCTATCGTATGAAGGGTGACGGCGCTGATACTATTGAAGTTGGCGATATTATCACCGTTACCGGTATAATTAAGAATTACGGCGGCACAATCGAATTTGACAGCGGTTGTACATTTGTATTTGCTGACGATACAACCGGTGACGATACAACCGGTGACGATACAACCGGTGACGATACAACCGGTGACGATACAACCGGTGACGATACAACCGGTGACGACACAACCGGTGACGATACAACCGGTGATGACACAACCGGTGATGACACAACCGGTGACGACACAACCGGTGACGACACAACTGGTAGTGTTGATGCCCCTGTAGCAGGAACTGCATACAAATTTGGTATGATCCAAGGTAACGTAAGCGCAACCACAGTATACTATCTTGCTGGCGGCATGAACGGCTACTATATGGCTACAACCGATAAATCTGCAGAAGCTATTGACGTATATCTTGAAGAAACCACTGGCGGTTACTACTTCTACACTATGGTAGACGGCGCAAAAACATACATCAATATGGTTGTAAGCGGCACACACGTAAATGGTGCTTACGAAGCAACAGCCTCTACTGTATATACATATGATGCTGCAAGCAAAACAATAATTGCCGATGTTGACGGCTCAGCATATTGGTTCGGTACACGTAACGATATGTCATATACCACAGTAGGTCCTTGCAAAACAGAATACGAAGGCTTCTACTGCACATTCTATCCTGCTGACGTTACAGACGCGCCTGATAGCGGCGAAGAAGGCGGCGAAACACCAGAGCCTCCTGTAAACAACGATCCTGCAGCAGACAGCACACTTACAATTGCTGAAGCTATTGAGCTTGGTCTTTCTAAAGCTCACAACACCTACACCGAAGGCAAATACTATGTTACAGGTGAAATTGTTGAGGTTTACGGCCCACAATACGGCAACATGAGAATTACCGATGCTGACGGCAACATCCTCACCCTTTACGGTACTTGGAGTGCAGATGGTACAACACGTTATGATGCACTTGAGGATAAGCCTATTGCAGGTGATACCATCACCGTTTACGGTATCATCGGTCAGTACAACGATACTCCACAGTTGAAGAACGGTTGGATTGTTGATCACGTTAAAGGCGAAGGCGAAGCTCCTGTAGCTCCTGAAACAGCTGAAGAAATTCTTGCTGAAGCAGAAAAGCTTGAAGCTGGTCAATCTCTTCCTTACGAAGTTACTCTTACCGGTACGATAGTTTCTATCGACACCGAATACAACGAACAGTACGGCAATGTTACCGTAACAATCGCTGTTAAGGGTACCGACAAGACGATCCAATGCTATCGTATGAAAGGCGACGGCGCTGATCTTCTTATTGTTGGTGACGAAATCACCGTTACAGGTTACATTATCAACTACAATGGAACCGTTCAATTCAACACGGGTTCAACATTTGTTCCTGCTGTGGATGAAGATGTAAACGATGATACAAACAATGACAACGATAACAACAATGACGATACAACTGTAGATAACGGCTCAAGCGACGACGGAACAACCGATAATGGCACAACAGGCGGTAACGAAACAACTACACCTGAAACCAACGGTTCCGCTACAAGCCCTGTTACAGGCGACAACGCTCTTGCTTGCGTAACACTTGGTTTAGCAGCTATTGCTGTTATTGCTTATTGTAAAAAGCGCTAATTAAAATATAAAAGCTTATTAAAAGCGAATATAACCGTGGCACCCTCCATACGGAAGGTGCCACGGTTAGTTTTTTATCTTATTTATTTTGTTAATTTTTCAAATGTTTCCATATCTGTAACATTTAAACTAATAGGCATAATAGAAATATATCCTGATATTGTTGCGTCGGTATCGAGCGTTAGGTCATTGTTAGGAATGTATACACACTTACCACTTGCTTGATACAAGTCACTCTCTACGTTTACAAATCCATCAGAAAAATACATTCCACCCTGTCGAGTAATTTTTACTCCCTTTGGATTTGCCGGAATATTTATATTATATGCATTGTGTATTTCCAAAAGCTTTTTGTCTTTAATATAATCAAAAACCATATCCAAATATTCGGTAGCATTTTCATAATTTTCTGGTGTGGTAGAAAGCGCAATAGCTGGAATTTGTTGCAACACGGCCTCTCGAACGGCCGACACAGTGCCCGAATAAAGAATGTCGCTACCCATATTAAGTCCGCGATTAATGCCCGAAATCACAAGATCGTATCGTTCTTCAAGTCCTAAGACCACGTATCTAACACAATCGGCAGGAGTAGAATCCACAACGTAGGTTTGCACATCAGAATCTAAAAAGGTTTTTTGCACTCTAAAGGGCTTATGCAATTCTATGCCGTGACTTTTTGCACTCTGTTCCACCTCAGGAACCGCTACTGTAACTTCGCCCAAGTTGCGGCAATAACGCACTAGCGGTAATAACTGCTCGGCAGATATGCTATCGTCATTTGTTATAAGTATTTTCATAACCAACCCTCATGTGTTTCTTTATAATTTTTCACATGCGCATCAGCATCGGAAATTAACTGTCGCGCCTCTTCCCAACTATAAACTGTCGCGCCGCTGGCCATTGCGTGACCACCGCCGTTATATTTTTCAGCAATTGGATTAATCGCCACAAAACGCGATCTTAAGCGCACGCGAATTGAATGGTCGGCATCATCATTTTCAATAAACGCCATCCACACAAGACAATCACGTATCGAATCGAGCGCACTTACACAAGAGCTTGCCTGCTCAAGTGTGAGACCAAATTCTTGTTGTATGGCTTTATCTATATAAATATATGCCACACCATTTTCGGTAATTTGCATGCGACGATAAATCTCTGCCTTGAATTTTAAATAACCAAACGAATCAAGATACAAATGCGCATATAGTGTTTCGGTATCTATTTCCTGATCTAACAAGGCTGCCGCACAACGCAAGGTTTCACCGTTGACACCCTCATATTTAAGGCGACCCGAATCGGTAACCATACCTGTATAAATATATGTTGCCGCCAGTTTATCTATTTTTAATTGATTACTAAATGTAATATAAAAATCTGCAATCATTTCACAAGCTGAGGATCTATGCTCCTCAACCCACATAATATCACCATAATCCTCAAGCGGGATGTGGTGATCAATTTTTATAAGTTCGCGGCATAGGGTATAATTTTTATTTGAAATGCGTTTTTCGCTGGCCGTATCAACAACAATACCCAATGCATCGGCATATTCACAAGCATCAACTGCCGAATCATCCGGCCCTAAAAACTCCAGATATTCGGAATGGTCATCGTCAATAAGATATACCGATTTATCGGGATAAGTAAGTTCAATAATGCGTTTTAATCCCTTTGTAGCTCCAACGCAGTCACCATCATTGCGAATATGACGAAACAAAAATATTTTTTTATATTCCTTTATTTTATCAAGTATTTGTTTTTTTACAGCTGTGTTCATTATATTCTCCTTGAATTGCATCCAAATCAGCCAACATTTGCATGGCGGTATTGCGATCACTCACGCACGCGCCACTTGCCTTTTCATGCCCGCCACCGCCGTATTTTACGGCAATTGGATTTATATTAAATCGGCTTGAACGCAGTTCGCACAAAACGCCCTCTTCGCTTTCGGTAAAGTTAACCCAAATATCCACACCCTTAACATCAGACATAGTAGCTACCATTCCTCGTGAAATCGAGAAAACATTGTTGCCAAGTTCGCCGAGTTCGTCACGTGTTGTGTAGATGTACGCGACGTTATTTTCGGTAAGCTGTATCTTTAAAGTGAATTTCGCTTTAAGTAATTTATTCTCAAAATCATCAGAATAAAGATTTCTATAAAGTTCGTTTGTATCAAAGCCTGTATCAATAAGTTCTGATGCTAGTTTAAAGGTTCTCGATGACGTACTGTCGTAACGGAAACGTCCTGAATCTGTAAGCATTCCGGTATAAAGCGCCTCGCCTGCAACTGCATTAATTTTAAGTCCACTTTCAACCGCAAACGCGGTAACCATTCCACAACAGCTTTCGTAACTGCTGTCTACTACCTCAATATCGGTAAATGTGTCACAATATATATGATGGTCAATTCTAGCCGTTTTATCCGCTAAAGTATAACGCTCATCACTTGCAAGGTGCGGTGATGCAAAATCAAGCAAAATTGCAAGAGCGCCATTATATGTGCTATCATCAACATTATCCATAACACTATCTTTCATAAAACTCAAATAACCGGAACTGTCACCAACCATATAAACCGTTTTATCGGGAAAGTTTTCTAAAATGATATGTTTCATACCGATTTGGCTACCCATAGCGTCACCATCGGGACGTGCGTGACGGTGAATTATAATTGTATTGTAATTTTTTATACAGTCAAGTACTGCTTCAAACATAAACTATTTTTCCTTATCCTGTTTAATTAGTATGCGAAGTGCTTCTATTGCCGTTTTTATAGCGCAAGAAGTATCTTCCTTGCGATCTTCAGGCATCGCAGATTGTGAAATTTCCTGATTCCATACACAATGGAAAACCGCACCCGAACGAAGTCCCCTCGCTGCGCTTACTATAAACAATGTTGCGCCTTCCATTTCGGAAGCTAAACAACCTCCGCGTTTCCACGCTTCCCATTTAGCAAGCAATTCGGGAGCTATTGGCATACTCTCCGGGGAGTGTTGTCCGTAAAAACTATCCTTTGCTTGTACGACACCTATGTGGTTATCATAACCCAAATCTTGCGCAGCCTTATAAAGAGCGCTCGTTACATGAAAATCTGCAACGGCAGGAAATTCTATCGGGAGATATTCGCGGCTAGTGCCATCTTGACGAATTGCTCCAGTGGAAATTATTACGTCCCCGGGTTTTACATCAGGCTGCATTCCGCCACAAGTGCCGACACGGATGAATGTGTCAACGCCTATTTTTGATAACTCTTCCACGCAAATTGCACAGGATGGACCACCTATGCCGGTAGAAATCACTAAAACCTTTTCGCCGTCAAGATATCCAAGATATGAATTGTATTCACGATTGTTGCCAACTTGTGTTGCATCATCTAAAAAGGCAGCAATTTTTTCCACGCGACCGGGATCTCCGGGAATTATAGCATATTTGGCGCCATCCTTTTTTGAAAGCGCAATATGATATTGTTTCATATAATCACCTTTCGTATACCAATGTTAATCGGTATCTATATTATTTTTAGAAAAGCCAAATGGCAAGAGATCTTTTAGCATATATGCGCTGAAATCATCTTCACTTATTGCTACAATAACTTCAAAATCAGACTCGCAAAATTCTGCCATTACTTGTCGGCAGACGCCGCACGGCATGAACTTGTCGGTAACAACACCATTCTTACCACCCGTAATAGCAATTTTTAAAAATTCGCGTTCACCCTCACTAATAGCCTTAAAAAAAGCCGTGCGCTCAGCGCAATTAGTAGGTCCGTATGCCGCATTTTCAACATTGCATCCTGTATATATTTTACCGGATTTTGCCAAAAGGGCCGCACCAACCATATAACCGGAATACGGCGCATAGGCCTGCTTCATTGCCGAAAACGCCAATTTTACCAATTCTTTATTACTCATTTTAATATCTCCGAAAGTATACTTTTACCGGCAATTTCGTTCTCTACACACAAATAGTCACAAATTGTCTTACCTATAGTACAAAAGCCATCCAGTGTGCCTAAATTTACATTTTTTACATTGTCACCATAAATCAGCAACGGCACATACTCTCGCGAATGATCGGTACTTATAGTATACGCAGGATCGCAACCGTGGTCTGCCGTAATTATTAAAAGATCATCTTTTTTTAGCAACGGCAAAAATTCATTCAACCAATTATCAAATTCACTTATCGCTTTGGCGTAGCCATCAACATCGTTGCGATGTCCGTACAACATATCAAAGTCCACCAGATTTATAAAGCAAAGACCGTTAAAATCACGTTTGGTGTACTCAAGCACTTTGGACATACCATCGCCATTGCTTGTTGTATAAATGTATTCACTAATACCCGCTCCCGCAAAGATATCATAAATCTTACCAACTGATATAGTGTCCAGTCCGCTTGATTTTATATAGTCAAGCATCGTTTTGCAGGGAGGTTCTAGCGAAAAATCATGCCTATTTGACGTGCGTTTGTAGTTTCCGCTTTCCCCTACGAAAGGACGTGCAATAACTCGGCCAACGCCGTGGTTACCAACCAAAATCTTGCGCGCTATACGGCAGTAATCGTAAAGTTGTTGCGGTGGCACTATGTCCTCGTGCGCTGCAATTTGGAATACGCTGTCTGCCGATGTGTATACAATAAGTGCGCCGCTTTTTACGTGCTCGTCGCCATAATCTCTTATAACGTCGGTGCCTGAATATGGTTTATTGCAAATAATTGCTCTTCCTGTTTGACGAGAGAATTCTTCTAATACCTCCGATGGAAAACCGTCAGGATATGTTGGCAGAGGTTTGTTTGATATAACCCCCGATATCTCCCAATGTCCTATGGTGGTATCTTTGCCTGCAGACAATTCCTTTAATCGGCAAATTGCCGCTTCAGTATTGTTTGTTTTTGGTCCGCAGGATACTCCATCAATGTTAAAAAGGCCTAGATTTTTGAGATTGTTAATCTCAAAGTTTTTTGATTTTGATATAGATAAAAGTGTGTTGACACCAATATCTCCATATTTTTCACTGTCGGGCATAGCGCCTATGCCAAAACTATCAAGTACGATCAAAAAAACTCGTTTCATATCAGTCTTTAACCTCTAAAGGCGGTAATTTTTCATACTCTACCGCGCAATTAAGAGCTAACTCCATCATTTGTGTAAAGGTCTGTTCGCGTTCCATTGCGTCGAGTGCGGTAAACGGAGGATAAAGTATGTCGGATATAGTGCATATAGCCATAGCGCGCATTCCGTAACGCATTGCGGTACTATAAAGCGCAGCGGCCTCCATCTCCACAGCAAGACAACCTATTTTGCCCCAATTTCCTGATGGGTAGGTGTCGTCGTAAAACGTATCGGAAGAATACAGATTGCCTATGCGAACATTAAGTTGTGATTGTTTAGCAACCCTGTTTGCGATATCCAACATATCAAAGTTGCAAATAGGAGCAATCGTACCATTCATACCATATTGTGATAAGAAGTTGGAGTTAGTGCAAGCACCCTGACCTATAACAATATCACGAACTTTTACATTTTCGTTTATTGCGCCTGCGCTACCTACGCGAATTATGTTTTGTACGCCAAAAAACTTATAAAGTTCGTAAGAATAAATTCCAATAGACGGCATCCCCATGCCACTTGCCATAACCGAAACCTTTGTGCCCTTGTAATAACCGGTGTATCCATTTACGCCACGCACACCGTTAACCAAAACAGCATCGTCCAAAAAATTATCGGCAATGTACTTTGCACGAAGAGGATCACCCGGCATAAGTACGGTTTTACCAAAGCCAATATCATTTTTTAAATCAATATGAGGTGTCTTTTTTATCATGTTCTTCACCTTTCTCTAACGCTTTTACTATTTTAACTATTCTACTTGTTCCTAGTCTTGTAGCTCCGATAGCCATAAAGTCTTGAGCATCTTCAAGCGATGATATTCCGCCTGCCGCTTTGATTTGTAAATGTTTATCAACATGCGCAGCAAATATCTCCACATCGTGTCGTGTAGCCCCACTTGTAGAAAAACCGGTAGAGGTTTTTATAAAATCTGCACCAGAAGCCGACACAATTTCACACATTTTAATTTTTTCTTCGTCGGTAAGCAAACAAGTTTCTATTATCACCTTTAATATTTTTCCGTTACACGCTGCCTTTATAGCCTTAATTTCCTCAAGCAATAAATCATATTTCTTTTCCTTGAGCCAACCGATATTAATAACCATATCTATTTCATCGGCGCCGCCGTTAATCGCGTCCTGTGTCTCGAAACATTTGGTTGCGGTTGTTGAATATCCGTTTGGAAAACCAATAACGGTACAAATAGCCAGTTTGTCACCAACATATTCCTTTGCCTGTTTTACAAAACTTGCAGGAATACAACAAGAAGCGCAGGAATATTTTATTCCGTCATCCAAAAGAGCCCTGATCTGGTCCCATGTTGCGTCTTGCGCTAAAAGTGTGTGATCTACACAGGAAAGTATTTTTTTTATGTTCATAAAAACTCCACCTTACATAACAATAATAATTACATCTATATATCTATATATATTATACAAGCTATATCCGCTACAGTCAACAAAAAAACTTTTGCGCACCCTAGTTAAAGAATATAAAAATTGCTCCGCTTGACAAATTCGTTGTAAGCGGAGCTTTAATTAATTATTTATTTACATAATCTATAAACTTCATAAATGCGGCCTGACCTTCTTGGTCACGTTTAAACACGCCGGTATCCTCAAGCACTTTTGAGAAAACAATACCAATTTCATCCTTGATGATTTTGTCGATGTTTTCAGCGTTTATGTCGCTGTATTTGAGCATTATTTCTTCTGCCCAGTCAGCGTGTTTTTCTATGCTTTCGATAGATCGAATATCATCACCGTTTAAAATTGCTTGTTGCAATGTCGCCATTTCGTCCTTAAGACGTGCGGGCAATACCGCTAAACCCATAACCTCAATGAGACCTATATTCTCCTTCTTAATGTGATGAAGTTCGTTATGAGGATGAAAATAACCCAACGGGAATTCTTCGGTGGTAATGTTGTTACGCAACACCAAGTCAAGTTCATATTTGCCATCACGCATACGCGCAATTGGTGTCACGGCATTGTGCGGTTCACCGTCGGTTTGTGCAAAAACAAACACACTTTCATCGGTATAACCTTGCCATGTGGTAAAAATCTTATCAGCAAGATCAATAACACGCTCTGCGGTATCTCCCGTGAGTCGAATTACCGACATTGGCCATTTTACAAGCCCTGCCGCAACATCTTCATAGCCCTTGAAAACAATTTCTTTTTCTATAGGTGCCTTTTCCATGGCAAAGGTGTATCTACCGCCTTGGAAATGCTCGTGGCTGAGTATAGAGCCACCAACAATTGGCAAACCGGCATTTGAACCAATAAAATAATGTGGGAACATTTTTACAAAATCAAAAAGTTTACAAAACGCTTTGCGATCAACTAGCATCGGCGTATGTTCTGCATTAAAAACAATACAATGCTCAGGATAATACACGTAAGGCGAATATTGCATGAACCAGTTTTCATCAGTAAGACGAAGCGGTATTAAACGATGATTTTGACGTGCCGGAAAATTGATTCGGCCGGCATAGCCTTCACATTCTTTGCAAAGCAAACATTTTGGATATCCCGCTTGAGGTGCGTTTTTTGCAGCCATAATTTCTTTTAGGCTCTTTTCAGGCTTGGAGAGATTAATCGTTATGTCAATATCGCCATACTCGGTAAGAGAAACCCATTTAATATCCTTTGCAATGCGATAAGTGCGTATGTAATCACTATCTTTTGAAAGTTTATGATAATATTCGGTTGCCGACTGCGGCGAAACATTATAACGCGTAAAAAATTCAAATTCCACCTCTGAAGGACGCGGCATTAGCAGTCCCATAAGCTTTGTGTCAAACAAATCGCGAGATGTAATATCGTCCTCAATGATTTTCTTTTCTACCGCATAATCAAGAATTGCTGCAAGTGTAGATTCCAAATCCACATCAAAAAATGTTTCTTCGCAATCAAATTCATCCAAACGCAACGCATCCACAAGTAGATTTGTTACATAAATTTCATCGCGTTGAGTCAAAAGCCCATTCTCAAGCCCATAACAAACTAGCTTTTTAATTTCGCGTTTTATCATAATATCTCCTTACTGTATGGTTGGATTGCAACTTGATTTATTAGCAATACACACCCAAGAATTACCTGCGCTAACCTTAATTTCTGCGCCGTTTGTATCGGTAAACTTAAAGCCGTTTGTAGCAGCACCCTTGCTCCATTTTATAAACTGAACTGTACCGTTTGTGATATAATAACCATCACCCGATTCGAGCGCTACTTTTCTGTGTTTTCCGTCAGGATAATTGGAAATAGATGTAAGCAATACAAAAACATTTTTAACCTGTGTGCTTTCACCACTATTATAATCGGTTAAAACCGTGCTGCCTGAAAGTCTGGTATAAAGACCGCTTTGCGCATCGTATGTGAAATTGGTTGTCATTGCGGGGAAAGGAACTTTAACGCTTGTTGCCGCTCCGCCATCAAGGGCAAGGGTTTCGTCGGTAAAGTTTGCCCATGGCGCAACACTTGCTACCTTTGTATCGAATGTTTCGTTAATATTTTCCCACAAATCACTAGCTAAAGCATAAAGCGTATGTTCACTTTTTAGGCCGTTTGCAATTCGTTTTGCACCCTTTGAATTGGTGTCGATGCTAAGGTGGTCTATGTCTTTAAGATGAGGCGCACAATAGGTCGGATCCTGGCCACAATGAACATAAACAGCATTATGACCTAATGCCAAATCAACATACGGGTAACGTGCAGAACGTACGCTGCCAATTTTATCAGCATCTGACAAATCCTGATAAACAGCCATAAGTCGTGTTATACCGCCTTCAACCTCTGTTTCGTAAATGATGTCGGCTTTTGACAAGCCTGTTTGCACTTTTTGCGCAATATCAACATTGTTTACCATAATTGCCACCGGGCGTTGGTTTGACTTGTCTGAATTTTCAAATTGTGCTACGCCGGTCAACGGATTAACAAAAAGTTGTGGTGTTTCCTGTTCTACGGACACATCACTTTCGTAATCAGAAAGGTCTTCGTAGACAACCTCGTTGTCACCACAACCTATAGCAAATATCATAAGCACGGCAAGCATAACCGCTAAAACTCTTTTTAACATAAAAAGTCCCCCGAAATAATTTGTATATTATTATTATAATAATTTGCTTGTATCATTTCAAGAGTTTGCATAAAAATTTTTATATAAATTTTCGCACATTTAGTATTGTTTATTTTAGAAATATACTGTATAATGATTTGTGTATGTCTACAGACATATTTAAAAGAGGCGATACGATTTGAGAAAATTTGCATATTTAGACAACAGCGCAACCACTTCACCTTGCGAAAAAACGATAGAAAACATTAATTTTGCTCTATCCAATGCATGGGGAAATCCGTCCAGTCTTTATGACCTCGGGTTCAAAGCCCAGACCCTTGTGGACGATACAAGAAAATCCATATCAAAACTGCTTAAGTGCCGTGATGACGAAATATTTTTTGTTTCCGGCGGCACCGAAGGTAACAACACCGCTTTGCTCGGCGCGACTGCGTCCCGCAAAAAAAGGGGAAATAGAATTGTTACCACCACAATTGAGCACCCCTCGGTCTTAGAAACCATAAAACGCTTGGAAGGTGACGGTTTCGAGGTTATTTACATCAAACCTCAACCAAACGGAATTATTTCAATCGAAGATTTAAAAAACGCTATTAATAAAGATACTATACTTGTAAGCATTATGCTCGTTAATAACGAGATTGGCTCCATCCAACCCGTACAAGAAGCTGCAAAAATAATAAAGGACATTGGTGCGCCCGCACTTTTGCATTCCGATGGAGTGCAAGCGTTTGGCAAAATGCCAATAAATGTTTATGCTTTGGGTGTGGATTTATTTACTGCAAGTGCCCACAAAATACACGGTCCTAAAGGTGTTGGCGTACTTTACGTTAAAAAGGGAATAACCATCAAGCCACTACTTACCGGCGGAGGTCAAGAAAAATCACTTCGTTCAGGAACAGAAGCGGTTCCCTTAATATATGGTTTAAAGGGCGCAATTGATAGCCTTAATAATATAAACGAGCAACTCCTTGCTCAAAAGCAACTTTGGACTTACGCAAAAAATTCTTTGCTCGATACAGGCCTTATAACCGTAAACTCTTCCGACGATGTGCTTCCATACATATTAAACATATCAGTAGAAGGTTTTCGCTCGGAGACACTGCTTCACTTTCTTGAATCATATGGTGTTTACGTATCCTCCGGCAGTGCATGCGCAAAGGGTGAAGGCAGCTATGTTTTAAAGGAATGCGGATTATCAAGGAATCGAATAGATTCGGCGTTACGCCTTAGTTTCTCGCGTTACACCACAAACGAGGATATTGACACATTAAAATCTGCGTTAACAGATGCAACACAAAAGTTAAGAAGGTCGGTTAAATGAAAGAAATTATACTAATAAAAGATGGCGAATTATCACTTAAAGGACTTAATCGTCGAAATTTTGAGGATAAAATGGTTGCAACTATTCGCCGTCGCCTTAAAAATCTCGGCAAGGTTACAGTTGAGCGTGCACAATCTACAATATATATTAAACCGCAAGATGATGACTTTGATTTTGCCGAAGCGCTTGATCGTATGAGCAGAATATTTGGTATTGCTGCATTCAGTCGTGCGTGCGTTTGTGAAAAAAGCATGGATGATATTTTGCAAAAAGCACCTACTTATCTTGCAGAAAGATTAAAAGAAATAAAAACCTTTAAAGTAGAAGCAAAACGCGCCGACAAGGCGTTCCCACTTAAATCTCCCGAAATTTGTCGCGAGGTAGGTGGCGCATTGCTGCGCGCGTTTCCCCACCTTCGCGTAGATGTTCATAATCCCGACGAGGTAGTCACCGTAGAGGTTCGTGATTACGCAGCCTATGTACGAGCAGGGCAAATCAAAGGCGCGGGCGGCCTGCCCGTAGGAACCGCAGGACGCGCTCAGGTGCTTATATCTGGCGGTATTGACAGCCCTGTTGCAGCATACACAATGGCTAAACGTGGTCTTGTGCTTAACGCTATCCACTTTGCCTCTCCTCCATACACGAGTATTCGTGCCGAGCAAAAGGTTCGCGATTTGTTAGGCCGTGTTGCCAGATACAGCGGTGTTATAAAGCTTGCTATCGTACCATTTACCGAAATTCAAGAAGAAATCGGCAAACATTGTCCGGAAGATTATTTTACACTTGTAATGCGTCGTATGATGATGCGTATTGCATGCCGTGTATCACAAAACGATGGATGTTTAGGCCTTGTTACAGGTGAAAGTCTAGGTCAAGTTGCAAGCCAAACCCTACCTGCAATCGCCGCTACAGATGAAGTTTGCACAATGCCTGTGCTTCGTCCGTTAATAGGTATGGACAAAGAAGAAATTATTGCAATTTCTAAAAAAATCGATGCGTTTGATATATCTATTTTGCCCTACGAAGATTGCTGCACAGTATTCACACCTAAGCATCCGCACACTAAACCCAAACCAGGCCAATGCGAAGCAGCAGAACAAAATTTAGATATCGAACCGCTTATTGAAAGAGCTATTGCGGGAATAGAATATTCATACATAGAATAAAATTTATAGAATGGGATAAATATGGCAAGTAAACATTCAAAAAGTATTTTTGATTTTAAAAAAAGTGCCTATACGCTACCTAAACAAACCGTAAAATCCAACGAAAAGCCTTTGCTTCCGTTTCAAATCATAGTAGCGTTTTTGATTGTATCTTTAATTTTATCATCGGTATTAATTGGACGTTATTTCTTGCAAAGCAGTTATCACCAAAAACTGCTTTTGCAAACAAAAACAACCTTCGAATCACTCGGTAGTACCTCTGCGCTAAAAGCATTATCGTCACAAAATAAAGATATCAAAGGTTGGATTAAAATAGACGGCACCGAAATTGATAGTGTAGTATGTCAATCCGAAGATAACACTTTTTATATCAACCACAATCAACTTGGCAAAAAAAGCCGATATGGCGCGCTATTCTTATCAAACCAAGACAGTTTTTCCCGTAAGAACAACGATAAAAACATTGTGATTTTCGGCAACAATATGAAAGACGGTTCAATGTTTGGTACATTAAAAAAATATCGAAACCTAAATTTTTACAAAGAAAATCCTTGTGTTAAAATTTATTACGGTAAAAAAAGCGAAAAATATATTGTATTTGCCGTAATGCTTGTTGCGTCGTCTAGTGATTCACCAGAAAAAGCATACTCCCCGACCAAAAGTTTTTTTGTTGACGAAAACGATTTTAACGATTGGTCAAACGAAACTCTTGCAAGAAGCATTATTAATACAAATATCAAGGCCGAATATGGCGACGAACTGCTTACTTTGATTACGTCTGCCAACGATTTTGACGGCGCCAGATTGGTTGTTGTAGCAAAAAAAGCGGATGATTGGGAAATTGAACACGCCGACGTGATTTCCGCTACAATAAACCAGAATATCAAATACCCCAAGCTATGGTATGAAACAAAAGGTCTTGACTATCCTTATTAAATTACAGAAAGGAAATAACAATGGTACAAAACTTAAAGGTGGACATTATTTACCATATGACCACGTCAGATTTTGAAATGGAATTTAATCTTTGCGGTTGCTGTAGAATGAGATTGCTCAGTGATAAAACAAGTGATAAAAAAACTTTTATTAAAGCGCTTGCCCGTGATGTTTCTCGCTCCCGTGTTATAATTGTCTGCGGTCCTCTTTTCGGCAACGACGGTATTATCAGCACCGTTGCTACCGCTATCGGTAGTTCTACAATGCCTTGTGACAATAAAATCTATGGTATAAACAGCGCCGAACAGATACATATTATCAACGGCTCTACACCACTTGTTACTGCAGACGGTTACTTCGGAGGTTGTATTATTGAAAGTGGTCCGCAAACCATTATTTTGCTTACCGAAAACAAAGCCTTTCGCAAAAGCATTATGCAAAATCTTATACATCCTTATATAGAAGAAATTAGTTATGTCCCAACAAAAAACGCAACACCTGTTAAGGATGAAGAAGAGCCTTTGTTCGAAACGGCAATCAGCGAAGAAGAAAACTATCTGACACAACCCGATGATTATAACCTTGAAAATTCGAATTTTGAAGAACAGTTGCCTGCTTTAGAGGATGAGCATAATATAAAATTCATTATGGATGATTCTTCAGATGCTGACGATGCGTCTTCGACCGAAGAATCTACCCCTGTTTTTGACGCAAACTACAATCTTATGTATACCGAAGTCGAAAAGGCCGAGGACATAAAATCGCGTTACGCCAACCCTTATACGCCATCAGAAAGTGATGTTATGTTTATCGCAGAACGCGACAACGAAGAAATTCTTTACAAACAAGAAAGCAGCAAAAGAACACTTGATATCACCATTGTTATACTTGTGTTGTTGCTATCCTTATCGCTTTTGACTCTTTTGTATTTCACGGTTTTAAGGCCCGTAACAATGGGAGTAGAAGTTGGCGAATATTTAAAAGAAATCTTTGGCCTTGCAAGCGACAAAACACTTATTTAAAAGGGGATTAATTATGGCTTTTTTTAGCACTACCTTAGGAAAAATTATCGCAACCTTTCTAATGTCAATGGTGCCTGTAATCGAACTGCGTGGAGCAATACCCGTTGGCGTGGGTTATGGTTTGCCATATCCTATCGCAGTTGCAGTTTCTATTATAGGAAACATTGTTCCGGTACCTTTTATCATCTTGTTCATCAGAAAAATTTTTGAACTTATGAGAAAATGGAGCAAAAAGCTTGATAGCCTTGTGACCAAACTCGAAAAACGTGCCGAAAGCAAATCTGACGTTGTGCAAAAATACGCGTTTTGGGGCCTTTTTGTTTTGGTTGCCATTCCTTTGCCCGGCACCGGCGCTTGGACAGGTGCTTTGGTTGCCGCAATGCTTGATATGCGACTCCGTCGCGCTTTCCCCGCTATAGCACTTGGAGTTATTGGCGCAGCAGCAATTGTAACCTTTGTTACATTTGGCGCTGATAAACTGTTTTTTTAATTCATTAACCCCCTCCATATTTGAAGTCATGACACAAAAAAGATAAAACCGCAAAAAATATATTAATCATTAATAAACAAAAAAGGACACGGTACGCAATGCGTACCGTGTCCTTTTTTAATACATTAGACCGCAAAATTCGCTTTTTAGTGGCTGTGTTGACTTTCGCCTTTTGTAACAATCTCGCCTGTATTACTTATTACATATGCGATGTTTTCACCGTTATATGTTATGTACACGTTAAAATATGTACCTTCGTCTTTATGCTCCGGATGAACATGAACAGTTGCTTGTTTTGCTTTTATGCCCATATCCTCTAACGCTATTTTTTGCGCACGGGTAGCCGAAATTTGTCTGCTCTCACCACAAGCAGCAAGCACACCGCAAACTATCACAAGCATAAGTAATAATGCTATTATTTTCTTTAACATAATATAACCTCCTTTTTTTGTATTATAACACATTTCAATTTTTCTATCAACTAATTTTGCAATATTTAACGTTGCTCTTTCATAAAATATATTAAAATAATTTTATAAGGGTGATATTATGCATGAAAAAACTCCGCAGGAATATGCTAACGAACTTTTGCAAATGTACAAAGCCAACGCCCAAGCCATTGCTGACGCAAACCCGTTTGACGCACAAAAAGTGATTGCAAACAAAACTTCATCAAAGGATTACGATTTAGAAGACGGCGTCGGCGGTCTTTTGGTTAATACAACAACGTTAAATCAACTATATCCTGTAGCAAATGCTTTTATAACTGTATTTACAGATGACCAAAACGGAAACATTGTAATAGAAACCGACACAACCGACGAAAGCGGAAAAAGTGATGTATTTAAACTGAAAACCCCATCACGAAGCGAATCTCAACAGTCTGACAACGCCGGCGTTTTGCCCTATACAAATTATAATATTTCAGTAACATCGGACGGATACGTCGAAAAAATCATAAAAAACATTCCTGTTTTTTCCGGAGTTGTATCGGTACAAGGCGTAGATCTTTTACCCATAGCAACCGCAGGTAAAAACACCAAGCCCGAGACCGCAAACCAGGAAAACAACTATAATCTTTAAAAACAGGAGAAATTTTATGCCCGAAGTTATAACACCAATTATTCCGCAAGATATAACGGTGCATCTTGGCGCACCCGATGCGCCCGCACAAAACGTTACAGTGAATTTCATAGATTACATAAAAAACGTTGCATCAAGTGAGATATACCCGACTTGGCCCGAAGAAGCACTGCGTGCCAACATATACGCTATTATATCCTTCGCATTAAACCGTATTTATACCGAATGGTACCCTTCGCGAGGATACAATTTTGACATTACAAATTCCACCGCGTTTGATCAAGCGTTTATACCAAATCGCGAAATTTTTGAAAACATTAATGTTATAGTGGATGATATTTTTAACGATTACGTGGTTAGACAGGGCGAAATCCAGCCGCTTTTCACTCAATTTTGCAACGGTACCACCTCTCGTTGCGACGGTCTTTCCCAATGGGGAAGTGTTGATCTTGCGCGCTCAGGACTCACACCATATCAAATTTTACAAAACTATTACGGTCAAGATATCGGCATTGTAGAAAACGCCCCCGTCGCCGCTATCGAGCAATCCTATCCTGGTGTTCCACTAAGGATAGGTGATTCCGGTAACAATGTAAAAATTATTCAAACCCAACTAAATCGTATTGCGATGAATTATCCCGCCATACCAAAAATAGTTAATGAAAACGGTGTTTTCGGATTAGATACAGAAGCAAGCGTCCGAAAATTCCAAGAAATTTTTGATCTTACGCAAAACGGCACAGTTGATAAACCCACATGGTATAAAATAAAGCGCTACTATACCGGCGTAAAAGGTCTTTCGGAGCTTATAAGCGAAGGCGTTACCATAAGCGAGGCGCAGGTTCCTTTTTCCACTCAGCTACGTGAAGGCTCTCAAGGTGTTGGCGTTAAAACCATACAATACTATCTTAATATTCTTGCCTATTTTAATCCAAATCTTTCTTCGCTACCATTAGATGGTATTTACGGTCAGTCCACCACCAATGCCGTACGCATTTTTCAGCAATATTATGGTCTTCCAATAACCGGCGTCGTAAACACCGCAACATGGAACGTGCTTAACCGCATATATTCCGAAACCGTGGAATTCTTACCGCCGGGTTATTCGGGGAATTTTGCTAAGCTGTATCCCGGATATTTTTTAACCGAAGGTATGAGCGGTGAAAACGTAAGGGATTTGCAAACATATTTATCACTTATAGGCAAAAACTTTGATGCCGTTCCCGAAATTCCCGTAACGGGATATTTCGGTCCACAAACACAAGAGGCAGTAATTGCTTTTCAAAATGCTTTTGGTATATCTCCTACCGGCGCAGTAGGCGCAGTCACTTGGAACACCATTGCACAACAATATGATTTTTTAATTTCTGCAAACAATTCATAAATTTGAATATTAAGTAAAAGATAATACAAAAAACATTTAAAGGTGATTGTATTGTCCGGTGGAGTAAACGACTATGCGCACTTATGCTTATGTGGAAATTTAGATATCGACATTTCCCTTTTTAAAAACATTTTTTCTAAGGATGCCGTTTTGCGCATGCGCGAAATTTTAATTGGGCGCAAAACGAGATGCTGTCTTATTTTTATGGATGGTATGATCAATTCCGCTCAACTGGGCGAAACGGTTGTAGAAGCTTTAATCGAAACTCACGTTTCGCCAAACACCGTTATAGATTGTGATTTTGTTGCCAAAAATTCACTTTTCGCAAACGAAGTAAACCAAACTTTAAATATACCTGATATGTTACGAGCAATTCTTTACGGTGACACACTACTGTTAATTGAGGGGAGTATATCCGCCCTTGCAATCAACACCAAGGGGTGGCGTTCTCGCGGCATCAACGAACCTGAAAGCGAACGTGTTTTACAAGGGCCTCGAGAAGGTTTTGACGAAGCCGCTATGCTTAACCTTGCTATGATTAGGCGAAAGCTTTTAACCCCTGACCTATGTATAGAAATGTTGCGCATTGGTCAACGGAGTGACACCTATGTTTTTATATGCTATTTGGATTCCCTTGCCGACAAAAAAACTTTAACAGAATTAAAAAAACGGCTGGACAAAATTGATATAGACGGAATACTTGACAGTAATTATATCGCAGAAAACATACGGGACTCAAAGCGCGGTATTCTTAAAACCACAGGAACTACCGAACGTCCTGATATTGTGGCGGCTCGTTTGCTTGAAGGAAGAATTGCACTTGTAGTAGACGGTACTCCCGTTGTGCTTACATTACCATATCTTTTTTCAGAAAATTTTCAATCCGACGAAGATTACTATATCAACTTCACTTTAGCATCGCTTTCAAGAATATTGCGCTGGTTGTGTTTTTTTATAACAATAAGTGTTCCGGGTGTTTTTGTCGCATTAATCACACATCACTTTGACCTTTTACCCACCCATTTTGCGCTAACCGTATCCCGTCTTCGAGCAGGTATTCCTATCGCAAGCGTTGTTGAATGTTTATCACTGGTTTTAGCTTTTGAAATTTTAAAAGAAGCAGGGGTTAGAATGCCGCAAAATTTAGGACACGCTTTAAGTGTTGTAGGCGGATTAGTCGTAGGACAAGCAGCAGTAGATGCCGGGATTATAAGCGCGCCTATGCTAATTGCGGTAGCCTTTAGTGCAATCGCGGGACTTATGGTTCCGCGACTTACCGATTGTGTGTTTTATTGGCGTGTTTTTATTATAATGGCTTGCGCATTTTTAGGAATTCTAGGATACGTAGTCGCAGTTTCTATCTTTGCAATTAAAGTGTTCAATTTAAATTCCTTTGGCGTAGATTATACGATTTCCCTTACAAATCCCAGTTTTCAATCGCTAAAAGACAGTATAATTCGCGCGCCATGGCCCCTTATGAAACAAAGGCCACTATTCAACAAAAATAAGACAAGGAAGAGTGATACACCTTGAAACGCATATTGTTTTTACTACTATTTTGTTTTTTCGCATTGCTTTGCGCTTGTGATTATCAAGAAATAAACCGAGGTCTGCTTGTAACCGCGATTGGTATAGCACACAACGACAGTACTGTTAATTTGACCATTGAGGTTATTAATTCAAGCGACACATTCGATCAGTCCTCAAGTCGACAGGTCATATCCTCATCAGGAAATAATTTAAATCAAGCCTTTAGCAATTTGGGTTCACAACTTGTAAAGCCACTTTATTTCGAACAATTAGGAGCTGTAGTTTTAGAAAACACATCACCGAAAGAGGCTGTTGATTTTCTTGAAAAAATACCCAATATAAACTATGGAATATATATCGTAAAAACAGATGACGTGAATGCGATTTTTCACCAAGAAACAACAGACACAATAGTCGGTTATGATATCATTGGCCTTGTAAAAAACTACTGCAAAAACAATGATATCGACATTTCAAATCAAATGTACCAAATAAATAAGAATTCTGTTTTGTTACCTATGATAGTCTTGGGCGAAGGCAATTTAACTATATTGGAGATGGAAAACATATGACCAAGCACTTTTCTCCTCATGTTTTTGCACTTTGTTCGTTATTTGTTTTAGGCAATATTATCGTTATTATGCCGTTTGCGTTAAAAGATATTTTTGTTTTTGCTCTTTTTTGCGTCGTGTCACTAATTTTAACAATTACAATGTGCTTTGTGATAAAACAAGCAAAACACAACCTACCATTCAATTTCCTATTGTTTATTTTATTAGCAATATCGGTATACGGCGCGGCTATAACATTTGTTGACTTTTTAATCTTTTTAAAAAGCATACAACTTAATCAAACAAATATACTTCTTTTGACCTTAACGCTTTTTGCCATTGTAATTTTTTTTGCGTTACAAAAGTTATCTACAATATATAAGTACGGACTATTAGTTGCTGTTGTTATTGGTGCAATAATTTTGCTTTGCGGTATATTTAGTGTTAAAAATTTCGATGTTTCCTTATTTAAAACCAGCATCGTTCCAACTGATTATAATTTTAAAGTGTTTTTTAAGTTTTTCCTACCTATAATTACACTTCCCGTTCTTTTTGGTTTTGACGAAAAATCGGCTAGATCTGTTTTTTATGGATGTGTCACTGGCTTTTTTGTGTTGTTTTTATGCTTTTTACAAACAACATTAACCTTCTCAGACACCTCTGCTGTTAACTTTCCGTATTTAAGAGCAATAGGGGTAATATCGTCGGGTTCGCTTTTTACAAGACTTGACGGTCTGGTTTATATCATTTTCTTTGTAACCACCATGATTAAAATTACTCTGTGCATTAAAACTGTTGAGAAAATTTTTAATTTTCTCACAAGCAAAAAGCAAGGCATCTGACGGATAAATTTTTTCCAAGAAAATCTTTTTTAAAAAAGACTTCTTGAAACATTTCCGTAACAAAGACACCTTGCTTTTGTGTTTAGTTGCAAAATACATGACTGCCTATAGTCGTTATTGTAGGCCGAGAAAAAATCCATTTGTTTGTTGCTTTTGCCGGATTGTAATAATATATTGCGCCACCGCTTGGATCCAGACCGTTTAATGCATCACGCGCTGCCGAGTAGGCACTATCACTTATTTCTTCGTAAAACTGTCCGTCGTATAAACAAGAAAAGGCACCGTTTTGATAAACCACTCCCGATAGTGTATCGGGGAAGGACGGATGTTCCACTCGATTGAGTACTACAGCCCCTACCGCTACCTGACCAAGATATGTTTCACCTCGCGCTTCTGCCGAAATAATACGTGCCAACAATTCATAATCGGCTGATGTATAAACGTCTTTTGCGGTTATGCCCATAGTCTGCAGTGTTTTGGTTCCGACAACTCCGTCTGCCGTCAATCCATTGTTTTTTTGAAATTCTATTACCGCATTTCGTGTTGCTGTTCCAAAAATACCGTCTACCGCACCGGTATAATATCCCCACTCACTAAGCAACCCTTGTATTTCTCTTACCTCGCCCCCTGTCGAGCCCATCTTAGAAAGCGCGCCTACAGTAATGCACAACATACAAAACAATACAAACAAAACCACAAAATATTTTAAGTTTTTATTCATTAAACTCCCTCCAAAAATAGTGTTTCCAAAAACTTTCGAATAATTTATGGTTCTTTTTTCTTATAAAGACAAATATTTGCCTTTTTTTACCTTGTGCTTTGACAAAAAATTTGCATTGCAGAAACTATAATAATTATTACGGTTAATGTTTAGCGCAAAATTAAAAGGAGTGTTTTAAATTGAAGGAACTTGTTACCAAAACACAAAAGGTTTTACAACAAACTCCCGCGGTTAATGTATCTGCCGTGGCATTACATATTTTAATAGCGGTTTTTGCTTTTTTTGCCACGCGAACAATTGTATTTGACTCGCTTTTACCGTTTGGATTAGCCTTTTGTGGTGGATGTACGGCGGTATTTTTACCAAGTTGCGCCATTGGTGCTTTACTTGGATATTTTTTTAATCTTATCGGCTCGGGCGGCTTGCGGTATCTTGCGGCATTGCTTGCCATTGTTGCAATACGGCTTGTTTTGTCAGGATATCAAAAAATTTGCAACAATCCCTTTTTTCTTGGTGCAGTTGCTTCGCTTTCTAACTCGGTAACCAAGGCGGTAACATATAGCGGCGTCCCCATTGACTTGCTTAAACTTATTGCAGAATCGATTATTATTTTCGGCGCCGTTTTTATCATTAATCACACATTTACCTCTTTGTCAAGTATTGGTTCAGGACTTGCCGCCGATGAAATGATCTGTGTTGTTACTACAATGGTAATTATAATTATAGGTCTTATAAACTTTTTTGTTTTTAAAATATCGGTAGGTCGCACACTGGGCATCTTTTTATTACTTGTCTCTGCCAGATATGGCGGTGTTACAATAAGCAGCGCCTGTGGTATTGCGCTTTCTTTTGCCTGCGCGGCAACATCGTCCTACGAAAACGGTATCGGAATTTATGCCTTTGCAGGCCTTGCCGCAGGCATATTTTCATCTTTGGGTAAATATGCCGCTGCGCTTTCGGTAACCGCTTGCGGAATAATAGGAATTTCATTTTTTCAATTCAAGGCTGACTCAACCTTGTTTTTTACAGAAATTCTTATAGCCTCAACCCTCTTTTTACTTATACCTCGTTCTTTTGGTATATACCTCGGCAAATTTTTTTATCGCGTTCCAAAGATAAATACCACAAATCATTCAGCAAAGGAATTAAGTCTGCGCTTGGAGGTTGCGTCGAGCGCACTTGTAGATGTTGCCGAAACCGTAAATCAAGTATCACAAGAACTCGCCAAAATTAATTCGCCTGATTTTAAATCCGTGCTTGCTTATATAGAGCAGGACGCATGCACCGGTTGTAAATTACGTCTTCACTGTTGGGAAAATAAATCATCTGCTACTATCGAAGCCATTATGCAAATGATTAATGTGGTAAAAGGCGGTGAAAGTCCGCCCGAAGAAAATGTTTTGGACGAATTTAGAGGCAGATGCCTGCGTGTTGCAAAAATGCAGGATACGGTTAAACACCGTTATTCGCAATACGCTTCGCACCTATCTGCTGAAAATCGTATTGAAGAGGTGCGACAGGTCGTTTCCGAACAGTTTGAGGGAGTTTCCAATATGTTAAAAGAACTCTCGTTAAACATCACCGCCAACGAACATTTTAACCCGTGCGTAGCAAACGCCGCGGCTTCCACATTAAAAAGTATTGGAATTCACGTAGAGGAAAGCATTGCAAAAATTGACGCATTTGGCAGAATGTCTCTTGAAATGAAGATCAAACCGGATGAAAAAACCGTTCTTAACCGACTGCAAATAATGAAAATGTTGTCCCTTGCTTGCGAACGAAACTTTGATGCTCCACATATATCAAGAACAGATAATTGCACCGTTATAACCCTAAACGAGCATCCAAATTTTAAAATAGATATCGGCGTACAACAAAGCTGCGCCGCGTTGGGCTCTATCTGCGGCGACTCGTGTAAATATTTTTACGACGGAAAAGGTCATTGCATTATGATCCTAAGCGATGGCATGGGCACAGGCGGACGAGCAGCCGTTGACGGAGCAATGGCGTCTGGTCTTATGTCCCGACTTCTTAAAGCAGGTTTTGGATACGATTGTTCGCTAAAAATTCTTAATTCCTCTATGCTTTTCAAATCAAGCGACGAATCCCTTGCTACGTTGGATATAGCAAGCATTGACCTTTTTTCAGGAAACATTGAACTTTATAAAGCGGGCGCCGCTCCTACGCTTGTTCGTCGAAACGGACATTCCGGCAGAGCTGAAAGCCATAGCCTTCCCGTAGGCATTTTAAAAGAAGTGTCGTTTGACCGCGCAGCAATCCGTCTTCGCCATGGTGATATTATACTTTTGGTGTCAGATGGGGTTACCTTTGACGGCACCGAGTGGATACGTCAAGAACTTGAAAACTGGAACAATGACAACGCACAAGACCTTGCAGAGCATATTTGCGACTGTGCGCACAGACGTTATACTGGCAACCGCACCGACGACATAACGGTTATGGCGGCTATTCTTAAAAAAGCAATATGATAAGGACGGCAAAACAAGGCTTTATTAAAAAAATCCTTATAGCATGCACTCTCTAATTAAAATTATATTGATTATTGTTATAAAACTTTAAAAATTTTCCTTTTTAACTTATTGACAACCATCCTTTACTGTGGTACTTTAGTGATATAAAACTAGCGTTAAGGGGTGGTTTTTTCTGCAAAAAAATCGTGATAAAAAGCACTTTTATGAAGATAATATAATTAAAACCGAAGACAGTTTTATAGAGGCCTATATGGCTGAAAATCCACAAAAAATTAAGGCGCTTCGTTTGCTCTTTAAATTATATAAAGGTCATTACGGGCGCTTGTTTATAGGCGCAATAATATACATTATTAAAGACAGTCCCATGTGGGTATTGCCGCTTATTACTGCAGATATAATTAATCTCGTTACCAATCCGCCCGCCAACTTTCTTTGGCGAATTGCAATTGATGCTATAATTGCGGTTTCGCTACTGCTACTCAATATTCCGTTTCACACCCTGTATGTAAAAATTTTATCCAAAGCCAACCGCAATGTAGAAGCGGGACTTCGCGGTGCAATGGTGCGAAAACTTCAGCAACTATCAATTTCCTACCACAAGGATACCCAGTCGGGTAAAATACAATCTAAGGTTATGCGAGATGTGGAGGTGGTAACCGATCTAGCATCGCATATTATGAATACGGTCTTAGGCACCCTCATTAATATGTGTATAACATTAATCATTGTTATTTCCAGTAATATTGTTATTTTCTTTATGTTTTTGTTGCTTGTTCCTGCCGCCGTTTTTTTGCAAAAGAGTTTTCACAAAATCATGCATACTCAAACAAAAGAATTTCGTGAAGAACTGGAAAACACCTCTGCCGCAGTATACGATATGGAAGAGTTGATTTCGGTAACACGCGCTCATTCCCTTGAAAACACCGAGGTAAAAAAACTTACTCGGGCAATTACAAAAATTGCCGAGCGTGGCTATCGTTCCGATTCTACATACAGTTTTTTCGGCGCATTGAGTTGGGCTCTTATGAATTTCTTTCAAATACTATGCCTGTTTATAACCGCATTTATGGCCTTTAAAAAATTTATTTCCATTGGTGAAATTGCGCTTTATCAAAACTATTTCACATCACTCTCTACAAACGTGATGAGTATTGTGTATTTACTTCCTGCCATCACTCGCGGTGCCGATGCTATACGCTCAATAGGCGAAATATTATCTGCCTGTGATGTTGAAAAGAATCTTGGAAAACCTTCGCTTGATGATTTAAAGGGCAAATATGAATTTAAAAACGTTACTTTTAACTATGATTTGCAAACCCATGTGCTAAACGGTCTTGACCTAACAGTTAACGCAGGCGAAACCATTGCTCTTGTGGGCGAATCAGGAAGCGGAAAAAGCACCATTATAAACCTTGTTACAGGCTTTAATTTGGCAGAAAAAGGCGAACTCGTAGTAGACGGCAAAAACATAACCGACTTTGATCTTCGTTCCTACCGAAGATTTTTATCCGTAGTGCCTCAAAACACAATATTGTTTTCCGGTACGGTCCGTGAAAATATAACATACGGAAACGATTTCTACACTGACGAACAATTATCTTCCGCTATCAGCGCAGCACAGCTTGACGATGTGATTTTGAAATTGCCTCACGGTCTTGATACCCACGTAGGCGAACACGGTGCTAAACTTTCGGGTGGACAGCGTCAACGAATTGCCATTGCCCGCGCAATAATCCGCAATCCAAAGGTAATTATTTTTGACGAGGCGACTAGCGCGTTAGACAGTGTAACCGAGCGTGAAATTCAAGCTGCCATAGAAAATCTTACCCGTGATCGCACAACCTTTATAGTTGCGCATCGATTATCCACCATAAAGAATGCCGATAAAATTGCGGTTATCAAGGACGGCAAATGCGTAGAATTCGGCACCTACAACCAACTAATTGAAAAACGCGGCGAATTTTTTGCGTTTAAAGAAATTCAATCATAATTTTTTAAAAACTAGGTTTGCATTTGTGTAGACTTAGTTTTTTATTATATTTTCAACCATTTTTGCATAACTTTATTTTATAGGGGTGAAATTAATGAAAATTTTAAAATCTTTATTATCTTTTGTAATTTGCATTATCCTTACTGCTCAAAACAGCGTTATGGCAGCAACAGTTTCTAGCGAATGTGATATTAGTGACATTACAATTCCGATAGATTCAACTGTTACCGATGCCGCTTTTGGAACACAATTAGATATAAAAGCAAAATCGGCAATTTTAATAGAGACTCACACAGGTGAAATTTTATACGAACAAAATTCTGACGAGCAACTGCCTCCGGCTTCTATTACAAAAATAATGTCGTTATTACTTATTTTGGAGGCCTTAGAAAACAAAATCATATCCCTTAATGATACAGTTACCGCCAGCGAACACGCATCCGCTATGGGTGGTTCGCAAATATGGCTTGAACCGGGCGAAACAATGACCGTCGACGAACTTTTAAAAGCAACTGTTATCGCATCGGCAAATGATGCAACCGTAGCGCTTGCCGAGCAAATTGCCGGTAGTGAAGAAGCCTTTGTTGCGATGATGAATGACCGCGCTAAAGAACTCGGTATGTCAAATAGTCATTTCGTTAATGCAACAGGCCTTGACGCCGAAGGTCACGTATCCAGCGCGCATGATGTGGCAATTATGTCGGCAGAGGTTATAAAACACGATACTATTAAAAATTATTCTACCGTTTGGATGGACACTTTAAGAAACGGCCAAAGCGAACTTGTAAACACCAATAAATTAGTTCGATTTTACGAGGGAACTACCGGACTTAAAACAGGAACAACATCAAATGCCGGATATTGTCTTTCTGCTACCGCTTCACGAAACGGTTTGGATCTGGTCGCAGTAATTATGAGCGGCGACACTTCACAAGAACGGTTTAACGGCGCAAAAAAACTGCTTGACTACGGTTTTACTAACTATCAATTTTTATCTCTTGAAGCAGAAATGCCTAATGATTATGTTTTGGTAAAAAATGGTGTTCAAAAAACGGCAACGGTAAATGCGGCTCAAAACTTTAACATACTCTTAAAGAAATCGGAAACAAATGCCGTCGAGCAAGAGATAAATTTGTATCAAAATTTAACGGCTCCAATAAAAAAAGGTGATGTTGTAGGCACCGTAGATTTCTTTTTAAATAACGAACAAATAGGAAGCATTGATATAATTGCCACGCAAAGAGTTGATAAGGTGCGCTTTTGGACCGCTTTTTTGTGGATTTTAGACGGATTGTTTGCTTAAAATTAAATTTTTTTGTGAAATTTTGTGTATTTTGCTTGCAAATTACCAAAATATAATGTAAAATAGATTAAACAAGGTGGGGCGATATACTCTGCCCTGCAAAAAACGAAGGATTGATTTTATGTCTCTTAAATTCAGTAGCGCATATGCTAAAGATTTTATACGCGAAAACGATATAAAGGGTCTTGTTGGTCAAGTTGCCGATGCTCATAAGGTCGTTAACGAAAAAAGTGGTCTTGGCAATGACTTTTTAGGTTGGGTTGATCTACCCTTTAATTATGACAAGGATGAATTCGATCGCATTAAAGCAGCCGCAAAAAAAATACAGTCAGATACCGATGTACTCATAGTTATAGGTATCGGCGGTTCTTATTTGGGCGCTCGTGCCGCAATCGAGTTTTTAAAAGGCCCTTATTACAATACCCTGCGCAACGGTGCGCCGGAAATTTATTTTTCCGGAAACAGTATTAGCGGTTCCAATCTTTCTGATCTGCTCAAAATTTGCGAGGGCAAACGTGTATCTGTAAACATTATTTCAAAATCAGGTGCCACCACCGAACCGGCAGTTGCCTTTCGTGTGTTCCGTAAACTTCTTGAAGAACGTTATGGCGAGCAGGAAGCTGCAAAACGCATTTACTGTACCACCGACAAGGCGCGTGGCACATTAAAGGCCCTTGCAGACGAAAAGGGTTATGAATGCTTTGTTGTGCCGGATGATGTAGGTGGTAGATTTTCAGTTCTTACCGCTGTTGGCCTTTTGCCGATTGCAGCAGCAGGTTGTGATATTGACGAGCTTATGACAGGTGCACAAGCTGCAGCCAAGGATTACAATATTGATAGCATCGAACAAAATCCTTGCTATCATTACGCAGCGCTTCGCAATGCCTTCTATCGAAAAGGCAAAGCAATAGAATTGCTCGTTTCTTACGAACCGAGATTTACTATGATGGCCGAATGGTTTAAACAACTGTTTGGCGAGAGTGAAGGCAAGGACAACAAAGGTTTGTTCCCTGCATCAGTTACCTTTTCGACCGACCTGCACTCTATGGGACAGTTTGTTCAAGACGGCGCTCGTCTAATGTTTGAAACGGTTGTAACAATAGGCGACAACGGCAGCGATGTTGTTATCGAAAAAGAAGATAACGACGGCGATGGTCTTAACTTCTTAGCAGGCAAAACAATGTCATTTGTTAACGAAAAAGCTTTCGAGGGCACCGTGCTTGCGCATACCGATGGTGGAGTGCCTAATCTTGTAATTTCGTTAGACAAAGCCGATGAATCCCATCTTGGTCGACTCATCTATTTCTTCGAAAAGGCATGTGCTATATCAGGTTATATGTTGGGAGTTAACCCATTTGACCAACCTGGCGTAGAAAGTTACAAAAAGAATATGTTCGCACTTCTCGGAAAACCGGGATACGAAGATATGAAAGCAGAGCTTGAAGCCAGACTTTCAAAATAAAAAAAGTTCAAAAGTAAAATAACCGTGTTCACACGGCAAATATAAAGGAGTTGTTTATTATGATTAAACTAATTATCGGAAAAAAAGGTGCAGGCAAAACCAAGCGTTTAGTAGAACTTGTAAACTCTGCTGCAGAAACTAGTCTTGGTAATGTTGTATGTATAGAAAAGGGTGGCACACTTACATTTTCCGTTAGCCATAAAGCCCGTCTTATTTACGCTGATGATTTTTCAATCTGTGGTTATGATGAGTACTATGGTCTTCTTGCTGGTGTTAAAGCAGGCAACAATGATATCACTCATATCTTTGGCGACGCTACATTACGTATTGGCTCACGCGACTATGGTGAACTTTCTGCTTTCTTAAAGCGCCTTGCAAAGATTGATGATGTTGAATTTGTATTCACAATCTCTTGTGACGAAGCAGAGCTTCCTGCAGACGTTTTCGAAGTTGCTGAAAAGATTTAATTGAAATTTTAATTTACTTATTACAAAATACAACAAAACCGACCTGAAAAACAGGTCGGTTTTGTTGTATTAATTATCTAAATAATCACAAGCAGCTAAGGCGGCTATTGCGCCATCAGCGGCAGCAGTTGCTACTTGACGGATTTTTTTAGTGCGACAGTCACCCGCCACAAAAATACCATCAGCGTTTGTAAGGCAATTTTCGCCAGAGGTTACGTAACCTCTTTCATCAAGATTCACAAGGTTTGCAAACGCTTCGTTTTGTGGAATAAGACCGATTGCCACAAATACGCCGTCAACATCAAGTTGTTTTTGATTGTCATTAGCATCTGCAATTACAATTCCTTTTAGTGTGGTATCTCCAACTACGGATTTTACGGTATGGCCTAGTATAACCACTATATTTGACTTTTCGGCAATTTTTTCTTGCAATTTTTGTTCTCCCGTAAGAAAATCAAGATTTTGAACAAGATAAACTTTTTTAGCAAGGTCTGAAAGCAATATCGCCTCCTGTAAAGCGGAATTACCGCCACCTATAACGGCGACGTCTTGACCCGCATAAAAAGCGCCGTCACACACCGCACAAAAAGATATACCTTCGCCAACGAATTCTTCTTCTCGCTCAAGCCCTAACATACGGTGTTTAGCGCCCGTTGCAATAATAACGGTTTTTCCTTCGTATTCGCCGCTATCGGTAACAACGGTTTTTACGTCACCCTGCTTTATTTCTAAAACTTCGGCACATTCAACTTCAGTCTCAAGCCCTAATGCTTGTTCAACCAGTTTTTCGGCAAATTCGTTGCCTGTCACCTCGGCAAAACCGGGGATGTTTTCCACCTTTGGCGAATATGTAATTTGTCCACCAAAAGAAGCTTTTTCTATTACCAATACACTTTTGTTAGCGCGGCGGGCATATATTGCTGCGGTAAGCCCTGCAGGACCGCCGCCGATTACTATAATGTCATACATAATAATATCTCCGTTTTAAAAGAATGGGAGGGCACAGAGACCCTCCCCTACATTTTACTTTAAGCGTTTAAATATTTCTTAATATCAGATACGCCTGTGTATTTGTTTGCAATTCCGTTTTCTACAACAACGAGTGTTGGAGCCTGCTTGATTCCCAAGGCATTTACTGCTTCAACGTTCTCATTTGCAAGAAGCTTGTTAAAGATTACTCCGGCTTTATCAAGAAGTGATACTGCGATTTTGCAGTTAGGACAGGTTGCAGTTGTGAAAAGGTAGTTACCATCAGCAAGGACTGCTTCGGACTTTGCTTCACATTCGCAAGCCCCTGCAACTTCTTTTGCGGTAAGTTTAGAATTTTCAATATCATAAACCTTACGATCTTTAAATTCTTGGCTCTTACCGTCATTCCAGTTTTGAACCGGACGATAGTAACCTGTAATACGACTGTAAACCTCGGTCTTTTCGCCACAGTCAGGGCAGGTGTATTCCTCACCCGCAATATAACCATGATTCTTACATACAGAGTATGTTGGTGACATCGTGTAATATGGCAAACGATAATTTTCGGCGATCTTTCTTACAAGATTTGCAGCAGCCTTCCAATCAGGAAGCTTTTCACCGAGGAACGCGTGGAACACTGTACCCGATGTATAAAGTGTTTGAAGTTCATCTTGCACATCAAGAGCCGAAAAGATATCTTCTGTGTAACCTACTGGCAAATGTGAAGAGTTGGTGTAGTATGGTGTCTCACCAGGGCCTCTGCCTGCTGTAATAATGTTTGGATAATGCTTAAGGTCATGTTTAGCAAGACGGAAAGCAGTTGACTCTGCAGGAGTTGCCTCAAGGTTATAAAGGTCTCCGTACTGTTCTTGGTAGTCAGAAAGACGCTCGCGCATATGGTTAAGCACTTCTTTTGTAAACTGTTGTGTCTTTTCGTGGGTAAGGTCAACGCCGAGCCACTTAGCATTAAGACCAACCTCGTTCATACCAACAAGACCAAGTGTTGAGAAGTGATTGTTAAATGTTCCCAAATATCTCTTTGTGTATGGATAAAGACCTGCATCAAGGAGTTTTGTAATAACAGTACGCTTAACGTGGAGCGAACGAGCAGAGATATCCATTATCTTGTCAAGACGAGCATAAAAATCAGCTTCATCCTTTGCAAGATAAGCAATACGCGGCATATTAATGGTAACAACGCCTACCGAACCGGTTGATTCGCCACTACCGAAGAAACCGCCCGACTTTTTGCGGAGTTCACGAAGGTCAAGACGAAGTCTGCAGCACATAGAGCGAACGTCACTAGGTTCCATATCGCTATTGATGTAGTTAGAGAAATATGGTGTGCCGTATTTTGCAGTCATTTCAAAGAGAAGTTTGTTGTTCTCGGTCTCTGACCAATCAAAATCACGAGTGATTGAGTATGTAGGAATTGGATATTGGAAACCTCGACCGTTAGCGTCGCCTTCGATCATAATTTCAATAAACGCACGGTTTATCATATCCATTTCTTTCTTACAATCTTTATACTTAAAGTCTACTTCCTTACCGCCTACTATACAGTTAAGTTCAGCAAGGTCGTTTGGAACTGTCCAGTCAAGAGTAATATTGGTAAACGGTGACTGTGTACCCCAACGAGAAGGAGTATTTACACCATAAATAAAGCTTTGAATGCATTGCTTAACCTCTTTGTACGAAAGGTTATCAATCTTTGCAAACGGCGCTAAATAGGTATCGAATGAAGAAAATGCCTGAGCACCTGCCCACTCGTTTTGCATAATACCGAGGAAGTTAACCATCTGGTTGAAAAGCGTAGAAAGATGGCTTGCCGGAGCAGAAGTAATCTTGCCGGGAACGCCGCCGAGACCTTCTTGAATAAGCTGTTTGAGTGACCAACCCGCGCAGTAACCGGTAAGCATAGAAAGGTCATGAATATGAATATCTGCGTTACGGTGTGCATTGCCGATTTCATCATCGTATATTTCAGAAAGCCAATAGTTAGCAGTAACCGCGCCCGAGTTTGAAAGAATAAGTCCACCTACAGAATATGTAACGGTAGAGTTTTCTTTAACACGCCAGTCATTTATATTAAGATAGTTGTCTATAATAGCTTTATAGTCAACCATTGTAGCATTAATGTTACGAACCTTTTCGCGCTGACGACGATAAATGATGTACGCCTTTGCAATATCATCGTATCCTGCTTTAATAAGAACGGATTCTACACTATCCTGAATATTTTCTACACTGATCTTACCGTCTTCAATCTTTTCGGCAAAATCTGCCGTAACCTTAAGTGCCAAAAAGTCAATAATATCTTGATTATAAGCTTTTTGACAAGCTTCGAATGCTTGCTTGATGGCTTCGCTAATCTTTTGTATATCAAAATTTACAAGTTTTCCATCGCGTTTTACTACATTATACATATCTTGTCCCCTTCTTTTAAACATATTACCTCTTTTAGAGGCTGAGCAAGATACATTATATATGATGTAATTTGTTTTGTCAATAGTAAAAACACAATATATTGTGGTTATATTCCTCTAATTTCCACTTTTGGTAATATATTTAGTGCCGAGTGCCGCATAAAATCTAGCGTTTCTTTAGTGTGAGCGGATAAATTATTTTTTATAATATCTCCCGAATCAATAAAATTTTGTAAAAAGTATTTGTCGCAGCCGTTTATCCACTCAGCAATTTTTACTATATCTTCTACCGTATGGTACTCTTTTACAACCGTTGTTCTAAACTCAAAGTCCACTTTGCCTTGTTTTAAAAGCTCTACGCTTTGTTCGACATTGTGCAAATGCTCTGTTGTGCAGTCGGCAGTTGTAATGTATTTTTCGCGGCAGTTTTTAATGTCCATAGCCACGTAATCAATAAGACCGCCTTCAATTAAAGCTTTTAAACAGTCGGGGTATGAACCGTTGGTATCCAGTTTCACCAAAAAACCCATAGCTTTTATTTTTTTTATAAACTCGGGCAACTCCCGATGCAAGAGCGGCTCGCCGCCTGTAATGCAGACTCCGTCCAATACACCCGTTCGTTTTTTCAGGTATTCCAACACATATTCCTCGGTAAAAAAATTGGAACTATCCATGTGCGTCACAAGCGCTGCGTTATGACAAAATGGACAGCGAAAATTGCACCCTGCAGTAAACAGGGTGCATGCAGTTTTTTCGGGGTAATCCAGTAAAGTAAGTTTTTGAAAACCGCTAAATTGCATTTTAATTTTTCCTCACGTAATTAATTGTCAGCGCCAAATTGTTCTTCAATTGCTGCCTTGGCCTCAGGCTTCGAGTCGCCGTGACGCACGAAGCACATTGTAATAAAGGATGCCGCCGAGAATAATACCGCATATGGGAACAATACTTTATATCCAATAGATAGTTTTTCGATAAGTGCGCCCGAAAGCAAAGGAGTCACTATTTGTGCCGCCATTGAAAACGTATAATAATAACCGGTATATTTGCCAACATCCGATCCGGTGCACATTTCAACAACCATTGGGAATGAGTTTACGTTTATGGACGCCCAACCAATACCTATAACAGCAAAAAGTATATACATAATCCACGGTGCTGCAGAGGCTGTGTTTGAATCAATAAAAATTGCCGCTGTGTAACATATGGTCATTAAAGTTATGCCAAAAAGAACCGCTTTTTTTCGACCTATTTTGCTAGACAAAAATCCAAGTGGAACAAACGCCGCTATGGCAGCGACCGTAGCCACGGTAAGGAACATCGAGGATGTTCCTAGGTCAATGCCCCATATGTTAAAACAATACATAGAAAACGATGTTGTTACACCGTTGTATGCCGTATACCATAATAAAACAGATAAAAGTATCAAAACAAGACTAACCTTTACTGGCTTTGACAATTTTTTCTTGTCAAGATTATCATCATTTTCTTGGTCATCTTTTATGTTGGTTTCTGCTAAAACCTTATTTTCTTTAACGGTAAGCACCATAATAAGCACTGCAATCAACATAAATGCCGCAATTATTATAAATACCGGTGTGAAAGAAAGATTGTCGGGGTATTTGATTTTTATTTCGCCGTTTTCAACGTACTTTTCGCCACCCTTTAACATAAACATCATTAAAACAGTTGCAAAAATACCGCCTATATAACCAACCAAATTGATAATTGCGTTTCCCTTGCTACGAAGAGGCTTTTCGGTAACGTCAGGCATATAAGCTACTGCCGGCGAGCGATATGTTGCCATAGCAACAAGCAATAACATTAGAGTTATTACAAATCCCCAAAAATTAAGAACACTTTCAAAATATGATAGCACGCAAAGCAAAATTACCGAGACAATGGTACCATATAGTATATACGGCGTACGTTTTCCAAGTTTTGTTTTCGTTTTATCAGAAAGTTTGCCGAAAAGCGGTAACATAAACACCGCCAAAACATTATCCGCCGCCATAAATGCCTTTGAAGTAAAAATCCCCAGCTTAAATTTTTCTTCAAGTACATAGGGTATTACTTGGTCATAAAACTGCCAAAATGCAAGTATTGCCATAAAAGCAAAACCTATAAGTATTGTACGTTTGTAATTTAACTTCATGTTTTTTGTCCCCTTTTTATACAAGTTCTATTATTGCAGCAAGATTTCCGCGTTTTCCGCCCGTTGCTCTATGAGAATGAAGTTCATCTGCGTGACAACAAGTGCAGATATCACTTATATCTATATTTTCTTCCAACACTCCAGCTGAAAGCAAAATATTTTTATTAGCCCTAACCAAATCCAACATAAAGTGGTTTTCATCGCGACCTTCGCAAAATACACCGTTAATATCTATTCCGCTGTTGGCAAAAGCTTCCAAAACGGGCATATCTACCTCATAACAGTCTTTACAAATGCAAGGCCCTATAGCCGCTATAATATTGGATGGATCACAACCGAATTCGTTAACCATTTTTTCTACCGTAACCTTACCAATTTGGCTTACCGTACCCCTCCAGCCTGCGTGGCTTGTCGCGCAAACACGTTTTACAGGATCGCAAAACAACAATGGTGTACAGTCAGCATATTGCGTAACAAGAGCAACGCCTGGTTGGTTCGTTATAAGGCCGTCAACATCGTTAAAGCTTGGTCTTGTATAACCTGTTTTGCAGTCTTTTTTTGTTACAATACGAACGTTATTGGTGTGGGTTTGGCGGCTTAAAACCAAATTTTCAATATTTATATCTGCAGCATCACACAATCGACGGTAGTTTTCCTCGACCGCAAGAAAGTCATCGCCACCGGAAAAGCTTGTGTTCATCGTAGCAAACTGTCCTGTGCTAACACCGCCTAAGCGAGTAGAAAATATATGCTTTACTACCCCTGCGGCTTCAATACGAGGGAAGGTAATGTAAACCAATTCGCCTTTTTTATTAATTTTTAATGTTTTACTGTTCATTTGCTGCTTCAAGTTCCTCTAAAAGTTGGCAGGATTTGATAATCAGTTTGTTTGAGGCTGATCTGCCAAGCTGTTTTGTAATAGTATCCAATGCTTCTTTAATTTGTGGCGGACGATGCTTTAGAGAATGTGTGTCGCTTGCAATATATTTAACATATCCGTTTTTTATAAGTTTTTCGCAAATGCGCAAAGACTCCTTGGTTATTACGGCGCCTGCATTTATATGCGCAACGGCATATCCGTCAGCAATAAGCTTTAATATTTTTTTATAGCCTGACGCTTTACTGTATCTTTCTATATGAGCGAGTATGGGTATAAGATTTTGGCGTTCGCTTATATCTACTATATCTTGTAAAATTGTTTTTGTAATTTTTACGCCATACGGTAATTCCAAAAGCAAATAATTTGTGCCTGAAATAGCAAACTGCTTTATCGCCTCACTTTTTCCCATGCCGTTAAAATAGTGTAGCTCACATCCCAAAAAAATTCTTGGCAAATCCAAAACGGCTGCATTTGCGCATAATTGAGCATATGCTTTTTTTGAAATTTCAAAGAATTCTTCTGCATTATCTGTATCCGGATAAAAGTGTGGGGTTGCAATAACATCTGTCACTCCCTGCGCTTTCAGCATTTCGAGCAAAGCAAGTGCTGTATCCGTGTCCCTGGCGCCGTCATCAATTTCGGGGAGTATATGTGCGTGTATATCAAGAAAAGTCATAGATTGCCCTCTTTTGTAAAAAATCGGGAAAACGCCAAGGTTCTCCCGATTAAATAATTTTTACTGCTTAGATGTGTCGGCTTTCTCGACCTTTTTAAGGGTTGGTGTACTTCCGTAACCATAGCCGTAGCCGTATTTTGAATAGCCGTATTTACGATAATAACCGTATCTGCGTCCGTATTTACGATAACCATAACCACTGCCCGATTTTGGATTTGCTGCATTCATTATAGCGCCCAAAAGGTTAATGTTAGCAAAATTAGCGGCCTCTATAGCACGAGCTATAGAATCAGTTGGAGTAACTTGATCCTTTACAACGAGCACAAGACCCGCTGTTTGCGGAGCAATAACCAATGCATCGGTTACAACGTCTACAGGTGGAGTATCAATAATAACATAGCTATACTCACGACCAACCGCATCAACAAGCTCTTTAAATCTTGCCGAGCCCAAAAGTTCCGAAGGGTTGGGTGGCACCTGACCCGCTGTGATTACATCAAACGTGTCACTGATATGATTTATTACATCTTTATAATTATTGAAACCCGCCAAAATATTTGAAAGGCCTGCGTTGTTTTCAAGTTTTAATTTTTTGTGAATTGAGCTGCGTCTCATATCAGCATCAATGAGCAATACCTTGTCACCAAGCTGTGAAAATGCGATAGCCATATTAACCGATGTGGTTGATTTACCTTCGCCTGCTTCAGGACTGGTTATGCCAAACACTTTAGTATCACTTGACGCCAACAAAAAGGTTAGGTTTGTACGAATGGCTTTATATGCCTCTACTACAGCAAAAGGAACATGCCTTGTTTCGCTTATGTTCATAACAGATTGCTTGTTATCGGTCTTTTTCTTAATAGCCACTGCCATAACCTCCTTTTCCTTTAGACTTGCGATATCCTGCGCTTTCAACGTTTTCAAAATCAGGAACCGCGCCTAAAAGCGGCACATCGAAATTGTTTGTGAAATCTTCCTCGCCTTTTATAGCACGATTGGTAGATTCAATAATAAACAATACTATATACGCTATTACCGCCCCGGCTATACCTGCAACCGCAGTAGTAGTTGTTGTTCTTGGGTATGTTTTTGCAGCCTTTATAGCAGTGGATGCAACCAACGCTCTGGAATGCGGAACAAATTCCGGTATGTATTCGCAAGAAATTTCCACGAATTTGTTTGCTATGCGCATAGCCTCCTTAGGATCTGTGCTGGAAAATGTTACGTCTATAAAAAGTGTATCCTCACTTCTTCTTGCAACCGATGTGCGACCCATAAGATTTTGGTATTCATAGCCGCTACCCAACTGGTCAGCAACCGCCTTGTAAATATCAGGAGTTTTCAAAATATCGATAACAGTATAAGAAAGATAAAGCGATGCAGAAATATCACTTGCTGAAACTGTTGTTTTGTCGGTATAATCATTGTAAACCGTAACAGCTCCGTTTGTAACCAAAATAGATGCTGTTGCGCTATACGAAGGCGTAATCAAAAGCTTGCAATAGCTGAATGCGCCTACCGCAACAACTACAGCCGCCAAAAGAATTATCCATATTCTTCGCCAAGCAAGCATTACCAGGTCCATAATATTTATAGTTTTCTCTTCCATTTTATGCCTCTTCTCAAAATAAAAATAATCAAAATTTATATGCTGCAATTATTATAATAGCCTAGAAAACTCAAGCAGAAAAACATTGTTGTTTTTCCATTTTCAAAAAGGCAATTATAATCACCTAATATTATAACATCTTCATGCGTGTTTTGCAAGATGTTATTTTGCGTATGTTGTGTACAAATTGATCTGATCGTACACCGTCGGCCATAGGCTTTGCCCGTTAAGGGTAACACATACATATTCTGTGCCATTATCACTTTTGCCAAACGAAGCTATGCAATATCCCGACTCGGTAACATAACCCGTTTTACCGCCTAATATATCCGAGCCTTCGGGCTCTGTGCCGTACATATAACTAAAGAGTGTGCTAGTAAGCGGTATGCCCTCAGGATGTTGTTCGGTTGCCGCAGTTGTATACTGATATGTTGAAAGTATTTCGCGACAAAGTTCATTCTCCATTGCAGCGCGTACTATTACCGCCATATCCTCAGGAGTGGTGTAATGATTTTTATCAAAAAGTCCACTCGCATTAGTGAAGTGGGTATTTTTAAGCCCAAGTTCTTTCGCTTTTTTGTTCATTAGTTTTGCAAATTCAGCCTCGCTGCCGGCAAGTGTTATAGCAAGCCCCGCTGTTGCGTCTGCGCCTGATGGCAAAATAGCGCCATAAAGCATATCGGTCATATTCACAGCCTCTTCATTAGCAAATCCTGCCACGGTAGCCCCCTCGTTATAGAAGGGATCGGTAACCTCATAACTGTAAGTAAAAGTGCTGCTATAATCTGTTATATAATCGACCGCAGTAAGTATGGTCATTATCTTTGTTGTAGAAGCGGGATAACATTTTTCGGTTGCTCCTCGAGATGCGACCACTTTATTTGTATCACAATTTATTACAATAATATTTCCGCTTATTATATCCGCGGATATTTGCTCGGTATCATCAGAATATTTTGCAAAATAATCTTTCTTTTCCGCCAAAACATCACTTACAACCTCGTCTGTAGGCTCAGATTCGACCGGAGAATGCTCCGCCTTGGTTTCCTTTGGTATTGCTATCGTTAAAACCAAGATTGCGAGCAATAAAACGGTTACAATATAAACCCACGGGCGAAGCCTTACAACACCAACCGGCTTTTTTGCAACCTGTATTCGAGTAGGCCTCGATGTTGGTGCTGCATTGCGTTCCAAGCGCTTTTCTATGGCAGAAAAATAGTCGCCATAATCCTTGTTATTAAATTGTTCGGACATATTTCTCCACCTCTTTTTAAAAATTTCACTAGAACTTTCGTCCGGCTCCACCGCCGCCAAACGAGCCACCTGAGCCTCTGAATATATTTGATGTGCCCCCCGTAAAGCCCGTGTTATGATAATGTCCGCCGTAAAAGCGTGATGCGCCAAAAACAAAAAGTCCTCCGCGTCTGCCAAAAATTGCCATATAAAGCAAAACCAACACAATCAATATTATCCACGAAATTATTACCTTGCCTGCTGATGTGCTTTCACCTTGAACAACCGGCAATTGATCAATCGGTACATAATTTTCAGAGTGTTGTATTCCATATTCAATATAAATCTCGTTAACTACGGCATTGCAAATCCCTATTAATCCCGCTGAAAAATTATCATTTGAAAGATATGGAATTCCGTAATTGTCGATGATCCTTCCAATTTTGCTGTCGGGCAATGCACCTTCAAGACCATATCCTACAGATACGTATATTTCTCGATCGGAGGTTGACAACAAAACAACTGCACCGTTATCCTTTTCCTTGTCTCCCACGCCCCAACTGCGACCAAGCTCTAGGGCGTAGTCTTCTATTGCAATACCGTTAAGCGTTTCTACTGTTACAACTACAACTTGGGCGGTTGTTGCACTTTGTAAATCTGACGCTTGTGTAAATATACTGTTTGCGTCTGCCTCGGTTAAAACCGCGGCAAAATCATTTACAAAAAACCTTTCGGTAGGTGTGGGAAGCTTGACTTTATCATCTTTCGCGCAGGAAACGACCGTCAACGCAACAATCGTTATTGATAAAACGATTGCAATTATTCTTAAAACTCTACTTTTCATACTAATCAAAACTTACCTGCGGAACCTGACTTGCAGATTCATCCGCTTCAAAATATTCTACTTGCTCAAAACCGAATATACCGGCGGTAATTTTCCCCGGGAAACGACGAACCGCCTTGTTGTAAACACTTGCCGCATCATTATAATCTTTTCGCGCTACGGCAATCCTGTTTTCGGTGCCCGAAAGCTCATCTGTTAGCGCAGTATACTGTTCATTAGCTTTAAGTTCAGGGTACGCTTCGGTAATTGCGTTTACCCAAATATCAATCGCGCTATCAAGCTGCGCTGCCGCATTTGCCTGTTGTTGAGCTCCTGTTGCAGCTGTAACTTTAGAGCGCGCCTCGGTTACAGCAGTGAAGGTGGATTGCTCATAATCGGAATAACCCTTTACTGTATTTACAAAATTAGGAATCAAATCGGCCCTGCGCTGAAGTTGAACCGATATGGTTGACTGCGCGGTTTTTACCGCTTCTTCTTTATCAACAAATCCGTTATACGAACCTATAAGAGAAACCACAATGATTACTACCCCTGCCACAACGGATATTACGGCAATTATACCTTTTTTCATTTCTTAAGCTCCTTTACAAATTCATCAATGCGTTTTAACGCCTCGATAATATGCTCTGTACTATAGCAATACGATGCACGCACAAAACCTTCGCCGCCCTTACCAAAAGCTGTGCCGGGCACTACCGCAACAGCCTTTTCCTGAAGCAGACGTTCACAAAATTCATCGCTTGTAAAACCGGTGCTTTTTATACACGGAAAGGCATAAAAAGCGCCCTTAGGCTCTCGACAGATAAGTCCCGCCTTGTTAAAGCCATCCACTATAAGCCTGCGACGGCGATTGTATTCGGCCTTCATATCGGTTACCGCCTCATCACAGTTGCGCAAAGCTTCAACCGCAGCATACTGAGCGGTTGTAGGCGCGCACATTATTGCAAATTGGTGAATTTTTGTAATTTGTGAAATAATTTCCTTAGGGCCGCAAGCAAACCCAAGTCTCCAACCCGTCATAGAAAAGGTTTTTGAAAATCCGTTAATCAAAATTGTGCGTTCGCGCATACCGTCAACTGACGCTATCGACACGTGTTCGCTATCGGAAAAAGTAAGCTCTGAATAAATTTCATCCGAAATCACCAAAATATTAGTGTCACGTAAAACATCGCTTAAAGCTTCAAGATCAGACTTTTCCATAATTGCGCCGGTTGGATTGCAAGGATATGGCAAAATTAACGCTTTTGTTTTATCGCTAATAGCGTTTTTAAGTTGTTCGGGCGTTATTTTAAAATCATTTTCTGCCAAAGTTTCAACAATAATCGGTACGCCACCACAAATTTTTGTAATCGGTTCATAACAAACATACGACGGCTGTGGGATTATTACCTCATCTCCGGGCGTAATAATCGCGCGCAAGGTTGCATCGATTGCTTCACTGCCCCCAACCGAAACCAAAATTTCGTGCATTGGGTCATAATTTATTTTACACTTGCGATTTATATAGCAAGAAATTTCTCGCCTTAATACTTCCAAACCCGAATTAGAGGTGTATTTAGTTTTTCCTTTTTCAAGCGAAATTATGCCTGCTTTTCTAACCGGCCATGGTGTTTGAAAATCCGGCTCGCCCACACCTAAGGAGATAACGTCGTCCATTGTAGCTGCTATATCAAAAAACTTTCTTATCCCCGACGGCTTAATGCCCGTAACAGTATCAGATAGTATTTTTGAATAGTCTATCATAGCAAAAATGTCCCCCTGTCATCAGGCTCTTTTTCCAAAAGTTTAACATCCATTTCCTTGTAACGGCGCATAACAAAATGCGTTGCGGTCGATGTAACCGAATCAATTGTAGCTAATTCCCTTGCAACAAAACGAGAAACCTCTTGCAAGGTTTTTCCCTTCACTACAACGTTAAGATCGTATCCGCCCGACATAAGATATACTGCCTCCACCTCGGAATAAGACGCAACCTTTTCGGCAACCTCTTCAAAACCAAGGTCAGCCTTCGGAACAACGTTAAGCTCTATTATCGCCGAAACGCTGGTGTCGTCAACTTTTTCCCAGTCTATAACGGTTTTATATCCGCAAATAACTCCGGACTTTTGCAAATCGTCAATCTCGGCCGCAACTGCTTGTGGGTCTGCCGCCAACATGACGGCTAGTTGTTCTATCGTATAACGCGCATTTGTACTGAGTAATTTCAAAAGTTCTTTTTTCATATATAAAACCTCCTAAAGCAAAAAATCCGTTCCGCTTAATAGCGAATTGATAATACAAGTATAATTGCGTATATTATAATATAAATATTATAGTTCGTCAATACAAAAAGCTAAGTTTATCCTGCAAACCAAATTTATATTATACCTTGCATATCTGCATTTACAGGTGTATAATGTAATTAATATAGAGGTGATACTATGCAAGGCATGACTTCAATAAAGGAAATTTACAAAATTGGGCGAGGACCTTCCAGTTCGCACACAATAGGTCCCGAACGCGCCTGCAATTTTTTTAAGCAGCAGAACCCTTCTGCCGATAAATTCAAGGCCATACTTTTTGGCTCGCTTGCAAAAACAGGCAAAGGTCACGGCACCGACACCGTTATTAAAAAAACCTTTGCGCCAACGGATTGTGATATTGAGTTTAACGTAAGCGACGAAAACCTTCCGCATCCAAATACTATGACACTTATAGCTTTTAACGATCGAAAGGAAATCGCGCGCACACGTGTGTTTAGTGTTGGCGGCGGCTATATTGAATTTGAAAATATGACTCCCGAAAAGCTAAATATTGTTTACAAACATGACAAATTCACCGATATTGCGACATACTGTGAAGAAAAAGGCATAAAACTATGGCAATACGCCTTAGAATGCGAAGGCTCGGAACTTAAAGAACATATCGCAATTATTTGGAACAGGATGAAGAAGTCTATTAAAAACGGGCTGAATGACGAAGGCATTCTGCCCGGCGGACTAAACGTGCAAAAAAAGGCAAAAACACTATATAACAGTCAACATATCGACGAAAGTCCCGAAACAAAACAAAACCGTATGGTTTGCTCTTACGCATTTGCGGTAAGCGAGCAAAATGCCGCAGGAGAGACAATTGTTACTGCGCCAACCTGCGGCGCCGCAGGTGTGCTACCCGCAACACTTTACTATCATCAACAAAAAAGCGGTTTTACCGATGAAGAAATTTATCACGCACTTATGACCGCCGGTTTAATCGGTAATCTTATAAAAACAAATGCTTCAATTTCGGGTGCCGAATGCGGTTGTCAGGCCGAAGTTGGTTCGGCTTGCGCAATGGCAGCGGCGGCTCTTGCAGAGCTTTTTGACCTTACAATAGATAAGATAGAATATGCTGCGGAAATTGCAATAGAGCATCATTTGGGTCTTACCTGCGACCCTATTTGCGGTCTTGTGCAGATACCTTGTATTGAGCGCAATGCCGTAGCGGCTATGCGAGCTATAAACGCGGTTAACCTTTCAAGTTTTTTGTGGAATACACGCAAAATTTCTCTTGACCACGTCATACACACTATGAAAGAAACCGGTCTTGACCTGTCCTCACGTTACAAAGAAACGTCCGAAGCAGGACTTGCCAAGATAAAACTATAAAACATCAACCCACAAATAGTTTCCTTTGACTTTAAACATACAAAAAACAACCCGTCCGTTTTTGGACGGGTTGTTTGCTCTTTTAGAAAATACTCTTGTTACAATCGTAAAGCATTATTGTTTGGGACCTAATGCAACTTCCCAACCGTTGAGATATTGCATAAGCAGACCATAGTCTTTATTGTTTACCGCAAGATCGACATTAACATCAGCGGCCGTAACATCGACCGTTACATCCCAACCGTTAACATACTGCATAAGCAGGCCGAGATCTTTGTTGTTAATAGTATCATCACCATTAATATCCCCATAACTTACGGGTTCTATGCGAAGCGCACCGCAAACATTACAATCAAGGTCTGTATCGCTATCGTATGTGTGCTCATCAGTACCTATACAACTGTTATAATGCCATGTAGCGTAGTGAGTTAAATAAACGTTATAAGAGCCAATAGCAATATTCTCTCTATCCTTTTCGCTACCACCATACCATACATCTGCAAGACTTCTGCATCCATCAAATGCGTACCAATCTATACTTATAACACTTTTTGGTATTGTTATACTTGTAAGATTATCGCAATAAGCAAATGCGCGCGAATCTATCGTTGTGACACCGTATGGGAGTATAACGCTTGTAAGACTATCGCAATTACTAAACGCATCAATACCTATGCTCGTTACACTATCCGGTATTGTTACACTTGTAAGACTCACGCAAGCACAAAACACAGCATAGTCTATAATTGTAATGCCGTTGCCTATTATGACGCTTGTAAGACTTTTGCATTGTTTAAAAGCCTGAGTGCCTATGCTTGTTACACTATCGGGGATTATGACACTTTTAAGACTATCGCAACCCATAAACGCATCAGCACCTATGCTTGTTACATTGTCGCCAATTGTGATGCTTGTAAGTTTGTTGCAGTTTTTAAACGCTGCACATTCTATATTTGTAACGCCGTTGCCGATTGTGACGTTTGTAAGATTGTCAATATCATAAAAAGCATTTTCACCTATGATTGTAACACTGTCGGGGATTGTAATGCTTGTAAGACTATCGCAAAAATAAAACGCCCAATTGCCTATGTTTGTTACGTTGTCGCCAATTGTGACACTTGTAAGTTTGCTACAATGCTCAAAAGCTCTGCTACCCATGTTTATTACGCTGTCCGGTATTGTTACACTTGTAAGGTAAATGCAAGAACGAAATGCCTCATCACCTATGCTTGTTACAAAATAACCACCTAATGTGTCGGGAATCATAACATCTCCGCTGATTGATGTGTCAACCTTTATTATTGTAGCGCTTCCGTCCACAACTTCGTACTTATAATAACCTTCAAAATATTCACTATCTGCATTTACATTGAATGCACTCATTGGAACTGCCGAAACAATCAGCACAATTGTCAAAAGAATAGATAATAATTTTTTCATGCTCTTACTCCTTTTACAATGTAAATTATTATTTTTATAACTTTAAAACGACCCTTAGCTTGTCACCTATAACCTTCGCCATACTTGCAAAGCCGCAGTCGTTTGGATGACAGTTTTCTATAAGCGCCATTTCGGCAATAGAATCATCCAACAAATCGCAACCTTTTATATAATAAACATTTTTGTCGCCTGCATCTACTGCGTTCTGATAGGTTTGCATCATAACGTCAACTCGATCAAGCTCGCCCTTTGTAAGATGCTTTTTAGGTCTTGTTGTCATAATTATTGGAAGATCGGGGTTTGCGTTTCTTATAATTTTAAAGAATTTTTCATGAGTAGCTTTATAATGCTCTAAATTATCAGCGTTATAATCGTAGTCGTAACAGAAAGCGCACATATCCAAGCTTGCAATATGCCGAGCAATTTCCTCTTCGCCTTTTGCGCTACCCGCAAGACCAAAACTTATAAAATCGGCACTAAGTTCACGCGATATAATGCTTGGGTATGTATTTCCGGGACGTGACGCGCATCCGCCTTGGGTTATTGATGAACCGTAAAACACAACAGGCTTTTGGTTTTTATAATCATCGGCAGGTTTTAAGGTGCTGCCATCTTTTATGCCTACATATATTTTATTCACACAAGAATAAATCGGCATATTAATAGTGTACTCACGCTCTGCAGGGTCGGGAATATCAACCACGTTTTCATATTCAGTGGTAGTATCAAGCGGCGGGATAATCGTACCGTAGTAGCGCTTGCCCGAGTAAATGTCGCAACCCATAATTCCCGTAACCGAAAAAAAAGAAAATTTACTGCTGCCAAATATCTGCGCCTGTATGGCAATATACGGACTGTCGGTAACAAAACGTATTCTACCGCCCGTGGTATGACCGTTTAGCCAGCGTATGCTATCGTTTACGCTTTCGGCTAAATCGCGCGGCATACGCACATATTGGTCACCCTCTCGATAAACGCCGTGAATTTTAAACGGCGCTTCGTCAATATCATAAAACTTAAGCCCTTCACGCTCAATTTTAGTTTCTACCTTCATATTTTTGTCGATTTTTGTAAAATCCATACGCTATACCCTCTATTTAAGAATTTCTTTTAACTTTTCGCCAATGCTTTTTGCCATACACCAAAAACCAACGTCGGTGGGGTGCACGTTGTCCACTAACGCCATCTCACGCATTTCGGGAGGGAAGAAGGTTGTACCATCTATATAGTAAACATTTTTATCTCCCGCGGCGCGCGCATTGTTATATGTTACCATAAGCACTTCTTCAAAAAATCTTCGCTCGTTTGGTGACAAATAATATTTAGGACGAGACACCATAACGATAGGTACGTCGGGATTTTTGGCACGTATTATTTTAAACATACGCTCGTGGGTTTTTTTGTAATGCTCAAAAGTGCCTGCGTTATATTCATAATCGTAAACAAATGCTGACATATCAAGGCTCGCTATGTAGTTTGCGATTTCATCCTCGGCTCTGGCGCTGCCCGAAAATCCAAGATTTATAAAATCGCAATCAAGCTCACGTGAAATAATGTTTTGATACGCATTGCCAGGGCGGGTTGCGCATCCGCCTTGGGTTACCGACGAGCCATAGTAAACCACGGGAGTTGTTGTTTTGTAATCGGGCGCCGCTTTCAAAACACTTCCTTCTTTTATGCCGATATACATTTTATCAACGCCGCTATAAAGTGGCATATTTATGGTGTATTCTCGCTCTTTGTCATCGGTAAACGGAACATTTATAACACCCTCATACTCGGCTATAACGTTTGTGGGTGGTACAATTGTGCCGATATATCTTGTTCCCGAAAACATATCGCAACCAACGCTGCCGGTAAAAGCAAAATGCGACATCTTGTACGCATTATTAAGTTTTACGCTTATCGCAACATACGGACTATCGGTTACAAAACGAACTCTTCCGCCAGCCATATGAGTATGAAGACCAAACACACCGTCGCTTACACTTTTTGCAACGTCGGCGGGCAAACGCACGTAATGGTCGCCATCGCGGTAAACGCCACAAATTTTAAACGGCGCTTCGTCTATATCATAAAAGGTAAGTCCTTCGCGTTCTATTTTTGTTTCTACTTTAAAATTTTTATCAATTTTTGAAATATCCATAACATCACCGACCTTAAATCAAATTGTATCACAAGCAGATTTAATAATCAATATTGTATTGAATAAAAATTTTTGATATAATACACTCAAAGAGGCTTAAGGTAGGTTTTTTAATGTACAATTTTTTCGTAAATCAAGACAACAAAAAAGAAAACAAATATTTTATTACAGGCGCCGATTTTAACCATATTAAAAATGTTTTGCGTATGGTAATAGGCGAACAACTTTTGGTAAGTTGTAACAACGCTAGTGACCTATGCGAAATAGAAAGCTTTGAAAGCGATACCGTTGTTTTAAAAATAATTGAACAAAATTATCAAAGCACCAATCTGCCCATAAAAATTCATCTTTTTCAAGGATTGCCCAAAAGCGATAAGTTGGAGCTTATCATTCAAAAATCGGTGGAGCTGGGCGTAGAAACCATAACGCCTGTAGCTATGAAACGCAGTATTGTAAAAATAGACGATAAAAAGAAAAAGAGTAAACGCGAACGCTGGCAAGCAATAGCCGAAGCCGCTGCAAAACAAAGCAAGCGCACATCTATACCGCAAGTTTGCGACGTTTTATCGTACAAAGAATTTATAACCCTCGCAAAAGAACTTGATTTGCTTTTGGTCCCCTATGAGTGCGCCAATGGTATGGCCGCTACAAAAGAGGTGCTAACTCAAATAAAAAGCGGTATGTCAATCGGGATTATTATAGGTCCCGAAGGTGGGTTTGAACAAAAGGAAATCGACGACGCCTTATCAATAGGCGGCAAGGTTATATCTTTGGGCTCACGAATATTACGCACCGAAACAGCCGCCATTACAACGGTTGCTATGTGTATGCTGTATAGCGAAATGGAATTATAATATGAAACAGTTACCACTTGAATTTGAAAATAGAATGAAAACTCTGTTGGGCGATGAGTACTCGAATTTTATAATGGCATTAAACGATGCGCCCGTAAAGGGATTTCGTGTAAACACAAGCAAAATTTCTATAACAGAATTTGAAAAAATTAATCCGTTTGGAAACGAAAAAATCCCCTATATAACCGGAGGATACTACCTTAACTATGACAAAGTAGGTAATCATCCGCTTCATCATGCGGGTATGATTTACGTGCAAGAGCCTGCCGCTATGGCGCCTGCCGAATGCATAGAAATTGAACCTGATTCAAAAGTTCTTGATATGTGCGCAGCTCCGGGTGGTAAAAGCACACAGTTAAAAAACAAACTAAGCGAAGGCGGATTGCTTGTTTCAAACGAAATCATACCGTCAAGATGCAAAATACTAACAGGCAACATCGAGCGTATGGGCTTTAAAAATTGCGTTACAACTTGTATGGATACGGCTCGTTTGGCAAGCCTTTTTCCCGACACGTTTGACGTTATTATGGTGGGTGCACCTTGCTCGGGCGAAGGAATGTTTCGAAAAGAACAAATTGCCATAGACGAGTGGAGCCGTGAAAATGTTGATAAGTGCGCCGCGCGTCAAACCGAAATTTTACAAAACGCCGTAAAATGTTTAAAAAGCGGAGGCAGTATAATTTACGCTACTTGCACCTTTTCCTTGGAAGAAAACGAAATGATGATAGATTCGTTTTTACAATCTCATCCCGATTTTGAGATTATTCCGCTAAAACCCGAAATTCAAGCTGCTTCAGCGGATGGTATTAAATTTAACGGCTGCCAATGCCAAAACATTCATTTTGCGCGCCGTTTTTATCCCCACACATCACGTGGTGAAGGTCAGTTTGTGGCGGCACTTCGTCACAAAGGTGAAAAACAACTTTCGATTAAGCAAAACAAAAAACCCAGTTTTAAAATCGACCCGGTTTTAACGGATTTTCTTGACGATACGCTAGAAATTTACGACAAAGACCAACTTTCGCTTTACGGTGACACGCCGGTGTTTTATAGCGGAAACATTGATATTAAAAAAGGCAACGCTTTTATGTGTGGCGTCACCATTGGCGAAATTAAGAAAAACTATGTTTTGCCGCATCATCAGTTTTTTATGGCATACGGAGAAAAATTTAAGCGTAAAATAGACCTTGCCCCCGATAGCGACGATGTAAAAAGATACCTTCGCGGAGAAGAAATACAAACCGACTGCCAAAACGGTTGGGCGGTAGTTACAGTTTGCGGTGTCGCGCTTGGAGGTGCCAAAGTATCAAACGGAAGGGCTAAAAACCACTATCCAAAAGGACTTAGGATGTTAAAATAATATATAAAAGGATATTGCTATGAAGTATGGTTTTAAAAATGCAATTGCATCATTGCTTATCTGTGCGCTTACATTAACACTTATCGGCTGCGGTAACAAAAATATTTTATTTAAGGATGATACGTACACCATAACCAAAACAGACAAGCAAGTTGTGATTGCGGTAAACGACGGCGCTTCGGCACCTTCCGTCCACAACGCCGCAAAAGAATATATCGACACCGCCTGCCCCTGCCTTTATGTTTTGGATTATAGTGGTGCTACGCTTACGGTATCCTCGCACGATTATGACGGTGACGCAAAAGATAACTATACTACGTGGGAGCTATGCGCAGCAGATGGTATTATATTTAATATGATTTCTGTTGTTGACGATAAGGGTATAGTAACTGTAGATAGCGTTACAATACCCCAAGAGGAGCATCAATACGTAGGAGAATATTATACCGGTGGTTTTTTTGAATTCAACGCCCTTGGCGAAGTAAGTTGTATAACATTTTACGGTGAAACCGTGATACAATAACATATTAAAAATCGGCATCCTTATTCAGCAATAAAGGATGCCGATTTTTGGTGTTTTTGGAATTGTTTTGAAATGTTTTGTCGAAAGTCTTGACGGTAATTTTTATTTATGATAATATAATTATGCCAAATCTAAACTTTAAAATCAAATATTCGCAACGGGGTTATTGCGCCCTTTTATCTATACGTTCTGAACTTGTAAAAATACAAGTTCCGTTGACGTGTAGATATGCGAATATTTATATGTTTAGGTTTGGCGACTGGCGGAACTTGCGTTTTATGTGCGATTGTTTCGACAGTCGCACTTTTTTATTTTTGTACAATGGCCGTTGTAACAATAATTTTAATATTGTTATAAAGGGGGTGCTTTTATGCCCGACTATAAGCTATTGTACTTAACCTTGCTTGACGGTGTCGAAAAAGCAATAGAAAGCTTAAAAAATGTCGAAATAGCTTGTGAAGAAATCTACATTGACACCGATGAAACCGAAGAATAATAAATTAAATCACCGACTGTTGTCGGTGATTTTTTTAAGCATTAAATAAAATAAATCCAATTGTGTTTGTAGCAAAGTTAGAAAACATATGTATAAGCCACGAGAGGTAAATATTATTATATTTTTCGTTAAAGAAATTAAAAATTATTCCGCCTGCAAAAAGCCCTGCAAGTGATAAAAGTATAACGGGTACAGCAAACCAACCAATCATCATAGCAATATGATATGCGGCAAACATAGCCGCGCTTACACCATATGCAAGGCCCCTGGAAGAAAACTTTTTAAGCGTCAAAAATGCAAAGCCGCGGAAGAAAAATTCTTCAAGCAATGAATTTGCAAAAGAAATATAAATTGCTACAAAAATAAAGTTCTTTTTGTTGACCCCTGTGGTAGAAGTAAGGCTTGCGGTTAGCGCAGAAAAATCAAAAACATTACGAAATAAAAAGTAAGCCGCAAGTATTACTGCATATACACCAAATGCCAAACCTATCGCTAGACCTAATCCCTTTTTGTCAGGCTTAAAAAGAAGGGTTAGCTTACAATCTTTGTCGTAAAATGTATAAAATATTGGCAACAGCAAAAACAAAAGCATCTTTATTGCAGATTTTACAGCATATCCCGGTTGAACTACTGCATCAACCAAACCCATACAGATACAGGCAAGAAAGGTTAATGTAATAATAAAATATTTTTGCTTTTTCAAAAAAACACCGCCTTTTCTTTATATTATCATATAAAAAAAGAAAGAGCAAGGATGTTTCGCGTGGTGCTAACATCCTTGCTTTTTTTAAATAAGTTTATTAAGCTGTTGCATTTTTTCATGTGTAGGCTCCGGAAGATGCCCGAATTTAAACTCAAGTCCCATATTGTCGTATTTTGTCTGACAAATTTTTCTAAAGGGTAAGAGTTCAATTTTATCTACACACGGGTGATTACTTGCAATTTCTTTAAGCTTTACAACGTTTGCCTCGTTATCGGTAATGGTTGGTATAATTACCTGTCTTAAGGTAACGGGGATTTTTTGCTCGTTTAGATATGCCAAAAAATCAAGTGGCTTGTTCATATCACAGCCTGCGTAATCTAGGTAATCCGAATCATTTGTAAACTTAATATCAAGCAGTACGCGGTCGGTAAGCGCAAGCAAAGCCTTAACGTCATCGTTTAAAACACTGCCCGAAGTGTCAAGACAAGTGTTTATTCCTTCGTTGTGACAAAGCTCAAAAACCTTTTTGGCAAAACCCGCTTGTAGCAACGGTTCTCCACCCGATAGTGTTATACCACCCGTCTCGCCAAAATATTCTTTATAACGTTTTACTTTGTTAACAATTTCTTCTGCGGTATATTCAATGCCGCCGGACAAATCCCATGTGTCAGGATTGTGACAACAACCACAACGCAAATTACACCCTTGTAAAAACAACACAAAACGAATGCCCGGACCGTCTACAGTACCAAGACTTTGAATAGAATGAATCTTTCCCTTTATCATAATACTGTATGGAACGTACGGCTTATAACCTCGCGCTGATGCTCACGAGAGAGCTTGCTGAAGTTAACTGCATAGCCCGATACACGAATGGTAAGATTTGGATATTTTTCGGGGTTTTCGTATGCATCTAAAAGCGTTTCGCGATTAAGCACATTTACATTTATATGATGCGCATTTTTTGCAAAATAACCGTCAAGAATGCCTACAAGATTATCAACACGCTCCTCGTCGGTTTTGCCGAGAGCTTCAGGAGTGATGGAGAATGTGTTTGAAACACCGTCGCGACAGTCATCATAGCTGATTTTGGCAACCGAATTAAGACTTGCCAGCGCGCCGTTTTCTTCTCGGTTGTGCATTGGGTTAGCACCCGGCGCAAACGGTTCGCCCGATTTTCTGCCATCGGGAGTAGAGCCTGTGTTTTTACCGTACATAACGTTAGATGTAATGGTAAGAACCGACAATGTATGAACCGCGTTACGATATGTTTCGGTTTTGCGAAGCGCCTCAATAAAACGATGTGTCATATCTTGAGCGAGCATATCAACACGGTCATCATCATTACCGAATTTAGGGAAGTCACCGGTTGTTTCATAATCTACAATAAAGCCTTCTTCGTTTCTTATGGGTTTAACACATCCGTACTTGATAGCGCTAAGCGAGTCGGCAACCACCGATAAACCGGCTATACCAAACGCCATAAGACGCTCTACTTCGGTGTCGTGAAGTGCCATTTGAACCTTTTCGTAACAGTACTCGTCGTGCATATAGTGAATAACGTTCATGGTTTTTACATACAATCGTGAAAGCCATTCAATATAAATGTTGTATCGTTCCATAACGGTATCAAATTCAAGCTTTTCATCCGCAATTGGCTCCATTTGAGGACCAATGTGAATGCCGCTCATAGCATCATAGCCACCATTAAGCGCAATGTTTAAAAGCTTTGCAAGATTACAACGGGCGCCAAAGAACTGCATCTGCTTGCCAAGCTTCATAGCAGATACGCAACAAGCAATGGCGTAGTCGTCGCCATAAATTGGACGCATAATATCGTCATTTTCGTATTGAATAGAGTCGGTATCTTTTGACACCTTTGCGCAGAACTTTTTGAAACCGTCTGGCAAATCTTTTGACCACAAAACAGTAAGATTCGGTTCAGGAGAGGATCCCAAAGTGTAAAGTGTGTTCAAAATTCTAAAACTACTTTTACTTACAAGTGTTCTGCCGTCTTCGCCCATACCACCGACAGCCTCGGTGATCCACATTGGATCGCCGCCGAAGAGTTCGTTATATTCAGGCGTACGAAGGTGACGTGCAATACGAAGTTTTATAACAAAATCGTCGAATAATTCTTGCGCGCCTTCTTCGGTAAGGATACCGTTTTCGATATCGCGTTGCATATATATATCCAAAAATGTTGCTACACGGCCAAGTGACATAGCAGCGCCATTTTGCTCTTTAATAGCGGCAAGATATGCAAAATATGTCCACTGTACCGCCTCGCGCGAATCACGTGCAGGCTCACTTATATCATAGCCATACATAGCTGCCATGTCCTTAAGCTTGCCTAAAAAATTGATTTGTTTAAAAAGCTCGCTACTTATTTTAATGTTTTCGGCATTAAATGGTTTTTCAGCCATTGCAGCTTTGTCTTTTTTCTTTTCTTCTATGAGTTGGTCAACGCCGTAAAGTGCCACACGACGATAGTCTCCTATAATACGTCCTCGACCGTATGCATCAGGCAAACCGGTGATAACGTGGCAACGTCGTGCCAAACGCATTTCATCGGTATATGCGCGGAACACACCTTCGTTGTGTGTGGTTCTGAATCTAAACTCGTCCTCAATAGTTTCGGAAAGCTTGTAACCGTATGCTTCACATGCTTGACGCGCCATACGTATACCGCCAAATGGGCTAACACCACGTTTTAGCGGGCGGTTTGTTTGCATACCTACAATAATTTCGTTTTCTTTATCAATATAACCCGGAGAAAATGTTGTAAGCGAAGAAACAGTTGCGGTATCAATATCCAACACACCGCCAAACTGGCGTTCAAGAGCAAAAAGCCCCTCCACCTTTTTCATAAGTGATTTTGTACGTTCTGTAGCATCGGACAAAAAAGATGCGTCGCCGGTATACTCTGTGTAATTGGTCTGAATAAAATCACGAACGTTGATTTCATTCTGCCATACGCCGCCTTTAAATCCATTCCAATTTTCGTGTGTCATATATAATCTCCTTTAAAAAGTATAAATACATAAAAAACAAGACAAATCAGTCTTTTAAAACTGACTTGCCAAAGTTATTTGCACAAAATCTTTTACATTTTCTTTGTGTCAAGGCACTATGTCCGTCAGTTATGTAAAAGTTTTATTTTACAATTGTATTATAATATTATATATAATTTTTGTCAATCTAAAAGATATATAAAATATTAGTGTTTGTGTATTTTTATTTGTACAATTCGGCAAGAACTTTTGTGCGACTGCTTTGTTTATTTTTAGGCATATATGTTTTATATATTTTTTTGTTGAGAAATCAATTCACATCAAGTATAATAATCAAAAACAATAGGTGGTGAAATTGTGAAAATTGTGATAGGGTGCCTAAACTCAAAATATATTCACGCATCGTTAGCTCCGTGGTGTTTGCTTGCCGCAGTGCGTAAGTTTTGTAAAAAAGATGTTGACGCATCGGTTTTTGAAAGCACAATAAACGCCGAGCTTGACGATTGCATAAAAAACATACCGCACGCCGATGTATATGCGTTTTCTTGCTACATTTGGAATATAGAGCAAACGCTTTATATTTGTCAAAAACTAAAAGAAAAAACCGCCGCTAAAATTGTTTTGGGTGGCCCCGAGGTTGCCTACTGCACGCAATTGATACTGGAAAAATATGATTTCATAGATTTTGTGTTGTCGGGAGAAGGAGAATTCAATCTACCAAAGCTATTAGACGCCCTTGATTCGCCATCCGATTTTGCCTGCGTTGACGGCCTTACCTACCGCCAAAAGGGTTTGATTTTATTTAACTCCGAAAAGGAATACAACATTACACCACCAAACCCGTATTGTCAGGAATTTTTTGATAATTTACAAAACAGAATCTGTTACATCGAAACCTCTCGCGGTTGCCCGTACAGATGTGCGTTTTGTCTTTCGGGCAGATGCAGCAAACTACGATATTTCGATATGGATGTTGTTAAGAAAAACATTCTTTTACTGGCTAACAGCGGTACTAAAACCATTAAATTTGTTGACCGTACATTTAACGCAAACGCCGACCGCGCAAACGAGATACTGAATTTTATTAAGGATAATTACGGAACAACTATCCCCGCGGGAGTGTGCTTTCATTTTGAAATTGCCGGTGATATTTTACGCGAAGATACCTTAAAAATATTGTCCCTCTTTCCACCGCACGCCGTACAACTTGAAATCGGTATGCAATCATTTAACGAGCACACACTTGAGACTATTAATCGAAAAACCAACACCAAAAAGCTCATTAAAAACATTAAAACGCTTTTAGGTTTTGAAAATATGCATATACATATCGATCTTATTGCAGGACTTACGGGCGAGGATATTAACAGCTTTAAAAATAGTTTTAATATTGGGTACGGTCTACACGCACATATGCTGCAAATGGGTTTTTTAAAATTGCTTTACGGGTCAGATATGCGCGAAAATCCCGAAAAATATCCCTGCCACTTTAATTCCAAACCGCCTTATGAAGTAATAAGCACTCCGTGGCTTTCAGAAAAAGAGGTTTTGGCTTTAAAAAACTGCGAGGATGCGCTCGAAAGACTTTACAACAGCGGCAGATTTTTACTGACGCTTGACTATTTAATAAGTGATGTCGGCTTACAACCGTTCGATGTCTTTTTTGAATTTGGAAATAGTATAAAAGGTAACAAGCTCAGCTTATCACTCTACACCCAAAAACTTTTTGAATTTTTTAAAGATAGGTGTGACGGCGAACTTTTGCGCGAAAAAATTGTTTGCGATCTTCTTTGCTGCGGCGCCGGAAAGGATATCCCCGATGTTCTTAAAATTAAGGACACTCTTTACAAAAAGGTCAAAAAAGACTTAATGCAAAATCACGATAAAAACATAGTTTTTGCAATACTTTACAAATCAAACAAAATATTTGCGATATTACCCAATCAGGAAAAAAACTTTTTTGGAAGAAAGCAAGGATTTTTTCTTGACTTAAACGATTAAAAAGCGCTTCATAACATAATGAAGCGCTTTTTTCTTTATTCTGTTTGTAATTGTGTTTTTTCTTTTTTGGTTAGTAACTGTATGGTCATTACTACCCCTAAAACACCCAGACCTATAGCATCGGTTTTTAATCCCGGATATATAAGCATCAAGCCGCCAACCAGACTTGCTATTCGCTCATACCATTTCATATTGCTTAGCAAATATCCTTCAAGAGATGCCGATACCGCAAACATACCTATTATCGATGTAGTACAGATAAGTATAACATCAATAGCGGTAGCATCTATAAATAACATATTCGGACTAAGCGCAAATATATATGGAATTATAAATGCACCGGCTGCCAATTTTGTCGCGTTAAGCGCCGTTTTCATCGGATTTGCACCCGCAATTGCAGCGCCGGCATACGCAGCTAACGCTACGGGTGGTGTAAGGTCTGCCACAATACCGAAGTAGAAAACAAAGAAGTGTGCCGCAATATCGGGCACTCCCATCTTTATAAGTATTGGTGCACAGGTTGCCGCCATAATGCAATAGTTTGCGGTGGTGGGAACACCCATGCCCAAAACAATACAACAAAGCATCGTAAGGAAAAGCGCGATTATAACATATTCTCCTGCAAGGGCTACAATTCCGTTAATAAGCACATTTGCAAGACCGGTCATAGTAATCGTACCGGCAATAATACCTGCTACACCGCATGCAACTGCAACGGTAATCATACCCTGACCACCCGCAGCCAATGCTTCCCAAATGCGTTTTGGCGTAATGCGGTCATCTTTGTTAAGAAGACCTACGACAATAGCGGCAACAATTGCAATTGCTGCGGCAAACGCAATCGAACGAGAGCCGGAACCAACAAGCACTATAAGAATTATAAGTGGTAATAAAAGATATGTCTTTTTCAAAAGGGGTAAAAATCTTGGGAGTTCATCTTTGGTAAGACCTCGAAGCCCTTCTTTTTTCGCTTCAAGATGAACCGTAATAAATACACCTAAAAAGTAAAGAACTGCCGGCAAAATTGCACGAATAACAAGATTGCTGTAAGGCACGCCAATGTTTTCGGCCATTAGAAACGCTGCCGCACCCATAATTGGCGGCATAATCTGTCCGCCAGTAGACGCGGCGGCCTCAGCAGCGGCTGCAAACTCGGGCTTATATCCTGTCTTTTTCATGAGAGGAATGGTTACCGAGCCGGAGCCTACGGTATTGGCAACCGAAGAACCCGAAACCATACCTTCAAATGCGCTGGCCACAACCGCAACCTTTGCAGGACCGCCCGAAAATTTACCTACTACAGAATTGGAAATTTTGATAAAGAAATCGGCAATTCCCGTTCTTTCAAGAAAAGCGCCAAAAATAATAAATATGGCTATAAACTTAGCACAAGTATTAACCGGTGTAGACAAAACGCCTGCGGTTGTTGTGTAAAACACTTTGCCTATAAAGCCCTCTACTCTGCGCCACATATCAGGATTTGTAAGTCCCCAACCTAATGCGTAAACCATAAATCCAACAGCAACAATTATAATCGGAATGCCCACACATCTACGGCATAACTCCAACAAACAAAGAACACCAATAATACCGATTATTATTTGATGTAGCTCATATTTGCTACCCTGATTAATAATTGTCATTGCGTTTATGGTATGATAAAAGAAGGAGCCAGAGCCTATAACTAACAAAATAAAATCATACCACGGAATGAAGTTGGTCTTTTGCGTACCTTTTTTTGCAGGAAACACTAAAAATCCCACAAAAACTATACAGCCCATAAAACTGGAAAGTCTTACTGTGTCAAGCCACGTCGCAAAAAACGTTACATATATACAAAAGATAGAAAAGATCGCAAGTATACTGTTTACTATAATTTTGGGTGTACCCTCCCATACTCGCGTGTTGGATTCACGGTCAAATTTTTTCATTACCGCGTCCAAATCCATGCTTTCTGGTTCTTTGGCATTTTCCTTTTTAGAAAAAAACAACTTTAGACTTCCTTTCACAAAAATTTTATAGCTGCGACCGTTAAGCCGCAGCTATTTTGGCTTATTAAAAATTAAGAATTGCTAATTACTTTGTAGCAACATCTATACCCTTTTCTTTAAAGTACTTAGCAGCGCCCGGATGGAAAGGAACGGTAAGACCCTCTGTCGCGTTCTCGATAGAGAGTTCAGCGCCCTTAGCGTGTTCTGCAGAAATAGCATCAACATTGTCAAAAATTGCTGCGGTAAGAGCGTAAACATCATCTTCGCTTGCATCTGCGCTTACTATCAATGTAGCCTTAACAGTAACGGTTAATATGTCTTCTGTTTGATTCTCATATGTGTTAGCTGGGATTTTGTATACTGAATAGAAGGTGTTTTCCTTCATGAGTTTTTCAGCAATTTCGCCATCAATAGGAACAATACGTGTGTTTGCGTTTGTCATGCAAAGCTCGGTAATTGCAGGTGTTGGTGCGCCAGCAACTATAAATGCAGCGTCAATTTTTCCGTCTTTAAGGGCGTCTGCGCTTTCGTCGAAATTTTGATACTGAGGTTTAATATCTTCTTCGGTAAGTCCTGCAGCGGTAAGAGCGTCCATAGCGTTAAAGTAAACACCTGAGCCCGGAGCGCCTATCGAAACTTTTTTACCCTTAAGATCTGCAACCGATTTAATATCAGGATTTGTAGTAACGAGTTGAACCGCTTCTGCATAAAGACCAGCAACTGTACGGAAGGTGTTAATCTGACCGTCTTCTTCGAATGAACGAGTACCGTTCCATGCATAATCCATAACGTCAGATTGAACCGTACCCAACTGATAGTCACCGATATCTACGCCTTGGATATTATCCTTAGAACCGCCCGTTGATACAGGTTTAACAGTAACGTGAGTGTTATTTTGGATATACTGACCAAGAACACCGCCGTATGCGTAATATGTACCTGTAGGACTACCGGTACCCATTGTCATAGAAACCTTTTTAACTTCTGATTTAGATGTTGTGTCAGCTGTGCCACAAGCTACAAGCGAAAATGCTAAAGCCAACACCAATAAGACTGAAATAATTTTTTTCATTTTGATTTCCTCCTAAAATTAATTGTAATCATTATAATATATAGTTACACTATTTGCAAGGAAAAATTTTTAAAAACGGCAAACCGCCCTTGTTCGAATCCCTGAACAAATACAAGATAATCAAAAAGGAACCAATCTTTACGGACTGGTTCCTTTTTTAATTGGCTGGGGAATAGGGATTCGAACCCCAACAAACAGAGTCAGAGTCTGTCGTGCTACCGTTACACAATTCCCCAATGTTTAATTGAGCAATACATATTATATCGCAATTTTATGATAAGTCAAGAAATTTTTGCTAAAATACTAAAAATTCTTTCGTTCCGCCTTGCCGTAACGGCTTGATGATAACCTGTACTTAATTTCAGGTGGGTTTTCGCCAAACGGTTTCGCGCTCCCTTCTTCCGAACTCGGCACCGCCGCGGGAGGTCTGCAAGCCCGCCGTCTGAGCAGAAATCCCTTTTTGTTATCTTGTAGGGTTATATAAGCCAAGATACACGCACAAGGCAGAACGTGGTAATTAATAATTGAAAGTTGAAACTTATATATCCGTGCCAAAGGCGCACAATAATTTTCAACCTTCCATTAGTAAGCGCCAACGAGTTGCCGCTTACTTCTCGTCAATTTCAAACAGGTCTTGAAGGCGGTCTACAAATGCGTCCGCAACGGTTTCGTACTCATCGTCGTCTTCTATTTCATAGAAAAATTCTTCACCGTTTTCTTCGCCAACCTTAACTATTACAAGTTCGCCCGAATCATCAAGCATTGCCTGCGGATCCGCATACTGTGGCAAAAGCGCTAAATATCTAGCTGTATCGGTTTCGATAGCATCCAAAACTTCAAAAGTATACTCTTTGCCTTCGTCATCACTCAACGTAATAAGATCCGGATTATATTCTTCGTTTTTATTTATTTCGCTCATTATATTATTCCTCCTTAAAAGCCAAACTAACATATCTATTTTACCCCAAATTTATTGTTTAGTCAATAGAACAGTTATTCTTTTGTGCAAAAAGCAATAAATAAACAGGTTTTTTTGATTTTTTATACAAAATACATAAAAGTTATTAACTTTTGCTTGACAAATTGTTAATAATTGCTTATAATGTAGACGTAGAGAAAAGAAAGGAGCGGTAAAACGCTATGAGGGAAACTCCACCAGCAATTTCAAAAAAATAAATTGAAAGGCGTGAGTCCGATGTACAGGTAATCCTGTAAACCCGACAACTATAAAATGTAAAGGATTGAGTCCAAAGGTTTAATTAATTTGTAACTCAAAACTATAATTTTGTAAAGGAATGAGTCCGAAAGTTTAGTTAGTTTAATCTCAAAAAACTATTTTACAGACGGTGAGTCCGATGTACAGTTAAAAATTCAATTATAATCTTGTGCTTATGGCACAAATGAGATAAATTTAATAAATGAATCATTAATATAAAACCCCCACAGATGAAAGATGTGGGGGTTTTTCTTTTGTATCGTATCAAGTTGTGAAAAAACTTTAAATTGTGGTAACTATTCCTTGAAATTCACGAAGCTCTATGTTATAATGCATTATGTATAATTATATATAATATAAGGAGAAATTTACTTTGTCATTTCCACTTGAAAACATTAGAAATTTTTGTATAGTTGCACACATAGACCACGGTAAGTCTACGCTTGCCGATCGCTTGCTTGAGCTTACTCAATCGGTAGCTGAGCGAGATATGGAAGAACAAATACTTGACAGTATGGATTTAGAGCGCGAGCGCGGCATCACTATAAAAGCCCACGCTGTAACGCTTTACTATACCGCAAAAGATGGTAAAGAATACGAACTTAACCTTATTGATACTCCCGGACACGTTGACTTTAATTACGAGGTTTCGCGTTCGCTCGCCGCTTGTGAAGGTGCAATTCTTGTAGTCGATGCTTCTCAGGGCATCGAGGCGCAAACGCTTGCTAATACATATTTAGCAGTCGATCACGGCCTTGAAATTTTGCCCGTAATCAACAAAATTGATCTGCCCTCTGCCGAACCTGACAGAATAAAAAACGAAATTGAGGATATCATTGGCATTCCCGCCGATGAAGCTCCCCTCATTTCCGCTAAAACGGGCATAAATGTTGAGCAAGTGTTAGAAACTATTGTTGAGGGCGTTCCCGCTCCAAAAGGCGATCGCGACGCTCCTTTAAAGGCGCTTATTTTCGACTCATACTACGACCCTTACAAGGGCGTTATTGTATATTTTCGAGTTGTATCTGGTAGCATTAAATCGGGTGACACTATAAAAATGATGGCCACGGGCGCCGAGTTTGACATTGTAGAGCTTGGTCGCAAACGCGCCACACATTATGAAACCTGTGATACACTTGAAGCCGGCGAAGTTGGCTACCTTGCGGCATCTATTAAGACCGTAAGCGAAGCTCGTGTCGGCGATACCATAACTCACGCTGACCGCCCTGCCGACGAGGCACTTCCCGGTTATCGTGCGGCAAAACCGGTTGTGTTCTGTGGTATATACCCTGCCGACGGCGCGAAATATCCCGATCTTCGCGAGGCGCTTGAAAAACTACAGCTTAACGATGCTTCGCTTCTTTTCGAACCCGAAACCTCACAAGCGTTAGGTTTTGGCTTCCGTTGTGGTTTCTTGGGTCTTTTGCATATGGAAATTTTAGAAGAGCGTCTTGAGCGTGAATACAATCTTGATATAATTACAACCGCGCCCAGCGTACAGTATGAATTTGCACTCACCAACGGCGAAAGAATTTTTGTTGATAACCCAACAAACTATCCCGATCCTGCCGTTATTTCCGAAGCGTTGGAACCTGTTGCAAACGTGCATATTTATTCCCCTAGCGACTACGTGGGTACCATAATGCAGCTTTGTGAAGAACGCCGTGGCGATTATAAAGGTATGATCTACATGGGCGACCGCGTGGATATTCACTATGTATTGCCAATGGGCGAAATAGTTTATGATTTTTTTGACGCTCTTAAAAGCCGCACCAAAGGTTACGCCAGTTACGATTATGAACCTGCCGGTTATCAAAAATCAAATCTTGTGAAGCTAGACGTTATGCTCGCAGGCGATACTGTTGACGCGCTCTCGTTTATCGTACACACATCAAACTCATATGCTCGCGCACGAAGGATTGCTGAAAAATTAAAAGAATATATTCCAAGACAGTTATTTGAAGTTCCCGTACAAGTGGCGGTTGGAGGCAAAATAATTGCGCGTGAAACTGTAAAGGCTATGCGCAAAGACGTGCTCGCTAAATGCTACGGCGGTGACATAACACGTAAAAAGAAACTCTTGGAAAAGCAAAAAGAAGGCAAAAAGAAGATGCGCAAATTAGGATCGGTAGAAGTGCCTAAGGATGCATTTATGGCTGTACTTAAGCTTGACGAATAAACATTATTTTTTTAAAAAACAATGTTAGAAACAAACTAATGTAAAAGAGGATTAATAATGACCAATAAACGTAAAAAAGCGATTATTCGTCGCAGGATCTTTGTTTCTCTTGTGGTAGCCTTGTTCGCTACGATTATAGCACTTATATTTGTAATTGTTGCCACAATTAAACATAGCAAAAATTTTTCATCAGACACAATCAGCTCTGAAAACTCTTCTCTAACAAATTCTTCTTTAACAAGCTCTACGACTTCGGATACATCTACATCTGAAATCGAAATCGAAATCGAAGACGACACATTGTCATCTCAAGCAGAGAGCCAAGAATCTTCCATTCCGGATGTGTATATCGCACCTACCGGTACACAGCTTGATGCAAGTTTTAGCAGATTGCTGCTCACAAACGGGGAAAATCCACTCCCCGAAGAATACGATTCAAAGGTTGTTGAATACCTTGTAGAAATCGACCCTATATATCGCAATAACAACTACCGAACAAAAATACATAAGGATGTTTATCCTTATATTACTGCTATGGTAGCTGCTGCACAAGCAGATGGAGTTGATCTGCGTGTGCTCTCTCCCTTCCGCAGTTACTCTGTACAAGAAGGACTTTTTAAAAATCAGGTTGCACGCGTAGGGGGCGACGAAGCCAAGGCTGCTACCGTTGTAGCAAGGCCCGGAACCAGCGAACACAATACCGGTCTTTGCGCTGATTTCAATATGGCAGAGGACACTTTCGAAAACACACCTATGTACGAGTGGATGTGCGAAAACGCCGAAGATTATGGATTTATTCTTCGCTATCCTAAAGACAAACAACACATAACCGGCGTTATATACGAGTCATGGCATTGGCGTTTTGTCGGCATAAACAACGCAAAGGAAATAAACAGTCTTGGACTAACGCTTGAAGAGTACATCGAATACAAAGGTTTTGAACCCACCATAGATATGTACGGTGACGATTAATCAAAACCACCTAAATCTAAAACTATTTTCGGAGGATTACTTCATGGATTTTAAGCAGTTTTTTAGTCAATTAAAAGGTAAAAAAATCGCAATGTGCGGTATAGGCGACAGCAACACCCCGCTTATTTTAAACTTCTTAAAGCAAGGCGCACGTGTTATAGCGTGCGACCGTCGAGAACGTGAACTTATAGGCGCAGTTGCCGACGAATTAGAAGCCGCAGGCGCAGAACTTAAGCTTGGAGACGGCTACTTAGAAAATTTGGAAGTAGATATTATTTTCCGTACACCCGGTATGAATTTTCATCTTCCTGAACTTGAGCATGCCCGCAAACGCGGAATTGCGGTAACCAGCGAAATGGAAGTGTTTTTTGACCTTTGCCCAGCTACTATATTTGCGGTAACAGGCTCCGACGGCAAAACCACCACTACTACACTTATTGCAAAAATGCTTGAAGCCGAGGGAAAGCGAGTGTTTGTTGGCGGCAACATCGGCTCGCCTCTTCTTCCCGAAATTGAAAATATTACTGCTGATGATTTTGTTGTGGCAGAACTTTCTTCTTTCCAACTTATTTCTATGCGAAAAAGTCCTGATGTTGCGGTGGTTACCAACGTGGCTCCAAACCATCTTGACGTACACAAGGATATGGACGAATATGTTCAAGCAAAAAAGAACATTTTGCTTCATCAAAACGCCTTTTCTCGCACCGTGCTTAATCGCGACAACGATATAACCGAAGATTTTCGCAGTGATGTTCGCGGTCAAAGTCTCGGATTTAGTATGACACGCCGACTCAACAACGGCGCATGGCTTGACGACCGCGGCATTTTGCATATGGCATATCGAGGCATAGATGTTCCCGTTATAGACCGTAAGGATATTCGAATTTTGGGAGATCATAATGTAGAAAACTATCTTACCGCTATTGCTGCCGTTTGGGGTTATGTGGGTGTAGATAATATTAATAAAGTTGCTCGCGAATTCGGCGGAGTTGAACACCGTATAGAATTTGTGCGCGAGATAAACGGTGTTAAGTACTATAACGATTCCATCGCTTCTAGTCCTACCAGAACCATTGCAGGTCTTAAAGCGTTTAATCAAAAGGTTATTTTAATAGCAGGCGGCTATGACAAGCATATTCCTTTTGAACCAATGATTCCATACGTTGTAGAAAAGGTAAAAACCTTATATCTTTGCGGTGATACCGCCGATAAAATTGAAAAATGCTTGCGGGAATATGATAAATATTCAGGCCATCCACAAATAATACGAGTAAACGACATTGCTGATGCTGTTATCGATGCTCACAAAACAGCCGTTTCAGGTGATGTAGTAACACTTTCTCCTGCGTGTGCAAGTTTTGATAAATACCCTAACTTTGTAGCGCGCGGAAATCATTTTAAACAATTGGTGAATGAACTTTGATGAATATAAAAGAAATTTTATTTAAAATTGCCGATGCCGTAAGCATAGGCAATATAACCGAGGCTAGCGAAACCGCCTCTCAAATTCTTTCAAAATATGCTAATACTTCACGAAGCGGCATAAACGTTATTGGTAAAATGGCAGGCGTTGCCGATTATACCCTTTTGCTTGAAGCGCATATAGACGAGGTTGGCTTTGTTGTAACCGATATTGACAACGATGGTTTTCTGACCGTAAAAAACTGTGGCGGTATTGATTTGCGTATGCTTCCGGCAAAATCGGTTACCATACACGGAAAAGAAAAAATCACCGGTGTGTTTTGCGCCACCCCTCCGCATCTTGGTGGACCAAAAGAGTACGACGATATCTCAACATTAAAAATCGATTCTCTTTTGGGCAAAAAAGCAAAACAATTAATTTCTGTGGGCGATTTTGTTACATTTAAAACCGAATCCCTTTCTTTGAATGGTACCCGTGTTGCAGGAAAGAGCTTTGACAATCGCGCAGGCGTACTTTGCCTTTTAATGCTTGCCGAAAGATTGTACGGTAAAATCCTTCCTTATAATATTGTTTTTGCATTTACCGATATGGAGGAACTGGGAAACAGAGGCGCTATAACCACTTCGTTTGACGTTGCTCCAGACAAAGCAATTGTGCTCGACGTCTCTTTCGCAGACGCTCCCGATGTTCCGTCTAGTGACTGCGGAAAGCTTGGTGGCGGTGCTATGATTGGTATTTCACCCATTCTTGATAAGAAAACATCACAAGAATTAATTGCCGTGGCAAAAGCCAACGGCCTACCGCATCAAACCGAAGTTATGGGCGGACGAACCGGTACCAACGGTGATGTTGTATCTGTTTCAAGGAGCGGCGTTAAAACCGGACTTGTTTCAATCCCTCTTCGCAATATGCACACTGACGTTGAGGTTATTGATTTAAAAGATATAGAACACGTTTGTGACCTTCTCGAAAAATATATTTTAGGAGGTAACGCATAATGAAAGAGCTTTTAAAACAACTTTGCCTTTGCGATGGAACTTCGGGCGACGAAGTTTTAGTGCGCGATTTTGTAGTTTCACAAATTAAAGATTTTTGCGAATACCAAATTGATAATTTGGGTAATATTATCGCATTTAAAAAGGGATCTTGCCCTGCATCAAAAAAAGTCTTGATAGATGCGCATCTTGACGAAGTAGGTTTTATTATTACACACATCGATGCCGATGGCTTTTTGCGTTTTAAAACCGTGGGTGGCATAGATACCACTGCCCTTATGTTTCGTCGTGTGCTTATAAACGGCAAAACACCGGGCGTAATCGGCGGCAAGCCTATACATCTTTGCGAAGGTGATGAACGCAAAAAACTACCGGACGCCGATAATCTTTATATCGACTTGGGCGCAACAACCAAAGATCAGGCCGAAAAACTGGTAAGTGTCGGCGACTGCGGAATTATGTGCAGCGAATTTAACGTTGTTGGCGACAAGGTGCTTTCCAAAGCACTTGATGATCGCGTAGGATGCGCAGTGTTAATAAATTTATTACAGCAAGATGCTGACTATGATTTTTATGCTAGTTTCTCCACCCAAGAAGAGATTGGTCTTCGCGGCGCCAAGGTTGTAGCCTTTTCGGTAAAACCTGATGCTGCCATTGTTGTTGACGGTACTACCGCTGCCGATGTAGCGGGTGTTGCTGAGAACAAAAAGGTTTGTTGTCAAGGCGAAGGCGCCGTTGTGTCCTTTATGGATGGCGCAACCGCCTATGATAGAGCATATTATAATGCCGCTTTAAATAGTGGAATTAAAGCGCAAAGCAAGTGCGCCGTTGCCGGCGGCAACAACGCAGGCGCAATTCATTTAAGCGGCAGCGGCGTACGCACGGTAGCGCTGTCGGTGCCTTGCCGCTACATTCATACCGCAGGCTCCACTTGCGATATGCGTGATGTTTTTGCAGTACGTGACCTTGCAAAACATATGATAAACAAAATTGCGAGTGATAACATATGATTTCTCTCGTAGACAAAATACCAATCGTCACTTTACCGCGTGCCGAGATTATAAAAATCAACTGCAACTACAAATTATACCGTGATATAGCACTTTTTTGGACGCAGGACGATAATAAAGCTATAATCTCTATGCTTGACGGAGATGTTACTATCTACAACAATAACGCAAACACCGAAGAACTTCGGGAATTTATAAACGTTATTTCCCCGTCTTCTGTATTTTCGGACAGCAAAACTATGTCACAACTGTTTGGTGATGATTTTCATCTTGTTTGTGTTATGACAAGCAAGCATGTTTTTAAATGTGACATACCCTCACAAACAGCCAACAGCAGCGAAATATATAAACTTCTTAATGTAAAAGGTTTAGAGCTGCCGCCATACGAATATTTTGCGGTGGATTTTTGCCACAAACTCAATCGCGCTTCCCTTAATTACTTTGTCTTAAAAGATATTTGCGCTGCCGTAGGTATTTCCGATGGACACAACGTGCTTGTAAACGGTGTTGCATCTCACAAAAAGGGTATGGGCAGCACGGCGCTTTTGGGACTTCTTGCGCAATACTCCTGCCCCGCAGTTGCTGTTTGCGAAAAAGAAATTGCTGCCTTTTATTTAAAAAACAATTTTAAACACTGTTATAACGCAGGTTATTGGAGGAAAAGTTCTTGAATTATTTTAAATTTAATGACAAATTAGAAGATATTTGTCTTTTGGCTGAAACAAAAGCAAAACAAAGCTTTGACAGAGTAGATAGTATTACTGAATATAATCAAACAAAGGTGCTTAATGCTTTTATAAAAAACAGAGTCAGCGAAATGCATCTTGGAACATCTACCGGTTACGGTTACGGTGACATCGGACGCGACACGTTAGATCAAGTGTTTGCCGATTGCATGGGCGCAGAAGATGCGATTGTTCGCCACTCTTTTGCATCGGGTACGCACACTCTCACCGTTGCGCTTTTTGGCATTTTGCGACCGGGAGATAAAGTTTTAGTGCTTACCGGCAGACCATACGACACAATAATAGGTGTTTTTGGATTTGAAGGCCGCGTCGATGGTTCGCTCGCAGATTTTGGTGTAGAATATCATCAAGTAGATTTGTTAGAGGACGGAACTCCTGATATCGACGCCATTCGCAAGACCCTTTCACAAAACGAATATAAAATGGCTTATATACAACGCTCGCGCGGGTATAGTCTACGCCCCAGCCTTACGATCGATAAAATCGAAGAGCTTTGTAACACAGTACGAGAAGTTTCCCCCGACACCGTTATTATGGTGGATAACTGCTATGGTGAATTTGTTGAAAAATGCGAGCCCACCGAAGTCGGCGCCGATATTATGGCAGGCTCCCTTATAAAAAACGCAGGTGGCGGCATCGCTCCTACAGGCGGCTATATCGCAGGCAAATCTAAGTATGTTGAAATGTGCGCAGGTCGTATGACCGCACCGGGTGTCGGTCGAGAAGTCGGCGCATCGCTAGGTCATAATCGCGAACTTTACATGGGCCTTTTTGCTGCGCCTCACGTAACCGGCGAAGCATTAAAAACAGCCGTGTTCGCTTCTGCTTTGCTCGAAAACTTAGGATATACTGTAAGCCCCACCGTAGACGAAAAACGAGGCGATATTATACAAAGCGTAATACTTAATACCCCGGAAGCTTTAATTGCCTTTTGTCGCGGTATGCAATCGGGCGCTCCCGTAGATTCTTTTGTTAAACCCGAGCCTTCCGATATGCCCGGTTATGACGATCAGGTAATTATGGCAGCCGGCGCCTTTACATTAGGCTCTTCCATAGAGCTTTCTGCCGACGCGCCGTTAAGACCTCCCTATGCCGCTTGGATGCAGGGTGGACTCAATTTCCATAGCGCCAAAACCGGCGTATTGCTTGCCGTTCAAAGTATGCTTGATGACGGCGCACTAAAGATAGATTAAAGGGACTGAAACACGTGAAAAAAATATTTGATGGCAAAATTTATGAGGTACTACCAAAGTCCGACGGTATTATCTTTCCATACCAAAAAGCCGTTGTAGACCAAGGCGATATTGTGTGGTACAAGATGCTTTCTTTTGAAAATTCTTTGCTTACCGACGTTAGTGAAAATATATATTGGAATATAAAATTTGGTAGTAATTATTTAACCGCAACACAACTATGCCGTAATTTTGTTTCGGTAAAATCCTTAATTTTACCGAATGGTAGGTTGTTTTTATGCGCTGACAACGGACAGGCATTTTTTGTTGATCCTGACGGAATGATAAACATTGCCGGTGAATTAAAATATCGCGATCAGGTGCCCTCGGGAATTGCGTTTTACAAAAATAGCATTTGGGCGTCCTTTGCTGACACAAATGTTTTAATACGCTTTAACATAAATACCCTACGAGCAGAACTTCGTATCGGAGGTAAAAACTCTCCCTTTGATAACCCTTGCGGAATATGTATAATCGACAATTTTGCATATGTTTCGAGCGGCAGCGCAAACAATATTATTAAGGTTGACTTGGAAAACTATTCGGTGGACGAGCTCTACCGTTTTGAAGAACCTGTGCGTTCTTATGTGAAATCAGGTAAATTTGAATTTGCATTGTTAGATTCAGGACTTTATGTTTTATAATAATTATCTAACATAGAAAATTTGATTAAATTTCTCGACAAAGCCGATAAAAGCCGGCTCTGTGTTGTAAAAATTATTTTATATATTTTTTGCAACATAAACATCATTCCATCACTAAAAGGATGTAAAAATATGCTTGAAAAAACTATTATCTTAAAAAATTTTGATTCGGTTAAAACCTTTGTTGATATTGCAAACGAAAAACCTTACGATATCGAATTGCTTTCGGGCAAATATGTCGTTAACGCTAAATCCATAATGGGCATTTTCAGTCTTGATTTAACCAAGCCGCTTGTTATGGTTGCTCACACCGATTCTCACGCAGAACTTTTGCGTCAAACAGCCAAATTTCATTACGTGCAAACAAAAAAATAGGGACCATTATGACAGAAAATTTTATCTCTCTTAGAAAACAACTTATAAAAAAAGATTTTGGAAATATGAACGAACGCCAATTCGAAGCCGTTACCACAACAAACGGTGCTGTTTTGGTGTTAGCCGGTGCCGGCAGCGGCAAAACTACCGTGCTTGTAAATCGTATTGCCAATCTTGTAAAATATGGCGATGCTTACAATAGTCATTTCGTACCATCCTTCACCAATGATGATATTTTGATGGCTCAGGACTACCTGAGCGGAAAGATCGACCGCTTATCATCTCAAACGTTTTCGGTGTCGGCACCTCGTCCTTGGGAAATACTTGCAATAACATTTACCAACAAGGCTGCCAACGAACTTAAAGAACGTATAAACACCAAGCTTGGCGAAGGCGGCGAAAGTATTTGGGCGGGTACGTTTCATAGCATTTGCGGTAAAATTTTACGTATGAACGCAGACAGACTTGGATTCACTTCGCATTTCACTGTATATGATACCGACGATCAAAAGCGACTTATTAAAAATATTATGAAGGATAACGCTATTGACGAGAAAATGTTTCCCGTGCGTTCTGTAATTTCTGCAATATCTTCCGCCAAAGATTCCTTGATTTCTCCGCAAGAATTCAAAGAAACTGTCGAACATGATTATCGTCAGCAAACCATTGCCAAGATATACGGAATTTACCAAAACAGACTAAAATCTGCCGATGCCATGGATTTTGATGATATGATTAATCATACCGTAACACTTTTCAAAGAAAATCAAGATATTTTAGAACACTATTCAAGTAAATTTAAATACATAATGGTGGATGAATATCAGGACACTAATCACGCACAATATGAACTGATACATCTTCTATCAAGCGTGCACGGAAATCTGTGTGTTGTTGGCGATGACGATCAAAGTATTTATCGTTTCCGAGGCGCAACCATTGAAAACATTTTAAATTTCGAAGATGACTACGAAAATGCCAAAATTATTCGCCTTGAACAAAACTATCGTTCCGTAGGCAATATTTTAAACGCAGCAAACGCAGTAATTGCCAATAATCGCGGTCGAAAAGGTAAGAATCTTTGGACCGATAAAGGCGACGGAGAACTTATACGGCTTTATACTGCCGCCGACGAACGAGATGAAGCTCGCTATGTTGCAGACAAAATTCTCGATAGCGTTCGAAACGGTTCAAAATTTTCAGATCACGCCGTGCTTTATCGTATAAACGCTCAATCGGCATCAATAGAAAATGTCTTTGCTCGAAGCGGTATTTCTTATCGTGTTATAGGTGGTATGCGATTCTATGAGCGAAAGGAAATTCGTGATGTTTTAGCATACTTAAATCTTATAAACAACAACAGCGACGATATCCGCCTTCGTCGTATTATTAATGAACCAAAACGCGGTATAGGCGACACCACGCTTAACCACGCAACCGAAATTGCTCATCAACTAAATCTAAGTCTTTTTAATACGCTTAGTTCCGCAGATCAGTTTGCGCCGCTATCCCGAGCAGCTGGCAAACTTAAAGATTTTTGCGATATGATTAAATCTATAACCGCAAAGGTTGATGAGGTGTCTATCAGCGAGCTTCTTACCGAAGTGTTAGAAAAAAGCGGTTATCGCCAAAGTCTTATGACCGATTCGGACCCCAAAAATGCCGATAGACTTCAAAACGTGGACGAGCTTGTTAATAACGTAAAACAATATGAGCTCGAAAGCGACGAGCCAACCCTTTCCAATTTTTTGGAAGAAATCGCTTTGGTTAGTGATATCGACTCTATGAATGACACTGAAGATAAAGTAACCCTTATGACCATTCACTCTGCAAAGGGTCTTGAGTTCGAAAAGGTATTTCTTATAGGGCTTGAAGAAGGTGTTTTCCCCGGCAATCAATCTATATATGAAGGTGTTAGTGAAATCGAGGAGGAACGTCGACTAATGTACGTTGCCATTACCCGCGCAAAACGCCTTTTGACCATTACCAACGCAGTAACTAGGATGGTGTTTGGCTCTACCAATCGCAATTTGCCTTCTCGTTTTTTAAAGGAAATACCAGATGAATTTTGCGATATGTCGGCCAAAGCACCCAAGATTTCGTTTGGTAACTCCATTGGATACGACAACGGATTTTACACCCCACGGACAACAAAACCGATTTCATACACCACACACGCCAAACCTTCTGCCTCGTTTGGTAGTTATTCTGCCACCGCAAAACCGACGCCATCTGCGCAAAACGTGACGTATGCAGCAGGTCAGCGTGTATCGCATAAAACATTTGGCGAGGGCTTTGTTGTTTCTGTATCGCCTATGGGTAGCGATACTCTATTGGAAATCGCTTTTGACACCGTAGGAACCAAAAAAATTATGGCGGCCTACGCCAAATTAACCATATTGTAATTTTATTAAAAAATTTTTAAAATCAACTTTTCAAGGAAGTGGTCTTTTGTTAGCGCCGAGTCCGATCATTAAAAAAACAGCAAAACAAGCCTTGTCGGAAAGATTTTTACCGTCTTGTGCGGTTTGTTCTGTGTTTTTATTCATTTTCTTTATTGGTGTTCTTTTGGCTTCGTTAGTCTCGTTTTTTGCAGAAGCATTGGGATATTTAGTTGCGCTTTTTGCTATTGTGCTTTTTGCTTTGTTCCCGTTATTTTTAGGACTTATATACTATTTCAGACGTTTAATTTGGGAACAAAAAGATAGCGCGCTTATTATATTCAAATACTTTTCCGACACACAACAGTACAAACGCGCATTGCGTTTTTCGTGCTTCGTACTTGCAAAACTTATTATTTACTCTTTGTTGGTGTTTTCGCCTTGTATTATCGTATGGCTCCTTTCAAGCGAGCTTTTATATGATATGCTAAACGTTTCGTTACCCGTGTGGGCATCCAATTTGTGGACACTTAACTCGCTACTTGCCGTTATAGCTGTTGTTGCGCTTGTCTTTATTATGCTCAAATATTATTTGTCGGCGTTTATATTTGTAAGCAACGACGAAATTGATCCCGCCGAGGCTATAAATATGTCAGCTATAATATCCAAAAGAACTGGTGGCGATTTTTTTGGTCTTATACTAAGTTTTTTTGGTTGGATTTTACTTTCCTGCTTCGTTGCGCCTTTGGTATTTACTCTTCCTTATTTTATAACGTCATATGGCGTGCATTGCCGTTTTGCAATAACGGCGTATAATCGCGATGTGGATCATTTTAATGCAATTAATACCCCATTTTATAGCACCGACGGACTATAATCGTAACAAAGGTTGTTTTTTATGAAAAATTTTGCTTTTAAATTTTTATATATTATTACATCCATAATAATGGTATTAGAACTGGGTTTCGCCGTAAAGTCGAATCTTTTTACCAATATTTCCGACCTACCAAAGGGCGCCTTCGAAAAATCGGTTTCATCCCCATTGGGTAATAAAACCATCAATATATACATTGTTAAAAACAATCTCGGTGTTGCCATCAGAGGCGAAATAGCAACGGCCGATGACACTCGCAATATTTTTTGGCAGACCGGCACAGACCGCGCCGATGTAGTTTGGCTTGACGACGAAACAGTAATAATAAACGAAATTCCCCTTAATTCCGACGATACGTTTGGTTATGATTGTCGAAGAGGATACTCCTTGTTCGATGATGGCGCGCTTGCGCAAAACACTACAAATTTTGACAAATGATTATGAAAAAAAACGATATTATAGAGCTTGAAATTGTTGATGTTACTCACGAGGGTAACGGAGTTGGCAAGTTTGACAAAATGGCGATTTTTGTTCCTAATACTGCAGTAGGTGACAAAATTGAAGCGCATATTTTAAAAGTTAATAAACATTTTGCTTTTGCCAAATGCAATAAAATATTAACACCTTCTCAGCATCGCATTAATGTTGACTGTAACACATTTGCCCGTTGCGGCGGATGTGTGTTTCGTCATATCGATTATATTCACGAAACACAAATAAAGAAAAATCGCGTAATGCAAACTATGCATCGCATAGGAAAAACTGCTTTAGATCCAAAAGATATAATATACAATTCAAATCCCGACAGATACCGCAATAAGGCTATGTATCCTGTTGATTTGCAGGGTGAAATAGGATTTTATTCGCGCAACTCCCATCGAATTGTCGCATGCAAAGATTGTATGTTACATCCTACCGAGTTTGATATAGCAAGCCGGGTTTTTACTAAATTTGTGAAGGAATATAACATTCCCGTATACAACGAACAAAGCCACTCCGGTTTGCTGCGCCATTTTTATATCAGGCAGGGTAAACAAACTAGCGAATTAATGGTTTGTATTGTCATAAACGGAAGCGACATCCCACATAAAGAAAAGCTTGTAGAAGAACTTAAAGATGCTCTTGGCAATAATTTAAAAAGTGTAATTATAAATATTAACACAAATAAAACCAATGTGGTTTTAGGCGATAACAACATTGTTATTTATGGCAAAGAATACATAACCGACATCCTTTGCGACACAAAATTTAGAATATCTCCTCACTCTTTTTATCAAGTAAATCACGATATGGCTGAATTACTATACCAAAAAGCAATGGAGTACGCCTGTCCAAACAATAAAAACGTTCTTGATCTTTATTGCGGCGCAGGAACAATCGGACTTTCGATGGCAAGCGTTGCAAAAAGTATTATAGGTGTCGAAGTTGTGCCTGCTGCCGTACAAGATGCAAATATAAACGCCCAGGAAAACAACATTACAAACGCTCGGTTTATCTGTGGCGACGCTGCCAAAGCGGTTCAACAACTTAATAACGAGAACATTACCGCGGATGTCGTGATTTTAGATCCGCCACGAAAAGGGTGCGAACCGTCTCTTCTTCAAACGGTTGCAAACGGATTTTCTCCCGAACGTATAGTTTATGTTTCGTGCGATGTTGCCACCCTTGCCCGTGATACCCAAATTTTAGAAACCTTGGGATACGTTTTACAAGAGTATACGCCTGTGGATTTATTCCCACGAACCGCACATGTAGAAACAGTTGCGCTTTTTACAAAAGGAGTTTGATATGCAAAACAAAAGCAATAAACATATCAAAATACAATCTAACAACTGCCACGAGCCAACAATACAATGTCCCCTTCGTAAAAAATGTGGCGGTTGTCAGTTGCAGAACTTAACATATCAAAAACAATTAAGCTTTAAACAAGTAAAGGTTATTAAACTGCTCGGTAAATATCATCATGTAAACGAAATTATTGGTATGGAAAATCCCTATCATTACCGCAACAAGGTACAGGCGGCTTTTGGCGAACGCCGTGGCGAAATAATTTCGGGTGTGTATCAATCCTCTACGCACAACATTGTTCCTGTCGACAATTGCTTAATCGAGGATGTAAAATCCGATGAAATTATAGTTACCATTCGTAAGTTGCTTAAAAGCTTTAAATTGCGAGCTTTTAACGATGTAACTATGAAAGGCTTTTTGCGACACGTGCTTATAAAGCGAGGATTTTCAAGCGGAGAAATTATGGTAGTTCTTGTTACATCTGTCATAGATTTTCCAAAGGAATCGCAGTTTGTGAATGCTCTTTTACAGCGACATCCCGATATTACCACCATTGTACAAAACGTAAATAATAAGCGCACTAGCCTGGTTTTGGGAGAAAAAAGTCGAGTGCTTTACGGCAACGGCTATATCGAAGAAGATTTATGCGGTATGCGTTTTCGAATTTCACCTAAAGCCTTTTATCAGATCAATCCGTCTCAAACCGAGGTGCTTTACGGCAAGGCAATGGAATTTGCAGAACTTACCGGCAACGAAACAGTTTTGGACGCATACTGCGGTACGGGCACGATTGGATTAATAGCGTCAAAAAACACAAAAAGCGTAATTGGTGTAGAGCTTAATCCCGATGCGGTAGATGATGCGCACACAAACGCTAAACTAAATGATGTTAAAAACATAAAATTTTACCGTGACGATGCCGGTAAATTTATGGTGCGAGCTGCAGAAAGCGGCGAAACGTTCGACGTTGTTATAATGGATCCTCCCCGTGCCGGAGCCAGCCTTGATTTCTTGCGTTCACTGGTTATTTTGGCTCCTAAAAAGATAGTCTATATATCCTGTAACCCCGAAACATTGGCAAGGGATTTGTCCTTTTTAACAAGAAAGGGTTATAAGGCAAAACGCATTCAACCGGTTGATATGTTTCCGCACACAGAGCATGTGGAAACCGTCGTGCTGTTGGTACGGACGGTTTCAGCGAAATAAATTCCTATGGGATTTACGGTGTATACTTTTTATGCGATATACTGTGAATAAATTTGGTTTAAAATAATTGTTTTAATCAAGAATACGTGTATCAACAATGTAATAAAGGGGACTTATTAATGAAAGAGTTTTTAAAATATTTCCTAGGTCAAGGCGAAAAAGTAGAGTTTACCAACTTTACCCTCGCGCATCTAGCTCCAATTTTAGTTGCGATTGGAATAATTTTGCTAATCCTAAAATTCGCCAATAAACTTCGCGATTCAAAACACGAAGAAATTTTTCGTTACATACTGGCTTTTGCTCTAATTTGTTCCGAAATGTCGTATTATTGGCGCCTTATCGCAATACCATCATTAAACCCCAATCCGATAGATCATCTTCCTATATCGGTTTGCGGTTGGGCTGTGATTTTTTGTAGTTATATGGTTATTGGCAAAACACAATTACTGTTTGATATTTCATATTTCTGGCTATTTGCAGGTTCAATATTTGCCCTTATTACCCCAACGGTAATAACCTATACAGGACCAACAAGATTCAGATACTATCAATTTTGGTCAGAACACACATTGGGATATATTGCCATTTTTTATATGATTTTTGTTCACAAAATGCGACCAAACGTGAAGTCGGCAATTAAATCGTATATTGCGCTCGTTTCGCTTGCCGTAGTAGCGTATTGCGCAAACGTGCTCATTGGACCGGGTGCTAACTATTTGTTTATGGCGCGTCCTGAAGCTACACCGTCTATACTTGATATTTTACCGCCAAACTTTTATTTAAGAATTTTAATAATGGCATCGGTAATAACATTTTTATATTTTATGGCTTATTTACCCTGGTTTATTAAGGATAAGCGCGCCCAAAAGCACAAATTAAACACCGAACCAAAAGAAACAATTGCAGTATAAAAGAAACAACCTTTGGAAATTTCCAAAGGTTGTTTGCTTTATGTTAATTGATTAAACCAATCTATAACATCTTCGTATTCGCCAAGTACTATAGCACTGTTATCTTCCGCTTCATCGGGTATAACCGGCGATGCAAGCTTTTGACCGTTTAGCATTATGCTTAATTCGGCATCTTTTTTTCTTGCGGCTTTTTTAAAGTTTTTTGCCCCTTCTTTTGTAAGACGAAGTTCAAGATAGCGGTCTTTTGATTTTTCAAAAACAACCAAAACCTTTTCTATATCCTCGTTTTCAAGAATTACCGTTCCCGATTTATCAACCACCGAAAAGTCGCGGTCATCGGGAATTACATTTTCTGTAAGTTCCAGAATTCTAAATTCTCCGGAGCCGGTGTCACCAAGATCGCGACATGCCGAAAGCGCAAAAACAAAACAAATACATAAACAAATACTTATTATCTTTTTCATTGTTATTACATCCTTATGTTTATTAATATAATAATAACACACTTAAAACGCAATATCAACAAAAAAACTTTTTAAAAAATCATAAATTACTGCATACTGTCCGATTAATCCATGCTTTTATCTGCAGAAATAACCTCGCCGGTTTCGGCGTTTATGTCATAGTCATATTCTGTGACGCCTGAATTAAAGTCCACCTCATAAATCAATTTTCCGTTGTCTCGATCAAGATCCACGTCTACATTACTCACCTGATCTTCGGTAAGGTTTGCGTGTTTTAGCGCGGCTTTTAAAGCATCCTTTGCTGTAATACCCGCCATAAGATTAAGTGAACCGTCGGTGTCTTTTTCAAGTTCGGATTTTGTGTTATCTATGGCATTTTTTGTGCTGTCCACAACAGACTCTCCGATAGATTCAGCATCATCTTTTGCCCCTTTCATCGTATCTGAGCATGCCGCAAGTGACAAAATTAATACTGCGCATAAAATTAAAGATAAAAATTTTTTCATATCATCATTCCTCCTGTAATATTTTTAACCGCTAAACCAAAAAATATACAAGTAAAAAACTTAGGAAAAATTGATAATAAAAATGTTTTTATAAATTATAATTCAGGCTTAAAGCTTGGCATTAATTCCAATTTAAACAAATTCGCTTTGTGTCTTTTGTCAATTTTTTGCTTTTTATCAAGATCTGCAATTTCTCCCGTCCTGATATATATATCAAGCTCGGCATAGCTAAACCCGAGATTTTCTTCGTCTGTTTTTCCGCAAAGTCCGTCTATCGGCACCTTATCTACCAGCTCTTGCGGCAAACCCAGCAAGCGTCCAATTTCTTTTATTTCGGTCACCGTTATATGTGACATTGGTGAAAAATCGCCCGCCGCATCACCGTATCTTGTAGAATATCCTACCCAATCCTCTGATAAATTGCATGTGTTACAAACTCTTCCGTTACAGCTTTGCGATACTGCGTACAGTGTAGTCATTCTGATTCTTGCAGGTAAATTTTGTAAGGTTTGAGCGGTCAGTTCAAGCTGCTGCGGCATATTTTTTTGCACAGCTTCTACCGCATCCTTAATGTTAACAACATAGTGCTTTATGCCCAAATGATTTACCAACATATAAGCCTTATCTATATCATGCTGCTCGCCCTGTGGCATTAAAACACCGATTACTCTGTCCTTTCCAAGTGCCTCTACACAAAGTGCCGCCGCTATTGAACTGTCTTTTCCTCCCGAAATTCCAACAACAGCATTACAACCTTTGCCGTTATTTTCAAAAAAATCACGTATCCACGCAACGCATTCGTTTTTTACTTTTTCAGCATTAAACATTGCTATTCACCATCTTTTAAAATTATTAGCACTTGTTCGGGAATTGTTTTTTGTATTTTTTTAGAAAACACATTGTTATCAACCCTAACTAAAAAAGATGTGCTACCATTATGATAGCACATCCTAGGCGATTTTTCAATTAGATATTACTTAAAATAACGGTTTAGGAGTCCCTCAAACGCCTTGCCGTGACGAGCCTCGTCTTGAAACCACTTCAAAACCGCTTGAAATAAAGGGATTTCAAACATTAAATTTAAAAATACCACTTGAAATCCCACCATTCTTGAGTTATAATCAAAGCAGAAAAGGGGGATTTTTATGGCAAAATATACAGGTGTTACCCAAAATACAGACGGCTCGTGGACTTATAGAATTAAAATTAAGTTGCCCGACGGTAACATAAAAGATACTCGTATTAAAAAGGATAGTCGGGGAAATCCATTCCTAACCGCAAGGCAGGCATTTGAAGCAAAAAAAGAGCACGAAGCAAAAATAAGAGCAAATCCAGAGGAAAGCGCAAGTAAACCCAAAAAGGTTACCCTAACCGACGTTTACGAGCATTATCTAAAAACCACAGCAAAGGAAAAAGCCCCTGCTACTCTGCGCAAACAGGATAGTATGTGGCGAAATTATGTGCAAGTAGCATTTGGTGATAGAGATATAAATTCTATTACTCAAGATGATTTAGACACGTTTTTACTAAATGTGTACGAAAATCACTCATACGCATATACTGAAGGGTTTTTGAAATTTTTCTATTTACTTTTCGGTCGTGCCGACAAAATGCAAGTAGTCGATAGCGATTGGTACGAAGAAACGTTTATTAACCCAAACAAGCGACTGACTATGCCGAAAAAACGTCAAGAAGATAACAAAGAGGACGAACATGTTGACTCCTATACTTCCGACGAAATCGAAATAATTCGCGGTTTCTTTGAAAGTGGCGACAGAAATCTATATATTGCCTTTTGTTTAGGCTTGTATGCAGGATTGAGAATTAGTGAGTGCTTCGGTCTGCGGTGGCAAGATATAGATTGGAACACAAAAACGATACACGTTAGACGACAACTAAATTATGTTGACGGAACTTTGCGACTTACCGCTGTAAAAACCCTAAAAGGTGTCCGCGAAGTTATTATGCCTACCATTCTATATGACGAGTTATCAATCAGGCGATTATTAGAGGATAAGCAAAAGAAAGAACTAGGCGAAGCGTATCGGAACACGGAAAAGGTGTACGACGAGATTGAAAAAAAGTGGATTACAGGAAGCGATTTTGTAAATCGAAAAGCGAACGGTGAGCTTTTAACGGTCAATTCTATGAAGTATTGGGCGAAAAAAATCACCCCTGCATTACAGAAAAATGCCGAGAAAAAGGCAAAATTCAAAACATTTGGTTTGCCTGACGATATTGCTCGTGCAGATAAGCGTGAATTTAGGTATCACATGTTAAGACATACCTATGCATCGAACTGCGCCGCCGCCAACGTCAGCATGTATAAATTGATGGCAATGCTTGGCCATAAGAAAATTGATACAACAATGAAATATTATGTTGATACCTCAAATGAAACCTTATACGAGCGTACTCTAAAAACTCTTGACGAATTATTCCCTGTTGAATGATTTGCCTAGCAAAACAAGAAAATGCCCGTCAAATTCACCGGTTGGGTGAATTTTGACGGGCATTTTTTATATCGTATATATTATATATGTGAGCAATCGCACCAAACGATTGCACCTGCCTTTAGGTAAAAAAGGAAAGTAAGTGGTAATGCGTACATTAAATTATCATTTGCCATTGGATGACGACACCAATATAAAAACGCTGGTATGACACAGCCGCTTCAGTAGAATGTGTTCGGCGTAAATGCGCCCAACTGTCCGCATTTATGTACGTCAGAGGTTAAAGCTGGAAGAAAGACCTTGTTACGCCTAACCCGATTAAATCGGTACATTGGTTAAAGCTATCCCAGGTGAGAGGCATAGCCACCCACTTTATGTATGAAGGTGGCAGGAAATACACAGATAAACCGAAAGGTTACGCACGTTGAAATGTGTGGATTGGCGCGTGTAGAAAGTGTAGTTTGTTGAAGTTTTCAATAAACGTCGGACAGTTAATGAATACGGATACCTCGTTGATACAATAGCGAAGCGGCGTGGCGCAATCGCCTCTCTGCGCGTATTTTGGGCGACTTTTTTTAAAAGCTACAGGAGAAGTCTGCCCAAAAAAGCCGTTGCCTGTTAAGGTGTCCAAGGCTCGCAGCGTGAGGGGTGAAGATTTCAAAACACAGTTATCCGAGAGCTGAGGAGATCGGTGACCCGACGAAGCTCTCTATAATTAAACATAAAATAAGATACAAATGTAAAGGGTAAGGCTTAAAACCTTACCCTCTTTCTATGTCATCAAGATCATAATCATATTCAATTTCTCTTTCCAAAGGTTCGTTCTCTTGTTCAAAAACACCAAGTTCTTGTGCTTCAAACTGTGCTTCCCAAGAAGCGCGTAACTGTTCGAAGTTTCTACCCATATAACTGTTAAAGCCGTCTATAATGTGCTTAACCTCTCCGTTCTCACCACGAACTTTAGCTTTTTTGATAAACTCAAACATACAATACTGTATGAAAGGCTGTTCTACTTGTTCGGCAAGAATGGTGTTCATTTCTTGCAGTTTTTGGCTTTTAAAGGTTAATTTTCTACACTCTTTGCGTAATACCTCGGCTTGTTGTGTGAGGCTATCCAACTCTAATTGATTGGTATTTTTCTTATATTCTTGCACCGATAAATGCTCACGGATATGTTCGGGATCGTGCGTTTCACCGCGTTCCATACCTCGCGGCTTGCCGACTTGTTCATAAAATTCATCTTGTCGGCGGCGGTAGTCAGCACGACCACCCATAATATCACGTGCAGACAAACGGCTTTTCCCATCATCACCAAGCAATAGAGGGATTGATTGACAAGTTAAATGCACGGATTTTTCATCGAAATGGATTACTGCATTTATCACTTTACCATAGGTTTTTTCGTGAAAATCAAGGCAATCCTTGAAATACGAAACAATCTCGTCCAAACTCTTGTCAATAAACCATTCGGGCGAAGCACCGTAAAATCCATCAAGCACTACAACCGAATTTTTTCGTTCTTGTATTTGTGCTTCTTCAAATACTTTTGTAACAGCTTTGTTCCAATTTTCAGCCTTAACTAAAAATATGTTAAAATCGGTCAAAGCCCAATTTATGTCCGAAGCGGCAAAATCTCTGCCTTTCTTAAAATCTTCGGAAGTTCGATTCGCTTCAATTTGTAAGCCGTAAAGGGCTGAACGTTTGCGCTTTTCAACTCTCATAATGCAATACGCCATAAATGTCTCCTTGTTTTAGCAAACGGGGACGTGTGTCAGACTTTTGCTTTCCGTGTTTTGTCACTTGACCGATAATTCAACCGCTCGACAGTTGCCGTTCTGTTGATTATCGGTTTCGTTGACACTTGCAAATTTTCCTCGTTGCCGAAAGCGTATGTTCGGCACTCGTCAACTTTGCAAATGTGTCAACACTACAAGCAAAGTCTAACACACTAGACAAAGCTTCGCTTTGTTCGTTGTGGCAAGGACGGACCCCTGCACCCCTCTATATTGCTTTTGTTTTACAAAAACAATATAGAACACACACGAATTACCTTTACAATTTACAAAATTCGTGTTATAATGTGTTCACCACATAAAACTCTAAAATGTATTTTTCCGCACAGAAGTGGGCATTTTACTTCGGTAAAAGTGCTGACTTCTTATTTCGCATTTCTGTGTGGAGTGTGGAGTTTTGTGTGGTAGCAAATCGGAGTCGAGCATTTTTCGGTGTGTGCGACTTCGTGTTGCACACACTTTTTTAATTTGTCGAGGAGGAAAAGAAATGATTTGTAAGCATTGCGGAAAAGAAATTGATGATAAGGCGGTATTATGTGTTCACTGTGGAAAAATGGTAAATGAAAAACCCAAATTACCAACGGGACTTATTGTGTTTTTGTGGATTGCCTTTTTGCCTATTATGGCAATTATAACCATAGTTAAAAGCAAAAAATTCTCTAAAAAAACAAAATTGATTTTATCGGTGGCTGTAATCATCGTTACTATATTGTTTGGAATAATCGGTGCCGCTTCAGATGCAAATATTGAAAAAACAAATTATGAAACAATTATTGCCACCATTGAAGACAAAAAATTTGAGGAAGCACAAGATTTAATTGAGGATTTCTTGCGTGATTATCCTGACTCAGAGTACATAGAAGAAATCAATGAGCAGAAGAAAACTGTGGATACCGAAGTTGCTAAAATAGAGGCAGAGAAAAAAGCTAAGGAAGAAGAAGAAAAATTAAAAAAGGAACAAGAAAAACTCAATGCTAAAAAGGCTGAAAATGCTAAAAAAGCAGGCGTTTCCGTAGAAGCATTTGAAAATATGATTAACGCTTGTAAAGTAATTGATATTGAGTACGGAAAAATTTCAAATATAACAGCAAAAAATGATTGGGCTAATGGAAAAAGATGTTCGTTTGATTTTAGCGGTTATAACTTTTTAGTTTATTTTAATCAAGACGGAACTGTAAATTCTATAAATAGTGGAACTATAAAGTTTTACGAGAATGGTAAAAAAGTTGAGGATTTAAAAAACCGTCTTATTACTACTGAAGAAAAAACCCAAATCAAAATGTGGGCAGAAGAACACGTTAAAGCAGTTCTAAAAGCTCCGTCAACTGCAAAATTCCCTGGTTCATTCCTTTCACCATTTGAAGATTGGAGCATTTCAAAAGACGGAAATAAGTTTACTGTATCATCGTATGTTGACTCTCAAAATGGATTTGGAGCAATGATAAGAAGTGATTTTACAATCACTTATGAGTGGAAAGATGGAACAGGTAAAGTTGTTTCAATGATTTTTGATGGTAAAAAAGTAGTTTAAGTTCAAGACATAAAACAGGCACGGATATTCCGTGCCTGTTTTATATTATATTTAGGGATAATTTGCTGTGTTAAACCTTACCTTAACACTTAAATCATCCGTAAATCCCACTTGTAGTCCCACGATACATATATTTTACGGTTTTTGAAAATATAAATTCCCACCTAAAATCCCACCATATATAGAAAAACAGGCACAGATCAAAATCCGTGCCTGTCGGCTTAAATCCTTATAAATCCTTTGTTTATGCGGTTTTTCGCTTATTTGAAATATCTCTTTAAAAGTCCCTCAAATGCTTTACCGTGTCGAGCCTCATCGCGAGCCATTTCGTGAACGGTATCGTGAATCGCGTCAAGACCAAGTTCTTTTGCAAGTTTTGCAAGTTCAAATTTACCCATTGTAGCACCATTTTCAGCATCTACGCGCATTTCAAGGTTTTTCTTTGTAGAATCGGTGATAACTTCGCCGAGAAGCTCTGCAAATTTTGCAGCGTGCTCTGCTTCTTCAAGCGCAGCCTTTTCCCAATAAAGACCGATTTCGGGATATCCTTCGCGGTGTGCTACGCGAGACATTGCAAGATACATACCTACTTCGGAGCATTCGCCGTTGAAATTTTCACGAAGTCCGTCGATAATTCTTTGGTCTACGCCTTGCGCAATACCTACAACATGCTCAGCAGCCCATGTTTTTTCACCGGCCTGCTCTTGGAATTTTGAAGCAGGAGCTTTACAAATTGGGCAAGCGTCGGGTGCTGCATCGCCCTCGTGAACATAACCGCAAATCATACATACATACTTTTTCATTTTAAAATCCTCCAAATTAACATTAATTTTAATTTTATATTATTGCTTGTTGCAATTTTTACATAAACCATATACAACGCATACGCTGTTTTCGGGGATAAACCCATCAAAATCAGTAAGATTTTTTATTTTTTCTTGGTTAACCCTTGAATCTATTATAGCTCCGCAACATTTACAATGCAAGTGCAGATGAAAAGATTTGTCACCGTCAAAATGCTCTTTGCCGTCACCAACCGAAACACTAAGTATTTCTCCGCTTTCCACCAATGCGGCAAGATTACGATAAACCGTGCCCAAGCTAATGTTTGGTATTACCTGCCTTACACCTTCGTAAACCTGAGTGGCGGTAGGATGATCGCAACGGTTTTGCAATTCGTTTAATATTGCTTCGCGTTGTTTTGAATAGTTAGCCATAAGCCACCTCATTTCTCAAAAGTAGTAACGATTACTACTTTTTACACTTTTATTATACACTTCTTTTTTTATTTGTCAAGTATTTTTTCTTGACATTTTTAAAAAAATTTTTTAAAATAGACTTGTTCACTTTTTTAACAATCTTTTTTGTGATTGGAGTTTTATATTTTTATGAATCCTACCGGTATTTCTAATTCTGTTATCAAACGACTTCCTCGTTATTATAGATTTTTAGGCGAATTAAAAAAAGAAGGGCTTACACGCATTTCATCCCGCGAATTGTCGAATCGCATGCAGCTTACCGCAAGTCAAATAAGACAGGATCTTAACTGCTTTGGTGAATTCGGTCAGCAAGGCTACGGATATAACATAGAGCTTTTACAGGGTGAAATCGCAAGAATACTAGGTCTTGATAAACCGCAAAACGCTATTCTTATTGGTGTTGGTAACCTTGGTAAAGCAATTGCTCATTATATTAATTTCGAATCAAAAGGTTTTCATCTTATTGGTATGTTTGACGCAAAAGAATCACTTGTTGGTCAAATGGTGCGCAACATACCTATAAGACATATTTCTACATTGGATGAATTTTGTCGTGAAAATATGCCGCGTGCAGCAATTCTTTGTATTCCAAAAGAAGCATCAAAGGAAATTTGCGATCTTCTTATACGCCTGGGTGTAAAAGGATTTTTAAACTTTAGCCACTATGATATATCAATCGAACATCCAGCAGTGGTGGTAGAAAACATTCACTTTGGCGATAGCCTTATGACATTATCATACAAACTCAGAAATTAAATTTTTTCGGCTTGAAAATTTTCAGGCCGATATTTTTTATACGCATTTGCCGTGTCTGCTACCTCGTTACACAAAAACAATAGCGCCGTTATATTAGGCAGCGCCATAATTCCGTTCATTATTTCTGCAGCTACCCATACCACATCGGCGCGAAACACAGCAGCAGGTATCATCAACACACAAAAAACAAACAAAAATGTTTTTTTGTAGCCTTCCCCAAGTAAAAATGTTAAAAATTTTGTGCCGTAAAGTCCCCAGCCGATTGTCGACGAAAACGCAAAAAAACATACAACGGGACAAAACAAAAAGACAATATTTTTTCCAAAAATCGCCCTTAATGCATCCAATGTAAGATTTGCAGCCGTATCAACCGAATATGTTACTTCTCCTGCACAAAGAATTGTTACTGCCGTAAGTGTGCAAACCAGCATGGTGTCAATAAACACTTCCATTATCCCCATAAACCCCAGTTGCACTTCATCGCCTGTGCTGCAAGCATAAACTGTAGGTGCAGTACCCAAACCTGCTTCGTTAGAAAAAATCCCTCGCGACATTCCAAAGCGCATCCCTACAAACGCTGAACCTATAGCACCGCCTGTAACAACTTTGGGATTAAAAGCACCGATAAAAATTTGCGCAAAAACCTCCGGTATCTTTTTATAATTAAGCAATATTGCAATTGTTGTTATACATATGTATATAGTAGTCATAAGCGGAAACATTTTTTCGCAAAACTTTCCTATGCTACCATCATTTTTTAAAACAATTGCGCTACAAACAGCGCAAAGCACACCGACCGCTATTTTAACAAAAACTTTTATATGCGGCGCAGTGTTAAAGCACTCACCCAAAAGTGCGCTTACACATGATGACATTGTATTTATTTGTGTCATATTACCTACACCAAACGAAGCCACAACGCCACAAAAGCAAAAGCAATACGCCAACGGAACAAAAAATCGAGGCAACGCATTTTTCATATAATACATTGCTCCGCCCTGATACTCCCCACTCTTTGTTCGTTCACGATATCGAACACTAAGAATAATTTCGGCAAATTTTATAATCATACAAAAAATTGCCGAGCACCACATCCAAAAAATTGCGCCGGGTCCTCCAAGCGCTATCGCGCCCGCAACACCGACTATATTGCCCGTCCCCATTGTGGCAGAAAGTGCCGTGCTTGCTGACTGAAAGGGTGACATTTTATATTGTTTGGAATCGGATGTAGATTTAAAAAACGTTTTAAGAGCATCTTTAAAAAATCTTATTTGAAAAAATTTTGTGCGCACAGAAAGTATTATTCCGGTAAAAAATATGAGCGACAAGGTGGGCGGACCCCAAACAACAGAATTAATTTTATTTAGTAGGTTTGCCATTAATTTTCACCTGTAAATTTATTATTTTTGAAAATTTTTAAAAAAAGTATTGATTTTATGAAACTTTTGTGCTATTATACTATGGCGGTTTTAAAAAATCGTATGCATTTTAATATGTTTTGCGCCGGTAGCTCAGTTGGATAGAGCGTCTGGCTACGGACCAGAAGGTCATGGGTTCGAATCCTCTTCGGCGCGCCAAAACAAAGTTCATCCTTTGGGATGGGCTTTGTTTTTTTGTGTAGGCGAATTGCAACCTTTCGGGGAACGGTTGCAAAGTCCGTGGGCGTGTCGGCGGCGTTGGCGCCGAGCGAATCCTCTTCGGCGCGCCAAAAACAAGGTTCATCCTTTGGGATAGGCTTTATTTTTTCATTAAAGCGCACACCAATAAATATACCCCAACAATAAACACCGATATGTTTAGCGTACCGCTTACCCATAAATAAACGCCTAACAAAAACACGGTTACGGCAAAGACTACCGTTATTATTCTAACAATTCCCTCCGCTTTATAAACATCGGTAAATTTTGCAACAAAAAGTGTGAGTAATGTGCCGCCGTCAAGTCCTGATACCGGCAACAAATTAAATACCGCTATTACAAGATTAAGCACGGCAAACGTTAAAGATTGCCGACTGTCATATATCACGTAATTAGCAAACACCCCTGCAAAGACCGCCAAATTTGCAGCAGGGCCGCAAATTGCTATTGCCGCTTCTCCATGTTTTTTTGAAGAAAAGCCTCTTACTATTTGCACGCTTGTGGGTATAATCCTAATTGCCTTAGGCTGACAATCGGTCGCCCACATCGCCAACAGATGCCCTGTTTCATGAATAAGCGTTGCCGCTAGTGTTGGTATTATCAACCCTGTCCTGTCAATTGCAATCATAAAACAAAGTGTGGCACAAAATAAAAAGGATATGTAAATATCTGTTCCTAAAAATTTAAATTTCACCTTTATTCCTCATCAAAAACGGCTGTTATAACCGTTTGTTCCAAAACGTTTTCGTTACACCATTTCTTTATTTTTAAAAAACTTTCTTTACAAAAAAACTTCATTGTCAAAATAGCAATCAGCAACCCCGTTACACATACCGCCTGCGCTATACATATGAAATGATACATATTTTTTTCTTTTATTTCTATAACCTCTGTTTCGTTTTCCATTTTACACCCCTTGTAACAACCTAAAAATTATGATACAATACATATATATAATATATGAGGTTTAATTTATGCCATTTTTACCAATCACAAAAAAAGAAATGCTTGAACGCGGATGGAAAACCGCCGACATAATAATAGTTACGGGTGACGCTTATGTGGATCACCCTTCTTTTGGTACGGCCATTATTTCAAGAGTGCTTGAAAACGCCGGCTTTAAGGTGTGCATAATTTCGCAACCTAAAACCGACGCGGATTTTATGCGATTTGGCGCGCCAAGACTTGCCTTTTTTGTAAACAGCGGCAATATTGACTCTATGGTAGCGCATTATACCGCCGCAAAAAGAAAAAGAAGTGACGATGCATATACACCGGGTGGTAAAGCCGGTGCGCGCCCCGACCGCGCGGTAATTGTATATTCTAAAGCTATTCGCCGTCTTTTTGGTGATACGCCTATTTGTATTGGCGGTATTGAGGCATCTCTTCGCCGATTTGCCCACTACGATTATTGGGATGACAAGGTTCGCCCGTCAATTTTAATCGACTCCGATGCCGACTTGCTTATGTACGGTATGGGCGAACGCCATGTTGTTGAAATTGCAAAACGTTTGGACTTAGGTGAAAAAATCAGCGACCTAACCGATATATTAGGCACTTGTTACGCTGTAAGCACCCATGATTATACCGTTCGCAGCGCGAAGGAATGCCCCAGTTTTGAAGCGGTCAGCGCAAATGACGAACAAGGTAAGAAAAAATATGCCGAAGCAACATATATTCAGCAAACCGAGCACGATGCACAACGGGGCAAAACAATTATTCAGCGTCACGGCAATAAAATCGTTGTTCAAAATCCACCCATGCCACCGCTTTCTACCGAAGATATGGATAGGGTTTACTCTTTGCCGTTTATGCGCAATTATCACCCAAGCTATGCGCCTCTTGGCGGTGTTCCCGGCATAGAGGAGGTTAAATTTTCGGTAATACACAATCGCGGCTGTTACGGCGCTTGTAATTTTTGCGCACTTGCCTACCATCAAGGCAGACAAATCAGTTGTCGCAGTCACGAATCGGTTATAGACGAAGTTAAAAAAATTACCGCTATGCCTGACTTTAAAGGTTATATTCATGACGTCGGCGGTCCTACTGCGAATTTCCGCGCGCCGAGCTGCAAAGGGCAACTAGAGCGTGGCCTTTGCAAAGACAAAAAGTGCTTGGCGCCTACTATGTGCCCTGCGGTTGAGGTTGACCATAATGATTATCTTGACCTGCTGCGAAAATTACGCAAATTACCGAAAATTAAAAAAATATTTATTCGTTCAGGCATTCGTTTTGACTATCTTATAGCGGATAGTGACGAAAAGTTTTTCCACGAGCTCGTAGAGCATCACGTAAGCGGACAGTTAAAGGTGGCTCCCGAACATTGCTCGGCCCGTGTGCTTGATTGTATGGGCAAGCCGCATATAAACGTTTACGAACGCTTTAAAAAACGCTTTTACGAGATAACCGAAAACGTAGGCAAAAAGCAATTTTTGGTGCCATATCTTATGTCATCACATCCGGGAAGCACAATAAATGACGCTATAGAGTTATCTCTATTTTTGAAAAAAGAAGGTCTGCATCCCGAACAAGTGCAAGACTTTTATCCCACCCCGGGCACAATATCTACCTGTATGTTTTATACAGGACTTAATCCTATGAATATGCAAAAACTTTATGTGCCACGCACAGCCGAAGAAAAGGCTCAACAACGAGCTCTGCTTCAATACTACAAACCCGAAAACCGACAATTTGTATTGTCTGCTTTAAAAAAAGCGGGGCGTACCGACCTTATCGGTTACGGCAAAAATTGCCTTATCGCACCCGATAAATCTACCGTTGGTATAAATAAAAACAACACCGGTAGACCGCTTCAAAAAAAGAAGAAAACTATAAGAAACATTCACAAAAAAAAGAAGTGATTTAATGAACACCTTAATAGGTATGAGTGGCGGTGTCGATTCTGCCGTTACTGCAGCGCTTGTTTCAAAAGAACATACCGCTGCAGGCATTACCTTAAAACTTTATGACGGAGATAACCCCGACCTAATTGCAAAGTTTGACCGAGAAGCAAGCGACGCCGCTGACGTTTGCAAAAAACTGGGTATTTCACACAGCACCCTTGATTTAAAGGGTGATTTTCACGAATTCGTCATAAAGCATTTTATAGACGAATATATTAATGGTCGAACACCAAATCCTTGCATACAGTGTAATATTCATATAAAATTTGGCGCTATGCTACAGTATGCTCAAAACAACGGTTTTGATAAAATCGCAACCGGTCATTATGCTCGTGTAGAAAAACACGGTGACCGTTATTTACTTAAAAAGGCGCTTGATAATTCCAAAGATCAAAGCTATGTTCTTTACGGACTTACACAAAACGAACTTTCAAAAACAATTTTACCCTTAGGCGATTACACAAAAACCCAAGCTCGCGAGATTGCCGAGCAACTCCAATTATGTGTAGCAAGAAAATCTGATAGTCAGGATATTTGTTTTGTGCCTGACGGCGACTATGCAGCTTTTATAGAAAGAAACACAGGAATGCGCTTTGCCGACGGCAACTATCTTGATCTTGATGGTAAAATACTCGGCAGACACAAGGGTGTTATACATTATACAATCGGTCAGCGAAAGGGGCTTGGTATAGCGCTTGGAAAACACGCTTTTGTGCTGGATAAAAGCGCCGATACGAACGAGGTAATTTTAGGCGATGAAGAGCATCTGTTTTATAAGACTGTCGAGGTAGGTGGAGTTAATATTATTGCCGCAGACAACCTAGACGGTGTTCGCGCTGCAGGTAAATTACGTTACCGCCATACCGAACAGCCTTGTGTTATTCATCAAACCGACAAAGATACCGTAATACTCGAATTTGAAACCCCACAACGTGCACCAAGTCCCGGTCAAGCGGCAGTTTTTTATGATGGTGATACGGTGCTTGGCGGCGGAGTAATAGTGAAAGGAATAAAATAATGACCGAACAAATCGAAAAACTTTTTAAAAACTTACGAAAAAATAAAATGCAACCGCTTTTTGCCGAAACAAAAGAAGATGCATTAAATATTGTAAAAGATTTGTTGTTTGAAAACTGTGTTATAACCTGGGGCGGCTCAATGTCGGTAATAGAATGCGGAATAGACAGTTTGTTGCGAGATAAAAAATACAACTTTATGGATAGAGGTCGCGCAGGAATTACACCCGACGAACAACAAGAATGTTTTAAATCAAGCATTGGCGCCGACTTTTTCTTTTGCTCGGCAAACGCTATAACCGAAAACGGCGAAATTGTAAATGTAGACGGTCTTGCTAACCGAATATCTTCTATCGCATTTGGCCCTAAAAAAGTTATAATGATAGTTGGCAAAAACAAAATCGTTTCTGATTTAAATGCCGCTTTTTTACGTGTTAAAAATATAGCCGCACCTAAAAACTGCGTGCGACTCGGCAAAAAAACACCTTGCGCAAAGCTGGGGCATTGTGTGTCGCTTCTTAATAACGATAAACCTGATTTTGTCGACGGTTGCAACTGTGACGACCGCATTTGTTGCGATTATATGATAAGCGCAATGCAAAGGCAAAAGGATAGAATTACGGTGATTTTGGTAAACGAAGATTTAGGATACTAAACAAATTTAACGTTTAAAATTGAAAGTTGGAAATTACGGATTGCTTTGTAAATTACAAGGCAATCCATTTGTTTGAAAGCAAAACAGCTCCCTCTAATGAGGGAACTGTTTTTATTGTGATAATTCTTCCCATATTTCCATCTGTTCAAGCAATTCTAATTCAAGAGCTTCGATTTGTTCTTGTAATTCCGATAATTTTTGATAATCCGCAAGATTTTCGGGCAGAGCTTGTTGTTTTTTTAATTCATCGAGTTTTTGCTCTAGCGCGGCTATTTTTTCTTCCGCTTTTTTTAACGCGCGTTCGCGCTTTTGCTTTTCTTTAAGAGGTGTAGTATAGGTTTTCTTTTCTTTCTTTTCGGCTTTTGGCGTATCTTCAACATCTACTTCTTGCGCTTTTTGACGCAACATATATTCGTCATATCCAAAATCCCAAACCATAGCGCCATCTTTTTCAAAAGTTATAAGCCTGTCTGCCAACTTTTTAACAAAATAACGGTCGTGCGATACGAAAATCAACGTGCCGCTATAAGACATAAGTATATCCTCGAGCGTTTCCTTGGAAATAATGTCCATATGATTGGTCGGCTCATCGAGAATTAACAGATTAGGAGATTTGCGGAACAACTTGCAAAGAGCAAGTCGAACACGCTCTCCGCCCGAGAGCATATCCAATGTTTTAAACACGTCCTCGCCGCTAAACAAAAACGCTCCTAAAGCGCTACGCGCCTCAAAATCATTCAACGAAGGAAACTCCGACAACATACTGTCGAGCAGTGTCTCGGGACCTTTTATTTGCGCCATTTGTTGATCAAAATAACCCGTATTCACAAGTGCGCCTGTACTAAAACTTCCCGAAAGCGCAGGGGTTTTCCCAACCAAAGTTTTAACAAGGGTGGACTTTCCCTTTCCGTTTCCGCCTATAATACCGATTCTATCCCCTCGATAAACATTAAACGACAATGTCGTCAGCGGTACATCAAAACCGATTGTAAGATTACTAACCGCAAGCACTTCTTTCGCACTTTGAACCGCAGGCTCAAGAGTTGCTTTAAAGGTACGGTTATCATATGAATCTGGAGCGTCTATTTTATCCATACGCTCAATAGATTTTAGCTTGCTTTGCGCCATTGCCGCCTTGGTGGCCTTATAACGAAAACGTTCGGCGGTTTCCTGTATGCGCGCAATTTCCTTTTGTTGCGCCTCGTAATCCTTGGCCTGCTGCGCACGTTGAATCTTCTTTTGCGATACAAACTGCGAGTAATTACCAACATATCTTGTAGTTTTGCCGTGCTCAATTTCATATATCTCATTTACGGTATTATCCAAAAACATACGGTCGTGCGATACTACAAGAACTGCTTTTTTATAATTTTTTATATATTCTTCAAGCCAGGACACAGCCTCTATATCAAGATGATTGGTGGGCTCGTCCAAAAGCAGTAAATCCGGTTTTGATAACAAAAGCTTTAAAAAGGCGATTTTTGTGCGTTGTCCGCCCGAAAACTCGCTTAAAGGGCGGCGCTTTTGCTCTTCCGTAAAGCCAAACTTTTTTATTGCAGCTTCGTACTCTTTTTCAAAATAAAATCCACCTTCACGGGTAAATGTGTCAAGCAAATCGGTATAACGCTTTATGTTTTCCTCGCTTGGTGATTCACCCATATCATATTCCGCTTGTTCCAAATCAAATTTTAATTTTAAAATAAAATCATATGCGCTGCGGATTTCTTCCACCAAAGAAAGAGAATCATCGCGAAATGTCATCTGACTAAGCGTGCCAATCTGAGGATTGCCGCTTACAGCCATAAATCCTCCGTCGCTCTCTAAGTTTGCAAGACCAATCTCACCGCAAAGCAGTCTAAGCAGGGTGGTTTTTCCGCAACCGTTTCTTCCCACCAAGCCAATGCGGCTGTTTGTAGTTATATTTAAGTTTACGTCGTTTAATATCGGTTCGCCCGAAAGATCAACTCGTCCTTTGTGTATTTCTATTTGCAAAACTATCACCAAAAAGTATTTTAACATTAAAATTTAATAATTGCAATATTGCGCAACTTAAAAAGATGTGTTAAAATAGGTCTAATTAATCAACTTGTCCAAAGGAATTATATAATGAAGGATTTTTTTACTAAACACAATCGGTTAATCGTAATCATTTCATGTGCGTTGCTGGCAGCAGTTTTAGCGATAGTACTCGCCCTTGCGATTGCCGACAATGCGCAAGAAATTTTTTTGACAGATGACTATATATCATATAACAGCGCCGATGCAACAGTTTCTTCGAATTCGATACCTCAAGAGGTTGTGACTCCTCTTGTTATTACCTCACCCTCTAAGCAGGACTCGTCGGTTTCGGAATCGTATTTTGCCATAACGGGCACGAGCGATCCTAACATACCGCTTGTTTTAAACGGAAATGCGGTCGAACGCCTTGAAAACGGCACATTCACCATTGAGGTTGAGCTTGCGGTGGGCAAGAACACATTTGTGTTCGAATATAACAACGAAACCGTAACTTATATAATCCGTTACAACTTCACGGTTATAAAAGCATATGCGCCATATGAAAAGCAAAGCTACGAAGCCGGTTCGTCCTTTGTTGTTGTGGCATTTGCGCGGGTTAACTCAAGCTCGGTTACGGCAACTTTTAACGGGCAAACCATAAACCTTACACGTCAACCGTACGAAGAGGGCGAAGAGTTTGCCAACTTTACGGGCACCTTCACTCTACCGACCGGCAACGAAACAAATCTTAACCTTGGCGGTGTTAAATTTGTGGGTGTTTGTAACAATGCTACAAATCGTTATACATCACCCTCTATTACCTGTTTGCGTGACAAATCTCTTGACGGAACACAAGTTGTCGAAATTGTTACAAATCAAGCCGAAACATTTAACGGTGACACCACCGATGACTGGTCCAGACCTACCAACAGTTATTTACCAAAAGGAACGGTAGATTACAAAGTGAGCGGTATTGTTTATGATGCAAAAAGCGGAAACAGCTACTACAATCTTCGTTGCGGCAAACGTGTTTACATAAACAAGAAAAACTCGCCCGATACCGAACGTGTTACCGTTTCTAACTCTTATAGAGGCGAGCTGCCGGAATATAATACTATTTCTTTATCAAGAAATGAAATTTCCTCGAAACATACGGTTCTTACCTTTGATACCGCATGGCGCGCTCCATTTGCCGTAGAAGTAGGTCCACAAAGTTATGCAAACCCATCCAAACAAGAATATGCCGTCTCAAGCGTCACTTTTTCTTACGTAGATATTAAGTTCTTTTACACACTATCTTTAGGCGGAGAATATCTTTTTAACGATAATCCGATTTTTTCTTCGGCACAAATTTTACCGGGAAATGATGGTTGTGTTTTAAGATTACATCTTAAAAGCGTGGGCGAATTTCACGGTTGGAATGCCGAATACAACTCAAACGGTCAGCTTGTTTTTAAGTTTTTAAATCCACCAAAAATACGTGAAAAGAACAATTTAAAAGGTATTAAAATTTTAATAGATGCCGGTCACGGAGGTAAGGATATCGGCGCACCCGGTCTTATGCCTAACACAAATCACGAGGCGGAACGCAATCTTGCGCTCGCGTACAAGTTAAAGGCTCAACTCGAATCCTACGGAGCTACTGTTGTAATGACTAGAACGTCTAACACAACACTTTCCTCAGACGCTCGGTGTGATATTTTACGACGCGAATCTCCCGACCTTTGCATATCTGTCCATCACGATTCAAGCACACGTGCATCGGCTTCGGGCGGCGGATCGTATTGTTTTAATGCGTTTTCCGATAAAGTGACAAGCTGTGTATTTAGGCGAATGCTTGCAGGTGGATTTTATAGCAAAACACAAAAAGATTGGCATTATTTCTTCCTTGCACGTGTAACATCCTGCCCTGTGGTGCTTACCGAAAACGGATTTATTTCTAATCAAAATGATTTTAACGGAATAATAAGCGAAAACGTTAATCTTTCAAAAGCAAAATCAATTACGCAGGGCGTTCTTGACTATTTTAATTCTTTTTACAAAAATGTTGCAAATGATGACGATAATAGTTATAATGATGATAATATAGATAACAAGGAACCTCCACAGCAAGATCCTGTTACGCCACCGATGGACGAACCCAATTCTCCACCTGATGAAACCCCGGATTTGCCACCCGTAGTTGAACCGGAATTGCCTGATGAAGAAGATCCTACTTTGCCGCCGGAAGAAAATCCCGATTTACCGCCGGAGCAAGAAGAAAACAGTGATATTGGTGATGAAAATGAAAAACAATGAAAAATTAGTTAAATCTATTACCCCTATGGACGAGGATTTTGCAAAATGGTATACCGACGTATGTATTAAAGCCGAGCTTATTGACTATGCATCGGTTAAAGGTTGTATGATAATCAGACCTTACGGTTATGCCATTTGGGAAAATATTCAAAGCATTATGGATGGTATGTTTAAGGAATTAGGCCACGAAAACGTATATATGCCTATGTTTATTCCCGAAAGCTTATTGCAAAAAGAAAAGGATCACGTAGAAGGCTTTGCGCCGGAAGTTGCTTGGGTAACACATGGCGGCGCCGAAGAACTTGAAGAACGCCTTTGCGTTCGTCCTACCAGCGAAACCCTTTTCTGTGATCACTTTAAAAATATCGTTCACTCATACCGTGATTTACCAAAGCTTTACAACCAATGGTGCAGCGTAGTGCGTTGGGAAAAGACCACACGCCCTTTCCTGCGCTCTCGTGAATTCTTGTGGCAGGAAGGTCACACCCTTCACGCTACCGCCGATGAAGCAAGAAAAGAAACCGAGCAAATGTTAAATGTTTACGCTCGTTTTGCCGAAGAGGCACTTGCTATGCCTGTTGTAAAGGGTCAAAAGACCGACAAAGAAAAATTCGCCGGCGCAGAAGCCACCTATACAATCGAGGCATTAATGCATGACGGTAAAGCACTTCAAAGCGGTACTTCCCACTACTTTGGCGACGGTTTTTCACGTGCGTTTGAAGTACAATATACCGACAAGGACAATAAACTTGTGCATCCGCACCAAACATCTTGGGGTACAACCACCCGTCTTATCGGCGCGGTTATTATGACCCACGGTGACGATAACGGTCTTGTGTTGCCACCTGCCATTGCTCCAATTCAGGTTGCTATTGTTCCGATTGCATCTCATAAAGAAGGCGTTGTAGAAAAAGCCACCGAGGTTTGCAACACACTTAAAAAGGTTTGCCGTGTTAAACTTGACGTTTCCGATCAAACACCCGGATGGAAGTTTGCAGAATACGAAATGAAGGGTGTTCCTCTTCGTATAGAAATCGGTCCGCGCGATATTGAAAATAACCAGTGTGTTGTTGTTCGCCGTGATAACCGTGAAAAGATTTTTGTAAATCTAGATGAGATTGAAACACGTATTCCCGAAATTTTAACCGAGTATCACAACGCTCTTTACAACAAAGCGCTCGAACGCCGCGAGGCTATGACATACGATGCTAAAAACCTTGAAGAAATCAAAGAAATTGCCGACACCAAGCCGGGCTTTATTCGAGCTATGTGGTGTGGTGATCGTGAATGCGAAGACAAACTTAAGGAAATTGCCGGCGTTACATCTCGTTGTATTCCTTTTGATCAACACGAAATTGGTGACACCTGTGTATGTTGCGGCAAAAAAGCCGACAAAATGCTCTATTGGGGCAAGGCTTATTAATGTTATCTAATCTTCGACAGGAGTCGACAATATGAGAAAAACCAAAATTGTTTGTACCATCGGTCCTGCTTGTGAAACCGCTGATGTGCTTGAAAAAATGTGTCTTGCCGGCATGAACGTTGCCAGACTTAATTTTTCACACGGTACCCACGAGCAGCACCAACAAAAAATAGACCTTATAAAATCTGTAAGAACAAAATTAGACCTTCCTATAGCTATTTTGCTAGACACAAAAGGTCCTGAATATCGCATAAAAACTTTTGAAAACACTAAAGTCCTACTTAACGAAGGCGATACCTTTACTTTTACCACCGAAGATGTTGTCGGTGACAAAGAAAGGGTAAGTGTTACTTACAAAGGTCTTTGTGAAGAAATGTCGATAGGCGACAAAATTCTTCTTAACAACGGCTTGCTTATTTTTGAGGTTGCCGAAATAAATCCTCCGGAAGTTAAATGTAAAGTGCTTGCCGGCGGAGAGTTGTCCGACCGAAAAAGCATGGCTTTTCCCGGAAAGGTACTTAAGCAAAAGTATTTAAGCGAGCAGGACATGGCTGATATTAAGTTTGGTATAGAAAATGATGTTGATTTTATTGCTTGTTCATTCGTTTCAACCGCACAAGATTTACGTGACGTTCAAAAATATATAGACTCTATAAATCCAAACTCAAGAATCACCCTAATTGCCAAGATCGAAAATCGATCGGGTGTTGACAATATTGATGAAATATGCGCCGAATGCGAAGGTATAATGATAGCGCGTGGTGATTTAGGCGTTGAAATTCCTTTTGAAGAGTTACCGGCTGTTCAAAAGAAACTTATTACAAAATGCCGTTTGCTTGGTAAACGTGTCATTACCGCCACCGAAATGCTTGAGTCTATGATTCAAAACCCAAGGCCTACACGTGCTGAAATCAGTGACGTTGCAAATGCGGTTTATGACGGTACTAGCGCAATTATGCTTTCGGGCGAAAGTGCTGCAGGTAAATACCCAGTACTCACGGTAGAAACTATGGCTCGTATTGCCGAACATACCGAACAAAATATACATTATAACAAACGTTTTAGAAACACAGATTTTAAAATTAATAATATTGTTGACGCGCTTTCTCATTCGGCTTGCGGCATGGCAATGGATGTGGATGCAAAATGTATTGTTGTTTGCTCGCTTTCGGGTATGACATCTCGAATGGTATCGCGTTTTCGTCCGCCAATGGATATTATCGGCTTTACTGCCGACGAAAAAACACGCCGCAAACTGGCGCTTTCATGGGGTGTTATACCAATGAGAGCCGAATTCTTTAAGTCAACCGATGTGCTATTTTATTCGGCTGTAAATGCCGCAAAAAAACAACTTGACTTACAATCTGGAGACAAGGTTTTGATTACCGGTGGTAATACAAGCGGTGTATCGGGTACAACCGATATGATAAAAATTGAAATTGTAGATTAAAACTTTTTTCACAAAAACAAAAAGCAGACATAATGTCTGCTTTTTATTTTTACATTTCCCAACTTCCAAGCCAATCGGAAAACTCACCGTATATTTGCTTCATCTCGGACTTTAATTGCTCGCCGTTGTTTAGTTTAAATATATAATCCTCTTTGCCAAATTTTTCTACAAACTGATATTCTGAAGTGTAGTTTTTGTTTTTATGCTCCTCTAGTGCTTTGTTGGCCAAAGTTTCCGCTTTTCTTACATTTGCAACCAAATCGGCAAACGCTGTTTTGTCAACCGACTCTATCTTGGCTACGATGGAGTCAAAATATCCTGCTTTGTAACCATAGTTATACTGTGCGCCATCTTCATAAAGATAACGCTCGGCATCGCTTGCATATAAATAGTATCCTGTAACCTCTTCGCCCTTCTCATTAGTGTAGTTATCAACAAAATATGTGTCCCACGAGCACAAAAAGTTTACATAGTCATACATTTTATATATATCGTTTACAACGTCGGTTTCGGCTATTTTTTGCCATAACGCCATTTCCGAAGAAAGTTCTTCCGCTTTTATAATTGTGTATGTAGCATCCACAATTTTATAGTTAAATTCATAGCCGTACATATCCGTAAAGGGTTGGTTTTCGTCTTCAGCAACCACAAGCTTTCCCACAACCTTAACCGCCTGCGATGTATATGAAAATTTTTCGCCTTCTTTCGGATATATTTCCATTGTATTTGAAAGCTGTGATGTATTAGGGACGCAAAACGGGCAACTTTGATATGGTAGATTCATCAAAAATATAAATGAACCGTCAACAGGAGAGCTCGTTGCCATATATCCGTTAATTGTAACAGTTGTGCCGTTAAGCGTTTTAAGATACTCGTATCCCGATGCCGCTTTAAAACTAAGTTTTGTTACGTCTGCCGTTTTCGCTGCGTTTTTATTGCCGCAGCCTGCTAGAGCGCAGGTTAGCAAAACAAGCGAAAGCAGCAACGCAGTAATTTTTTTAATATTTTTCATATCGTTCATATTTTTATTCCGCAATATTGTCCTTTCTTGCCATACAAAACGTCCAAATTATTGTTGGTAATACGCTGATTGCAAATATTATTAAAAGTATTATGAATTCAGTGGGATATATTTTAGAAATATTTAATACAACGCCCATCGATTCCACATAATCGTTCATAAGCAGCATACATAGTCTAGATATGCCAAATGCAAGTATTATGGACACAAATCCCATTATACCGTTTTGAATAATATATAAAAGATTTATCTTTTTCATACTAATACCGATCAGTCGCATCAAAGATATCTCTTTTGCGGAATGATACATATTTAGCAACGTAATAATGGATATTATCATTATATTCATAATAAGTATTACCGCGCAAAGCACGAAAACAATATATTTTGTATCATCGGCATCGTTCAATACTTCGCGCACCACCGCCATCGGTTCAATTGCTTGCAATGTATAATTATCGCCGTCTTCGGCGGTAATTATTTTTCCGTCATACTCTTGAACCAATTGCATAGCGTATCCCGGATTTTTTGTGTTTACAAGCACCGAGCATACCGTAGCGTGCATATGATGTTCTTCTTCGCTGTGATTTTCGTCGGTGTGTTCTTCAACCTCTTCGTGGTCATGCATTTCCCAAAGTGTTTTAATTTGTGTAAACACTACATTATCAAAAGAAGAATGATTTTCACTTAAAATACCTGTAACTGTAATGCCTTGAGTGTGTTTGTCCTCGCCGCTTGCAGAATGTCCGGTGTAAATAACGTCGCCTACCTTAAGCGCGCTGTACTTTGCTACATTGTAACCAACAACAGCTTGTAGCGTAGACTCGTCTGAAAACATTTCGCCGCTTTCGAGTGTTTTAGCCTTTAAATACTTTGACGTTGTCCCAACAACGTTATATCCGTTATAATTATCTGCCATTGCAAAAGGAATCGCCTCGACAACACGAGAATCTTTTTGCAGCATAGATACCACCTGATAAGGAACGGTACCTATGGGAGAATCGGTAAAATACATTGAATTCATTGCAAGCTGTGTGTTGCTGCCGGCAGGACCTACTATAGCAGAATAATAAGCCGCATTGTTAGTTATGCCCTCATCAACCTGGGTAGCAACATTAAACGCAAGTACACCAATGCCTGCCGAAATAACAATAGAAAGTACAATAAGTAGTATTTGTACCTTTTTAATCGCCATATTTTTTAAGGCAAATTTTAACATACTAATTGCCCTCCTTATCTATGACGATATCTTGCATTCCGCTTGTTATTATATTCATATCAATAACTTCGTCAAAATATTTTGCAAGTCGGTCATCGTGCGTAACCGCAATAAGTGTTTTTCCGCGCGAAACCTGAACCAGTTCTTTTATAACCTGTTCACCAATAGCAAAATTAAGGTTTCCCGTAGGCTCGTCGGCAAGTATAATTTCGGGTTTTTTTACAAGCGCACGCGCTATTGCAACGCGCTGTTTTTGTCCGCCCGAAAGATGCTTAATCTTAGCGTTTTTCTTGTCACGTATTCCCAACGCAGAGAGCATATTATCCATATTCGAAACATCAACGCCTTCAAGCTTTAAGATGCCGATGTTATCGGCTACAGTCATATCGTTAATTAATTTAAAATCTTGAAAAATATATCCTATTTTTTCTATTCTAAATTTATCCTTTGCCTTTTGTGTTGCGTCAGACATATTGACGCCGTCTATAATAATAGAACCCTTTGTTGGCGAAAGAATTCCCGCTATCATATTAAGAAGCGTAGATTTTCCACACCCTGAAGCTCCCAAAAGCATATAGCTTTTTCCCGTTTCAAAGGTTATATCTTGATAATCTATTTCGGTTTCATTTTGAAATTGCTTACCAAGATTTTTTGTTTCAATCATTTCTCAGTTTTCCTTTCATTAATTAATTCTTAAAGCACGCTTTAAGAATTAATTAGAAAGTTTGACCTTCCATTCAACAAGAGTGTTTATATCAATCTGTGAAACATTATTTTTCACAAATACCGTCAAATAATTTATTATAAAACATATTGTGCCAATCAACGCAAGCGCGCCCACGGCATTACGATACAAATTCCCTAATGCGCACACCGTACAATCAGATTCAAAGCAACAATGACTGTGCACCACAATTCCGGAAAAGGAAAAAAGCACAAATGAAACGATAGCAACAATCGCAAATATTCGCTTTAATCGTAATTTATTCATTTTTTACTTCCTCCTTAAGCCAAATTAAAGGTTTTAACCAATAAATTATAAACCTCTTTTTTTGTAGTGTCAATACGTTTATTGAGCGCTTTGTATTTTTATTATCCGTTTTCCTCTCTTATACTCTTTTGGCGTTACACCAATATATTTTTTAAAAATGTTTGAAAACTGCGACGAGGAATTAAACCCACAATCAAAAGCAATGTCGGTAATGCTTGAATCAGAATTTTTAAGTAATCTTTTTGCATGTTCTATGCGCTGACTTGTAAGATATGCGTATGGCGATAGCCCAAACCTTTCGGCAAACAGATGGCGAAAACGATCGTAACTGTAATGATTTTCTTTTGCAAGAGCGGCAAAATCAATTTGCTCGTTTATGTTATAATCAATAAATTTAAGTATCTTATCCCAATTAGTGCGGCTATATGAATCGGTTGCTGAATTTTGCGTTTGTGCCGCAGTTACAATAATTTTAGCCAAAGCAATTTCTGTGAGTTGATTTTTATATTCGTTTTGTTCTATCGACAATTTTCGCAGGTCCTGTAAATTTGCCAATAATTTCCCGTCACTATCACAAAATACACCTTGCTTTAATTTTATATTGTCAACATCAAAAGAAAAATGTAACCAAATTATATCGCAAGACACAGGGTCGTTTTCATCGTGCGGAGTACCCGCCTTATAAAAAGCAAAGTCACCTGCCTTGTATTTATAAGTTTTGTCTTTTATAGTTGTGGTTCCACAGCCAGATATAAAATACACAAGCTCATCATATTTATGGGTTTGCGTTTTTATTTTTATCGGAATAGTATGCTTTACCCGATGTATTTGTTTTAATTTACATTCAAACATTTGTAATCACCATTAAATATTTTAGCACTTGTTTTGTGTTGTGTAAATAGCCAAAATATAAATTTTTATAACCTGTTTTATGTATTTTAAAATTATTTTTTATGATATATTGTTTATGGTGATAAAAATGAACAATATTTTTTGCATAGATATTGGCGGTTCAAAGTTAATTTGCGGTGCTTTAACCGAAACGGGAGAGATATTAGATACCGTACGCGCAGAGTATCCCAAAAACTACACTATAGAAACAATAATTAATTTAATTTTTGAAGGATACCAAAAATTACGCAATCACAATTTTTGTGCTTGTGGCATTGCCGTTCCCGGTCTTTGCGACTATGAACATGGAACCTGGTTATATTCGCCGTTTTCAGGAATTGCCGATATACCAATCGTTCAAATTATAAAAGATAAGACAAATCTGCCTACCTTTGCCGACAATGACGTTAACATTTCGGCAATGGCCGAACGCTACTTTGGTGTTTGTAAAAATATTGATAATTTTTTGTGGATCACCGTAAGCAACGGGATCGGTGGAGGTTTGTATCTCGACGGCAATATCTATCGCGGAAAAAATTTATCAGCGGGCGAGATAGGACACTTTGTTGTAGAAGAAAACGGCAGAAAATGTGGTTGTGGAAATATCGGCTGCCTCGAAGCGCACGCATCAGGCGCATCTATCGCGGCAATATACAACGAAAAAACAAATAAAAATCTTTCAGCAAAGGATATTGCCGACTTGGCTCGAAACGGAGATAAAATTGCGCTTGAAACATGGCAAAACGCAGGTCGATACATAGGCAAAGCGGCATCTTATGCCGTAAATCTTTTAAACATTGATACCGTAGTTCTTGGTGGCGGTGCGGCGGAAGCGTTTGACTTGTTAGAGCCGACTGCAACCGAGTTACTAAATATAAATCTATTTAAAAAAGCAAATCCTCAGGCTAAAATTTTACATTCATCACCTGGAAAATACGCCGCGCTTAAAGGTTGCGCTGCTATTGTACTTGAAAATCAAAAGGAGAGATTATAATGAAAAATGTAATTTTAGATTACATTGACGATATTTATCGTTTGTGTAACACACTGGATACCGATCAACTAAACGCTGCTTGCGAATTAATGCTCGAAAGTTATAAGTCCGGCAAAAAGATTTTTGTTGCAGGCAATGGTGGCTCTGCCGGCACCTCTAACCATTTTTGTTGCGATTTCGGTAAAAACGCAGTAAAAGGAGACGATCATCGTCCAAAAATAATTTCCCTTTCTGCAAACATTGAAGTTCTTACTGCTTTGGGTAACGATTTTTGTTATGCCGAGGTTTTTTCACAACAACTTAAAAATCTTATGGACGACGGTGATACATTATTGCTTATTTCCGCAAGCGGCAATTCGCCCAATATTGTAAGTGCGGCCGAATATGCAAAATCTCGCGGAGGAAAAATTATCGGATTTTCAGGATTTAATGGTGGAAAACTCAAGGAGCTTTCCGACATCAATGTAAATATACCCTCCACATCATATGAACAAATAGAAGATTTACATATGATGCTCACACATATCATTGTTTGCTATTTCAAAGCATTGGGTCTTGAATAATTATGGAAAAATTAAAATTCAACAAATCAGGTTTGTCAATTTCAAGACAAGTTGCCGCCGAAGCTACTGTTTTGCTTAAAAACGATGGTGTGTTACCGCTAAAAAGAATTGCAAAAATTGCACTTTTCGGCAGAAATCAATGCGATACATACAAAGGCGGCGGCGGTGCTGCCGATTTATGGGCAGTAAAATGTCAACCGTATTGCGATGGATTGGAAAAGTTTGGAAAGGTATACAAACCTCTGCTCAAAAAATATCGTGATACCTGTGCAGCAAATTATGACCCTTCACTCGGCAAATTTCATCATTCGTTCAACCATCATAAATACTCGTTGCCTGAAGTTCGCCTTACCGACAGTGAAGTAGCAGCCGCCGCGGCAAAATGTGATGTCGCTATTATTTTTATCGGTCGATTCGCAATTGAAGGTCGAGATATAAAAAATATTGCCGGCGAGTATAAAATAACTGTTCAAGAAGAGAATATGATAAACCAGGTTTCGAAACATTTCAAAAAAATTGTTTTGGTGCTTAATATACCCATCGCGCTTGATCTTGACTTTATATATAAATATAATTTTAACGCCATTATACACAACTTTTATCCAGGACATCTCGCCGGTTTCGCCATATCGGATGTTTTGTACGGTAAAGTGCCACCATGTGGCAGACTGCCTTTTTCTTGGGCAAGGCATTCCGACGATTACCCAACAAACGAAGACTTTTCTACCGATAGAATAGTATATAATGAAGGTCTTTATATGGGCTATCGTTACTTCGACACATTTAAAAAAGATGTTGTATTTCCGTTTGGATTTGGTCTTTCCTATACTAAATTTGATATTAAAACAACATCCTGCAAAATAGATAAAACAAAAGTGACCATAACGACCAACATAACAAATATAGGTTTATCAAACGGCCGAGAGGTTGTTCAGTGTTATTTGTCTCAACCGGACGGAAAGCTCCAAAAACCATATCAAGTGCTTTGCGGGTTTGAAAAAACAGATTGGCTTAAGCCAAATGAATCTCAAACACTTAAAATAAATTTTAACCTGCTTGATTTTACTTCGTTCGATGAAGAGAGTGCAAGCTATGTGCTTGAAAATGGCGAATATATTGTACGTATTGGTTGTAATTGCGCCGACACTACTGCGGTTTGCGTGGTGTGTGTTGATAAAGCATTTGTAAGCAAAAAGGTTTTAAATCGATTTGCGTTAAGTGGACAAATCGACGAAGCCCAAAAAACTGAAACAATAAAAGAAAACACCGATAACTTGCTTAAGCTGACAGCAAGCTTTGAAGGAATTAAAACCCTTGATTTAACCAATCCCCCAAAATTTCAAGAACAAAAAAAGAGCGGAGATTATACCTTTAGTGATGTTTTAAGCGGCAAATGTACCGCAAAACAACTGGCGGCCTGTCTTAGCGATGAGCAATTAGCGCTATTGCTTACAGGCGATGGCTTTGAAAAGCAAAAAACTCTTGCGTTATCTCTTGAGCCGCTTGTTGAGGGCGAGGGCACTCACACACACCAAATTACCGAGTTTCAAATTCCGTCGAGCGTTATGCAAGACGGACCAAACGGTGTGCGAGCTACCACCTTTGTCGAGCCACCCGTACCTCCCGATTATGAACTTTCGGGTAGAGACTGTGTGTATTACCCCAGCGCAATCGCACAAGCTGCCACATGGGATTGTAAACTTATAACACAAATGGCACGCGAGATCTCTGCCGATCTTGACAAAATCGGCTATAACGGACTTTGTGCGCCCGGTGTTAATCTACAACGCAACGTGCGTTGCGGCAGAAATTTTGAGTATTTTTCAGAAGATCCATTTCTTTCCGCCGAAATGGCAATTGCCGTTATAAACGGTGTGCAAAAAAACATCGACAACACACCCAGCAAGCGTTATGCCGTGCTTAAACATTTTGCTTGCAATAATTCAGAGGATATGCGTACTATAGGCGACAGCGTTTTAAGCGAACGAACCTTAAGAGAACTTTATCTTCGCACTTTTGAATATGTTATCAAAAAAACAAATCCGCTTTCAATTATGGTTGCGTACAACAAGATAAACGGTTTGTATGCCGCGGCAAATTCCGATTTGCTCGATGGTGTGTGCCGCTATGAATGGGGATATACCGGTTGGATAATGACCGACTGGGACGTTCGTGAAAGCGAAGGAAAATGTTTGGCAGCGGGATGTGACACCTGTATGCCGGGACATTATATAACTTTTGCGCAATTGCAACAAGACGGTACAACACGCGCCGTTGCACAACAAAGGGCAGCAAATCTTATTGAGCACTTAGTAAAAACGAAACATTATTTTAATAAAAATTTACAAAACAAATAAAATAGGGCTACTTTGCATCAGCAAAGTAGCCTTATTTGGTGCTTTTTAGTCACAACACTCGTCTTTTTTTATTGCCTTTTTGGGTTTTGGTGCCGATTTTGTGTTGTCACCAAGACCGGTTGTTTCACTGAATATTGCGTTGTTTGTAACCGCCGATACCGCGTCTGTAGGGATTATAAGTTTTGCGGCAGTGCCATTTGACATATTGACCAGCGCTTCATATTTTTTAAGTTCAAGCACTGCGGCATCTACACCCGCTTGTTTTAAAGCAGCAAGGCCATCTGCCTCTGCCTTTTTGGAAAGATAAATTGCTTTTGCTTCGCCTTCGGCACGAGCAATTCGAGCATCGCGTTCACCCTCAGCCGCCAAAATCATAGCCTGCTTGTCACCCTCGGCGCGTGTAATTGCTGCAGCCTTGTGACCTTCAGCCTGTAACAATGTTTCGCGACGGTCGCGTTCAGCCTTCATCTGTTTTTCCATAGCATTTTGGATTTCAGAAGGCGGTATAATGTTTTTAAGTTCAACTCGGCTAACCTTCATACCCCACTGGTCTGTGGCTTCATCCAAAATCTCGGCCATCTTGGTATTAATAATATCACGTGAAGTCAGCGTTCCGTCAAGTTCCATTTCACCAACAATGTTACGAAGTGTAGTAGCCGTAAGATTTTCAAGCGCACGAATAGGCTTTACCACACCATAAGTGTAAAGGTTTGCATCAAATATGCGGAAAAACACAACTGTATCTATCTGCATAGTAACGTTATCTTTAGTAATAACGGGCTGCGGAGGAGAATCCATAACCTGTTCTTTTAATGTTATTTTATTTGCGATTTTTTCGAGCAGCGGTACTTTAATATGAATACCTGCATCCCAAGTGCATTTGTATTTGCCCAAAAATTCAATGACATACTGATGTGCTTGAGGTACAATTCTTACGTTCGGTATAATGATTAATAAAACTATTACCACCAAAGCATATATCCATACCATAAAAAATCCTCCTTTAAATCAACTGTTTTTTAGTAAGATTTCGCTAAGCTTTTTATTAGATAGTATAACCGGTATAAATTGCGTAATCGAATCAATAAAATGTTTATTATCGCCCAAAGCAGCAATGGTATTTTCTTTTATAACGTTATCCTTGGCACACACTGCAGACATAATCGCAATAATAGCGTTCACCGTATCGCGATCGCCCTGTAAATATGCGGTTTGCAAAACGTCAAAAAGTTTTTTTACGCTTTTTTTATTGTTTTCTAAAAGCACTGCTTTTATTTGGGGTATCAACTTTTCACCAAAGAAATTAAGATACAAAAAATTACCGTAACGCGCAACATGCGCCTTGTATTCATCCTTTAAAACAGGGAAAACATCAAGCATTTTTTTAGTAAATGCAGTAATGTTATACGCACTGTCTTTTGATACTGTTGGTAAATCCACCGAATTAGTATTGGTAACTCGTTTGTTTTTTATGCCAAGCTCTGATTTTAAAGTGTTTGTAAAATCTATGCCGACTGCCACGGCATCTTTTGCGTTTTGGCTGTCATCAAAAAGCCATGCATTTGCCTCGCCAAGGTTAAACTCGCCCTCTTCGTCAATGTCGGCGGTTTTTAACACAAACATTTGACGCTCTTGATTATATTCAACCTGTACGGCTTTTTTATCGTTTTTATACACGCCGTCTAACTCTTTAAAACCGTTTTCATCAAAAAAAGGTTGCATTTCTTCAATTACATTTGCTAAAAATCTGTTGTCCATCTTGTAATACACACTTTCAAAATAATATTTTTAATTATTATAACATAAAAAACACTCTTTGTCACCAAAAATTTCTTGAAAGAACTGTTAATATTTTATATAATAAGTTTAACATCAAAAAACAGGGTGATAATTTGAAAATTTCAAACAAAAAAGATTTAAAAGGCGTTTTGGAATCACAGGGATTTTCTTTTAAAAAATCCCTCGGTCAAAACTTTTTAATAGACGATTCGGTATGCCCGCGTATGGCTGCGGCAGTATCGGGCAAAAACGTTGGCGTGCTTGAAATCGGTCCCGGGGCAGGCGTTCTTACGATGCAGCTTTCTGCCGCTTGTAAAAAAGTTGTGTCGGTCGAGCTTGATACACGACTTAAACCCGTGCTTGAACAAACTCTTATTGATTGTAATAATGTAAAAATTATTTGGAATGATATTTTAAAGGTGGATTTAAAATCTGTTTTAGCAGAAGAATTTTCAGATTGCGACACCATTAATATATGCGCTAATTTGCCATATTATATTACTTCTCCTGTTATTATGATGTTGCTTGAAAGCCATCTTCCAATAAATAAAATTGCCGTTATGGTACAAAAGGAAGCTGCCGATCGACTTTGTGCCGAAGTAGGTTCTCGTGATGCAGGTGCCGTAACGGTAGCAGTAAATTATTATGCAAAGGCTAAAACGCTTTTTGGCGTACCAAGAACAAGCTTTTTACCACCGCCAAATGTTGATTCGGCGGTAATAGAGTTGGTTCTTCGTGAAAAACCTGAGATAGAACTAAAGGACGAAAAGCAATTTTTCCGACTTGTAAAAGCGTGTTTTGCTCAAAGAAGAAAAATATTACTTAATACCGTTTGTAATACGATGGGTATCAGCAAAGATAATTTTAGAGCAGCATTAATCGACGCCGATGTTAGCGAAACTGTGCGCGGCGAAACCCTAACCATGGAACAATTAGCGGCTATTTCAAACGCACTTTGCAAATAAAACTTGCAATTTTTTGTTTTTGTGTTATAATGTTTTTACAATTTTGTTTTAAATGCGTTGATAAAGAAAAGTAAAGTCAATCGGCAATTTTAAGAGAGGGTTTGTCCCGGGCTGTAAGCAAACCTATTTTGCGGTGATTTGAAGTTCCCTTTTGAGCAGTGTCGCTGAACTTTTAGTAGGTGGCAACGGGTGGCGGTTCCGTTATAGACTGCGAAGAGTGTTTGCTCTTTGAGCGAAAATGCGGGTGGTACCGCGGAGTCATGTTTTTTACAGACTTCGTCCTGTTTTATAGGACGGAGTCTTTTTGTTTTTCTACGGAAAACAAAAAGTTGTAGGGACAAGTGTCCTCGACTGTCCGTTGCGTTATTAAAGATTAAAACTTTAAAAGGAGATATATTATGAAACAACAGCTTGAACAAATTAAAACTTCGGCTCTTGAGGCAATAGCTGCTGCCGAAAATAGTGCTGATTGTGAAAACGTTAGAGTTAAATACCTTGGCAAAAAAGGTGAGCTTACAGCTATTTTAAAATCTATGGGAGGGCTTTCTCCCGAAGAGCGCCCCATTATGGGACAACTTGTAAATACTGCCAAAGCAGAGGTTGACGCAGCACTTAGCGCTAAGGTTACACAAATGCAAGCTCAGGCAGAAGAGTTAAAATTAAAGGAAGAGGCTATCGACATTACCATGCCTGCAAAGGCAGCAAAAACAGGCAAACTTCATCCGCTTAACACCGTACTTAACGATATGATAGACATTTTCCAGTCTATGGGTTTTGATGTTGTTGATGGTCCCGAAGTAGAAACCGACCATTATAATTTTGAGTGTCTAAACGTTCCCGCCGACCATCCTGCCCGCGATATGCAGGACACTTTTTACCTTGCTGAGAACATTTTGCTTCGCACACAAACATCCGCAGCTCAAGTAAGAACAATGGAAACCCGCAAACCACCTATTCGTGTAATCTGTCCAGGCCGTGTGTTCCGCGCAGACGAAGTTGACGCAACCCATTCGCCCGTTTTCCATCAAATCGAAGGTCTTGTTGTTGACAAAGGCGTTACTATGTGCGATCTTAAAGGCGTGCTAGAACAATTTGCCCACGAAATTTATGGACCTGAAACCAAGGTTAAATTCCGTCCTTCTTTCTTCCCATTCACCGAGCCATCTGTTGAGGTTGACGTTTCTTGCTCAGAATGCGGCGGTAAAGGTTGCCGAGTTTGTAAAGGAGCCGGTTGGATTGAAATTTTAGGAGCAGGTATGGTTCATCCAAACGTACTGCGTTCTTGTGGTATTGATCCCGAGAAGTACAGCGGATTTGCTTTTGGTATAGGACTTGACCGTCTTACCACAACACGTTATAAAATCAGCGACATTCGTTTGTTGTTTGAAAACGACAAGCGTTTTCTTGACCAGTTCTAAGAAAGGGGAGCAAAAAAATGAAAATTTCACTTAAAGCATTAAAATATTATGTTGACATAAACGTTCCCGTCGAGGAACTTTGCGATCGTATGGTTATGGCAGGCTTTGAGGTTGAAAGCATTGAAGCCGAGGGCGAAAATATTAAAAACGTTGTTGCCGCTCGAATTGTAAAACTTGAACCTCATGAGGATAGCGACCATCTGCAAATTTGTCAAATGGATATCGGCAAGGAAGATCTTGTGCAAATAGTAACAGGCGCACAAAACATTAAGGAAGGAGACATTGTTCCCGCTGCGCTTGATGACAGTTATCTTCCAAACGGTATGCACATTAAAGCGGGCAAGCTCCGCGGAGTGCCATCAAACGGTATGCTTTGTTCAGGTGAAGAACTTTGCCTTACCGAAGCTGATTACGAAGGCGCGAGCGTTCACGGTATTCTAATTCTTCGCGACGAATGGACACCCGGCACAGACATGCGTGAAGTTCTAGGTCTGGATGATTATATCATCGATTTCAAAATTACCGCAAACCGTCCTGATTGCAACTGCTTTATGGGTGTCGCAAAAGAAGCTTCCGTGGTTTTGGGCAGCGCTTATCATCCACCTGTCCCAACATACACAACAGTAGGCGAAAACGTTAAAGATTATGTTGATATAGAGGTTAAAAATTACGATTTATGCCCACGATACATTGGTCGTGTTGTTAAAAATCTGCGCATAAAACCATCTCCTGTTTGGATGCAAAAGGCGCTTATTGCATCTGGTATGAGACCGATTAATAATATCGTAGACATTACCAACTTCGTTATGCTTGAAACAGGTCAGCCAATGCACGCATTTAATTACAATGATCTAGCTGACAAAAAAATTATTGTTCGTAACGCAACCGAAGGTGAAAAAATCACCACTCTTGACGGAAAAGATTATAATCTTACCTCCGATATGCTCGTTATCGCCGATGGACAAAAACCATCCTGCCTTGCAGGCATTATGGGCGGCAAAGAAAGCGAAATCGAAGACGACACCAAGGATTTATTCCTTGAATGTGCAAAGTTCCGTCGTGACAGCGTACGTAAAACAGGTCGTGCGCTTGGAATTCGCACAGAATCAAGCAGCCGTTTTGAAAAGGGTGTAGACATTGTAAACGTAGGCTTTGCAATGGATCGCGCTTTACAGCTCATAAATGATCTTGATGCCGGTGATATCATTGAAGGCGCTATTGATTGTAATCAAGGATTGCCGGAAGATAAAATTTTAAACGTAACTTCTAAAAGTATTGTTGAACTTTTAGGCGTAGAAATTCCGGAAGACAGAATGGTAGAAATTCTTAACAGCTTGTGCTTACCTACAGTAGCAAAAGACGGTGTTCTTACCGTACATGTACCATCCATTCGCGATGATATTGAAGGCCGCGCTGATCTTGCAGAAGAAGTTATGCGTATATATGGATACGATCATATTATAGGCACCCTCATGCGAGGCAATGTAATGCGTGGCAAAAAGCTTCCCTCTCGCGTTAAAAGCGACAAAATGAAATCGCTTCTTTGCGGCTTGGGATGCTACGAAATTGCTACTTATTCTTTTATCGCATCAGGCGCTATGGATACTTTAAATCTTGCCGACAACGATGCCCGTCGCAATGCCGTAAAGCTTATTAACCCGTTAGGCGATGAATATTCCACCATGCGTACTCAGTTGGTTACCAGCATGCTTACAGTTATGGCTACAAACATTAATCGTAAGATAGAGTCAGCTAGATTTTTTGAAGAAAGCAAGCGCTTTATTCCCAAGTCGTTGCCTGTAACCGAACAACCCGACGAGCTTCCTACGCTCTGCATTGGTATTTATGGCAATGACGAAGATTTCTTTACGCTTAAAGGTATTGTAGAGGAAATTATGACCCTCTTTGGCGCGCACACACAATATAAACGTTCAAACGAAACCTTCCTTCACCCGGGCCGTCAGGCAGAGGTTTTAGCAAACAATGTATCTGCCGCTATACTTGGTGAGGTTCATCCTACGGTTGCTAAAAACTATGATATTGATACACGTGTTTACGTTGCCGAAATTAAGCTTGATGTGCTTTATGCTATCAACAAACGTAAAACCACTTATAAGCCACTTCCTAAATATCCGGCAGTTGAACGTGACTTTGCAATGCTTTGCGATGCTGACATTCCGGTAGGAGAGCTTGAAAAAGCCATACAATCAGGCGGCGGAAGACTGCTCGAAAAAGTAGAGCTTTTTGATGTTTACCAAGGCGCACAAATCCCAGAAGGCAAAAAGAGCGTAGCATACAGCGTTTGGCTTCGTTCCGCAGAGGGCACTTTAACCGATACTCAGATTGAGGATACAAGCAATAAGATTATTGCAAAACTCGAAAAGTTGGGTGCAGAACTGCGCAAATAATAAAATTTAAAAGAAAATTAATTATTTCTTATTAAAATTTTGCTTGAAATTTATGGTATTGCGGTATACAATAAAGATAATAATAGTTCATGTGGAGGGTAGTTTATTATGAACGATAGAACCATGACCTTTTCAATTGGGGATCAAACCGAACAGGAAATCAGAAATATTCTAACGCTTGTTTACGATTCTTTAAAGGAAAAAGGATATAATCCAATAAATCAAATAGTAGGTTATATTTTGTCGGAAGATCCAACATATATCACGACACATAATAACGCCCGCAATCTTATTCGTCGCATCGATCGCGACACATTGTTGCAATCTCTTGTGCGTTATTATCTTACAGCATAATAAATGCAAAATTATTTGATGCGTAAGCCTCTGCTTTAAATAGTGGAGGCTTAATTTATTTTGTAGGGACGAATGTATTCGAGCGTCCGCAAAACATAATTATAGGTCGCGAAGAAATAATTGAGGCGCACATTCTTAACTAGAGGTTAATTGTACATTGTGCATTGAATTTAGTCTTGATAAAATCTATAATATATGTTAATATAATATGAATACTTATATATTATGAAGGGGGATATGCTTGTGTCAGACAATCGTGCAATTGGTGTTTTCGATTCAGGGCTTGGCGGTCTTACCGTAGCTCGAGAAATTATGAAGCTGTTACCCAATGAAAATATAGTCTATTTTGGTGATACCGGTCGTGTGCCTTATGGTACAAAAGGGCGTGAAACCATACGTAAATATGCCCTTCAAGACGAACGCTTCTTGTTGTCAAAAGATGTTAAAATGATTGTTGCTGCTTGCGGTACGGTATCTTCTGTTGCTGCCGATACTTCCGAAGTTTTACCTGTTCCGTTTGTAGAAGTCGTATCCCATTCCGTGCAAGCTGCGGTTAATGCTACAAAAAACGGCAAAATTGGTATTTTAGCAACAAGCGCCACCATCAATAGCGGTGCCCACAAAAAGCAAATATTGAACCTTTTGCCAAACGCACAGGTCATAGAATCAGCCGGCACGCTATTGGTTCCCATCGTGGAAGAGGGTTGGACCGACTCCGATGATAACATAGCTATAGAAACACTAAAGCGTTATTTAAGCCCCATGATTTCCGCTGGAATTGACACGCTAATTTTGGGATGTACACACTTCCCCGTTTTGTCAAGCATTATTCGTAATATTTTAGGTAGCGGTGTAACGCTTATAAATATGGGCGAAGCCACCGCCATTGCGATCAAAGAAACTCTTACTTCAATCAATGGACTTAACAACGGAGAAAGTCCTGCTAATCACAAATTTTACGCAAGCGATAAAACCGCAGCATTCAAACAAATGGTCGCTATTTTGCTTGGCAGTTATAACAAGGATTTCGAAATAGAACAGGTAGATATTGAAAAGTTATGAAAAAGGTTTTAGTTAAAGTAAAAGGTACGCAGGGCGTCGACGGTGACGACACTGTAATTGAACTTGCCACCGAAGGCACCTTACGAGAATTTGAAGGCGATTATATAATCACCTACTCCGAAGATCCCACCGAATCGGGCAATAAAACAAAAACGCAGTTAACAATACAAAAAAACAAAACGGTTATATTAGACCGACGCGGTGATTTAAACTCGCGTCTTGTTATTACCGAAGGTGAAAGAAATCAATGTATATATGCCATACCGCAAGGCAGTATGACCCTTGGTATATACGGAAAAAGTGTAACAAGCACTATGACCAACCAAGGCGGTATAGTAAAAATGATTTATTCAATAGATATGAATCTTCAACCGCTTAGTGAAAATGTGGTTGAAATTTTTGTGGAGGAAAGATAAAAATGTCAGTATTAGTAAATGAAGCAAAAAACCAAATAGAAAAAATGCTTATTGATGCGGCAAATACCGCAATTAAAAACGGTGATCTTTGTCCGGCAGATCTTTCGCCGTTTAAGGTGGAAGTGCCATCAGACCGTAAAAACGGTGACTATGCCGTAAACGCCGCAATGGTTTGGTCAAGGAATTTTAAACTGGCTCCACGCGCTATAGCCGAAAAATTAATGGCTAACGTTAATTTTGAAGGAACCATTATAGAAAAATACGAAATTGCCGGTCCCGGATTTATAAATCTTTTCTTGTCGGACAAGTACTATGCCGATATAGTATCCGATGTTATCACAAAGGGAGCAGACTACGGCAAAAGTAACTACGGCGAAGGCAAAAAAGTTCTTGTGGAATTTGTATCTGCAAACCCAACAGGCCCCATGCACATAGGCAACGCTCGTGGTGGCGCATTAGGCGACTGCCTAGCAGCTGTACTTTCGGCCGCAGGTTATTATACCGAGCGAGAATTTTACATCAACGATGCAGGTAACCAGATAAACAAATTTGGTTTATCCCTTGATTTGCGCTATCAGCAAATATATGCCGACGGCATCGAAATGCCGGAAGACTCTTATCACGGCGAGGATATTATTGCTCACGCAAAAGCTTTTGCAGAAATTAACGGCGATAAATATATGTCAGAAGATGAAGTAACACGTCGTAAAGCTCTTGTAGAATTTGCGTTACCTAAAAACATTCAAGGACTTCAAGACGATCTTCGTAAATATCGCATAGAGTATAATACATGGTTTAAAGAAAGTACGCTTCACAACAACGGTGAAGCCGCACGTATTATTGACCTTCTTAAAGCCAGTGGACACACCTACGAACAAGAGGGTGCGCTTTGGTTTAAGGCTACCGATTTTGGTTGTGACAAGGACTTCGTTCTCGTACGCGCAAACGGCGTGCCCACCTATGTAGTGCCAGACATTGCATACCACTACAATAAACTTGAAGTTCGAAAGTTTGATAAAGCTATTGACATTCTAGGAGCCGACCATCACGGCTATGTGCCACGCCTTAAAGCGGCGCTTACAGCTTTGGGTGTAGATGCCGACAGACTTGACGTTGTGCTTATGCAAATGGTGCGTCTTGTTCGTGATGGCGAGGTAATAAAAGCATCAAAGCGTTCGGGCAAAGCAATTACACTTGTGACTCTTCTTGATGAAGTTCCTATTGATGCTGCAAGATTCTTCTTTAACCTTCGAGAGCCAAACTCACATTTTGATTTTGATTTGGATTTGGCAGTTACCGAGTCTAACAGCAACCCCGTTTTCTACGTTCAGTATGCGTATGCGCGCATCTGCAGTATTTTGCGCAATTTAGCAGAAGACAGTGTTATCAGACGCGAATGCACAACCAAAGAGTTGTCGCTTCTTACGGCTCCCGAAGAGCGTGAACTTATTATTCATATTTCCGCACTTACAAACGAAATCGTTCAATCTGCTAAAACATATGACCCTGCTCGTATTACCCACTACGTAAACGAGCTGGCCACTAAATTCCATAAGTTCTATGCCGCTTGTCGTGTAAAAGGTGATGATGAAGCTCTTACACAAGCAAGACTTAACCTTTGCTATGCTACTGGCGTTGTTATAAAGAACGTACTTGATATGCTTAAAATTACTGCTCCTGAAAAAATGTAATTATTGAAAGGATGTATCTGCTATGAAAATGGACAATCGTAATCTTACTATGCTTATGGATCTTTACGAGATGACTATGGCAAACGGCATTATGCAAAGTGATATGCGTGATACTATCACATATTTTGATATGTTTTTCCGCCGTGTTCCCGATCAGGGAGGTTACGCAATTATGGCGGGTATTGAGCAGCTTATAGATTATCTTAACAACCTTCATTTTGACGAAAGTGATATCGAATATTTAAAGTCATTAAACCTATTTTGCGATGAGTTTATAGAATATTTGAGCAACTTTAATTTTGAATGTGATGTTTGGGCCGTTCCAGAAGGTACTCCAATTTTTCCAAACGAGCCCATCGTTACGGTTCGCGGTCCCGCAATTCAGGCAATGCTTATCGAAACAATGGTACTTCTTACCATAAACCATCAATCCCTTATCGCCACCAAGGCAAATCGTATTGTCCGCGCCGCCAAGGGCAGACCTGTTCTTGAATTCGGCGCGCGTCGCGCACAGGGCGCAGATGCCGCGTACTACGGCGCTCGCGCAGCGATAATTGGCGGATGCAGCGGCACATCCGACCTTAAAACCGCAAAAGACTTCGGCACAAAAGCCGTTGGCACTATGGCGCACAGCTGGGTGCAATTGTTCCCCGATGAGTATACCGCCTTTAAGACATATGCCGAAAAATATCCCGATAGTTGTATGCTTTTGGTAGATACTTACAACGTTTTAAAATCAGGTATCCCAAATGCCATCAAGGTTTTTGACGAGGTATTAAAGCCAAACGGCCACAGACCTATGGGTATTCGTATTGATAGCGGCGATATTGCCTATCTTTCTAAAAAAGCACGTCAAATGTTGGATGATGCCGGTTATCCCGATGCCAAAATTTGCGTATCTAACTCACTCGACGAACATCTTATTCGCGATATGGATATGCAGGGTGCTCGTATTGACAGTTACGGCGTTGGCGAACGCCTTATTACCGCATCAAGCGAAGCTGTGTTCGGCGGTGTATATAAGCTTGTTGCAACCGAGCAAGACGGTGTTATTACACCAAAGATAAAAATTAGTGAAAATATTGCTAAAATTACCGTTCCCGGCGTTAAAATTCCTTGGCGTCTGTACGACAAAAACACCGGTAAAGCAATAGCTGATGTTATTACACTTAATCACGAAAAAATTGACGACAGCAAGCCTTACGAAATTTTTGATCCAACATATACCTGGAAACGTAAAACCGTTACCGACTTTACCGCAAGAAAATTACAGGTTAAAATTTTTGAAAAGGGTAATCAGGTGTATACCTCTCCTTCGGTGACCGAAATTGCCGCTTTGCGTGAAAATCTCGTAAACAATCTTTGGGACGAGGTTAAACGTTTCGAAAAACCGCACACATACTATGTTGACCTAAGCCAAGAGCTTTGGGATCAAAGAAACGAGCTTTTAAATAAAGCAAATAAAAAATAAAGGAAGTAAATTAATGAAGAAGATCTTTTGTCTTGTTCTATGTTTTGTTTTTATCTTTTCTCTTGTTGGTTGTGGTAAAGACGGAAAAAACACTCCGAACCACGATGTAGATATCGAATATTTTGCAAAATTGGGTCAGATAAACGACCTAGAATACAAATTAGGCGATAGTATCGAAGATACAAAAACAACATTAAGTGAAACTGTGGACGACCACGGAGAATCCAATTTTTTTGACTATGAATCGGGAGAATATACCATTTTAACCGACGGGTTGGTTTGTGCTTGTTACAAGACCGACGACGAATCGGTAGGCATTACTCATCTTGTAAAATATGGTGATGCCTACGGATTTACAATCGGCACGATTTCTACCGAACTTCGTGACACCATGGCTCTTATAGGTTTTGATGCCACCGAACGTGAGGCAAAAAAGAGCGAACTTTTCTTTTTGCCTTCAAGTGCTGATATGACTGTATTAGAATATAAAATAAAAGATACTACCGTGCTTTTTGTTTTCCAAGAACATGCACTTAGCGCAACGGTAATATCTAAATAATCACTCAGGAGTTTCTATTTAATTATGTTATTAGACGAAAAACAAATAAACGGCACCTTTCCCGCAATGGCACTGCGTGGACTTGTCGCTTTTCCAAATATGCTGCTAACCCTTGATGTCGGCAGAAAAAAATCCGTAAAAGCGCTTAGCTATGCTATGGATAAAAATCTACCCATTTATCTTGTAACCCAAAAAGATATTGCGATCGAAGATCCAAATAAAACCCACCTTTACGAAATGGGTTGTCTTTGTCGCGTACGCCAGGTGCTCAAAATGCCGGACGGCGGCGCAAAGGTGCTTGTAAAAGGTCTTTACCGTGCCAAACATCTTAACTTTACCGACAACGGCGCGCATTATGTTGCTACTATAGAAAAATGCGATGACAAACCAATAAAAAATCGTGAGGTATATATCGAAACCCTTATTCGCCGCATCCGCACCGAGTTTGAGCGCTATGCTATGGTTGCTCAAAACCTGCCCGAAGACATTATTCTTAACGTTGAAACCAACAAAAACATTGGCGAATTGTGCGATTTTATTGCCTTTAATATTCCTGCTCCGTATGATGATAGACAGTATATTCTTGAGCAACTTAATGTTGTAACCCGTGCCAAAATACTACTTGAATTATTGGCAAAAGAACGCGAAGTTACCGAAATTGACAACCGCATAGGTCAAAAAACTCGTGCCGTAATCGATGAAAACCAGCGTGATTATTATCTTAAAGAACAAATGAAAATAATCAGCGAAGAGCTTTACGGCGATGAAGCAGCAAATGAAATAGAAGATTATCACCAAAAAACAGAGGCGTTACAAGCAGCAGACAGTGTAAAAGAAAAGCTTCATACCGAAATAAATAAGTTGGCAAAAATGCCCCAGGGCGCTCACGAAAGCACTGTTTCCCGTTCTTATATTGAAGCGTGTCTTGCTTTACCTTGGAACAAGTACGACTCAACAGTTGTTGACATAAAAAATGCGCAAAAAATCCTTGATCGTGATTTTTACGGTATGAAAAAGGTTAAAGAGCGTATTTTAGAAGCATTGTCGGTATACGCGCTTTCTCCCGATTCAAAAGGAAATATTCTCTGCCTTTATGGCCCTCCCGGCGTTGGTAAAACCTCTATTGGTAAAACAATTGCTGAATGTATGGGCAGAAAGTATCAGCGTATTTCTTTAGGCGGTATGCACGACGAAGCCGAAATACGTGGCCATCGCAAAACCTATATCGGCGCTATGATGGGTAAAATTTTAACCGCTGTTAAAAATGCCGGCACTTCAAATCCGCTTATACTTCTTGACGAAATTGATAAATTAGGTTCAGATTATAAGGGCGATCCCGCAAGCGCACTTTTAGAGGTTCTTGACCCCGAGCAAAATTGTAATTTTACCGATAATTTTCTTGAAATGCCCTATGATTTAAGCCGCGTGGTATTTATTACTACCGCAAACTCTTTAGATACCATTCCGGCTCCCCTTTTAGACCGTATGGAAGTCGTTTCCCTTGATGGTTACACGAGGGAAGAAAAGTTTAATATTGCCAAACGACATATTATCCCTCGTGAAATCCAGTCGCACGGACTAACTGCTAAAAATTGCCGCTTTGCAGATAACGCCATCTACGGCATTATAGATTTTTATACCCGTGAAGCAGGTGTTCGTAAGCTACAACGAACCATTGGCTCGCTATGCGGCAAGGTTGCAAAGCAAATTGCAGAAGGCAGCGCTCAAAAAGTAACAATAAAATCATTAGACCTTGAAAACATGATAGGTCACAAAAAATATCGCCCCGAAGTTATTTTACCAAAGGACGAAGTCGGTATAATCAACGGACTTGCATGGACACAGGTTGGTGGCGAAATTATGCAGATGGAAGTTGCTGTACTACAGGGTACCGGTAAAACCGTACTTACGGGAAATCTTGGCGATGTTATGAAAGAATCAGCCGAGGCCGCTATCACATTTGTGCGTGCCAATGCCGAAAAATACGGTATTGATACCGAATTTTACAAAACCCGTGATATCCATATTCACGCTACCGAATCTGCCGTTCCAAAGGACGGCCCTAGTGCCGGTGTTACCATTACTACTGCGTTAATTTCGGCGCTTACCGGCAGGGCTGTAAGACGCGATATCGCTATGACGGGCGAGGTGTCCATAAGAGGTCGCGTACTTGCTATCGGTGGTCTTAAAGAAAAAGCTATGGCTGCATATCGCGGCGGTGTGAAACGCGTCTTTATTCCACATGATAACATCCCCGATATAGACGAGGTAGATGCAAAAGTTCGTGAAAACATTGAGTTTATACCAGTACAGTATGTAACTGATATAATCGACCGCGCATTATTGCCGCTTGTAGAGGATGAAAACAAACCAAGCACCTACATTCCGACCGAAAACACTAAGAGCGCAACAATAAGAAATTAGATAACGTTTGTACGGAATTTTGCACATTGTATATACATTAATTTTGAGGTGAAAAAATGAACTGGAACAAAGTGGAATTTGAAGCCGCTTTTGGCACGTTAGATCAACTAACCGAGTCTACCTTGCCTGAAATTTGCTTTTCAGGTCGCTCAAATGTTGGAAAATCATCGCTTATAAACAAAATACTTAACCGAAAATCAATTGCGCGTGTAAGCTCCACACCCGGTAAGACTGTTACCATAAATTTTTATAAACTAGATGAATTTCGCCTCGTGGATTTGCCCGGCTATGGATATGCAAAGGTTGCAGACAGTGAACGCGAAAGATGGGCAGAGCTTATGGAAGGTTATTTTCGTACCGACCGTAATATCAAGCTTTGCTTGCAGCTTATTGATATGCGTCATCCAGCTACCGAGTTTGATATCTCAATGCTCGAGTTTTTAGCGCATTTTGAAATTCCGTATGCGGTGGTGCTTACCAAATGCGATAAGCTAAACAAAACCGAGTTCAACAACCGCCTTGCATCTTTAAAGGAAGAATTGGGTGAACTAGGCGAAGATATTACAATTATCCCCTTCAGCGCACTTAAAGGCACAGGCGCCGAGGATGTAAGAAAAACGATAGAATTTGCCATAAAGGAAAACTAATATGAATTTTACCGAAATTGCTCAAAATCGACAGTCTTGCCGCAACTTTGACCGCACGAAAACGATAGAGCAAGAAAAAATTACCGCTATATTAGAAAGCGCAAGACTTTCACCGTCTGCCTGCAACGGACAACCGTATCATATTACCGTTTGTACGGGTGATACGGCACTCGCGGTTGCAAAGGCGACACAAGGCATGGGTATGAACAAGTTTAGTTCTAATGCGCCCGTTTTATTGGTGATTTCCGAAATGCCGTACGTTCGTACTGCGGCAGTTGGCGCTAAACTTAAACACAACGACTATCGCTCGATAGATATAGGCATTCTAGCGGCATACATTACAGCCGAAGCCGCCGCTCAAGAACTGGGCACTTGTATTTTAGGTTGGTTTGATAACGATAAAATTAAAACCGTCTGCAATCTTGATGGTGAAGTCAGACTTGTCATTTGCATTGGCTACGCAAAATCGGACGATAAACTGCGTGTTAAAAAACGAAAAGATTTAGATGAACTTGTAACATACAAATAAATCATATTTTAAACAAGACCCTATCGGTAGGGTCTTGTTTTTTGTTATACAAAAATTTAAACCCCGCTGATTATAAGTCAGCAGGGTTTAGGTTTTAAACAATTACATATTTTCTTGAATGTACTCTACAACCAAACCTACGGTTTTAAGAGTTTCAATTTTTTCATCAGGAATTTCAACTTCAAATTCATCTTCGATTGACATAAGCATTTCAACAACGTCCAAGCTGTCTGCGCCCAAATCGTCTTGTATGCTTGTTTCCATAGTAATTGAGTCGATATCAGCATCAAGCTGTTCGGCTAAAATTTGTTTCATTTTTTCAAAAACCATAATCATATCCTCCATAACTAAGTAAAACATCTTGCGAAAATTTTAACTTATATAAAAATAATATGTGCTACAGGCTTGTTTGTCAATACTTTTTTGTAAAAAACAATGCAAAAATTAATTTTAATATTGCTTTTTATATCGTTTTTTGATAAAATTATAAAGGAATAATATAATAAACGGAGGAATGTTTATGAAAGCAATTGTTAACGGTAAAATTATACTAAAAGACCGTGTTGTTGAGAATATGGCTCTTCTTTACAGCAATGTTATTGAAGGCGTAATTCCTGCCGACAAAGTTCCTGCCGATGCAGAAATTATTGATGCTGCAGGCGGATATGTGTCTCCCGGTCTTATTGACATTCATATTCACGGCTATCTCAGCAAAGATGTTTGTGATGGCGATACCGAAAGCATTAGAACCATCGCAGGCGGTATTGTTAAAAATGGTGTTACCGGATTTTTACCTACCACAATGACTGTTGATATGGCGGTTATTCGCAAAGCTCTTGAAGTTTGCCGCGAATTAAAGGAAGAAAGTAAAACCTGGGCAGGCTCTCAAATTCTTGGTTGCCACGCAGAAGGTCCGTTTATCAGCGAAAGTAAAAAGGGCGCTCAGGACCCTAAATACATACTTAAACCCGATGCTAAGTTTGTAAAAGAATATGCTGATATTATTAAAATTATAACCCTTGCTCCCGAATGCGACACAGAAGATTTTGCAGCAATTCGTGAAATTACACGTGATACCGACGTTGTAATTTCTATGGGACATACATCTGCCGACTATGACACTGCAATGGCAAGTACTAACGTTGGCGTTAAGCATGTAACACATTTGTTTAATGCTATGACCCCACTTGCTCATCGTGCGCCTGGTGTTGTTACCGCAGCATTTAACAGCGATGTTTCTTGCGAAGTTATTGTTGATACTTTCCATGTGAACAGTTGTTTTTATGATATGCTTTACAAAATCAAGGGCAGAAAACTTTGCTTTATTACCGACTGCCTACCTGCAGGCGGATTGCCATACGGCGAATATACATTAGGTGGAACAAAAATTATATATAACGATATTGTGTGCCGACTTGAAGACGGTACGGTTGCAGGTAGCGTTTTACCGCTTAATCAGGGTGTTTGGAATGTATACACAAATTCTAATATTCCTCTTAACGAGTGTGTTAACGGCGCAACATTAAATCCTGCTACCGCAATCGGTATAGATGACCGCAAGGGTTCACTTGACATTGGTAAAGATGCTGACATCATTATTACTGATGAAAGCTTTAATGTACAAAAAACCATTATTGGAGGAGAAATCAGATATGAATCTTAAAGTAAAAGCTAAACTCGACCCTCAATTTGCCCCTATGTCAGTAGTTTGTCGCGAAATGCGTGAAGCTACCGCTACTGACGGTCAAGACATTGTTATCGCAGTAGAGCGTAACAAGGGTTACACAACTACATATAAAACACGTATTTTTAAAGACGGTACGGGCAAAGATGCTGAAAACTTTGCTTTTGTTGAACGTATTGTAAAAACTCTTTTATGGGTTGCCGGCGGTTATAAAATTATCATCGCAGGTAGCGATACGGTAGCAGCAAAAATTGCTGAAGCTTACAGCTACGGCGGCACACGTGATTTTGACGTTAAGTTTATGGAACGTGTTTACGAGGAAAAATTCAGCGTTTCAAGTGTTGCACTTGCTGACGCACCAAAAGATAAGTCTTCCGCTTCTCCAGTAGGCCGTCATCTTGACGGATGCCGTATCGGTTTTGACGCAGGCGGTTCTGACCGTAAGGTAAGCGCTGTTATTGATGGCGAAAGCGTATACTCTGAAGAGGTTGTTTGGTTCCCTAAAACAAATTCAGATCCTGATTATCACTATCAAGGTATTCTTGAAGCAATGAAAACCGCTGCTTCTAAAATGCCACGCGTTGACGCAATCGGTGTATCAAGCGCAGGCGTTTATGTTGATAATCGTATAATGGTTGCTTCTCTCTTTATCAAGGTTAATGATGAAGACTTTGAAAAGAAAGTTAAGAATATGTACCTTGACGTAGCAAAAGAAATTGGTGAAAATATTCCGATCGAAGTTGCAAATGACGGTGACGTTACCGCTCTTGCAGGCGCTATGAACCTTAACGAAAACGCAGTTCTTGGTATTGCTATGGGTACTAGCGAGGCTGCGGGTTATGTTGATCCTCAAGGTAATATTACCGGTTGGCTTAATGAGCTTGCTTTTGCTCCTGTTGACTTTTGTACCGAAGCTATGGTAGATGAATGGTCAGGCGACTATGGTTGCGGTGTTAAGTACTTCTCACAAGACGGTGTTATTAAACTTGCTCCTTTTGCAGGTATCGAACTTGATGAAGCGCTTTCTCCTGCTGAAAAACTTAAGGTTGTACAAAACCTTATGAAAGAGGGCGACGAAAGAGCCGCTGCTATTTATGATACTATCGGCGCATACTTCGGTTATGCAATCGCTTACTACTCTGAATTCTATGATATTAACCATGTTCTTATCATGGGCCGTGTAACAAGTGGTAAGGGCGGCGAAATTCTTCTTGAAAGAGCACAAGAAGTTCTTGATACCGAGTTCCCAGAACTTGCTAAAAAGATTAATCTTAACATTCCGGATGAAAACGCACGTCGCGTTGGTCAGTCTGTTGCAGCTGCAAGCTTGCCAAAGATTAACTAATCAAACAAAATTAAACCCGAGCAGATACTGCTCGGGTTTTTATTATTTGTATTTAATTATTTGTCATTAAACATTTCTTCCATTGAAACATTTAAAACTTTAGCAATTGTATAAATTCCTTTATCTTTTCTTATTCGCTATATATTTTTTCCAACAATATTTTCTGTGCCGTATCCATTTTTTCTTGTTTTCAATCTAATCACCAACATATAATTCTTAATTAGAATTATAATTATATTAATTCTAATTTGGAAGTATATGGTGATGTTTTATGTC
>JAZQYL010000058.1:0-9815 GCA_045633485.1 Acutalibacteraceae bacterium | reverse complement strand
AGACAGACAACATGTTTGAAGGAAAGCCATATTTTTACGGCACCGGCAGAAGAAAGAGTTCTGTTGCCCGTGTTAGAGTATACCAAGGCACCGGTAAAATCACTATCAACGACAGAGATATTGATGATTACTTTGGCCTTGAAACCTTAAAGGTTATTGTTCGTCAGCCACTCGTTCTTACCGAAAATGCTGACAAGTTTGATATCGTATGCCGTGTATCAGGCGGCGGTGTTACCGGTCAGGCAGGCGCTATACGTCACGGTATTGCTCGTGCACTTTTACTTGCTGATGCCGAGCTTCGTCCTGAACTTAAGAAAGCCGGCTTCCTCACACGTGACCCACGTATGAAGGAAAGAAAGAAATACGGTCTCAAAGGCGCACGTCGTGCACCACAGTTCTCAAAACGTTAATCGTTTTCAAAATTTATGGACTCTGCTTTATGCAGGGTCCTTTTTTGTGCACACCGTGCGGCACGTCGTGGCGCTGACTGCGCCCGTCCCCTTTGTCGCTTCGCGACATTTCCCCACACCGTGGGGAATCACCACAGTTCTCAAAGAGATTATTTCTTATTTCAAAGAGTATTCAAAAACCCCGAAACCATCACGGTTTTCGGGGTTTTCTTTTTGCCTTAATTTTTACTTTGGTGCAAACTTGGTGCAAGTTTTTTAAAACACCCTATAACAAATCATTTCAAACTTAAAAACTCTTGAAAATTTTTAATCCTTATTGTATCATATATACGTAATTCAATTAACCCTCGGCGGATAACACCGAAAAGAAAGGATTGTTTTTTATGATGAAGCATTTTAAAAAAGCTTTAGCAATTTTGATTGCTTTCGCAATGATTGCTATCCCGTTTTCGGGCGGCGCATCTTTTATTACAAGCGCCACCGACACACCAACCGGTCAAGATCCTGACTGGAAAAGCCACCCCGAAGATTATAAACTATTAGCATTTACCTTTGACGACGGTCCAAGTTCAAATATGCCACGTTTAGTCGATTTGTTTTCTACATACGAAGGTACTGGCACGTTTTTTGTTAGAGGTATATCGATAAAAAACCAAGACAGTTACAACACGATGCAATCGGCTATTGACGCAGGCTGGGATATAGGCAACCACGGCGATAGCCACTTAAACGCTCAACTTGGCGGCGTTGGCGGCGGCGAGGTGACCTACGACCAAATAAATGCTGATATAGTAAATCTAAACACCAAGCTTGAAAGCAATCTAAAAGACCGTAATGGCTTACCATACAAGGTTAAATTTTATCGCCCACCCTATATTAAGCCAACCGAAAACACATTTAAGGTTTGCACTGAACAAGACCTCGCTGTCATTTGGCTCAAACGCGATTCCTTGGACTGGTCGGGCAGCAAAACATATAACGACCGATACAATGTATTTAAAAACGGTATCGGCACTTGGAAAGACGGCGACGTAATTCTTTGCCACGAAACAGGTGTGCCAGGCACAGAAGATATGTTCAAAATTTTAGAAGAGTTGTTACCCGAATTTTATGAAGCCGGATACCGTTTTTGTTCTATTAGCGAATATATGCAACTTCGTGGAATATCGCAATACCAACTTTCCGGAAAACTGCCAATCAAAAACGGAAATAACGGTATGGTTACCAACATTTTAGAAGATGCCAGAGAAAAACGCCCAATAAGCGTTGGTGACATAAATTCTGACGATGCAATTAACAACAAAGACCTTGGATTGCTTATGCAGTACCTTAACGGTTGGAAAGTAGATGTAAACGTTGACGTGTCTGATGTGAATGCTGATGGCGCTATCAACAATAAAGACTACGGTCTTTTGATGCAATTTTTAAATAACTGGGAAGTTGAACTCGGGCCACAAGTTAAATAATCTACAATTTAAATTTACTAAAATAGGCTGTCTCACAAAAGTGGGGCAGCCTAAAATTTTATACAAAAAGCATATACCCTGGAAAATATCATTTATTTTTATCTTTAAAACATATGAATTTTATTTGACTTTTGGGTGAAATATAATTATAATAGATATGATAACATAGATGTAGTGCGTTTGCATTTCATCAACAATTTCTTTTGGAGGAATTATTTATGAATTTTATTACGGTAAAAAGCTATGACGAACTAAGCATAAAAGCAGCCAACATTATTGCTTCACAAATTATTATGAAGCCTAACTGTGTACTCGGTCTTGCAACCGGTTCTTCACCAGTCGGCACCTACAAGGAGCTTATTAAAAAGTGTAATGCAGGCGAACTTGATTTTAGCACAGTTACATCTGTAAATCTTGACGAATATGTTGGTCTTAACGGTGACCACGATCAAAGCTATCGTTACTTTATGAACACCAACCTCTTTGACCACGTAAACATTGATAAATCAAAAACTGCTGTTCCAAGCGGCATTTCAGGCGACCTCGAAGCCGAAGGCACTGCATATGACAAGCATATTGCCGACCTTGGCGGTATCGACCTTCAGCTTTTAGGTATTGGTCTTGACGGTCACATTGGCTTTAACGAACCCGCCGATGTTTTTACAAAAGAAACACACGTTGTTGATCTTCACGAATCAACCATAGAAGCAAACGCTCGTTTCTTTGAATCAATTGACGATGTTCCGAAAAAAGCAATTACAATGGGTATGGGCGCTATTATGAACGCAAAGAAGGTTCTTCTTGTTGCAAACGGCGCCAACAAGAAGGAAATTCTTGAAAAAGCATTCTTTGGCCCAATTACTCCACAAGTTCCCGCATCTATTTTACAGCTTCACCCCGACGTTACAGTAATTTATAGTGAAAACTAATATTATAAAAAACGAGGTATTTTAAAATGACTGACAGAGAAATTGCAATACTCGCGGCAAAACAGTTTAACTCAGACGAAATCACCTATATCGAACCTTACGGTAGCGGCCATATAAATTCTACTTGGCTAGCCATTCATAAATCCGCCGATGGTAAAGAAACTAAAAATCTTCTTCAAAAAATAAATAATTATGTTTTTAAAAATCCTGACGAGCTTATGGAAAACATTGTTGGCGTTACCGCATTTTTGCGCGACAAGGTAGAAGAAGACGGTACACTTACCGTTATTCCTACCCTTGATGGCAAAAATTTTTATCTTGACGAATTCGGTAACTACTGGCGCGTTTACAAATTCATTGATGATGCTACCGCTTACCAGCAAATAGAAAACGATAACGATTTTTATACCTGCGGTTTAGCCTTTGGCGAATTCCAACAAATGTTGGCAGAATACCCTGCAGAAAAGTTGCACGAGACAATCGTTAACTTCCACAACACACCAAGCCGTTTTGCCGACTTTAAAAAAGCACTTGCTGAAGATAAAGCAGGCAGAGCAAAAGATGTTCAGGCAGAAATAGATTTCGTTTTGGCTCGCGAATGCAAGGCTGACGCTATTACATCTAAACTTGAAAGCGGAGAAATCCCCTATCGTGTAACACATAACGATACAAAACTTAACAATATTCTTATTGATGATGCAACCGGCAAGGCAAAATGCGTTATCGACCTTGATACCATTATGCCGGGCGCTGCGGCCTACGACTTTGGCGATAGTATCCGTTTTGGCGCTTCAACAGGTGCCGAGGACGAAACCGACCTCTCTAAGATTTCGGTAAGCACACATTTGTTTGAAGTTTTTGCTAAGGGTTATCTTTCTACCGCAAACAAATTCCTTACTCCAGCAGAAAAGGACAGTCTTGTAACAGGCGCATATCTTATGACTCTTGAGTGCGGTGTTCGTTTCCTTACAGACCATCTTAACGGCGACGTTTATTTCAAGATACATAGAGAAAATCACAACCTCGACCGTTGCCGTACACAGTTTAAGCTTGTTGCCGATATGGAAGAAAAAGAGGCTGAACTTCGCGCAATTGTAAACTCAATTAAATAAGGATTTACGTTATGATTACTATTTCAAACGAATTTTTAACAGCAACCTTCAGCGAAATTGGCGCAGAACTTAAAAGCCTTAAGTACAACGATCGCGAATACATATGGTATGGCGACCCTGCTTATTGGACGGGTTCATCGCCCGTGTTGTTTCCTATTTGCAGCGGACTTAAGGATGACGAATTTATCTATGAAGGCAAAACCTATACCATGCAAAAACACGGTTTTGCACGCAGAGCAAAATTCGACGTGGAAACGGTTGACGAAAACAGTATAACATTTTTACTAAGCTCGCAAAATTGTCCACAAGAAAATTATCCTTTTAAATACGAACTCAGAATTATATATACACTAACAGGCAAAAAATTTAACGTTGAATATAACGTTCGTAACCTGACAGACGGTGATATGTATTTTTCTATTGGCGCTCACGAGGCATATAACTGCCCTGAAGGAATTGACAATTACGAGATTATCTTTGACAAAAAAGAGAGTCTTGATGCATATCAGCTTGTAGGACCGCTGCTTTCTGAAGATACTGTAAATTATGGCAAAAATACAAACGTTTTGCAGCTTGATCATTCGCTTTTTTCAAACGATTGCTTAATTTTTAAAAATCTTAATTCTCGCGGCGCAGTTTTACGTAATAAAACCACCGATCAAAAAATTAAGGTAGAATTTAACGATTTTGACTATCTGCTTATCTGGACAGCACCGAATGCTCCGTTTATATGCATTGAGCCTTGGTGTGGTATTACCGATAATATAAATACTAGCAAGCAACTCAGAGAAAAAGAGGGCATAGAGAAGATTGAAAAGGGCGGAAACTTTTATCGCATCCATAGTTTCGAAATGATTTAAATACAGTAGGTGTGAATATGAATTTTCCTAAAAAATTTATTAGAGCAACAAATGAATTTAACACTCCCGAAAAATTTGTTGCGGCTCCTTACTTCAGGAAAGTTTTCACCATAAAAACAGCCGCAGAAGCGCAAATAAAAATTGCCGCCTGCGGCTTTTATAAACTTTTTATTAATGGCGAAAACATTACCAAAGGAGCATTAGCTCCATATATTAGCAATCCTAACGATATTGTATACTGCGATGAATACAAGGTATATCTCAACAAGGGCGAAAACGTCATAGCAGTTATACTTGGTAATGGTTTTGTTAACAATCCTGCGGGTTGGGTGTGGCAATTTGATAAAGCCGATTTCCGCTCTTCACCTCAGTTTGCGTTACAACTTATTTGTGGTGATGTATTGGTAGAAAGTGATACCAGTTTTAAAACCGCCGCCTCTCCCATCACCTTCGACGATTATAGATATGGCGAGCATTACGATGCTAATTTAGAGCTTGACGGTTGGAACACCGTGAATTTTGATGATTCAATCTGGCCAAACGCACTCTGTGCGCCAACGCCACTAGGCGAAATTAGACTATGCGAAGCCGAACCTATTGTAGTAAGGCGTGAATTAAAACCAAAATCAATCACAAAACTAGATGACGGCTATCTTTACGATTTTGGTGAAAATTGCGCAGGTGTTTGCCGACTTAATATAAATGGTAAAAAAGGTCAGTGTGTTGAGCTGCGTCATGGTGAATTAATTGTTGACGGCAAACTAGATGTTAAATATATTTGGTTTCCGCATAACGAAAACGGAATTCATTGGGATTTCGATCAACAAAATATACATAAAGATATTTACATATGTAAAGGCGACAAAAACGAAATCTATACTCCATCATTTACATATCACGGTTTTCAATATGTTTTTGTAACAGGCATAACCGATGAACAAGCCACTCCCGAGTTGCTTACATATCTTGTGATGAATTCAAACATAAAATATTGCGGTAATTTTACAACTAGTGATAAAACACTTTCCGCTTTATATGATATGACTGTTCGCAGCGACCTTGCAAACTTTTATTATTTTGTTACCGACTGTCCACAACGTGAAAAAAATGGTTGGACCGCCGATGCGGCACTATCCGCCGAGCAAATACTTTTAAAATTTGATGCAAATAAAAGTTTCCGCGAATGGATGCGCAACCTTTGCAAAGCGCAAAATCAAGCCGGTGCGCTTCCCGGCATTGTGCCCACTGCTGGCTGGGGTTTCAATTGGGGCAATGGTCCTGCTTGGGACTGTGCGCTAGCAGTTATTCCGTATTTTTGTTACAAATATCATGGAGACAAACAAATAATTAAGGAATCTGCTCCAGCTTTTATTAAATATCTGCAATATCTTACCAGTCGCAACGATCAAAACGGACTTTTAGCAATTGGTCTTGGTGATTGGTGTCACGTCGGTGAGCGATATACAACACCAAAAGCTCCTCTGATTGTTACAGATACCATTATGGCAGTAGATATTGCCAATAAGATTGCGCTACTATTAGACGAAATAAATATGAGTGAGCAAGCCGACTACGCACGTTCGGTTGCTATACAATATCGTAACTCGTTCCGCGAAAATCTTATAGATTTTAAAACTATGACCGTTAATGGCGAATGTCAATCAAGTCAAGCAATGGCGCTTTACTACAATTTGTTCACCGATAAGGAAAAGCCACAAGCATTTTCCCGATTAATTGATTTTATTAATGCTGCAGACGATCATATGGACGTTGGTGTTTTAGGTGCAAGGGTTATTTTTCACGTTTTGTCAAGTTTTGGATATACCGATCTCGCTTTTAAAATGATTGCTAGACCTGATTTTCCATCTTACGGATATATTGCAAATCTTGGATTCAACACTCTTTGGGAAAAATTTACACGTGAACCGATGGAATCATTAAATCACCACTTTTGGGGCGATATTACTGCGTGGTTTGTAAAGGTGCTTGCGGGTCTAGATTACAATCCAACCGCAACCGATTTGCAACATTTGGACGTAAAGCCGCACATTATTGACGATATCAATGATGTTTCTGCTAGATACGATACCAATAATGGTGAAATCAACATCTCCTGGGTAAAAAACAATGGTTGCGTAATACTTACTGTATCTGCTCCCGACGTTATGCACGGCATTATTTCTCCGCAAAATGGTTATAAATTCTCTGACGGATCATACCAAATACCACTTAAAAGCGGAAAGTATATTTTAACAAAATAATTTACTTCAAAACACAACCCCGTGCTTTTTAAAAGCACGGGGTTAAATTTATAAACTAAAAAGGTACCAACGGACCGTTTGGATCAGTATTATTCGTTGAAGGTTTGTCGGTCGAAAGCGAATCGGCGCCCGGTTTTAATATTACGTCCCAACTATTAAGATACTGCATTAAAAGACCAAGGTCTTTGTTGTTTATAAGGCCGTCGCCGTTAACGTCTGTTGCGGCAGGCATTATTGATACATCCCAACCGTTAAGGTATTGCATAAGCAATCCATAGTCTTTATTGTTTACGCTGCCATCACAGTTTGCATCTCCCGGGGTGTAGTCACGTACGCTTATAACACCACCCGCTACTGCAAAGGCTACGTTATTAAAGTTTTCATCGTAAACGTCTTCCGGGTTATATCTTATTGTGATTGCGTTGTCGCCTATGGGTGCGCCTACTTTAACCTTTAGGGTAATAATTGCAATATCACCTTCGGTTATATTATTGGGATTAACAGTATCTATCCAATTTATAATAAATGGATCTGCGTTTGTAGGTCCAAACTCTACCGAGTCAAAATCTGCGCCCTTTGCAGATAAAATCTCAAAAACGTCTGTATCGTAATCAATCCCCAGTTTTACCGATACTATGCCGGTGTTGTTTTTTATGGATATTGCAACATCAACCGTGCTACCCTTGCTGGCCGTACCCGATACAATTTCAAACACTGGTGAATTTTGGTCTACCACCGAAACACCAATACGCGCCGTTTTACCGCTGTAGGTTACGATAACAGTTTTGGCACCCACGGTTTTACTGCTAAAGCCACTGATATCATAATCGGTTATTACACCGCTTGTACCGTCACTATAAATTGCTGTAACACACATGCCTGTGTTATCAAAAACTTCGCCCAAATAATAGAGTGTTTTATGAGGAAGTGTTGCGTTAAGCGTGGTTACCATACGCACACTGTCGCATATATTACATACCGTATCATGAATATCATCATAGGTGTGGCATTCGCATTTGGGTATGTCACTATAGGTTATATCGGCATCCAACAATGCCTCGTTTTGAGTACTTAAATAAACGTTACGCCACTCTTCTTCTGTTCCCTTGTAGAAAACTTTTTCAAGATTAGAACAATTCCTAAATGCATCTTCCTCAATAACAGTAACACTTCGAGGAATGGTTATGCTTTTTATTGTAGAATGATAAAAGGCATATCTTCCTATTGTTTTAACGGTATCTGGAACTACCACGTCGGTTAGCAAAGTATTATTCGAATACAAATCTGTATCTTTATAAAGATAATCATTTTTTGTTGCGCTACACCATGACGCGAGGTCAGTGATGTTAATTCTTATAAGGTTGCTGCATCCTTGAAAAGCACCATAACCAATCAGTTTTATTGATTTTGGCATTGTAGCACTTTCAATATTTATAAAAGAATCAAAAGCCCAATCGCTAATTCTGTTTACTCCTTCGGGGATAACTAGATGGGTTATGGGTTCACCATTTAAATATAGTTCTGCAGAAGAATTTGAATATTCTTCTATGTAACGCCATTCATACGAAAAATCAGCTCTGCACCAGGCCGCTATATCAGTTATATTTACCTTTTTAAGATTACCATTAAATGATTGATCCCTTATGCAATTTATACTTGCAGGAAATGTAACCATTTCAATATTTTCAAAATAAGAAAAAGCTCTTCTTGCTATGACCTCAACACCTTCTGGTATTACAAGGTGCCTTGCAGGTTGGTTATTTACATATAAATCAACACCGTCAAGATATGCAAAACAATAACTGCTAATGCCCGAATTACACCACGCAGCAACATCAGTTATATTAACCTTTGTGAGATTATAGCAACCACTAAATGCGCCATTACCTATATAACTGACCGTACTTGGTATTGTAACACCTGTTATTTTGCAACGCACAAATGCAGAATTGGATATTGTAGTAACAGGATATCCGTTTATGATAGACGGTATCTCAAAATGACCCTCAAAAGCGGAGTCGCATCCGGTTATAGTGATCTTGCCATCAGTAATGGTGCAGGTTAAATACTGCGCAAACTCAGACTCGGCATTTGCAACACCCATTGGCAATATTGCCAAAATTAAAACCGATGATAAAATCATCGCAAAAAACTTTTTCATAAATAACAACCTTCCATAAAGCAAAAACTTTTTTATATTATAACACACTGATTTTACAAATACAATTAAAACAATTTTATACTATAGCTGATGCTTTTTGCTTGATAAAAAAGTGCACGAAAATTTCCGTGCACTTTTGTTGTTTGTGAATGTTGTTTTCTAAAGTTTTTTAACAACTTATTTCAGTTCAACCTTCCAGTTGTTAAGATACTGCATAAGCAAACCGTAGTCTTTGTTGTTAACTGCGCCGTCGCCTGTAACGTCAGCGGCCTCGGCAATAATAGTTACCTTCCAATTGTTAAGATACTGCATAAGTAAACCTAAGTCTTTGTTGTTAACAACGCCGTCGCCGTTAACGTCGCCCGGTGTGTAATCCTTTATCTCAACTGTTCCGCTATTCTTTTCGAATGCTACGTCCTCAAAAGCAGAGTTATAAACGTCTGCCGGATCATAGTTAATGGATATAACCGATGTACCAAGCGCCGCATCATCCTTTACCTTAAAGGTAAGTGTTGCGATTACGCCATCGCTTGTATTGTCGGGATTTATGCTATCTACCCAGTTGATGTAGAAGGGTGATTCCTTTGGTCCAAATGTAACCGGTGTTAATATTCCG
>JAZQYL010000057.1:0-56973 GCA_045633485.1 Acutalibacteraceae bacterium | reverse complement strand
ATAAAATAAAAAAGCACGATATCGTGCTTTTTTATTTTATCAAAATACAATATTCATACTCTGAAAGTGTTATTTTTCCATCTGCAACCGATTGACCAAATGCATTTTTAAAGGTTTTAAATTCATCCGGCACAAAAATCGTTTGCGCGTCAACACCGCAATTTACAGCAATAAATGCCGCGCCTTTTTTATTTTGTCGTTTATACGCAATAACATTTTTCTCAGCGTAAACAGTATAAAAATCGCCATCAATAAATGCTTTGCAACTTTTTCTAAGTGCGCCTAAATCTTTATAGAATTGCAAAAGTTCGCAATTTTCATTTCCCCACGGATACGTTGCGCGACAAAATGGATCGCCGTAGCCTTCCATACCCGCCTCATCGCCGTAAAACAGCGATGGAATTCCCGGAAGTGTATATTGTATAACCGCTGCCGCCTTAAGACGCTTTATACCCTGCGTATATTCGCTTTTGGATAACTTTTGTTGTGATTGCCAAGCGCGGTCACCGATAAAACTATCGTTTTTACCAAGCATTGTCAGCACTCGCGCAGTATCGTGAGTACCCAGATGATTCATAAGCGTATCTACTGCACATTTTGGATAATTTTCAAGCACAGTATGTACCGTTTCAGAAAGCATTGCTCCATCACCGTACTTTATGAAATCGATTATCGCATTTGCAAAAGGATAATTCATAACGCTGTCAAGTTGACCGCCTCTCAAAAACTTACGTCGGGCGCCATAGCTTATCTTATTACTGGCATCTTCCCACACTTCGCCCAAAATATAAGCGTCGGGGTTTTCAGTCTTTACGGCAAGGCGTAATCTGTCCAAAAACTTATCTGGCAGTTCGTCGGCAACGTCAAGTCGCCAACCAGCAATGCCAAGTTTAAGATATTTTCTTAAAATACCGTTTTCGCCCGTTATATAATTGGTAAAACTTTCATTATCTTCGTTGGTTTCGGGAAGAGTCTTTATACCCCACCACGCATCATATCCGTCGGGATAATTATAAAACTTAAACCACTGATGATAGGGCGAACTATAATCACGATATGCACCGCCGTTACCGTATCTGCCCGTGCGATTAAAGTAGATACTGTCATCGCCCGTATGCGAAAATACACCGTCGAGGATGATTTTTATTCCTTGTTTTTTTGCCTCTACGCAAAGATTTTTAAGGTCATTTTCATCACCTAAAAGCATATCTACTTGTTCATAGTTTGCGGTGTTATAACGATGATTTGAATGAGCTTCGAAAATAGGATTTAAGTAAACACAGGTAACGCCCAGTTCTTTCAGATAAGGCAATTTTTGTTTAATGCCCTCAAGGTCACCGCCATAGTAGTCGTTACCCAATGAGCATGCTCCGTTATTTTGACGGTATTCGGGTTGTTTGCCCCATTCGTTACATATAAATCGGTCGTCGGGAACATTGTTTTTTTGCTTGCCTGAATTATAAAATCTATCGGGGAAAATTTGGTAGATAACGCCACCCTTTAACCAGTCGGGTGTTGTAAAATCTTTGTTGTAAACCGTAAGTTGAAAACGCTCGGTAGGTGTTTGAGATACAATACCAAGACCGTTTTCACCCTTTACAACAAAAAACTCACCGTGCGCGCTTGTATAACGAAAATCATACCAATAAAGGCCCTCTACAGTAGTGATTTCACAATCGAAAAATTGGTAATCACCGAGCCACTCGGCAGGTGTCATAGACAATTCACAGAGAGTGTTATCACTATCGTTTATAATGCGCAGAAAGGCATTATAACACTGCGCATCCTTATGCAACAATAGCCGTAGCCGCAGATTTTCACCTGCGGGTACGGCTCCAAGTCGAGAACGATATAAACTGTTTCGCGAGTCAAAGGGGTAATAATTCATATTACTTATCCTAAAAAAATTATTTAACCTTGTCAAGTCCCCAAATATTCTTTGCGTAATCGTTTATCGAACGATCTGCAGCAAAAATGCCGGATTTTGCAATGTTTGTAAGTGACATTTTGTTCCACACATCAGGCTGGTTGTACAATTCCATCGCCTTTTTATGTGCTTCACAATAATCGGCATAATCAGCAAGCGCCATATAGTGATCAACATTTTTCAGAGTGTTGTAAATGTTATCAAACTGCTTGCCGTCTATACCCTTACCTATAAAGTTAAGCGCATGACGCAAATCCGCATTATTATTAAAATATTGCATTGGATTATAACCAGTCTTTTGAATTTTCAATACTTCCGGTGTTTGCATACCGAATATTATAATGTTGTCATCGCCAACAGCCGAATGAATTTCCACATTAGCGCCGTCTTCGGTACCTAAAGTTATGGCACCATTCATCATAAATTTCATATTACCGGTACCGCTAGCCTCGGTAGAGGCAAGAGAAATTTGCTCACTTATTTCGGCGGCAGGTATCATAAGTTCCGCTAGGGTCACACGATAGTCCTCTAAAAATAGCACTTTAAGTTTATCGTTAACCGTGCGGTCATTGTTAATGATTACCGACAATTTGTAGATCATTTGAATTATTTCTTTAGCAAAAAGATAGCCAGGGGCTGCTTTTGCACCAAAAACATAGGTTTTAGGTGTAAACTGAGCGTTTGGATTGTTCTTAAGATAAAGGTAGTCGGTTATTATATGAAGCGCATTCATATGTTGACGCTTGTATTCGTGAAGACGCTTAACCTGCATATCAACAACTGAATTCGGGTCGATTGAAACGCCCATGTTTTGCTTTACATAATTTGCAAGACGAACCTTGTTACCATACTTAATCTCGGCAAGGCGGTTAAGAACGGTCTTATCATCAGCAAACTCCATAAGTTTTTCAAGTTGTGATGCATCCTTGATAAATCCTGTACCGATAAGTCCGCTTAAAAATGCGGTGAGTTCCGGATTTGCCTGACACAACCATCTTCTGTGTGCAATACCGTTTGTAACATTTGTAAACTTATCAGGCGTCATTCGGTAATAATCGTTAAATAGTTCATCTTTAATAATATCACTATGAAGTTTAGAAACGCCGTTTACAGTATGAGATGCTGCAACGCAAAGATTTGCCATACGTACTACGCCGCCCGAAATAATAGCGGTGCGTTCTGCAAGTGCAAAATCACCGGTTTTGTAAATAACTTCTTCGCGATATCTGCGATCAATTTCCTGTACTATCTGATAAATACGCGGCATTCTTTGCTGGAATAAACTTACCTGCCAACATTCTAATGCCTCGGCCATAATAGTGTGATTTGTATACGCTACGGTACGTGTTACCAAATCCCATGCCTTTTCCCAAGAATAACCACACTCATCAAGAAGTAGGCGCATAAGTTCGGGAATTGCAAGCGTAGGATGCGTGTCGTTAATATGAATCGCTACCTTATCGGGAAGGTTTTCAAGCGTATTGTATTTACGCATATGTCGGTTAAGGATATCCTGAACCGATGCCGATACCAAGAAATATTGCTGGCGAAGACGAAGCGACTTGCCCTCAGGATGCTTATCCTCAGGATATAGTATTTTTGAAATAGCCTCTGCCGAAGCACGTTGTTCAATAGCGCGAACGTAGTCACCCTGACTGAACGCAGACATATCAAAATCCTGACATTCTGCACTCCACAAACGAAGAACATTTACAGTCTTACCATCTTTACCGGCACATTTAAGGTCATATGGCATAGCACGAACATTAAGATAATCCTTGTGCTCAACATGGTGATAGTTATTATCCCACCAATCGTCAACATATCCATCAAAATGAACATCTACCGCAGAGTGTGGGCGAGGCTCTAACCAGACCTCACCGCCCGGAAGCCAAAAATCAGGCATTTCGGTCTGCCAACCATCAACCAATTTTTGACGGAAGATACCAAGTTCGTACTTAATGCAATAACCCATTGCCGAATAACTGCTGCTGGAAAGTCCGTCGAGGAAACATGCTGCCAAACGGCCCAAACCGCCGTTACCAAGACCTGCATCAGGTTCAAGCTCAAATAAATTATCAAGATTAACCTTATAGTTTTTCAACACCTTACGCATTGTTTCTGTAAGATCAAGATTATAAAGATTGTTTTTCAAAGAACGTCCCATCAAGAACTCCATGCTCAAATAGTAGATGGTTTTGGTTTCTTGTTCGTCAACAGCCTTTTTAAACTCTGCCTTGCGCTCACTCATAATATCAAGCAACACGAGAACCGTAGCCTTATAAAAGATATCATCTGACGCCTGATCAGGTGTTACACCAAAGTTGTGAGAGAGTTTTTTCTCTAACATTTCTTTTAGTGCAGTAATAGTATATTTTGCCATGTCAACATCTCCATACGATTTCAAAAATATATATTTATTTGCAAGTTTATTGTTTACAATAATATAATACATTATTCCAAAACGATTTTCAAGTGTTACTAGAAACAATATTAACGTCGTTTTTTGTGCATTTTGAACAAATTCTTTTTATTTTTATCCATTTTAAAATTTAAATTTATGCATTATTCACATAATTTTGCATATTTTTGTTTTTAACACTCCATTGCAATATTAAAATATATTAATTTTCTATTGAATATTATCACAAAAGTATGTTATTATTTAAAAAAATACGAGGTCAAAAAGCATATGCATTTCAAAAGAATTGAACTATGTGATAAACAGAAGCTTGAACCTTTTTTAAAAATTTCAAACGAACTAACTTGCGAAATAAGCTTTGTAAATTTATTACTTTGGCAACCGCTGTACAACAACTGTTATTGCATAGAAGATGACATACTTTTTTTAAGATCGTATGATGGAAACGTCGAAACCTATTCCATTCCTTTTGGCGACGTGAAATCAGGACTTGAAAAAATTATTGAACATATAGGCAAATTACCCGATATATGGGCGCAAGACGGACAACGTTTTGAAGTTTTTAAAGAGCACTATGGCAAACTTTACGATATTATTGAAAGTCGCAACGAATTTGATTATATATATAATTCGTCCGACCTTATAAATCTTTCGGGTAAAAAGTATCACTCTAAACGAAACCACATAGCCACTTTTTCAAAGCAGTGCGCATGGTACTATAAAGACATAACCCGCAGCGATGTTGCCGAAGTAAAAAATTGCGCTAAGACGTGGTATGCACAAAACACAGACCGCATGGACGAAGAGCTAAAAACCGAAATGTGCGGAATAGAGTTTATGCTTGATAACATGGAATTTCTCGGCATTAAAGGTGGCATTATTTTAGTTGATAATAAAGTTGTTGCCTTTACGTTAGGATCGGAAATAAACGATAAAATATATAATATACATATCGAAAAGGCGCTTCCCGGATTTGAAACTGCATACACAGTCATAAACCGCGAATTTGCTGCGCACCATTTGCAAAAATACAAATATATTAACCGCGAAGACGATTTAGGAATTGAGGGTTTACGGAGGTCAAAACTTTCATACAAGCCCACAATAATACTTCCTAAATACATCTGTACAAAAAGGAAAAAGCCATGACAAAAAGACAACAATGTGAGCAATTATATCACTCAGCTTTCGGCGAAGACCGAGACTTTGATGCGAAGTTGTTTGAGTATTTTTTTGACAATACAGAAATTTTAGAAGTCGACGATGTTGTTTGTGCAATGTATTTTAAAATTCCTTGTATTCTAAACCAAAACGGTATCAAATCAAAAGCGTATTACATTTATGCAGTAACAACACATAACGATTTTCGTCATCGTGGACTTATGAGCAAGCTTTTTAACGAAACCCAAACCGAAAAAGATGCGTTTTATTTTTTAAAACCGTCAAGCGCGGGCGTTATACCGTTCTATGAACAGGCAGGTTTTAAGGAAATTGTCGGTACACGAGATAAAACCGATGCAATAATCGAAGCGGATGCCAAATTTAAAGCGTTATCAAACCTTTGTGACAAACCCCAAGGCACATACCCTATTATGATAAAAAATAATGATAAAATCCAAAAATTAACATTTGAATACACGCTCGAATAAGGAGAATCGTTATGGCAAAAAAAACATATATCATCTGCAATGCACATCTTGACCCAATATGGCAATGGGAATGGGAAGAAGGAGCCGCTGAAGCGCTTTCCACCTTCCGCATAGCAGCTGATTTTTGCGAGCAATATGAAGACTATATCTTTTGTCACAATGAAGTGTTACTTTATGATTGGATCGAAAAATTCGATCCACCGTTATTTGCTCGAATACAAGACCTTGTAAACAGGGGCAAATGGCACATTATGGGCGGTTGGCACGTACAACCCGACTGCAATATGCCCGCCGGTGAAAGCTTTGTTCGTCAAATACTTTCAGGAAGAAAATATTTTTTAGAAAAGTTTAACAAAGCGCCCCACGTCGCCATAAACTTTGACTCGTTTGGTCATAGCCGAGGTCTTGTTCAAATTATGGCAAAAAGCGGTTATAAGGGTTATGTACATATGCGTCCTCAGCCACAGCATATGGAACTGCCTGCAAGCGACTACACATGGGTAGGATATGATGGTTCAAAAATTATCGGCATGCGTCCTGACGGTTGGTACAGCACACCAAAAGGTCAAGCTGCACTTGCAATAAACAATACTCTTAATAAATGTCCGGAAAACGATATTAATATGCGCCTTTGGGGTATCGGTAATCATGGCGGCGGCCCTTCAAAAAAGGATTTGGATGACCTAAGGGTATTAAAGCAAGAAGTTCAGGCACAAGATGACGACATCATACACTCAACTCCCGAAGAATATCTTGCCGAGGCAAGTAAACGTCATCAATTACCCGAAGTAGACCATAGTCTTTGGTGTTGGGCTGTAGGTTGCTATAGCTCGCAGATTCGCGTAAAGCAGAAACACCGAGCCGCCGAAAACACATACTACCTTACCGAAATTATGTGCTCGCATGCTGCAAACGAAGGACTTATGGAATATCCGCTCAAAGAATTGTCTGACGCTATGTACGACATTATGACTATAGAATTTCACGATGTTTTACCCGGGTCCTCAATTCAACCCGCCGAAGAAATGGGTATTCGTTTAGCAGATCACGCCATTGAAATTTTAACTCGACTTAAAGCCAAAGCATTTTTTGCGTTGGCATCGGGACAAACAAAAGCCGACAGCGACAAAATTCCCGTTTTTGTTTACAACCCATATCCGTACGAAATAACCGAAGATATTGTTTGCGAATTCAATCTTTGGGATCAGGATCGCAACCTATATTTTATGAAGCCGGTGGTTTACGATAAGGACGGCAAAATCGTTCCTTCGCAATGCGAAAAGGAGTACAGCACAATTCCTATTAACTGGAGAAAACGAGTTGTATTTAAAGCAACCCTTGCACCGATGACGCTTAACCGTTTTGATTGCGCATTTGATACTTTTGATGAGCGCCCTAAATTTAAAGCAATGCAAGAAAACGGCTATTTTGTTCTTAGTCGCGGGGGCGCAACCGTAAGAATAAATACCGAAACAGGTCTTGTGGACGAATATATTAAAGACGGTAAAAACTTTGTAGAAAATGGTGCATTCCAACTACAAGTCTTTAACGATGATTTTGATCCGTGGGGCATGATGGTAACATCCTTTAAAGAAAAGGTTGGCGAATTTAAACTTTTAACATCTGCTGCCGCAAAAGATTTTTTGTATCTTGAACACGAGATTTCTCCCGTTCACATTATTGAGGATGGCGATGTGCAAACAATTATTGAGGCTGTGTTCGGTTACAATAACTCGTATGCCGTAGTTAAATACATTTTAGGTGAGAACGGAGAGCTAAAACTCGATGTGCGTGTGAACTGGAGCGAAAAGCAAAGACTTCTACGTCTTGATGTACCAACAACGTTAAAAGATAGCGTTTGTATCGGCGAGCAGCCGTACGGCGAAGAAAAGTTAAAGGACGATTACGAAGAAAACGTATCGCAAAAATTTATTAAAGTAACCGACAGCACCGACTGTCTTGTTGCAATAAACAACGGCATTTACGCATCCTGTTTCGACAGTAAGTCAGGCAACTTAAAATGCACCTTGTTGCGCTCGGCTTCTTATTGCGCGCACCCTGTAGACAACCGCACAGTTATGCCACAGGATCGATATATGCCATATATCGACCAGGGCGAGCGTGACTTTAGTTTCTTGTTTAGCGTTGGAAAGACTGATGATATTAACGCTATTGCCGCAAGAAAAGCGCAGCATTTCAATATGAGACCTATGGCTCTTTCTTTCTATCCTACAGGTGTTGGAAAGCTCCCCTCTTCACCGCTTAAGCTTTTAGACACAAACGCAATTACAATAAACGCATTTAAAAAGGCGGATTGCGGCGAAGGCTATATAATAAGGCTATTTAACCCAACCCCCGATGTACAAAGCTGCAAGCTTAAGTTTTATAACGCCGAAACAGAGTTACGGTTTGGTAAATATGAAATAAAAACCATTAGATATTCAAACAAAACTCTGTCTGAGGATAGCCTTATGGAAGGGTTAATTTAACATCAAATACACAAACAATTAATTTTAAGCATCTGCTATATTTATAGCAGATGCTTATGTTTTTTCGCAGGAATTGTCCAGGTGACCAGTACCTACATTACATTTAATTTTTTTGATAAAACCATTGACATATTCAGTAGAATATGATATTGTATAACTGTACTATGTCAATTAATACAGTTATACATTTGGAGGTGTATGATGTTTCAACTTGATTTTAAAAGCGGAGTGCCTATATGCGACCAAATTGTAAATGGTTTTATAAAACTAAAAGCATTAGGCATATTAAAAGGCGGCGACCAATTGCCTAGTGTGCGTATGCTTGCATCTAAATTTTCGGTTAATCCAAACACCGTGCAAAAATCTTACGCATCGCTCGAAGCAAACGGAATTATTTACACAGTAAAAGGTAAAGGGTCCTTTATATCTGACGACGACGCGGCAGCAAATGCGGTTTTAGAATCCGCAAGACAGGAATTTGTATCAGCCGTGCGTCATGCGGTCGATTTAGGACTTGAACCTAATGAAATGATAAAAATTATTAAAGAAAACTACGTAAAGGAGGATACTTACGAATGATTATTATAAAAGCAGTTACTAAAAAATTCGACAATAAAACCGCGTTGGATGCTATAACCACAACCATAAAAAGTGGTTGTATATACGGTCTTGTAGGTTCTAACGGTTCGGGCAAATCCACATTGCTTAGGCTTATAAGCGGTGTATATATGACAGACGACGGCGAGGTTACGATAGACGGTGAAGTCCCATTCAATAACCCTGAAATTAAATCGCAAATCGCATTTTTGGGGGACACTCCATACTTTTTACCACAATCAAATTTAAAGGAAATGTCGGATTTGTACCGCAAAATGTATCCAAACTTTGATTATGAAATATATAATCATTTGTTATCAGTTTTCCCACTTAATCAAAACGCTAGACTTTCCACCTTTTCAAAAGGTATGCAACGTCAAGCAGCGCTTATTTTAGCGCTTTCCACAAACCCCAAATATCTTCTTATGGACGAAGCGTTTGACGGACTCGACGTAGTAATGCGACGTGTGCTTGCAAACATCGTTATGGACGGTGTGGAAAATCGAGGTATGACGGTAATTATAGCATCGCACAATTTACGCGAGCTTGAAAATATTTGTGATAACGTTTGTGTTATACATAATGGTAAAATAATTTCAAACGGCAGCATAGAGTCACTAAGAGGCAATATTCATAAGATTCAGGTAGCCTTTAGCGAGGTTCCCCAAATGAAGGCGTTTGACAGCCTTTACGTTATGAAAGCAGAACGCACAGGCTCGCTTTTATCACTTATAGTTAAGGGTGACGAACAAGAGATTATGCAGTTTATCCATACACTCAACCCTCTTTATGCCGAGTGTATCGAGCCAACGCTTGAAGAAGTCTTTGTTTATGAATTGGAGGTAGTAGGTTATGACGTTAAAAACATCCTCTCGTAAAATAAATCCTTTTTGGAATATGATTTGCTTTACATTGCGCAAAAACTTAGGCATAATTATTGTGCTTTGTATAGCCGCTCTTGTATATTATCCCGGCACATTCATAATCAATTATGAAACTCTGTTAACAAGAGTCGAAAACAGTTCCGACAGCTATATGGTAAGCGACTTCGGGGTTGCTGTTACGTTTTTTTCCGCTATTATTGCCGTGTTGTTTAATATGTTAAACTTTGGCTTTTTGTACAAAAAAAGTTCGAGTGATGTTTTTCACTCTTTTCCGATGACGCGAAGTGAATTACTGCTTTCAAGATTTATTTCAGGTCTTATTTCAACCCTTATCCCTGTTTTTGTATGTTATACTGCTTTTGGAATTTTAATAGCTTTTAACAGTTGGATTGGCGCATTTTCAGAGATGCTTTATTACCTGCTGCACACCATTGTTATTACGCTTGTGTGTTCAAGCTTTTCGATGATTTTTGTAGTATGCGCAGGTAACGCTTTCGATCTTGGCGTTTCACTTGTAGGTGGTAATTTAGCTTTGCTGGCAGTAGGTCGTATTTTTGAATCCATACTTAATGACACACTTGTGGGCTACAATGGCTACGTTTCTTCCGAAATCGTTTATAATATATCTCCACCGTATTTTTGCGCTACGGGACTTTCGTTTGCAAGTCAGGTTAAACAAAATGGTATACACCTTCAAAGCATAGAATTTTTCATAAGAAGCGCAATTTACATCGTAGCTTTTACAGTAGTATCACTTTTGCTATACAATCGACGAAAGGCCGAAAAAGGCGGTAGTGCATATGCGTATAAATTTATGTATATCATTTGCGCTTTATTAGCCGGTATATGCGGCGGCTACGTTTTGGGAATGATGTTTACAGGCGATGTTAGATCTATTGCTTTTTGGATTTTTACTGCAATAGGTTGTTTACTTACTACAGTAGTATACGGCGCCGTAAGCAATCGTGGATTTAAGGGCGTAGGTCGTTCGATTATCATAGGCACGCTTTCGACAATCGTTTTAGTTTCGGTTGCAATAAGCGGCTTTGCGGGCGGATTTGGCTTTACCAAAAGAATACCCGAAAAAGAAAAAATCAAAAGTGTAACGATTGGTATATTCGGTGAAGAAATAACCTTTGACAATCCCCAAGAAATACTTGATTTACACAATACGATAATCGAAACAAACGCAACAAATTACGACAGCAGCACACCCTATCAACAAATTCAAAATATACGAATTTATTATGATTTAGAAAACGAAAAAACATTCTCTCGTAATTTTGACGTAGATTCATCAATCATAAGCGATGAATTGTTAAAAATTTACAAGAGCGACGAACGTTTGAAGATGATGGAAAAATATACAGATACAACAACCGCAGAAGAAGCAAATTTGTATTTTTACTATGACGGAGAATACCTCAACGTTCAGCTTGCAAAGAGTGAAGTTTCAGACTTTATAAACGCGTATTGGCAGGATGTTCAAAACAGTGATGCTAAAATTTTTAACGATGAAAACTATGAGTTTTTAGAAATTACTATTTCACAAAAAGTTGATGACTATTCCAACGAATGGAAAGGTTTTCAATTTGAATGGCATGACGAATTTGCAAACACAAAACAATTTATTAAAGACCACAATCTAGCGGAACGTTCTAAATTACAGCAAGACGAAATTTACGATAAATAACGCTTAAAACAACAAGCCACCGCACTCCCCTTTGGGAATGGCGATGGCTTGTTATTTATTCATCACATATTGTTCCTCTTTTTAAACTGTCCGCACCAAATTTTTTTCTTAGATTAAAAATAGAGTTTTCGATAATTTCTTGTTTTTGATCATCATCTAGCGTGCCGAAAACATCAGCTTGAAACGCTACATTATCGCCCTTTAAATTGGTAACCCTAAAGCCCACCGAACGCAAAGGAATCGAAAAGTCATAATTTTTTTCGAATATTTTCATTGCCTCTCTAGCAAGTAAAATCGATGTATTAAGGGGATTGCTTTGCGTATGCGAATATTCCTTGGTTTTCAAATTGGTGTCGCGCGTGTGCACCTGAATGGTATATGCATACAACCCCTTACTGCGTAAAATCTCCGATATTTCTTCTGCTATGCCAATATAAATTTTCCAAACACCATCGCGCGTTTTTATATCTTTGGGCGGAGTTATTGTTCGACCTATGCTTTTGGGAGTATCGTTTTCGCATGGGGGCACCACCGGTGAGGTGTCGTTACCCAATGCGTAACACTTAAGTTGCAGACCTGCTTTACCAAGTAATCGAGCAAGCATTGCATCATCACATTTCGTAACATCACCTATGGTAAATATACCATTTTGATTAAGTTTTTCAGCAGTATGCTTACCAACAAAAAGCAGGTCGCTTACCGGCAAAGGCCATACCTTTTGTATATAATTATCTCGGCCGATAACGGTTACTGCATCAGGTTTTTTCATATCCGATCCCAATTTGGCAAAAACCTTGTTAAAGCTTATTCCCACCGAAATGGTAATACCAAGTTCCCGTTTAATATCCATTCTGATTTTGTTGGCAATATCCTCACCCGAGCCAAACAACAAAGTGCTTCCTGTAATATCAAGCCAACATTCATCAATACCGAAAGGTTCTATTAAATCGGTATATCGGGCATATATTTCTTGCGCAAGACGCGAGTATTCATGATACTTTTTATAATCGGGCGGCAAGGTTACTAGATCGGGGCACTTGCTCTTGGCTTCCCAAACGGCTTCGGCGGTTTTAACGCCGTGCTTTTTTGCCGCTTCGTTTTTCGCAAGCACAATACCATGACGTTCTTCAACATTACCGCAAACCGCAACCGGCACATCGTATAATGTCGGGTTTGACAAAAGCGAAACCGATGCAAAAAAATTATTAAGATCACAATGTAATATTATTCGATCGTTCACTTCGCACGCCCTTTCGTCAAACATTTGTTCTTTTATATTATACAAAAAACGCCCCTTTTTGTAAAGGGGTGTTTTTGTTTTTGCTTTATTTATATTCCAAAATTATATTTGCTTTACTTTACCAACCAAGCTAAGAACTAAAAATGCCAGCAAATTAGTAAGCACAACTGCGGCACCTGTTGGTATATCAAACGCAAAAGACATTAATATCCCAAGCATAAAAGATATTACCGAAATTATTGCTGCCGCAAGTACCGTACACTTATAGTGCTTGCAAATTCGCATAGAAGAAAGCGCAGGAAAAGTAATTATGCTTGAAATCAGCAGCGCACCCATTATTCGCATTCCTATTACAACGGTAAGTGCGGTCAATATAGCATTTATACTGTTATACCATCTAACTTTTACGCCCGTTACAGCTGCGAAATCCTCATCAAAAGTCGTAGTAAAAATTTTTTGATAAAATAAAACGTACACCAAAATTATAAGTATACTGCTTATTATAGAGAGTATAACCTCGCTGCGGCCTAACGCCAATATACTTCCAAACATATAGTTGCTAATATCTGTATTCATACCGGTAGTAAGCGTTGCAACCATTATTCCCACCGCTAATGCGCTGCTTGATACGATAGCCGTCGCCGCGTCACCGTTAATTTTGCCGTTTTGTTTTATACGCAATAATAAAAACGCAGCAATTACAACTATCGGTATAGAAAACTGCAGCGGTGCTACACCGGTCGCAAGACCAACTGCCGCTGCGCCAAACGATACATGCGAAAGACCGTCACCAAGCATTGAAAACCGTTTAAGCACCAAATTTACACCCAACAACGCCGCGCTAACCGATAATAAAAGCCCAACTATTATTGCCCTTCGAGCAAAGGGGTATGATAAAATTTCCAGTAAAAAGTTCATTTTATTTATCCCCCTCGGTATGATTCATATATTCTAAAGGTGTGCCGTAAAAAAAGTCTTTATTACCAAGATGCAGTATATGTTTAGCCATACTAACAGTGCGATTAACATCGTGCGAAATCATAATAACCGCAAGACCGTTTTTATTTACTTTTTCAATAATATCATACATTTCTTGTGCAGCAACCTTGTCAAGGCTAGTTACCGGCTCATCTAAAAGCAATACACGTTTGGCCGCGCATAGCGCGCGACACAATAGCACCTTTTGTTGCTGTCCGCCCGAAAGTTCGCTAAAGGATTTTTCGGCAATATCCTCTATGCTTAAAAGTTTCATGTTTTCATTAGCTTCATTTTTTTGCGCTTTAGTGTACCCTATTCCTAAAAACTCGCTGCCCGCAAAACCGGATAAAACAACCTCTTTAACGCTTGCCGGAAAATCCTTTTGGTGCTGCGTTTTTTGAGGCAAATAACCGATTTCTTTTTTACTAAAACCGCTAAGTTTGATACTGCCTGTATGCTTTATATCAAGTCCTAAAAGTGTTTTCATAAGGGTTGTTTTTCCAGAACCATTTTCGCCTACTATGCACAAATAGTCCCCCTCTTCAACCGAAAAATTTAAGTTTTCAAAAATTTTTTTATTTTCGTAAAATGTACAAAGATTACTTACCTCAATTAAGTCCATTATTCAATCCCTCCTCAAGCGCACGATTGTTCCTTTTTAGAATATCAACATAACTTACTCCACTGTAAAAATCGTTTTTTGTAACGTTGTGCGCCGAGTGAAGTTCAAGCACCTTTACCCCAAATTCCTGATGTAATGCATCGGCAATGTTTTTGTTACTGAGTTCCGTAACAAAAACTGTTTTTACATCTTTTTGTTTTATAGTTTCGGTAAGTTTAGACATTGTTTTTATGCTTATATCCGTGCTGACCGCGCATCCGTCAAAAGCAGCCTCATAATTTAAACCGTATTGCTCAGCAAAATATACAAACGGAAATCTGTCGGCAACCAAAACAAACGGATTCTGACATTTTGATATCGTATTGTTTATTTGTTGTGAAGCTTGGCTTATTTTTTGCGCATAAGTGTCACAGTTTTTCTGATAATAACTAGCGTTTTTGGCATCAATATTTATAATACTTTCACAAATTTTATTCAGCATAATTACGGCATTTTCAGGGGATGTCCATATATGCTCGTCCATATGCATCTCACCGGTATGCTCATGCTCGTGTTGCTTAACAACAGTCATAAGTGAAAGATCATTTATTTCGGTCCCGTCAAGTATAGTGTCAACCCACCTGTCCGACTCGCCCCCAATATATATAAACAAGTCGCTGTTGTAAATAGCCTTCATATCGGAGGGCAACGGATCGTAAGAATGCACTTCGTTGCCCGGTTGCAAAAGCATTTTTACCTGTGCTTTGTCTCCGGCTATTTGTTTTGCAAAATCATAAAGAGGAAATATTGTTGTAACTACCGTTAATTTCGAATTGTCCGATTTTGTGTTTTCGACACAACAACCGCATAAAAGCAACAAACATAAAACGCAAACTAATATTCTTTTCATTTAACTGCGCAATCCTCACAAATTCCGTAAATTACCGTTTTTAACGGGTTAATCAAAAAACCGTGATGACTTTTAATATGACACACAATATCGTCCATTTCTCGGCATTCCATATGTATAAGGCTACCGCACCTTTCACATTTAAGATGAAAATGCTCGTTGCAATTATTGGAGTCTGCGATATATTGATAGCACACGCTTTCTCCCTGCGATGCGGCATATTTACGCAATATTCCGTCACCCGCCAGTTTTTCCAAAAAACGGTATACAGTTGTTCGCCCTACGATTTTCCCGTTTTCAAGCATTAAATCGCACAAACTATCTACCGTAAAATGTTTGTTATCTAACATTTTTATACCCTGCAGTATAGCGGTCTTTTGTTTTGTATTATAGGTTGTTTGTTTCACTTTATCACCACAATTTGAAATTGAATTTCATTTTCAAATTATACATAAAATTTAATCTTTGTCAAGTTTTTAACATTGCTTGTAAATTTTGATTAGTTATTATATAATATAAAATAATGGCGAAATTTGCAATTTGCTTATTTTGATTTTGGAGGTTAGGTATGAAATTACCTGAAAGTGTTTTGCGCCCCGTAAAGTTTATTCGCGGTGGCATACATTTAAATCATCACAAAAATACTGCCGAATGCGCAAGCGAAATTATGCCTGCGCCAAAAACGGTATATATTCCGCTATCTCAACACATCGGTGCACCGGCAAATCCCGTAGTCAAAAAGGGAGATGCTGTCTTTGTTGGAACGCTCATCGGTGAAGCGGGAGGATATGTTAGTGCCCCCGTTCATTCAAGTGTTTCGGGCACCGTAAGTGATGTAAAGGATCTTACCATAGGTAATGGCACATTACAAAAATATATAATAATTGATTCTGACGGAAAAATGCAAAAAGATCCAAATCTAAAACCGTTTTCCGTTAAAAACTTCTCTGATTTAGCTGAAGCCGCTAAGCTTTGCGGACTTGTAGGTCTTGGTGGCGCCGGATTTCCGTCACACGTAAAGCTTTCGCCCTCTAAGGATGTTAAAATTGATACGTTGATAATCAACGCAGCAGAATGTGAGCCTTATATAACATCCGACTATCGCGAATGCGTGGAAGGTCTTAAAGATATTGTTGAGGGCGTTTATCTGATAAAGCAAAAACTTGACATTCAAAATGTTGTTATAGCTGTAGAAAGCAACAAACCACAGGCCATTGATCTTCTTATGCATGTTGCTGCAGACCATCGAGATAACGATGATAGCGTAAAAATAATGAAGCTTCCATCAAACTATCCTCAAGGTGCAGAAAAAGTAATAATTTACTCTGCAACCGGTCGCAAACTACCTGCAGGCAAATTACCTAGCGATGTTGGATGTATTGTTATGAACGTAACAAGCGTTGCCACCCTTTATCGATTTATCACTACCGGTATGCCGCTTGTTTCAAAAAGAATAACCGTTGACGGCACCGCCGTTGAAAATCCAAAAAATCTGATTGTACCAATCGGCACACCAATAAAAGAAATTTTAGACTTTGTGGGTGTTGATGACGAAAATGTTGATCGCATACTTATGGGCGGTCCTATGATGGGCAATCCTGTTGTAAGCACACAATCGGTTTTGGAAAAGCGCAACAACGCCATTCTTGCAATGTACGATAAAAAACCTCATATTCAAACAGCTTGCATACGTTGCGGCAGATGTGCTGACGCTTGCCCTATGTCGTTATATCCGTCAATGGTCGAAACGGCACTTCGTATGAAGGATATTGAAAAGCTTAATTCGCTTAACGTAAATTACTGTATGGAATGCGGATGTTGTTCCTATGTGTGTCCTGCAAAACGCACTCTGACACAGGTAATGCGCACCGCAAAAGCAGAGATAAGGAGGCAAAAATAATGGATAAACTTTTAAAAGTTACCTCTTCCCCACACATAAGGCACGAAGATTCAACCCGAAGCATTATGCTTGACGTTATTATTGCTCTTTGTCCCGCTGCGATTTACGGTTGCATTCTTTTTGGCCCTCGTGCTGTTATAATGCTTATCGTAACAATAGCCACAGCTATTGCCGCCGAAGCACTATGGAACATTGCGCTTAAAAAGCAACAAACAATTGGAGATTTATCGGCGGTGCTTACCGGTCTTTTGCTAGGTATGAATTTAAGTAGTCAAACACCGTTTTGGATTGCTGCTATAGGTAGCGTTGTTGCAATAATTGTTGTAAAGCAAATGTTTGGAGGCTTGGGATTTAACTTTGCAAACCCTGCTCTTACCGCACGAATTATTTTGCTCGTTTCCTTCGCAGGTCAAATGTCTAATTACATCTCTCCCGTCGAGTGGTCATCGGGCCCACTTGACGCAATTGCTACTGCAACTCCCCTTGCACAAGAAACCGAATATACATTCAAGCAGTTGTTCTTTGGTATGCACTCGGGTTCAATCGGCGAAACATCCTCGTTCTTGCTAATTATTGGCGGAGTGTATTTAATGCTTCGTCGTATTATAAAGCCTATTATCCCGGTAGTATTTGTCGGTACAGTAGCGCTATGCACACTTATTGCAGGAGCCGACTTGAAACTCGCTGTTTTTGGCGGTGGTTTAATGCTTGGTGCTATATTTATGGCTACCGACTATGTAACCACACCAACCACCAACCTTGGCAAACTTATATTTGGTGTAGGTTGTGGTCTTATTACATTTGTTATAAGGCAATTCGCCCCCTTGCCCGAAGGTGTTTCATATGCTATTTTGCTAATGAATATTCTTACTCCACATATAAACCGTCTAACACTTTCTAAACCTTTCGGATACCAGGAGGTGGCAAAAGCGTGAAAGAATTATTAAATAAAATAAAACTTTTTTGGAATAAAATAATAAGTTTTTACAAAAAAATTAGCGATATTGCCACACCCACCTTGGTTTTGACAGTTATTTGTATTGTTGTAACATTGGCACTTAGTTCCGCAAATGCTTTAACGTATAAAAAAATCCAAACATTAGCCATCGAAACCCAAAACAAGGCTATGGCAAAGTTGATTGAAGCCGATGAATATACAAAAAAGACTTTTTACAACAAATGGGATTACCATATTGCAATAAAAAGCGGTGAGACCGTAGGATACATTTTCACCATAGCGGTCAAAGGTTATGGTGGCGATATACAGGTTATGACTGCCGTTAATTTGGACGGCACCATTGCCGCCGTAGAAATACTTGACGCATCGGGCGAAACCCCTGGTCTTGGTCAAAACGTTACAAAAGAGACCTTTTATAGCCAGTATAGCGGTCTTAAAGGTGCGATAACCGTTAAAAAAGGCGGATCTGCAAATACACAAAACAACGAAATAAATGCTGTTACGGGTGCCACAATCAGTTCAAAAGCCGTAACCGAAGCCGTTAACACTGCACTCGACCGCGCCGAAGGATTTATCGGCAGCGAAACAGAGTATGTAACAGAACCTATCATAGAAATTGAAAATTCTAACGGGGAGGAACTTAAATGAAATCGAAAAATATGAGTGTTTTCACAAACGGTATCATTAAAGAAAACCCCGTTTTAAGATTAATGTTGGGTACCTGCCCTACCTTGGCCGTAACAACCGCCGCTATAAACGGCATCGGCATGGGTATAGCGGCAACCATAGTACTTGTTTGTTCCAATCTCGTCATTTCTTTGCTACGTAATTTTATACCTGACAAGGTGCGCATTCCTGCGTTTATTACGGTAATCGCAGGTTTTGTAAGTGTAGTACAAATGCTTGTAAAGGCATTCGCTCCTACACTTGATACGGCACTAGGTGTATTCTTGCCGCTTATAGTTGTAAACTGCATTATTTTAGCCCGCGCTGAAATGTTTGCATCTAAAAATCCCGTATTACCAAGTGTTTTAGACGGCTTGGGTATGGGTATTGGCTTTACCGCAACGCTTACCCTTATGGGCGCTATTCGTGAACTTTTAGGTGCAGGTACAATATTTGGATTTACGGTTACAACGGAATTTATTGATCCTATGATAATATTCCTGCTTCCACCCGGTGGTTTCTTTGTGTTTGGCATATTAGTTGCAGTTTCAAATGCCATTTCAAAAAAACAAGGCAAACCGGTTGTGGAACATTTTGGTTGTGCAAACTGTCCTTCTCGTGCAGCTTGCAAAAATGCTGCACTAACTACTGAAGAAGCGCCCGCTAAATGCGAAAATACAGAAAAGGCAGGTGGTAGCAATGAATAGTACAACATCTATTGTAGCAATATTACTTGCCGGTATTCTCACCAATAATATGGTGCTATCACGTTTTATGGGTATTTGCCCATTTCTTGGAGTATCCAAAAAGGTTAATACCGCTTTTTCCATGAGCATTGCCGTAACTTTGGTTATGGTTATTGCAACAGCCGCTACCCATCCTATTTACACATATCTGTTAGCGCCATATGGTTTTGAATATCTTCAAACCGTTGTGTTTATTTTAGTTATTGCAGCCATAGTACAACTAATTGAAATTGTACTCAAAAAATACATCAAACCTATTTACAATGCGCTTGGTATATATCTACCGCTCATCACCACAAACTGCGCGGTACTTGGTATTACAACCATAAACATAGACGATGGATTGGGATTTGGTTTATCACTTGTAAACGCTTTGGGCGCCGGAATTGGTTTCTTGATTGCCATGATTCTTTTTGCCGGTGTTCGTTCAAAATTAGATACCGCAGATATCCCTGAGTTTTTAAAGGGATTACCCATTACTCTTATAGCCGCTGCTCTGGTAGCGCTATCGTTCTTGGGATTTGCAGGAATAGGAGGTTAATATTATGTCAGCTATATTTATTCCTGTTCTCATAGTAATGGTAATCGGTATTGTTTTAGGCTTGGGTCTTGCCCTCGCGTCTAAATTTATGGCGGTTCCAACAGATGAGCGCGAAGCAAAAATACGCGAATGCTTACCGGGCGCCAACTGTGGTGCATGTGGATATACAGGCTGTGACGGTTATGCCACCGCTATAGCAAACGGTGATGCCCAACCCGATAAATGTGCTCCCGGCGGTGAAAATACCGCAAAGGCTTTAGGCGAAGTTTTGGGGATAGAAATCTCCACCACGCCAAAGGTTGCTTTTGTTGCCTGTCAAAGAAATGCTAAAGAAAAATATGAATATACTGGTAAACCGTCTTGCCTGTCGGCAAGCCTTGTTCACGCCGGTCCGCTTGATTGCCAGTTTGGTTGTATAGGACTTGGTGACTGCGTATCGGCTTGCTCGTTTGGCGCTATAAGCATTCAAGACGGTAAGGTTGTTATTTGTGAAGATTTGTGTGGCGGTTGCGGTTCGTGCGCTGCAGTTTGTCCAAAATCAATTATAAAAATTGTTCCAAAATCATCCAAAACACGCGTGCTTTGCTCGAATTGTCATAAAGGTCCAACCGTTGTTAAGGTTTGTGCCACCTCTTGTATTGCATGCGGTATGTGCGTAAAGGCTTGTGAAAATGAAGCTATCGCCTTAGAAAATAACGTTGCAGTTATCAATACAGAAAAATGCACAAACTGTGGCAAGTGCAAAGATGTCTGCAAACGCAAAGCTATTATTTAAATATCTAAAGAGGTCGTTTTTTTACAAAACCGCCTCTTTATTTTCTTGACAAATAATATATGGTATATATAATTATATATGATAAAATTTATTAAATAATTTTTTGGGGGTGCCAATTATGGCAATTCTACTTACCGGTGGCGCAGGTTACATAGGAAGTCACACTTGCGTTGAAATGTTAAATGCAGGTTATGATGTAATTGTTGTTGATAACCTTAACAACAGTAGCGTTGAGTCACTAAACCGTGTAGAAAAAATCACAGGTAAAAAGGTTAAATTCTACGAAAACAACGTATGCGACTACGATGCTCTTCGTAAAATATTTTCTGACAATACAATTGATGCAGTAGTTCATTTTGCTGGTCACAAGGCGGTTGGAGAATCAGTTCAAAAACCGATTATGTATTACAAAAATAACCTTGAAAGCACCCATGCTTTAATCGAGGTTATGACCGAATTTGGTGTTAAAAAATTGGTCTTCTCATCATCCGCTACTGTTTATGGCGCATCTACCGAAGTGCCTCTTATAGAGGGTATGCCAACGGGCGCTACAAATCCTTACGGCAGAACAAAGTTATTTATCGAAGAAATTTTACGCGATCTTTACGTATCGGACAAAGAATGGTGCATTGCCCTTCTTCGTTACTTTAATCCAATCGGCGCTCACAAGAGTGGTCTTATCGGTGAAGACCCCAAGGGTATTCCAAATAATCTTATGCCATACATTTCACAGGTTGCGGTTGGTAAGTTAAAGGAACTTCACGTATTTGGCGATGACTACGATACTCCGGATGGTACCGGCGTGCGCGACTATATCCACGTTGTAGACCTTGCTCTTGGACACGTTAAAGCTGTAACTTGGGCTCTTCAAAACCTTGGTTGCGAAGAAATTAATCTTGGCACCGGTAACGGCACAAGCGTGCTTGAGCTTCGTGATGCATTTGTTAAAGCATCGGGCATTGACGTACCATATGTTGTTGACCCGCGTCGTCCGGGCGACCTTGGCGAAGTTTATGCTTGCGCTGACAAGGCATATAAGCTCCTTGGTTGGAAGGCTGAACGCGGTATTGAAGAAATGTGTGAAGACACATGGCGTTGGCAAAAAGGCAACCCTAACGGATACAAAGAATAAACCGAGGGTTTATTCTTAAAGTAATAAGTAAGAAGTAATAGTGAATAAGTTCGGTGTTTTTGCATAGCAAAAACGATATATATCGTTTCGCTACGCGAAACACCTTACTTATTGCCTATTCACTATTATCTATTGCTTCATATTTATTTCCGCCCGTGGCGCAACTGGATAACGCAACAGATTCCGATTCTGGAGATTGGGGGTTCAAATCCCTTCGGGCGGGCCAATTTAAAAGGAGTGGTATCGCAAGATACTGCTCCTTTTAAATTTTTCTACTTAACGAAGGGATTTGAACAAGGAGGGAGCGCCAGCGGAAGAAAACAGTCCGGTGGACTGTTTTTGCCGACGTGGGTAACGAGCGTAAGCGAGGCGATAGGCGCGTTGCGCCGGAAAAATCCCTTCGGGTGGGCCAAAAAAGACAAGTCTAATTTTAGACTTGTCTTTTTACTTTTTCACTATTAACTCTTCACTTTTCACTAAAAACATGTCAGTGAATGTCAGTAATTTCTCTTGTATAATAATTATATAAAACACGAAAGGAAAAATTACATTGAGTTTATCTGATATTATTCAAAGCATTTCTATTTGGGGCGATACACTTGAACCACAAATCAAAATCAGTAATACTTACAAGCACTGGGTTAGTATAGAAGATTTAAAACGTTGCTTTACTTGTGCTTCAAATCATGGTAAAATATATTTAAATTTTGAACAACCTAATCTTGAACCACCTATACACCCCAACTGTCGATGCTCTATACAACCTATGCAATCTATACTTGCCGGTACCGCAACTATCAAAGGCGCTAACGGCGCTGATTATTCGTTAAAGCACGAAGGCACGTTACCAAACAATTATATTACAAAAAGCGATTTAAACGCTCTCGGTTGGAAAAGAGGAAAAAATGTTTCCAATTATGCTGATGGAAAATTATTAACCAAAGGTGTTTACCATAATGCCGATGGTCATTTACCACAAAAATCAGGACGTATATGGTATGAAGCCGATATAAATTATAAATCAGGTCGGCGCAATTCACAGAGAATACTATGGTCAAATGATGGTTTGGTATTCGTAACCTATGACCACTATAAAACTTTTTATGAAATTATTTAAGAAAGGTAAATATAAATGAAAAAGGCAATATTAGATTTTACAAATTGTAAATATTATGATGATTTGCATGAAATAATTAAAAAATCTTTAAATTTCCCAGATTATTATGGAAAAAACTTAGATGCATTTTGGGATTGTATTAGTTGTGACTGTGACGTGGACTTTGTTACTATAATTGGAAGTGAAAAAGTCGCTGACGATTTAAAATCAACTGTTAAAAAAATTATTGATATGTTAGAAAAAAACAAACAAGAATGGGCAAGTTCTGATTGTCCATTTGATTATGAAGTAATAAGTTGAATTTTATTTTAAATGAATATGAGTTCAAACATATACCATAAAAATTTAAATGGCATCTAATTTATTCGGCTCTTCCAATTATAACGGTGTAGTATCGCAAGATACTGCGCCGTTATAATTTTTCTACTTGACGAAGGGATTTGAACAAGGAGGGAGCAAATCTTTGATTTGCGGAAGAAAACAGTCCGATGGACTGTTTTTGCCGACGTGGGTAACGAGCGTAAGCGAGGCGAAAGGCGCGTTGCGCCGGAAAAATCCCTTCGGGCGGGCCAAAATCGACAAGTTTTAATAAAGCTTGTCGATTTTACTTTTTCACTATTAACTCTTCACTTTTCACTAAAAACATGTCAGTTGTATGTCAGTGACATTCACTAAATTTTCCTGTATCATTTTTATATAAAATATGATATAATCAGAAAGGAAATTTTTATGAGAAAAACAATTTTAGATGATGGTTTTCACAACTATCTTGTTGAAGGAGCAGCTTTTGTAGGAGCGCCAGGAATCCCATCGCTTATGAATTTGAAGAACATTCAAATTCCAAAAAGTTTAATTCCATTCGAAAAGATCAAGCATACAGCTAACAAACGTCAATACGTTCATTTTTATATGCATGATAAATTTTTTGCTGACGTTCTAACTTCAACTAAAAAGTATGTTAATTTGTTAAAAGAGTTCGATGGAGTTATTTCGCCCGACTGTACCATGTTAATCGGTCAATCCCCTTGCCTATTGCAAACAAGTACTTATTTTAACCGAGCGATAGGTTATTATTTGCAAAAACAAGGAATCCCCCTTGTTCCAAATATCCGATGGAGTGATGAGAGAAGCTTTGAATTTTGTTTTCTTGGAGTCCCAAAGAATTCTATTGTTGCGGTAAGTACGCATGGTTGCATTCGCTCAAATAAACAAAAAGAGCTTTTTAAACTCGGCTTATCTGAAATGATAAAAGTATTAGAACCCACTGATGTTTTGGTTCACGGACATATGCCCAAGGCGGTTTTTGATGATTTTCAACATAAAACCAACTTTCATCGTTATCCTAGTTTATTCGAACAAACACATCCTAAAAAGGAGTGTGAATAAATGGGAACTGGTTTTAAAGGTGGCACTTCAACCCAACACAGTATATCCGATAATATTTCTTCACTAAAAAGCAATTATTCGTATTCAAACGGATATTTTGGTGTTCAAGGTCAAGGTCGCTCCCACACAAGAAATATTGTTAGTGCAAATCCTGTAGAAACTGCAAAGTCTTTCTACAAAACCGCATCTAAAGGTGGCATTGAAACCTCTAGAGGAAATTTAAAATATTCGAAAATGGCCGACGGCACTATAATTTCATATAGACAAGTTTCTAAATCAGATGGAACGTCAGTAGTAGAAATTAATATAAGATATAGTACCGATTCGGGCGGAATAAAATATCAAAAAATACATTTTACCGAAGGAGATAACTAATGAAAACTATCGACATGAGATTTGATTATAATATTTTTAAACAAATGATTGGCAAAACTTTCAACAAATATCGTTCCGATGAATTTGTTTTCAATAATTCAGTAACAGGAACAGTAGGAATTTTTGTTGATGAAAATGTTTATGAGTTTCGCAACGAACAAAAAACAGTTGATTATTTTGGTCAACAAGACGATTATGCCGTGTTTGAAATATTTACATCTTCTGAAAATAAAATTAAATCATTCTTTGACAATACAAAACAAATAGATACCCCTGTAAATCAAATTATTAAAAAGATCACTGTTATTAATGAAAATCAACAACTTTTCAAAAACGGACTTCAAACATATGACGTTTGGTTGACACGTGGTGTTATATTCGATTTAGGTGATAGAGAGATTGCATTTAGAAAAGACTCTTGCCCGTTTTCTGAAGAAATTGAAATTTATAGAGGATACGATTTAATTAATAAATTCCCAAAAAACACCGACTTTCTCGAAGGTTGGGAAAATAGTGAAACTCCAAAAACTGAGAATCAATCTGTAATTATAGAGTAAATTTATATAAGTAAATAACTTTATATTAAACTAGGAGTTCAAACATATACCCTGTCTTTACTAAAATGGTTTGGATTCCTTCAGTTCTTCCAATTATAACGGTGTGGTATCGTAAGATACTGCGCCGTTATAATTTTTCTGCTTGACAAAGGGATTTGAAGTAGGAGCGGTAGTGAATGACAGTCCAGTGGACTGTCAGAGCCGCGAATGACCGAAGCCGCGACCGCGCGGCAAGAGTCAAATCCCTTCGGGCGGGCCAAAAAAGACAAGTCTAATTTTAGACTTGTCTTTTTTACTTTTTCACTATTAACTCTTCACTTTTCACTAAAAACATGTCAGTTACATGTCAGTGACTTTCACTAAATTTTCCTGTATCATTTTTATATAAAATATGATATAATCAGAAAGGAGAAATTTTATTGAGATTTTCATTTGATGAATTTTTAGAAGGATTGTGGGATGCACCTAGAAGTCAATGGATTAAATGGGTACACAAAAGCCTAAGTGACAATCACTGTGAAGTTTGTTTAAAACTAGATAACTGTTGGTTTCTTCGTTCAAAAGCGCCGCCTTGGCCACATCATCCACATTGCCATTGCGCACTTGAACCTATTTCCTACAATATTGTTTTAAAAAAATCCGTTGCAAAATCTAAATTTAGTAAGTTCGACCCATACTTATTTGATCCTGAAAATTTTTACAAGCATGGTAAAAATAAAATGTTTGAAAGTTGGGGTTACTCAATATCTAATTCAGAATGGTTACAAAAGGAAATAGAAAAACAAGCTTTAGAAAAGTATATTGAAGGACATTACACTTTAGGTAAATTAAATGAATTTGGTCAATGTATAGATATTCGTGTTGAAATTCCAAGAAAAAATTCTGAAGAAACAGTATCTTTTATAACTGGATGGTTGGTATATCCTAATGGGCATATTCAATTAAATACACCTTACGGAGGCGAATAATATGAAAGAAATGGATTGTGTAGAAGTAATAGTTGAAAAAGAAAAATATGCCAAAGATGGCGTTCATAAAGGCATGCAAGGTTGGATTTGTCTTGATGACAACAGCAATGGAACCTGGCTTGTGAATTTTCCACAATATGCTCCAAAGAAAGATATTGCAACAATAGCAATAAAAGAAGAAGACCTCTTGCTTTTACCGAACGGTATGGATGCGCGAATTAACGAACAAATAAAAAACCAGTTTGGAGATTAATTTAAAACGAGAGTTCAAACATATACCCCTTAATTTTTAAAAGGCATCGAATTCCTTCAGTCTTTCCAATTTAAAAGGAGTGGTATCGCAAGATACTGCACCGTTATAATTTTTTTCTACTTGACGAAGGCATTTGAAGTAGGAGCGGTAGTGAATGACAGTCCAGTGGACTGTCAGAGCCGCGAATGACCGAAGCCGCGACCGCGCGGCAAGAGTCAAATCCCTTCGGACAATAAAAAAGAACAATTGATTTAAACTATAATTTGCTACATAATATTTATGGTGATCATTATGATTTTATCAAACGGCAATGCCACGATTATTGTTGAAAAAGTTAATTATGTTCCAGACTATACAAATCAAAAATATGTGTTCGACTTTAAAGGTTATAAAAACGATGCTTTGTATAGTATATTACGTGTTCAAATTACTATTGATAACTCAAGTGAAAACTTATTTATTTTTTGCGACTTTTGTAGCGCTTTTGAATGTTGTACAGTTCTAAACGACGAAAAACTATACACAATTAAATTTAATACACTTTATGAGATTGATATTATCACAAAACAAATAAGATATATTGATTTAGATGACTTATCGGGTGCTATGGGTCTATACAAAACTGATGACGGCTTAATAGTTCACGGCGAAATGGAAATAGTTAAATTGGATTTTGAACTAAATGAAATCTGGCATTTTTTAGGTGCAGATATATTTGCATCGCTGCTCGATAAACCCGCGATACAAATATATGATGACAGAATAGAATTATTAGACTTTCAAAACAATCATTATGTTATTTCCCACAGCGGCAAACTTATAAAGCAAGATAAACATTAGAATTTTAGGCGATAATATGAATCTTCAAAAAGAAAATCGCGATTTTATATATAACTTTATTAACAACAAATTGTGCTTTATGCCCAACTGTAACCCTAACACGCCATTTCTACCTTTTGCAATAAATCGTCCATTTTCTGTTTATGATATTTCAAATATGACAGTGGATCAGACAGATTTGCTATACGAACTAATGCCAACTGTATTCCCAATAGTTACCAATTATACGCTATTGATTGGTTTCATAATTTTGTATTATACGATCCTCGTAATGTTGAGCGAAGCCAAAGTGACGGATCATGCTTTCCACAATTTAACAAAGATGATATTGCATTTTACCATGGTTTTTATCCTGATGGTGATTATTACTTCTTTTTGGAAAAATACGGAAGATTTGGATATCTTTCACATCCGTGGAGGCAAGAGGTCTGGATATACGGAGAACCTCTTCTAAGCGAAATTGAAAAAATTCACAAAGAAATCGGTTTTATACCAAAAGGTATTATAAAATAAAATTTTCCACAACGAATAAAGAAACTATAGTCGTTAGGTTATAGTTTCTTTTTATTTAAGCACATATCAGCAATTGACTTTTCACTTGTTTTTTTGCTATAATATTTAAAATACTTTTTAGGGGTGTTATTATGTTGAAAGCCAAATTCATATCATCATTAGACAAATGCTTTTTAGACCAAAATTATGATGATTTCGCCGAAATAAACAGGGTAAATATTTACCGCAATACCGACGCATCTTTTCAACTTCTTCCCTATAACGCGGAAGACGTACGATACGTATGCACTACATATATAGTAAAGCTTGAAGGTGACCTTGCAGAACACGTAGAACTTAGAACAGTAGAAAACGTGCCAAACTATATCCCCTTTTTTGGCACACCAAAGGTAGCAAATGAGCGTGACCCCAATTATTTGAGAGTAAAACCCGGTCTTTACCCCGATGTTTTAATGCCAATTTCGGTTGTAAATCGTTTTAACGTTGTCAATCAAACCCTTCGCACTATTTGGATAGACGTTAAAAACGATGGTTCATTCACCCCGGGTGAACACACTTTAAAAATAACACTAAATACCGAGGATGGTCAGGTTGCCGCCGAAAACGAAATTGTAATTAACGTAATTGATGCATCCTTGCCCGAACAAGAAACACGTGTTACACAGTGGTTTTATGCCGACTGCCTTGCCGACTATTACGATGTTAAGGTTTGGAGTAAAAAGCATTTTGATATATGCCGCCGCTTTATTAAAATGGCTGCTGATAACGGCATAAATATGATTTTAACACCTATATTCACTCCTCCCATTGATACTGCCATAGGCGGCGAGCGTACCACAACCCAACTTGTAAACATTACCGTTGCCGACGGAAAATACGAATTCGATTTTTCGCTATTTGACAAGTGGGTTGATATGGCGTGCGAATGTGGTATTAAGTATTTTGAAATGTCACATTTGTTTACACAGTGGGGTGCTCTGCATGCACCTAAAATAATAGCAACCGTAAATGGACGCAAAAAGAAAATCTTTGGTTGGGAAACCGATGCTTCAAGCAAAGAGTATGTTAACTTTTTGAATGAGTTTTTAAAAAAATTTACATCACATCTTGATAAATTAGGTCTTAAAGATTATGTGTATTTTCACATTTCTGACGAGCCGAGCGAAAAACATATCGAGCAATATAAGTTAAACAAGAAAAACATTGAAGAAATTCTTAAAGGTTGGAAGTTGCTTGATGCTATGTCACACGTAGAGTTCTATCAGCAAGGGCTTTGTGAAATTCCCGTGGCGGTAAGCAGTTCAATAGAAAACTTTTTGAAAGAAGACATAAAAGAACGTTGGGTTTACTATTGTTGGGAACCGGACCAAGGTTATAGCAACCGATATTTAGGTATCCATTCTGCTCGCACACGTTTTATGGGAGTTCAAATGTATAAATACGGTATAGACGGTTTTTTACAATGGGGTTATAATTTTTATAACAACCGATTCTCGTACGATGCCATTAACCCATTCCTTAATCCTAATGCAGGATATTGGAGTTTAGGCGGTGACGCAGTAACAGTATATCCCGGTCACAAGGGTAATCCCATAGCAAGTATTCGTCTTGTAGTATTCCGTCAAGGACTTGAAGATATCCGTGCATTTAAACTTTGCGAACAATACTATAGCAAGGCTGAAATTATCGCAAAAATAGAAGAAGCGTTTGGCGAAAGCATAGTCTTCTCTAAATGTGCAGATGACACGGCAACCATGCAAAAAATACGTGATACAATAGATAATATGATAATTGATAAAATTTGATAGTCTTAAATTGACAAACAACAATCTTCTATTATATAATTATGTTAATAAAATTTTATTGTAGTTAGGGGTAAAAAACTATGAATTTCAAGGTAGATTATAAAGTTAAAAACATTATGGAAACTTCACCGTTGGGCAACTGTTTTTTGGAGGGTGAAATAGGCGCGCGTGTTGACCGCTTTATACTCGAACGCGTAAGCAGTAAATTTGCGCTTGAAGAAATTTTACGCGAAGCTGAAGATTTTTTCGCCACACAGTATGACGATATTTACACCTTTGGTTATTGGCGAAGTGAATTTTGGGGTAAATTAATGCTTAGCGCAGTTAGATGCTCTGCGTATAAAAACGACGAAGTTTTAAAAGAACAGCTTCGTACCTCTTGCTACAAAATGCTCTCTTTACAAAGAGAAGACGGTTATCTTTCTACATACAGAAATTCTGACAACCTCTACCCCGTTGACGTAGTAAAATCTGCATTCTATTCAGGTTGGGAAGCAAACTATTGCTGGAATGTATGGGGTATGAAATATACCTTGTGGGCACTTGTTGAAGCGGCCATGTATATGGATGATAGCAAAATACTTTTAGGCGCTGTAAAACTTGCTAATTGGATTATCGCAAAATTTGAAAAAGATGGCACCCGCGTTAAAGATAGCGGTGTTATGGATGGTATGCCTTCAAGTTCAATACTCAAGCCCATGCTTGTACTATATAGAATTACAGGTGATAACAAATATCTTGATTTTGGCAAAAACATAGCCAAAGAATGGGTACGCGAAGACAACGAAAGACCAAACCTTATAAACAACGCTTTGTCGGGCGATGCAGTTGCCAACTGGTATGGATTATCAGACAAAAAACTTAACGAGGGTCATGACCTTGGCGCCGACTGGGTTCCAAAGGCTTATGAAATGACAAGTTGTTTTGACGGTATTATAGAGCTCTACCGCATTACCGGTGAGAAAAAACTGCTCGACGCAGCAAAAGCGTTTTATGAAATGCTTAAAAAATACGAAAGTAATATTTTGGGCTCAGTTGGTTATTGCGAGCGTTATCAAAGTGCTGCCGATTACGCCGATTCTGCTACCGAAATTTGTGATGTTCTTCACTGGATGCGTTTGTGTTATGAACTGTTTTGTATCACGGGTGAAGCAAAATATATGCAATCTTTTGAAAAAGCATTTGTAAATGCATATATGGCAGGTGTTTACGAAGACGGCAAAATGAGCGCATTCTTTGTAAGAAGCGCCGGCCGACATTACAGAGCGCAACAACAATGTGAAACTCGTTATCAACATTGTTGTCTTAACAATGTTGGTAGAGGTCTTACAAACGCTGCTGAAGCCAGCGTTACAAAAGGCGAAAACGGCTATTATGTAAATATGTTTACACAAAGTTACACAAAGTTTGACGATACCGATATCCGCGTAGGCGCAAACTATTTTGATAGCGGCTGGGTTGGTATTGCAGTAAGAAATCCCGAAAATGGTAAAAAATTATATATTCGTATTCCCGAATGGAGTAAACACACACGAATCCGTGTGGGCCTTAGCGACGAGGTCGATATTCCTGTTTGCGGCGATTATTACGAGGTTGAACTTAACGCAGATACAACCATTATGAAAATTCGTTTTGATATGACTGTTGAAGTTATAAACTGCGATTGGTCGCCTATTCCTGATGACGATTATCACTCATTCCGTTGGGGTGACGGCGTATTTGGTCTTTGCAACAAAGATATGATGCTTAAGTGTTCTAAAATCGTTCTGCGCCGCGGTCCTGTAATATTGGCGCGCAGCAAAAAGTTTGGCGCAAAGGCTGAGGACATGTTCTCACTTGACACGCTTTACGGCAAGAATATTCAAAGCATCATAGCGCGACCGATTATAAACAATGCGGGTGTTTTGGTAACGCTTAAAGTATTTATTACGGTTGATGGTCAAGAGAAACAGTACGTTATGTGTGACTATGCTTCGGCCGGCAATGTTGACAGTAACGATCCTCAACTTTTCTCTATCTATCTTTGATTAAAAATATAAGGGTTGGTTTTTGCCAACCCTTACTTAAAAAGTGAGTAAAAATATGAAGAACAGCTTTCTTGACGTTATAAGAATTCCTGATGACATTAAAATTCAGACCGAAAATTCACCCTTTCGATTCGAAGAAAAAGGCACTGTAAACGATACTTGTGCCGAGGTTAAGTGCATTGCAGAAAACAACGTTTTAAATATTTCTCTTTACACCGGTGGTGATGCGGTAAAATTTATTCGCCTACGCTGGAATGGTGATATTTCCGGTGTAAACAGTTTACTTGGTGACTCGGTAGCGCGCACACAAACCGACGATGCCGTGTGGCATGGATTTTTACCCCATGCTCAAATGCCTTGGTATTTTTACACTAACGACGGTGAGTGCTTGCATGGCTATGGCGTTAAAACCGGTTGCAATAGCTTTGCATTTTGGGCGGCTGACCCGTTTGGTATTACGTTATGGTTAGACGTTCGCAACGGTTCAAGCGGCATAAAATGTGACGAGTTATTGTGCGCACAGATAGTTTGCCGCGAGGGCAAATGCGGTGAAGATATGTATAAAGCGGCTCACGAGTTTTGTAAGCAAATGTGCGACAAACCAAACCTGCCCACCACTCCGATTTACGGACTTAATAACTGGTATTGGGCATACGGCGCTATCGAAGAAAAGGTCGTTTTGGAAGAAGCCGAATATTTAGGCAATCTTACAAAAGGCTTTAAACATCGTCCGTTTATGACCATTGATGACGGTTGGCAGTTTGCACATGCAAAGGGCAAATACAACGGTGGCCCTTGGAATCTAACAAACGAAAACTTCAAATCTCTTGCCGACACAACCGATAAAATACACAAATCAGGTTGCCGCGCAGGTATTTGGATAAGACCGCTGCTTACCCTTGCTCACGTACCAAACGAAGCTGTTTTTAACAGTCCTGCCAAAAACAACGGATTAACGCTTGACCCCACACATGAATATTCAAAACAACTTATTATCGAGGATATTAAGCGTCTTGCCGACTGGGGCTTTGATATGATAAAGCACGACTTTTCGTATATAGACCTATTTAATGCCAACATCACCAATATCCCCTATTTAAGTTTTTATGACAAGAGCAAAACAAACGCTCAAATTATGAAAGAACTTTATACCACTATTCAAAAAGCTGCAGGCGCTACGCTCATTATGGGTTGCAACACTATAAATCATCTTGCGGCTGGAATTCACCAAATACAGCGCAGCGGTAATGACACCAGCGGCAGACATTTCGAAAACACTCGCCGTTACGGTGTACACTCTATGGTGCGCGCGCCGCAAAACAACGCTTTCTTTAAAACCGATCCCGACTGCGCCGCATTTACCGAAAAGGTTTCCACAGCGCTTAATTTAGACTTTTTAGAGATGGCCGCAATTACAGGTAGCGCTACCTTTGCGTCGGTAACACCCGGCATTTTAAAACCTGCAGAAGAAATTCGCTTGCAAGAAATTTTCAGCGTAGCCGATACTATAGAGTATAAAGACTATGCCTCAGTTTGCGACTGGACACGCACCGCAGTACCAAGTAAATTTAATTATCTTGGTAAGGTATATAACTATAATTGGTACAAAGATTACGAGGGCTCTCGCCACTTTGTGTCTTGGTTTGAATAATAATGTACCCAAAGCATCCTGTTTTTACAGGGTGCTTTTTATTTAACTTAACAATAGACTTTTTATTTTTCGTATGATATAATACTGTGGTTTGTTAAGGGGGATAAATATGAAAGAATTTTATTTAAAACCAAAGTTTTTTGAAACAATTAAAGATTATAAAAAAGAGCAACTTGTAAAGGATATAATCGCAGGTATAATTGTTGCTATAATTGCATTGCCGTTGTCAATTGCATTAGCACTAGCCTCGGGCGTAGAACCTGCGTGCGGCGTATACACCGCAATTTTTGCAGGTTTTATTGTAGCATTACTCGGCGGCAGCAATGTTCAAATTGCAGGGCCTACCGCAGCATTTGCCACAGTCGTAGCAGGTATCGTTGCAACAAAGGGTATGTCCGGTCTTATAATCGCAACTCTTATGTCGGGCATTATGCTTATTCTTATGGGCATGCTAAAACTAGGTTCACTCATTAAATACGTTCCAAAAACAATAACCGTAGGTTTTACGGCAGGTATTGCTGTTACCATATTCTTAGGTCAAATAAAAGACTTTTTGGGTATTACATACACCGACGGTGCAAAACCGATTGAAGCAATCGAAAAAATTGAAGCAAACATTCACAACATCTCAACTTTTAATTGGCAATCATTAGTTATAGGCGCAATTTGCCTTGCTATACTTATTGTTTATCCTAAATTTGAAAAGCGTGTTCCACCATCGTTAATCGCCGTTATTGTGGGTGCTTTGCTTGTAAATCTTATTCCGTTTTTTAACGACGGAACATATACCATCGGCGAACTTTACACCATTCCGCAAGGTTTTCCAAAATTGACTTTGAGCAATATCAGTCTTGATATTGACACCATTATCTCTTTAATTCCAAATGCGTTTACCATTGCAATTCTTGCCGGCATTGAATCCTTGCTTTCTTGCGTTGTTGCCGACGGTATGGTAGAATCAAAACACAATCCTAATTCCGAACTTGTAGCACAAGGTCTTGGCAATATGGCCTCGGTAGCTTTTGGCGGTATCCCTGCAACAGGCGCTATTGCTCGTACAGCCGCAAACATCAAAAACGGTGGTAGAACTCCGGTCGCAGGTATGGTGCATGCGTTGGTACTGTTGCTTGTCGTATTGTTCCTTATTCCCTATGCTTCACTAATTCCAATGCCTACAATAGCAGCTATACTATTTATAGTTGCTTACAATATGAGCGAATGGTGCAGTTTTCTTAAAATAATAAAGGCTAAAAATTTCACCGATATTTTAGTTATGATACTTACCTTCGCGCTAACAGTTATATTTGACCTCGTCGTAGCCATTATCGTTGGTCTTGCTCTTCACTTTATAATCGTTCTTGTTAAGAAGTTAGGAAAGAAGGCATAATTTGAAAGTTTTAAAAAAACACGCTTTGTATATATTACTTGGTGTAATAACGGGCATTATATGCGGTCTTTTGGGTAGTGTTTTTTCAAAATCCGTAGGTTTTGTTACCGATATACGAACAAAAAACAATTGGATTTTATACTTACTTCCGGTAGGCGGTTTGCTTTCGGTTGGCATTTATAAGCTTTGCGCTATCAAAAACGTTGGTACTACAAATGTTTTTGATAGCGTGCGCACTGAACAACGACTACCAATTTTGCTCTCACCCGTTATTTTTTGCACAACATGTATATCACATTTGTTTGGCGCATCCGCAGGTCGTGAGGGTGCCGCTTTGCAAATCGGCGGTGGCATCGCGGACACTCTAGCTCGTATATTTAGGTTAGATGAAGATTCACGTCATATAACCATTATGTGCGGTATGGCAGCTTTGTTTTCGGCTGTTTTCGGCACTCCGCTTACCGCAGGTTTTTTTGTTTTAGAAGTTATAATGACGTCGTTGTGTTTATCCGCTGCATTGCCTGTGCTTTTGTCAAGCTTTACGGCATTTGCAACTTCACAAATATTACACGTTCATCCAGAAAGATTTAATATTGGTGATATACCGCATCTTTCACCAATGTTTTTATGTAAAACATTGGTTATAACTACGGTTTGTATAATAGTTGCATTTGTATTTTGTAAAACCTTGAGTATTGGAAAAAATTTTGCTAAAAAAATATTTAAAAACGAATTTTTGCGTATAGCAATAGGTGGCGTAATAATAATTGCTCTCACACATTTGGTAGGCACCCTCGACTATAACGGCGGTGGTATTGATGTCATAGAGCACACCTTTAACGGAACAGTAAAATATGAGGCGTTTGCGCTCAAACTGTTGTTTACTGTAATTTGCGTATCCTGCGGCTATAAGGGCGGCGAAATTATCCCAACCCTATTTATCGGCGCAACTCTAGGCGGCGCGTTAGGTGTTATTTTATCTTTGCCAATCGGCACTGCTGCGGCAATCGGTATTGCGGTACTTTTTGTTTGCGCCACAAAATGCCCTATCGCCACCATACTTCTTTGCGGTGAAATGTTTGGTTTTTATAGTGTTGTTTTAATTGCTCCAATAGTATTAATAAGTTTTGTTGCCGCTAGATACAAAGGCCTTTACTGTAACAATAAAGATATAATCCAATTAATAAAATCGTAAACATAAAAGCTTGAGGTGTTATCCTCAAGCTTTTATATTTGTGATGGATTATTCCCTGTTTCTCGTTTGTAACTTGCTGAAAAATACCCTTGCGAACTAAAGCCTAAGGCATCGGATACCTCGTTTACCGCCATGCCCCCCTTAAGTAATACGGTAGCCGTTTTAATTTTTAACGTTAAAAAATATTTATGTACACTTATGCCTGCATATTTATCAAACAAGCGCTTAAGACTTGAAACACTTATATTAAGCATATGTGCTAATTTCTCTACCGATAAGGTTTCGGATATTCGCTCATTCATAATTTCAAGCGCATATTTAAACTGTTCAGTTTCATGTGTTTTAGTCTTGGGCAAAGGATTTTGAACGCATGCCAACGACAATACTATTCTTGCAATATAGTTTGCAACTGTTTGTAAAAATATTTCATTACCAGCAAAATATGGCAACACATCTGCAAACGAATCTACATCCTCAAGCTCCGGGCAATGCCCTACATTGTGTTCCACATACTCCAAAAAACTTTTAATAATAGAACGGTTATATTTATCAAGATGAAATGCCCTGCGCTCCATATTTTTGCAAAGCGCACCTGACATTGTAAACGAAAAAATAAACATTGTAGCACCCTGTTCGCCAACAACATTAAACTTATGAAGTTCTAAGGGTTTATGAAAAATTATATCACCGCCCTTAAAGCTGTGAACGTTTTCATCTGCCGAAACTATAACCTCACCGTCTATAATATATACAACCTCCCAAAAGTCGTGCATCTCGCCCAAAAAGTTTTTTCCCTTGGGATAATTGCGTTTAAAAAGACTGTGTAGTTTTTCTACTTTTACCTGTTCTTTTACTTCAAAAGCATTCCAAGCCATTTTTTCACCTTATTTCTGAACTAAAATTATATATTTTTGCCTAAATTTATATTGATTTGTACTTTTAGACCGTTTATACTGTCATTGTACACTAATCCTATCCAAAAGTAAAGGAGATTTATTATGAAAAAATTAAAAGTTATAGTTATAGGCGCAGGTAACCGTGGCGGTACATACACCGACTACATGACACAAATGCCCGAAAAATATGAAGTTGTTGCTGTGGCGGAACCACGTGAAAGCCGTAGAGAATACGTGCAAAAGAAGCACAATATTCCTGACAATATGTGCTTTGATGATTACAAACCTCTTTTAGAACTTGGTAAAATTGCTGATATTGCTCTTATTGCTACAATGGATCGTCAGCACTTTGAACCTGCTATGAAAGCAATTGACTTGGGTTATGACCTTCTTCTTGAAAAGCCAATTACCCCAACTCCTGAAGAATGTATTGCCCTTACCAATCGTGCAAATGAAAAGGGCGTTAAGGTTGTTATTTGCACCGTATTGCGTTACACATTCTTATTTAACAAGCTCAAAGAAATAATTGATTCTGGCAAAATAGGTAAAGTTATGTCAATTAACCACGAAGAATGTGTTGAATTTGTTCACCAATCACACAGCTTTGTTCGAGGCAACTGGCACAATAGTAAAGAAAGTTCATTTATGCTACTTCAAAAATCCTGTCACGATATGGATATACTCCAATGGCTCATTGGTAAAAAGTGCAAAAAGGTTCAATCCTTTGGTTCACTTTCTTACTTCAGAGAAGAAAACGCCCCCGAAGGTGCACCTGCTCGCTGCCTAGAAGGTTGCCCAGTTGGTGAAACCTGCCCATACAACGCAGTTAAACTTTACCTTGAAAACGAAAGCAACTGGTTCCGAAGCGCCGCTACAAAACTTGTAAAATCAAGCGATGAGGACGTAAAAAAATCTCTTGCTGAATCAAACTATGGTAAGTGCGTATTCCGCAGCAACAATGACGTTGTTGACCATCAGACTGTAAATATGCTATTTGAAGATGATGTTACCGTAACATTTACAATGAACGCATTTAACTCAGGCGGTCGCTATATAAATATCTATGGTACAAAGGGTGAAATCCGCGCAGCGCTCAAGGGTGATTGCCCCATCAAAATTTATGACCCCGTTACCAAAGAAACCGAAGAAATTCCATGTAATGCTACCGATGGTATCCTCGGTGGTCACGGCGGCGGCGACGCTGGTATTATTGTCGCACTTTATGACTATATGACCGATAACTATGATGGTTGCGCTATTCCTACCATTGATGAGTCTTGCTACAACCATCTTATTACCTTCGCGGCAGAACACGCTCGTCAGTCCGGTACAGTTGTGGACGTTGATGAATTTATAAACAACTTGCAAAAGTAGACTAAATATATTGAAATTATTTGTAGGGGTTGGCGCCTACGACAGCCTGTGAAAATACAGTACATCATGGTGCCATCCCCTACTATTTTTAGAGGTGTTTTTATGATAAAGGTCGGCGTTGCCGATTATGGCCTTAACGTTTGGTATGGCAATATGCATGATTACGAGTGGCGACTCGGTATGCTAAAAGAACTCGGATTTGATGGTATCGAGCGCCTTGAAGTCTCTTCCGCTAACCGTGCGCTCGAATATAATGCTCTTGCTCGAAAAATAGGTATGGACTTTGCAACCTGTCGAGGCAGTAATGCCGCCGACACCCTCACCTTTTCGGCAGGACTAGGTAAAAAATATATTTGGGTACAATCGACCGCTAGCGACTTTGACACTTTTTGCCGTCACGCAAACCATCAGGCAGAAGTTGCTAAACAATACGGTGTAAAGGTCGGTGTTCACAATCACCTTGGCACACCCATCGAAACACAAGAACAATTGGAAGAGTTTTTGGTGCAATGCCCTGATTGTTATATTGTGTTTGATATCGGTCATCATCATGCTGCGGGCGGTGACCCACTACACATAATAGAAAAGTATTTCGATCGTCTTGTAACGGTACATTTTAAAGACTATGTTATAAAAGATGCTGCCGCTTCCGTTTGGTCAAGTCGACTTTGTTTTTGTGAATTGGGTGGCGGTGTTATGGGCGATATCCCTGCCAAAACAGCAAAACTTTTGCTTGATAAAGGCTATGACGATTGGATTATGATAGAACACGACACACATTTACAAGACCCGCGCATTGATTTAAAAACTAGCCGTGATTATCTAAAAAATTGCGGTATATAAAAAGGAGAAAACATTATGTCAAATCCAATTAAAATAGGTCTTGTAGGAATTGGCCGTGCAGGTTGGGGTATGCACGTAAGAGATCTTGAAAAAAAACAAGATAAATATCAATACGTTGCTGCATGCGACCTACTACCAGAAAGAGTAGAAAAAATGGTAGAAAAATTTGGCTGCAAAGGTTATAACAATATTGACGATCTTCTTACAAACGAAGAACTCGAACTTGTTTGTATCGCAACACGTTCTTGCGACCATTACGAACACGGAATAAAGGTACTAAAAGCAGGTAAAGATTTGCTTATGGAAAAGCCAATGGGCCTTACCATAAAACAAGCCGAAGACCTTTTTGAAACTGCAAAGCAACTTGGCAGACGTATTTATATGCGCCATAACCGTCGTTTTGAAAGTGTATTCACCGATGTTAAAAATGTGATTGAATCCGGTATTTTAGGAAACGTTTATGAAATAAACATTTCACAAGGTTCTTTCCAACATCGTGACGACTGGCAAACCATTAGCGAATTTGGTGGTGGCCAGTTGCTTAACTGGGGTCCACATATTATTGACCATTCTTTACGTCTTTTGGGCGCTCCGCTTAAAAAGCTTACAGGCGAATTAAAGCAAGTAACCGCAGGAGGTGACTGTGAAGACCACGTTATCGCTCACTATGAAGGTGAAAATGACAGAACAGTTAATATGTGCATTAGTGGCGGTATGGCTCTTAATATGGGTAGAATTTTCACCGTTTTGGGTGATCGCGGTTCTATGGTTTGCAATGACAGCAACATCAAGCTTCGTTATATAAATCCCGAGCTCGAAATTCCACCGGTTGTTTCAAGCCCTGAAACTCCAGGAGCTGCGTTTGGCGCCAGCGGCACGTACGCATCTGCTACACAGGTTGATTGGATAGAAAAAGAATACACTGCCCCTGCCGAAGATTTAAGCGTTATTTGGGACTATATGCACGATAGTTACCGAAACGGTGCCGATTACCCAATCACAGAAGAAGAGGCGCTGCAGGTTATGGAAATAGTCGAGGCAATCCGTAAAGACACAAAATTTGATTTTTACAAATAACATGTAAAAACGGCTTGGAAAATTTCCAAGCCGTTTTGTTTGTTAATCTTAGTCCAAATCTTTTTTCTGTCGTTCATTAATTTCTTGTAGCTTGTTCTGATAAGCCAAATTTTTTAGCAATAATTCCATTGTGCGATCAAGTTCGCTACCCTCGGAATAATCCGCCTCAAACATCCAGTCAACACGCTTGTGTTTTAAAAGCGGAGCCGCATTGTGGTCTTCGCCCGGGTGATAAATCGCAATAGAATGACCGCCAGATTGCTTAACAAGTTTCATACAAGGTACGTCAGTCAGTCCGTCCCCAATATATATCATATTGCTAAAGAGTACGCGTTTTTCATTGTCGGGGCGTGAGCTATTAAGATCAACATTGTTGTTAATGTCCAATACACCCTTATTAATGCGATAAACAAACTGTGTCTTATTAGTGTAGTTAACCGCCATCTTGGGCCAATACGCACGTCCATCTTTGTACAAAAACTCGCAAGCATATATCTTTTTAAAATACTTTGCAATAGATGTACCCTCTATAATTTCTTTAAGACCTGATGACAACACATAATGCTCCACCTGAACGCCCGCTTCTTCAGCATAGCGGTTAATGCGGTCAAACCACTGTTCCACACCCTTGTGATACTCAATATCCTTACCACAGGCAACAAGCGATTCTCGAGTTAACGGAATACCCGTTTCGTGCGCTTTTTCTACCATGCAGTACATATATGTTAGTATAGAATCCATTATCTCTTCTGATGCAACCTTGCCTGTCAAATTCCAAAACTCGTCGGGTTGCATACCTACACTTGGTATAAAGGTGTATTCTTGCATATCTCGAGTGCACAACGTTTTATCAAAATCATACATTATAGCAATAATGGGTTTATTCATACTGACTCCTTTAAAACTTTTTATTTATTATATCATTTCAAGATAATTTAGTCAACTTTTTCACATTTTAAAAACCTAGACTCATCACAAAGGAATAAACCTTAAAACGATGTGTTCGGGCGAATTTAAGTAATAAATAAAAAATAATTATTGTGTTGCGCTTGGCACGACATCGATTTTATTTTTAATCCATTATTCTTTTTTATTTATTATTTAAAAAAGGCTTGAGGTTTTACCTCAAGCCTTTAATTTGTATAAGCAAACCCACACTAATCTTATTAATTGATTAGTGTGGGTTTTAAAATTCAATATTTAATTTTACTTTTTGCCAAGCACTACATCCCAATTATTAAGATATTGCATAAGCAATCCATAGTCCTTATTGTTTATAGCATCATCTGCATTAACGTCGGCCGCCTCATCAATAATTTCAACATTCCAATTATTAAGATATTGCATAAGCAATCCTAAATCTTTGTTATTTATATTTCTGTCACCGTTAACATCGCCCGGTTTGTTTTGCATCTGCAACTCGACAAATGGAATTTCGTATTCTTTGGCATATTCGTATGCGCAAGAATTTGCATAACCATAGATTGTAACGTTAGGGCACCACAAAAACACATCTTCACCTATATCAGTTACACTCGATGGTATAACAACCTTTTCAAGTTCACTGCAATCCACAAACGCTCTATCACCAATTGATTTTAAACCTTCCGGCAACTCTACATTCTTTAAATTATAACTATACATAAACGCACCATATACTATTTCGGTAACATTTTCAGATACCGTAATAGAAGAAAGAAGGCAATTATTAAAGGCATACTCATGAAGAGTGGTTACGGTATCCGGCATATCATAATCGCCCTCTTTATCGTAACCGCATTTAAAAATTTTGGTTATGTCTGCGCTATAGATTACATTATCAATTCGCTTAAACACTTTAGAATTTTCACTAAAGTCAATATCTAAATTACTATAATACAACTTATCAAATAAAACATCCGCATTCAGCACATGATCAGGCACAAAAAACTTATCTCCCTGTCCCGAAGGATAAACAAGTAGTATAGTAGCATCTTTGTTATAAACTACGCCATTAATAGAGGTTAAATATGGATTTTGCTCTGAAATATTGATTTCAGTAAGATTGCCACAATAACTAAATGCATCTGGGTCGATATCTTCGAGACCCTTACCTATATTAATTTTCTCTAGTTTCCATTTGCCGTAAAAACCATCACTTGAAATATATTTCACGCTATCCGGAACATTAATAATTGTGGCATTATTAAGATAATTCATACTCATAATACCAACAACAGGCATGCCGTCAATCTGTTCAGGAATAGTGATTTCACTTTCTGTAAGATTGCAACCTGTAATATAAATACCATCTTCTTTTTGAATATATTCCCAGTCTCTTTTTTCATAAATTATAGCCGAAATATCAAAATAGGTATCACCTATTCGTACAGATATTGGGTTTTCGCCGCCGACAGTCCATGGTTCATCATCTTGATTATAGTAAACCGAATATGAAAGGTCGGCTTTATAACGCATAGCGTCGGTAGCATAGCGTTCGTCTAACTCACCGGTAACCGGACCGCTCATACTTTTATCTTTAATAACAGCAGTATAATAACTTCCGTCTGCAAAGTTAACCTTATATTCTATATCAGGGAACATATAAAATTTATTTCCACCAGGACCTATAAACATATAATGGTCTTCGCGTATGGATTTAACAGACACAATTTCTATTGATTCATATGGAGAGGCTTTTTCAACAGTGATGTCAACAGTAGTACTTTTATCCATAAAACTGATTGTTTCCTGATATGTTTCACCTGCTACCCAAGCGTTTGATTCATTCTGTCCGTTGGTACAATTGAAGGTGTAATTTTCACCGTTATATGATATTGACTCATACAATTTTGCGGTTATTATATCACCATCGACGAATTCTACCGTTACATCGACATCATTATACCAACTGCTATACCAATTAAAAAACGTATATGCGCCATTACTAGTACTTACAGTATAACCCTCGGTTTCTTTCATGGTAATAGGCTCTACACTAATCGATTTAACCGGTGAAGATGCTGAATCAGTATTATATAGATTTGCAAATATGCCGGTTGTTTGATTGCTGACCGAACTATCATTTGTAGTAAGCGCCGACATTGGTAAAACGAATACTGTGCTTACAAGAATGCTTAACGCTAACGTTATGCTACATAATTTTTTAGCAATTTTTTTCATAATAAACCCCTTTTTATAATTATAAATTACATGTATCATTATACATCAACCCATTAATTAAGTTAATAAAAAACTACCCATCGTTAATTTTAATCTGGTATATAATTTTGTATTTAATATAAGTGTAAATCGATGAAATGATTTCATGATTAACATAAAAGACCCTCAAGCCTTGTTTAATTTTATATCCGCTAATTTAACATTTACCTCACCTGAAACACGGGTTTCAAACAATTCATTCATTGTGTTGCAAATTGTTGCATTTACTTTTGTTCCCTCTTTACAATCTATAAGCAAATCAACATTCTCTTTAAAATATGTACCGCTCATTAGAAGATTGGTTTTGGGGTAAACTGCACCTCCTGTGCCAACATCAACAAAACGCACCGTGTTATTTTTTAGTGTACAGTTTACAAATCGTATATTGTCAACCGGAGTGTTTGCCATAACAACACTCTTAACATCACCTTCAACCACAAGATTTTCAAATGTAATATTCTCTTGTACGGGCGCTTTAGAATTGGGATAGTAGCTGCGTGACCAATTATCCTTATCAAAAAGGATGTAAAGGCCTACATATCTATCCTTTTGTAAATAAATATCCTTAAAATGCAAATTGCGGCAGCCGCAGTTATAAGTAACATCATTTTGCACAACTGCCCACACAAAGCCGTCATATTCCTTTTCTCCACATTCGTGTGTAGGCTGTGTGAGTGAAGTAAAAATTCTGCCATCCGGCGGCATAAATACGCGGTAAAGCCTGCCGTTTGATACAACAGTATCAGAGCGCTGCACCTGCATACCCTCGTACCAATCCACCCATGAGCCTGCAAGTATGCGACAGAAAAATCCTACAGTATCTGTATCGTTTAAATCATAGCAATCTTCAATAAGTCCGTTTTCTATCCAGCCCATTTCGGGGTTAGAGGTTACATAATCGTGCGCATTAAGGGCTATAGGGTCATCAAAGGTTTTAAAAATGCCGTGGCGCACAACAAATTTGTTACCTCTGCCAAAATGGACCGCATCCTTCAATCCTTCAATGCGAACACGCTCAACAACAGCATTCTCAAATGTGCAGATGTGAATACAAAAATCCTTTGTGGGCAGGTCGAGACACTCTAAATCTTCTATAATTAGATTTTTTATATAGAAAAAGCAAAGATGCCCATTAAGACCAATTATCGTTTTAGGACGTGTGTCCGACGGTGCATCAGATACAACATCATTGCAAATAAGGTTAAGTCCGCAAATTTTAATGTTTTTGTTATATGTACGCGTATACGCACCACGGTTTATAAACACAAATCCATTACCGTCAGGACAATTTTGACGTCTTATATATGAGCCTGCACAAAAATAAAGCGAAGTATCATCGTCGAGCAATATTTGGTCTGCAAGGTCATATGTACCCGGCTCAGCAATATAAATGTCTCCTCCGCCCATTACAGCCTCTTGCAAGGCCTTGGCGTTAGCAAGCCCGTCATTTTGCGGCAAAAAGCCAAAATCAGATGCCAGTTTCATACTCACAACACCCCTTTTGTATTAAGAATTATTTTTTATCCGCCTATTTTTTCTTTTTTACACGACGTACAATTATAACTACTATCACAGCAACAACCGCAGGAACGATTAAGTAAGGAATTGCCGATAACGCAAAAGCGAATACTGATGTTATCATTTTTCCAACATTCTTAAATCCATTAATTACATTATTCCAAATCCTGCTCCAATACCCTTCGGTTTTAACCTCACGTTCAACCTCATAAACCGTGAGTCTTATGGTACTGTAATCGGTTTGATTTTCCAAACTCTTTAACTGTGCTGTGTAAGACTCAATTTTTGCTCTGACATCAGCAAGGCTCTCTTTAACCGAAAGCAGATCTGTAACATTGTCTGCCTGTTTCATTATTTCAATAAGACTTTCCTCTTCGGCTTTATAAACCTTGATTCTCGCCTCTATGTCAACGTACTGTTCGGTTACGTCCTCAACACTTTCACTACGGCTTTTAACCGTGGCATTGCTTGACACCGATTGTGTAAATCCTTCGGCTTTTTCAACAGGAATTCTTATAGTTGCGGTAAAACGTCTAAAATCGGAGGTGTTTGATTCGTTGGAGCTTTCTATGTAACCACCACTTGAGGAAATAATGGAACGAACACTATTGATATAGTTGTCGTAATCTTTGGTTTCTACATCCAACGTAAATTCTTTGATAAGCTTGCGTTCAGCAACAGTTTCGCTATCTAAAACTTCTTCTGTAAAATATGCTTCGTCTTTGACAACAACTTTATTTTTAGATGTTGACTCGGCGCAACCACAAAGTGTTGCCATAACAAGAATAACGCAAATAGCCAACGTAATAACTTTTTTCATAAAAACACTCCCCTTCATAATTTTATTATAATATAAGCCTATATTTTTTGCAATAACGAATTAACAAGACAAAAGTACTTGAGAAAATTCTCAAGTACTTTAATTGTGCATTATGATTTATGCGTTTGCATTATTTATTAAGTGCTTCGTTAACTGCAACTGCACATGCAACAGTCATACCAACCATTGGGTTGTTACCTGCACCGATAAGACCCATCATTTCAACGTGAGCAGGAACTGAAGATGAACCTGCAAACTGAGCGTCAGAGTGCATACGACCCATTGTATCGGTCATACCATAAGAAGCAGGGCCTGCTGCCATGTTGTCTGGATGGAGTGTACGACCTGTACCGCCGCCGGATGCAACAGAGAAATACTTCTTGCCCTGTTCGATACATTCTTTCTTGTAAGTACCTGCAACAGGATGTTGGAAACGGGTTGGGTTGGTTGAGTTACCTGTAATAGATACGTCAACACCTTCTTTGTGCATGATAGCAACGCCTTCACGAACGTCATCTGCACCGTAACAACGAACCTTTGCACGTTCACCGTTTGAGTAAGCAGTTTCGTTTACGATGGTAAGTTCGCCTGTGTAGTAGTCAAACTTGGTTTGAACGTAGGTAAAGCCGTTAATACGTGAAATAATTTGAGCTGCGTCTTTGCCAAGACCGTTAAGGATAACGCGAAGTGGTTCTTTACGAGCTTTGTTAGCGCTTCTTGCTAGACCAATTGCGCCTTCAGCAGCAGCAAATGATTCATGACCTGCAAGGAATGCAAAACATTGTGTTTCAACACGAAGGAGCATTGCGCCCAGGTTACCGTGGCCAATACCAACCTTACGATCATCAGCAACAGAACCGGGAATACAGAATGACTGAAGACCAAGACCAATCTTTTCAGCAGCCTCAGCAGCAGATGCTACCTTATCTTTGATAGCGATTGCGCAACCTACAACGTAAGCCCAAGCAGCGTTTTCAAAACAGATTGGCTGAATGCCTTTTACGATGTTGTAAGCGTCAACGCCTGCATCGTCACAAATTTGCTTTGCCTCTTCAATAGAAGCGATGCCGTGCTTTGCAAGTTCTGCATTTATTTGATTAATTCTTCTTTCATAGCTTTCAAATAATGGCATAATCTGTTACCTCCCTAATTATTCTTCACGTGGGTCGATGAGACGAGCTGCGTCATCAACACGTCCGTACTGGCCGCTTGCTTTTTCCAAAGCTTCGTTTGCGTCCATACCCTTTTTAATCATTTCCATCATTTTGCCAAGGTGAACAAACTTGTAACCGATGATAGTATCATTTTCATCAACAGCACACTTTGTGATGTAACCTTCAGCAAGTTCGAGGTAACGAGGACCTTTAACCTTTGTAGCATAGGTTGTACCTGTTTGTGAACGAAGGCCTTTACCGAGATCTTCAAGACCGGCACCGATTGGCAAACCATCTTCGGAGAAAGCAGTTTGTGTACGACCGTAAACTATCTGTAAGAAAAGTTCACGCATAGCTGTGTTGATAGCATCGCAAACAAGGTCAGTGTTAAGCGCCTCAAGCAAGGTTTTGCCTACAAGAATTTCAGAAGCCATAGCAGCAGAGTGTGTCATACCTGAGCAACCGATTGTTTCAACCAATGCTTCTTCAATAACGCCCTCTTTAACGTTAAGGCTAAGCTTGCAAGCGCCCTGCTGTGGTGCGCACCAACCGATACCATGGGTAAGACCAGAGATATCTTTTACTTCTTTTACCTGTACCCATTTGCCCTCTTCGGGAATAGGAGCAGGACCGTGATATGCGCCCTTAGCAAGTGGACACATATTTTGTACTTCATGTGAGTAGTTCATAATATGTAACTCCTTTCAAAATTTCATACAAGGTTAGTATATCATTTTTTTCGACAAAAAACAATACCTAAATGCTAAAAATTTAACAAATTAAATTTAAGCAACTATTGTATTTATCCAAGCGCCACGTTTTACAAAAACATAACCCAATACACACTTTAAAATATTAAGCATTTGAACTATGAAAAATATAATAAGTATATTAAGTGTTGTGAAATTTATAAGACAAAATGCCGCGGTAACACTTATAGCCCAAGTAAATATACAGTCAAAAACAAGAGTTATTATTACCTTGCCGCCCGACCTGAGCGTAAAATACGATGCATGCGCAAACGCATCTATCGGTATGGAAAGCGCCGTAATTTGCATAAGCGATGTCGCAAGTGATTTTGCGTTATCACTTATGTTGTATATATGTGGTATAAACAGGGCGCAGACAGCATAAGCAAAAGCTACAATTACGCCTATAAAAACCGAAAAAGCAATCAATTTAAAGGCGGTGTCCTGTATCTCTTCTTTTCCCTTTTCGGCGCCTAAATCATGACCTAGCAAAATACCTACCGCAATTCCTACCGAGAAAAACGCCACCGAAAACACATTAAAAAATGTTTGTGAAATATTGTTGGCCGCAACAACATCAAGACCGCGCTGTGCATAAAGTCCGTTAACCGTTGCCATACCCGAAGCCCACAAACCTTCGTTTATCATGAGTGGCATACCCTTTTTAAATATTTTACCAATAAGCGCGAGCGAAATATAGGCACTTTTAAAAGCATCAAGTATAAAAAAGCATTTTTGTCGTTTTATCAACGTATAAACAATTAAAACCGCAAGTTCCACAAAACGTGATGTCACCGTGGCGATTGCCGCACCATTAACTCCTAAGCATGGCGCGCCAAGCTTACCATAAATCAGCACATAGTTAAGTGATAAATTAATCGCTACAGCCGTAACGCCGGCTATCATAGGCACTGTACTTTGACCAGATTCTCGCAATGTACTACCATAGCACTGCGCTAATGTGTAGGGTAATAAGCCTATTATCATTATATAAAGGTAGCTTTTGGCAAAAGCAAGTGACTCTGTGGCCAAAACTGCATTATCTTCCTCGTTTAAGTAAAGATTTATAAGTAGGTCGCTTTTAAAATAAAGTAGCGACAAACCTATCGCACACAACAATGCGCAAAAGATAATCTTAAAACGAAACGTTTGTTTTACGCCTTCATAATCACCCTTACCAAAAAATTGGGCAGTAAAAATACCTGCTCCGGAAATTGCGCCGAATATAAAAAGATTAAATACAAATATTAATTGGTTGGACACCGCAACACCGGTTGACTGCGCTTGACCCACGGTACCAATCATAACATTATCAAGCATATTAACAAAGTTTGTTATGCCCTGTTGTATCATAATAGGTATCATAAGCACGAACACTCGTTTATAAAAGGCCTTTGTGCCTATTAATTTTTTAAACATAAAACACCTCAAAAACATGTAATCGCTAAATTAAAATTTTAACACAAAAAAATACATATTGCAACAAAAAAAGGCAGAACAAAAAATGTTCAGCCCCTTTTTGTGCGGATTAATAAACAAAATTTATTAATCCAAAGAAAGAGTATTTTAAAATGAGTGACGAAATACAAAGTTAACGATTGTTTGCAGGATAATAACTTTTGCAAATGTTGTTACCCTCAATTATTTTAAAACGACGACGGCGAAAACGAGTAACCATTCTCTCCTCAAAAGCAATAAATTTATCCTCGTTGAAAACAGCCCATATTGTAAACACTACAAGCGCTATCTCAAATATTGTAAGTAAAGTATTACTGAAATTCATTATTTTACCTCCACCGAACATTTGTTCGTTTTCTGTATTTTTATTATAATCAAGCGTTCGACATTTGTCAAGCACTTTTTACAAATTTATTATATTTTCTTCACTGTCCAAAAATACTCCCTGTGAATAAAAAATGCAGCATAGCGTTTTGCTATACTGCATTTTTATTTTAAACTATATTTTTTGCTATTTGTAAAAGTTCTTTCCTCGACTTTATCCCCAATTTACCATAAATGTTTTTGTTATGGTATTTAAGAGTGTTTTCTTTTATATTCATCTCTGCCAAAACCTCTTTGGTAGATTTGCCTTGTACGTATAATTCATAAATAATTTTTTCGGTATATGTAAGTTCGTCTATACCTTTTTCAAAAGCATCTATTACGTCCTTAGAATATTCTATTTTCTCATTTGTTGGCGCTTGTTGTACTGCGTTTTGTAATTGCGCCTCACTACGCGCTTGTTCAATACGCCTTTCGGTCTCTTGCAACAGTGAATATAGTCCTATTAAAAATAGTTCGGTTATTATATAAGATACCGCCAAAAATTCAAACTCTATATCCACAAACTGTTCTATAGCCCACACGCATATATTTACAAACACCGCGCCCAAAAGCATTACCGACTGCGTTGCAGAACTTATACGTTTTTTTGTTGTCGCGTATATCGCCGAGACAATCATAGCCACAAAATAACCTATTAAATAAAACATATAAAGTTTATGCCACGGGCCATAAACTTTTTGGAGTGCCGACACGCCGTTCACAGTGATAAGAGATACGTCTTTATAATATATGTCACTATATCCCGGACTTGCCGTCACCAAAAATACTGCAAGACCCACGCACACAAGCGGTATCCACAACCACTTGGGATGCTTTAGTTTGGTTGCGTCTAATATAATTAGTAACATAGATATCGGTAAAAACACACTGCCCAAATATGCTATACGATTAGAAAGCAAAGCCTCTTCAAGCGTTTTGGAAATAGCCAACGTAAAGTAACCTGCGTTTACTACGCTAATGCTAGAAAACAACACCCAAAACCATGCAAATTTGCGCTTTATAAAAACGCAGTAACTCACTAGCATCAGTAGTGAGCAAATTGCCGCAATTATATATACAATAGACATAAATCTCTCCTATTATTTTGTTAACCCCACACCTTTTCCCACACTTTTATTGAAAAAGGCATAAATTCCCCACACTTATAAAACTTGACGTGTGGTGACAACTTTAAATTATATAAATATAATTTAAGTATAAAGATTATATCATAGTTTTTTAGCAAGGTCAAGCAACTGTGCTTAAAAACTTAAGAGGAGGAAGTAATATGAAAACTTTCAGCAAAATTTTAAGTGTTATATTGGCAATAACGTTAATGCTTAGCGTAACGCCATTGTCTTTGTTCCAAGTTCATGCAGACGAATTCACATGGAACAACAATGCCACTATGACTCTTACTACCAATAATGTGGAGGTTATCCCAACCCAAATCATCGAAACCGATGATACAAAATTAAAAATATATACTATTGACTCTGACAAGCCCTATACACTTACCACGTCGGACGATAACGATTACGGTGTTGTGTTTGACATTGTATGGGCAAAAACAACCGACGAATATGGCATTGATCGTTATGACGATGATATAGACGTTACTCTTGATAACGTAACAATAAAAACCAAAAACCCTCGTCAAGGCATTACCGTAAACAATTATGCCGCTATGAACTTTTGCAGTACTACGGCTTTCTATACTTCTAATAGCATAAACATTATTGCCGTTGGCACAAACACCATAGAATTGCTTGGTGTAAAAAACGATACTGCTAACGATAATTGGAGCGCTATTTCTTCAACAAACGATATGCTCGTTTTCCGTGGAGATGGCATCTTAAATGCAGGCTGCACATACGATAACGCTATTGGTAGTGTTGCGGCTATACGTAACGAATACACCGTTTACACAAAAGATACTGTCACTTTAAACGCAACGGCAAACGTTACAAATGCATCAAGCGAAGCTGTTGGACACGGTATACTTTTTAGCAGTTATGGTCTTGTAGTTAACATTGACACCAAAGTTAACATTATTGCCAATAAATATGGTGTTTATAACACCGCTACCTCTTCCCCAAATTTATTTATGTTTGGCGATATGAATATTAAAGCCGGAGAACGTGGAATTAGTTGGGAATCATCAAGCATATCCGTAGGCGACGATGTCACCCTTACTATAGAAGGTCTTACCGACGCCACATCTCCCAAAGTTGCTGTTATCACCAAACGCGGATTTTCTGTAGGTAGCAACTGTACCGTTAACATTAAAGCGTTAAACGAGGCCTTATCGTGCAAAGCCACTACGGTTGAGGACCATTCGGCGCCTGTTTATATTGGTGAAAATTCGGTTGTAAATTTAAGTGGTTCTTTTGAATCACCGGTATTTGCGCTTGACTGTGGTCTTGACGGCGGATCAAACAATTATTGGGTATCATACCCTGCGTCAGATTTAGATTTGGCCGATAACGCAAAGCTTACCGTTAACGCCGGTTATCTTGCAATTCAGGCATACACCTTGGATATGATGAGTGGTTCTTCACTTGACGTAACCACCACAAAGCAGGTAGATTCAAGCAATGCTTACGACTATGCCCCCGTTCGTCTTTATACAAACAGTTATATCGAGAGTGGAGCTACTATAAACATAAATTCTGCCGCTAAGTCGGCAATTTACAGTGGTAAACTCCACTTAAAGAGTAATAATATTTTCATAAAAGCATTAGAAGAAGTATTTGCATATACTTCATTTACCCGATATGAAAACGTTTACACCTTTGAGTGTGATGACGGTATAAACTGGGTGCCATTTGACAGTTCTTCAAAAGGCAAAGCATACTTTACTACACGCAACGTAGAAAATCACATTTGCTATGGATCTAAGTGGACTCAGGTGGATGATACCTACACCCACTCAACTACATGTATTTACTGTGGTAAAACAATTACAGATGATTGCGTATGGGACCGTGGTGTATGGAGCTATGTGTCATCGGGAGTTTACGAGTTAAAATTTACCTGTACTATTTGTAAGGCAGTAAAAATTTCTGACGTTGATTATCACACACACACGTACGGAACGTATACACCTTTTGTTGACAAGTACGGTCAATTTAAACACGAGGGTTTTTGTACATATGACGGCTGTGAAGCCAGCACAGAAGAATATTGCTCTAACTCTCTGAGCAATGAATACCACAAAACCCCAACACTATTAGTCAGAGACTGTACAAAATGCGGTCAGTGTGCAACTACTACCGAAATAGAGGCAGGTACGTCAACCCATTTCGAGGCAAAAACTGCTACTTGCTGTACCCCGGGTAATATCGAATATTACAACTGCGGCCACTGTAACCAATATTATGCTGACGAAAGCTTTACTACAAAGCTTTCTCCAACCGATGTATTTACCACTCCTACCGCACATAACTACGATGCTGATGGCGTATGTACCGTTTGCGGCAATAAGGAACAAAACTTATCATTCTTTGAATTGGATGAGTTTCCTTACGATTATCACGAATACAACTGTATTATCGTTGGTAAAACTGAGGACGGCACAATGTATGTGCTTGGTAATGAAACTACCGACGGCAAGCGAAATGCCGTAGAGATTACGTCAGACAAAATTGACGAAAACGGTAATATAAGAATTTCATCTGCTGATGCCGAGTATTTGTTATACGACAATATGAATAGCGCATTTGTTGTAGATGGTGGATATTTGTCATTGTTGAATGGCGAAATCTACGTTTATGACACAGCGCGCAAGAGCGACGCAAACATCTCTATTCCCGCCGAATATCAAGTCGAAGATTATTATGACGAAAGCGGGCTTGGATATATGCAGGCATACATAAGCGGTAAGTATGCCGAAAGAGAATTTTTAATATTTAATGAAGAAACACTTAAATTCGAGGTTTCGGATACTCAAGTTTCATCTCTTTATCTTTATGTTGAGCAGTGTGAACATCAAAGTATGTCGCACAACAAGGCTGTTGCGGCTACCTGTACTGAACAGGGTGTAATTGAATATTGGTACTGCGGAAAATGTCACGAGTATTATTCAAACGCACAGGGTACCGCTTTGCTTGAAATCCCGGAAGATGTATATAGTGTAGATGAGTATCTTACCCAACCCGCATTGGGACATAATTACAATAATAAAGACATTTGTGAAAATTGTGGAATAAAACGCCCTGTTTATAAGCAAGTATCTACACTCGAAGACTTTGACAAATTAAGCGATAAAGCTTCGTATATTATCGTAATCAAAGACGGGGATAAAACCTATGCCGCAAGTTTGCCTAATATGCAAAACCCATGCGACACCGACTCTGACGGCGACGGTATCGTAGATGCAATAGAAATCGACGAAAACGGCAATACCATCCCCGATTGTTTTGAAGTTATGTATAACAACTGGGGTATGGGTGACTATAATGGCGATGAGGTAATCGATGAAAACGATTACAAGGAATGGATTGGTGACCTTAACGAAGATGGCAAGATTGCCGTTGAAGATTACATAATTTTCCTCGAATATAACTATTGGGATATAAGTTATTACTATGAAGAAGCAGCTATGAGTGTTGATAACTTTGTAGAAGTAAATATATCCGCAGATGGTAGTATAACCGTTGTTGACGAAGGCGCAATGGAATTCCAAATGATGATTTCAGGCGTTTGGGGCGGTCAACCACCTATCGACGGTGGCTACGAATCCGACTGGGAATACTATGATATTCTCGATACCGAGCGTATTCGCGCCGCGTGGGTACCAAACCTTTGGATAGCAAACAGCGGTTTAATGGGTTCTTATAGTGAAGACCACTTTATGACACAATACCGTATTTATGGCGACTCTGAGTATCCCGGTATTATAGACAACAAAAACTGGAAAATAAGCTTTAACGAAGATGGTACCGCCTGTCTTGTTTCTACTTGGGCCGATTTAAACGATTCTGCCGCATTGCAGTTTGTAAAATACACCGACGCAGATGGTAATGAAAATATGACCATCGTAGGTTTATATGGCGATCAATGGGAATACAGCGACATAATGCTAAACAAAACTGCTTCCCTTCCTGTTTATTTGTTTGCTTGCGAAGCAGAATACGACCACACCCACACTTGGGGCGATTGGACGTCTGACGATACCACCGATACCCACACGCGTAAATGCACGTTAGACGGTTGCCCCATTACACAAACAGAAAATCACGCTTGGGATGACGGCGTTGAAACTCAAAAGCCTACCTGTACAACAAACGGTGTTATCACATATACTTGTTCCGTTTGCAACGCTACCAAAACACAAACCACAAACGAATTAGGTCACAATTGGAGCGATTGGGAATATGATAGTGTTGATTCACATGTAAGATACTGTAAGCGCAACTGCGGTACAGAAGAATTTGGCGGTCACGAATGGGGCGAGCCTATTCAGATTGATGATACTACCCACAAGATAGTATGCTCAATTTGTAACGGCGAACGAACCGAAGACCATAGCTTTGGCGATTTCACCGATGACGGTAACGATGCCACCCATACAAAAGAATGTGCTTGTGGCGCTACCGTTACAGCCGTCCATAACTATGACGATGGCACAATAGTTGAACAACCCACTCATACCGAAAACGGTATTAAAACCTTCACCTGTACCGATTGCGGTTACTCTTATACCGAAGATATTCCAACCACACCCGAACACAGCTGGAGTGATTGGTATTCAAATCAAGACGGTACGCATTCAAGAGCTTGCCGTTGTAACGCAACCGAAACTAATGATTGCGAATATGACGATGGTGTGATTACCGAACAACCTACCCATACTGAAGCAGGCATTAAAACCTATACTTGTACTGTTTGCGGTCACACCTATGACGAGGATATTCCCCTTCTCACCGACCACGAGTGGGGTGATTGGGTAGTAAATAAGCTTGACGAAGCAAACACCCACGTTCGTTTCTGCATTTGTCAGGAAAGTCAAACTGCGCCACATAACTTTAATGACGGTGTTGTTACACTTGAACCAACACACATCAGAAAAGGTGAAATGACCTTTACTTGTAACGATTGTGGCTACTGCTATACCGAAGAAATCCCAACCACGCCTGACCACACTTGGTCTGATTGGTATTCTAACGATGACGGTACACATTCAAGGTCTTGCCGTTGCAATGCAACCGAAACTAGCGATTGCCAATACGACGGCGGTATAATTACCGAACATCCAACCCACACCGAAGCAGGTATTAAAACATTCACCTGTACAGTTTGCGGTCATACTTATGACCAAGAAGTTCCAAAATTAACCGAACACACTTGGGGCGATTGGGGTAACACTAATGACGGTTACCATCAACGCGAATGTAAGTGTGGCGCTATCGAAAGAGAACTTCATGCTTGGAGCGATTGGACAAAACAAGCAAACAGTGATATCTACACCAGAGAGTGTGACATTTGTGATGCGACAGAGCAAATGCAACTTGACAGTGACAAACCTGTAAACGCGACACCTGCCGACAACGCGGCAAACACCGATCTTAGCAACAGTGATATTGAACTTATAGATAAAGTTCTCACAAACGAAGAACAATCTCAAGTTGCCGCAGGCGCACAAGTTTCAATATATCTTAAAGTTGAAGATATTACAAACGATGTTGCCGAAAGCGAAAAAACTGCTACAGAAGAGGCTGCGGGCGACAATCAAATTGGTATGTATCTTGATATAGATATGTTCAAAAATATTGATGGTGATGAAAAACAGGTTTCCGAAACTTCCGGCACGGTTACAATTACGATTACTATTCCTGAAGAACTATTAAATACTAATTCATCAATTACACGCACCTATCAAATCATTCGTGTGCATGACGATGGCACGGGTGTTTTAGTGGTTGATGTGATTGACGGAATCTATAATCCGGACGACAATACGTTCACCTTCCAAACCGACAAATTCTCAACCTATGCGTTGGTAGTTGTTGATCAGGCAGACGATATAAACTATGGCGACGTAAACGAAGACGAAAAAGTAAATAATAAAGATCTTGGTGTATTAATACAATACATTAATGGTTGGAATGTTATCGTAAATGAAACTGCCGCCGATGTAAATGGTGACGGCAAAATAAACAACAAAGACTATGGCTTGCTTATGCAGTATATTAACGGTTGGGACGTAACGCTTGGCAAATCATAAATCAATCATAATTTAATCATTACTATGGCAAAACGCTCATCATTTTTAATGATGTGCGTTTTAGTTTATTTAAACATCGTTTGTATTCCTTCTACTATTTCGCCTGC
>JAZQYL010000056.1:0-62754 GCA_045633485.1 Acutalibacteraceae bacterium | reverse complement strand
ATACTGTGCGTTGTAAGGTGTGTTAACTGCTGTAATTACACCTGTAAGTGTAACGTTTTCAATTGTTTCACTTCCTTCGAGTGCATAAGCAGCATCTACGATTTCTGCAGGTGTTGCTGTGGAAGGATCAAAAGATGGTTCTTCAACAGGAGGATCAACAGGAGGATCAACAGGATCGGTTGTCTCGCCGCTGTCACCATCAGCATAAACTGTCATAGAATTTGCTCTTCCTTGTGCAGACATAGCGGCAAATGTGAACGAATCAACAGGTGTAGCAAATGTAATTGTTGTAACACCACTGCTAACAGATGCTGTAGCGTTACTATCGGAAAAAGATGAATCCCAAGAAGAATACTTTGCATCCATATTTGAAGCATCGATTACAAGTTTGGTCATACCGGGATATTCAACGATTACCTCTGTACCCTTGTAAAAACGACCTGGTGCTGCGTAGTCACCTATGTTAGATGTAGCGCCGTTTTTATTGTTGGTAACAGTAATACCATTTTGTTCCCATACCTGAATACTTGTAGAGTATTGGGTACGGTTTGCCTTGTCAGCGAACGAAATTGTTGCGCTAGTCGCTGCGGATGTTGTGAATACCATTGCTGATAAAAGCACACATACGCAAACAAGAACTGAAATAATTTTTTTCATTGCGATTAACTCCTTTTTAAATTTTTGAGGGAATAGCCTCCTCATAATCGCTAGAATATGTTTGATTTAAAGTATAATATAAAACAAACTATATTCACTATAACATTATACCTTTTATTTTTTATAGTGTCAATAGGAAAAAGAGCAAAAATATCTATATATTGTTGATTGATGACGATTAATATAAATAAACAGAAATTATGTAAACCAAAGAAAAATCTTTAACAAAAAAAGACTCCCGAGGGAGTCTTTTTTGTTGCAATAATTATTTCTTTACAAATGTACAACCTGCATCAAATTCAACTTCGCAGTCGCCTGATGAGTGCTGATAGTTTTTAATAATACCTGTTACGGTAATTACGTCGCCAACCTTAAGGTTTTGAGCGCCTTCACCCTTCATACGATAGCACTTAAGTTCTTTCATACCATCGCTGCCTTCAACTTGAATAATAACGGTAATGTTCTTATATTGTTCGCTGTATTCGGTAGCAATTGCCGTGATTGTACCCGTAAGTGTTACGCTGTAAGGTAATGATTTGCCCGGTTCAAGTTTAAACGCTTCGTCAACAATCTTTTTAGGATCGGTAATAACGGTAACGCCGCCCGATACGCGTTTGCGCATTGTACAACCTGCGTCAAACTCAATTGTACCATTGTAGTTTTTAATCATACCTGTAACGGTGATAGTATCGCCACCTACAACCTTTGAAACATCGTTACCAACCATTCGATAGCAAAGAAGGTCTTTGCCTGCAACAGAAATTACAACGCTGATATTATCAAATGAAGGATCATAGGGTGTTTTAATGCTTTGAACCTTACCCTCAAGGGTTACTTCATAACCAAGGTTTTCACCCGGATTAAGTGCATAAGCTGCAGCCATAATCTTAGCAGGGTCGGTTTCCTTGGTAACACCGCCGCCGGATATACGCTTGGTCAATGTTGGAAGATCAAATTCGATTTTGCCATAGTGGTTTTTGATTGTACCGCTAACGGTAATTGTATCGTTCTTTTGAACCTTTTCAACGCCAGTACCCTTTAATCGATAGCATACGATTGGCTTATCGTCATAACCGTTTACTTTGATTGTAACAGTGATGTTTTTAAATTCGGGATCATATTCCTCGTCAACGGCAATAACTTTACCGGTAAGAACTGATGTGTATGGTAGTGATGCGCCTTCTGCCAAAGCAAAAGCTTCTTTCATAATTTTAGCAACATCGGTAACGGTTTGAGCAGAGCCGCCCGAACCGCCTGAACCACCGGAAGAACCGCCTGAGCTACCGGAAGAACCGCCTGAACCACCGGAAGAACCGCCTGAACTACCTGAAGCGCCTGAGCCACTTGATGAACCATCTTGATTTGCAGCATCATCGCTTGATTCGTCGCCCTTAACAACTTCTTTAATTACACACTTAGCTTCAAACTGAACTTTACCCTTGTAGTTGGTAAGTGTGCCGGAAACGGTGATATAGTCGCCAATAGCGATTGTTGCGGCGTCATCGCCTTCAAGACGATAGCATTGAACAGGTTTGTCTTCAAAACCGTCTACAACGATGGTAACGGTAACGTTTTTGTATTGCTCGCTGTAAGGAGTGTCGATGCTTACAATTTTACCTGTAAGTACCTGTGTGCCTTCCATCTTTTGACCTTCTTCAAGAGCAAAAGCTTCGGTAAGGATTTGTTCAGCAGACATTGAGCTTTCTGCTCCAATACCAACAACCTTGTATTCAAAGTTAGCAGCAACTGAATTGCCGTCTTCGTCCTTAATTGTAGCGGTTGCTGTAAAGAGAATATCTTCTTCAGGAACATCCGGTACATCAATAAGAACGTGGTTTTCTTCTTCGGATTCGGAAATTTTAACTGCGTCAGAAGCACCTTCTGTAACGGTGATCGACCATTCAACGTCATATGAAATGCCATCAACGGTAACAACTGCTAAAACGTCGGTATCTAAAAGCATTTCCATTACTTCGTCTTTGTCGCCTTTTTGGTACATATTGATAAGATATGCTTTTGCGTTTTCAAGATCGCTATTGCCGCCCTTATCTTTACAACCTGCAAGTGTTGCAAGGATAAGCGTTAGGCAAAGCGCTAAAGCAATAATTTTTTTCATTGTTATTTCCTCCAGTTAGTGTATGGTTATATCGTCGGCTGTAAATACCTTTATTTGATATGAGCCGCTAAAGTAATCTACGATACCCTTAACATCAATGGTTTTATTCATAAAGTCGGCAGCTGTATAGAGATCGCCGTTTTCTTTATGAAGAACTATTGTACGAACATCAACGTTTATTCCGTCGACGTTACAAGTAAGTGTCATAGCGCCATCAGAGTCCCCGCCGTTTTGAGTGGTGTAAACATCCACAACCTTAAGGTTTTTCATAGATACGGAAGTACTCATAATAAGGTTTGCGTAGTTAACAGTCTTGGTTTCAAGTTCGTCACTATCAATAGAAACGAGGGCTTCAACGTCCATTTGTCCGCCCACAAAAATATCGGGATCGGTTTCGCGGTAAGCAGGTGCGTTCCCTTCGCTTATTTTTATGGTATTACCCGGATCATCCGGCTTAAACTCACGGAAACTAACGTCAGAAATCTGCCATGTGCCGCCGGTTTCATAGTATTGAAGTGAGCCAACAACGCGCACACGGTTGCCAACCTTTAAAATATTGAGTATTTCACCGGTTTGGTATCCGTAATAAACCGACATACCGTAATACATATCGGTTTCGGCGTCGTATTCTTCCACGTAAACAGAGTTATTATTGTTGTATGTAATAACGCCTTCAAAAGCAACGTCAACACCATTATAAACGTCTGTATTTGTACGAAGGTGCTTAAGGTCTACTTCGTAAGCGCTACCATAGAAGAAGTCGGGGTCTTTTTCGCCCGAAAAAACATTAAGTTTTTCGCTTTTTGCCTGTTGGAATGCTTTAGACATCGCATCACCGTAACGATCAGCGGTAGTACCGCAAGAAATTGAAAGACCGTTTTGAACAAGTTCAAGGTTTAAAAGGCGATATTGGCCATCGTCGGTAGCTTTGTACCAAACCCAAACAAGATGTCTGCCACCGGTTGAGTCTACATTCCATTGGTCGTTATCCGATTCTATAATAATAGACTTTGCGCCGGACAACTTTTCTTTGGTAAAATTAGATGCTTTTTTGCCCCATTCTTCAATTTTACCGGTAGACTCAGGGGTGTTAATGCCCATGTAACGGGCTTTAAGGGTGCCGTCAGCACTGATATCACTTGGCACTATAAAGTGTGTGGTATCTCCGTCGATAAAGCTTTTAACAGTAACCTCTTGTTTTTTTGTGTTTGATTCCATCTGAAGAGTGGTTTTTGCTGCATAATCAACAATTTTGCTGCCGGTAGCTGAATCGCCGTTGTCCTTGCAGCCTGTAAAACAGGCCGCAACAAGACAGAGCGCTAAAATTAGGGATAAAATTCTTTTAATATTTTTCATAACAATTAATATTCACATTCGTCAAGAGCTTCTTGGAATGCATCGTCAATAAGTTTATCAAGTGCCGCATCATCTTCTGCATCGCCGCTTAAGCATTTAAGCAAGAGTGAACCTGCCTGTTCACGGGCCTTGGATGAACCGTTAAATGCAGGAGATACGAAATAATCGTTACGACCGTCGATACCTACTTGTACGCACTTAGCAACAAGATATTCCTGTCCGTTACCCCTTGCGAGCCAAGCTGCATAATTTTCGTTTTCGGTTACAGACTTAATAACCGGCATGTAACCTGATGCCATTGAAAATTCAGCCTGGAACTCAATGTTTGTGCAAAGGAATTTAACAAATAACCAAGAAGCAAGAACTTGTTGGTCTGTAGTTTTTGCGCCTTTAAGTATGCAAAGGCTAGGACCTTGAGAAATAACCTTGCGATTATCTTGATTGTACTGAGGAATAGGTGCAACGCCTACCTCGAAAGCATAGCTTCCGTCGGTAGTGTCGTTGTTAGACATCTGGTAAGACGCACCGCCAGAAGAGCCTACGCACATATAGCAGTTAGTATCGGTGGTTTCAACAAAAAGGTTAGATGTATAAGAGCCGTAAAGTTCCTGTGTGGTAAAGTAACCTTTTTTGTAGTTTTCACGAAGTTCCTTTACAAACGCCTTGTTTTCGTCATTATTAAAGAGATATTCGCCACCGTTTTCAGCGGTTGTAAATCCGGTTTCCATTTGTTCACAAAGTGTGATAAACCAGTTATCTTCAGCATCGTAGCCCAAAGGATAACATTCAGGATCGATTTCTTTTATCTTTGCACATACATCCCAAAGTTCATCCCAAGTGGTAGGAACCTTAAGGCCGTTTGCATCAAAAAATGTTTTGTTGTAATAAAGAACTTCGGTAGATTTGTTAAGAGGCATAGTGTACATTTGGTTATCGCCGTAAACCAAACCCTCGTTATAGTAACTTTCAATAAAGTCATCCTTTTGAGCATCGGTAAGACCAATAACTTCATCTTTGCCTTCAATAGCGATGTCACTTGCGATCAGGTTGTCTAACGGAACAACTGCTTTAGCAATGTTGTACATAGCAACATGGTCAGGATAGCAATAAGCAATATTGGGCTGGTTGCCACCGGCAATTTCGGTGTTTACCTGGCCGTTAATATCGCTCCAACCGCCGGCTGACTGGTGTGTAATGTTGATGTTTGGATAGATTTTGTTAAATTCTTCAATGTAGGTGTTAAGAACATCCTGAAGCTTAGCACCCATGGTGTGAGTGAAGGTAATGTCAACAGTTTCGTTAGGATCGAAGCCCTCGGTAGGAACAACAAATCCGCTTTGCGCACCCTTGCTGCCGCAGCCTGCGATAGCAAACATACCAAGTGTCATAACAACTGTTAACAATACGGCTATAATTCTTTTAATCATAGCAATTTCAATCCTTTCTTTTTTTATATATAACAAACACAGACGTTATGTGTTTATTAACCCTTAATACCGCTACGGCTTACACCCTGCATGATATATTTGCGCAAGCACAAGAAAACAAGAAATAGCGGTGCCGATACAAGTGCTACCGCTGCCATCTGTACGGGGTAGTTTGCTTGTCCGGTAGTGTCGGTAAATGCGTTGCGCAATCCGTTTGTAATCATGCGATGCGCTTCGTCGTTAGCTACAAGCTTTGGCCAAATGTATGAGTTCCATGCGCCCATCATTTTTAGAATGGTAATAGATATGAGCGTAGGAAGTGCTAACGGTATCATAACCTTCCACAAGTATTTTAAATCGCTTGTGCCGTCAACCTTTGCTGCAAGATACAATTCGTTTGGTATTTGCATAAAGTTTTGACGCAACAAATAAATGTAGAACACGCTAACCAAGAATGGAATAATAAGTGCAGTAAAAGTATGCATCCATCCGAGGTTATTAACGGTTATGTAGTTAGTGATTGTAAATAATTCGCCGGGAATCATCATAGTAGCAAGTAATGCGCCGAACAAGGTTTCTTTACCCTTAAATTCAAGTCGAGCAAAGGCAAATGCCGAAAGTACGGTTATTACAAGGCTAAGAATGGTAGAAACAAGACCTACATAAAGGGTGTTTAAAAACAATCTGCCAAGACTCGCAGCTTTAAAAGCTTCAGAGTAGTTACTCCACATTATGTGGCGTGGCCAGAATGTAGGTATTGCCTGACGATATTCGGGTAGCGTTTTAAGGGATGAAATAATCATCCAATAAAATGGAAACAGAATAATCAGCGCCATAACAAGCAAAAATAGGTAGGTGCCTGTTTTGCCTAATATTTGAAAGGTTTTTTGAATATTGGTTCTTCTTTGGATGTTTCTTTCTTGCATAATATTATTAGACATATCAGCACCCCCCTTAATAATGAACGTGCTTCTTGATAACTCTATTGTTAAATATGGTTACAAGAAGAATAATTACGAACAAAATTAGCGCGCCGGCACTTGCAAGACCCTGACGATCTTTTTCAAGAGCATCGTATACAAAACCAACCATCGTATTAAGGCGGCCAGCATCGTCTGGGGGTCCCATTTTTTCGCCAAAAATACCAACAATGCTTGAATACTCTTTAAATCCACCAATAAATCCCGTAATAATTACATAGGCAAGCATTGGGGAAAGAAGGGGAATGGTAATGCGTGTAAGCACACGCGCTTTTGGTGTGCCGTCAACCTTGGCGGCATCGTAATATTGTTTGTTTATGCTCTGTAAACCGCCCAAAAGAATCAAAATTTTAAAAGGCAAAGCATTCCATACAATATATACAATCATAACAGTTATGTTTGCGGCATAACTTGAGCCTTGGTTTACCCAACTAATTGGATCAACACCAAAAAACTGCAAAACAAGGTTTATAATACCCCACGTGTCAGCCGCTTTTTCAGCAGGATTATAACCTACTATATTAAACATGGTGGCAAACACCATACCGATAGCAATGGAGTTGGTAACATATGGCAAGAAGAATATGGTTTGCAGTGTTTTTTGCAACGGTTTAATTGAATTAAGCGCTACTGCGATAAGCAAAGCCAATGTGGTCGAGATAGGAACGGTTGCCACACAAAGAATTGCGGTGGTTTTAAGACAGTCAATAAATTTAACATAGTCTATAACCTTAATAAAATTTTCAACGCCGAATTGGAATGTTGCGCCACCTAAAGCCTTCATATTGCCGTATCCGTTTAAAAACGCCATACGTAAAGTGTTGAAAATTGGCCATACGGTGAACACAAGCAGTAACAAAATGGCGGGCGATAAGTAAAGCCAGGCTTTCCACTGTTGTTTATTTTCAACCATATTACTTCACCTCAAAATAAATGCGATTTTCAGTCTCTTTATTAAAGAGGAAGAACTTATGAGGCTTAATATTGTATTTTATGGTTTTTGCTGTTATATCAACCTTAATGTCGGAACTGATTATAGCGCGCACAACCGGGTTTATCGACGCTTCGTGAGTAGATACAACACTTGCATCTCTACCCATAACCTCAACGTTAGAAAGATTACAGGTAAGAACACCGTTTTCGCAGGGTTCTATACCCTCGGGGCGAATACCTATGTATACTTCTTGATCTTCTACGCCTGAAACGTTCATAATAACTTCGTCGCCGATGTATACCTTGCCTGCCTCAACCTTGCCTTCTAACACGTTGATAGGAGGTGTTCCCAAAAACGTTGCAACAAATAGATTTTGCGGATCGTCATAAACCGATTGCGGTTTTCCTATTTGCTGCACAACGCCGAGTTTCATCACTACGATGATATCCGAAATAGACATTGCCTCTTCTTGGTCATGTGTAACGAATATTGTTGTGATGCCGGTTTCCTTCTGAATGCGGCGAATTTCTTCACGTGTTTGCAAACGAAGACGAGCATCAAGGTTTGAAAGCGGTTCGTCAAGCAGGAGAACTCTTGGCATTTTAACAAGTGCTCGCGCAATAGCAACACGTTGCTGCTGACCGCCTGAAAGCTCGCTTGGTTTTCTATCCATAAGTTCATCGATTTGAACCAGGCGTGCGGCTTCTAGCGCGCGGTCAAGCATTTCTTGTTTTGAGAGTTTGTCTTGACCTGTGAGATTTTGCAACGGAAATAAAATATTTTGTTGTACCGTCATATGTGGGTACAAAGCATAGTTTTGAAAAACAAGACCTATGCCGCGATTTTCTGTAGAAAGTTCAGTTACATCATCGTCGCCAAAATAAATTTTACCGCTGGTAGGTTTTTGTAATCCGCTTATCATATAAAGCGTTGTGCTTTTTCCGCAACCTGATGGTCCAAGCAGACCAACAAGCTTGCCGTCGGGAATTTCGAATGTAAAATCGTTAACGGCAACGACTTCCTGACCAGACTTTTTGTCACGGCTTGGGAAAATTTTTGTTAGATTTTCTAATACAACCCTCATGTTGATTTCCTTTCATATGGAATAATTGTTTAGATTATATATTAAATAAAAATTTAATAACGGTTTAGAAGGTGGATTTACCGACTTTTTCAGAATGATTTTCTTTGGTGTATTTTACAAGATCTTCTCGGCTGTCAAAAATTCGTTGACTCGCCATATCTACTGCTACCGTTCCCGACATTACATCGTGCAACAAGGAGTTTGTGCGTGTGGCTATAAGGCAGACGATTTGAATTATCAAAAGAACAAGCAAAATCACGCTGCTGATAATTCCAATGGAGTTAAAATATATCATCATAATTATATATACAGGGATCATAAGCTCAATAGCAAATTTGCCGAGCACTGCGCGAGTAAACAACTGCATATTGGATATTTTAATGAATTCTTTATGCATTAATGCTATGCCGAAAATCTTTTTACCCAAGCTTTGTCCGTTGCCAAATAACAGGGGTACTGCAAATTCGATTACAACAATGCTTATTAAAATGCTGAACGTAATGATAATCAACGATAAATTTATAAACATATTATATGAATACATAGCGGTTTCGTCGTTTGCAAAAGCCTCTTCGGCCTGTGCGGCACGGTTGTTATAATCGGATTTTTCATGTTGTGTTAGTTTGCTGTATTCGTCATATGTTAAATTAACGTTATATTCCGCGGAATATTTCGAATAAGCTTGTTTATAGGTATTAAGATGGTAATCGGTGTTTAATATTCCTGAAATTACGGCAATCAAACCGATCGCTAAAATGGCAGTTAATATACCGTCGAATATAGCGGAGATGATTCGTTTGCCTATATTGGCTTTTTGTAAACTTATCATTTTTTATCCCTGGCTTTAAATGCGTAGCCTGTCGCAGATTTCCTTGACGGATTGTTCAGTGGTTTCAAATTTTACCATGTAGTCGCAAACCTGTGCATTTCGGGTTTCGACCGAAATAGACAAGAGGCGATTTGCCTTGTCCTCGGTGCCGCAATTCTTTTTAAGTATGGCGGTGATAAGCTCTTTGCGATCGCGCTTAACATATACGGTTATTACATGGGGGAAAAGCGTTTTTAAAGCCATAGCGCCGCAAATATCCATCGCGGTAAGAACGTTTTTGCCCGAAGCAAGTATATTATCAACATCGCTTTTGCGACAACCGTAAAAATGACCCGCATATGTTGTTGACTCGCAAAACAATCCCTCAACTGTCATTTTGCAGAAATCTTGCTCAGAAACAAATTGGTACCATCCGTGAGGATCGTTTTTGCACGCAGGATTGGTGGTGTAGCTTATCAATTTTTCAAACGTGTTAGTTTTGTTTAACAGTTCTTTTGCAATTTCGGTTTTTCCGCTACCGGAAGGACCAACCAAAACAACAATGCTAGGAGCGTCTGGTATTGCTTGTAGGGATGAGGTACTGTAACTATTGGTGATGATTTCGACAAATTTTAAAAATTCATCATAGTTGTTAACCGCCATAACACCGGTTGCTTCCCGATTCCAAGGTCGACGCATAAGTATGGGATATGGCGCATTTGAATTTAAAATGTTATGCAGTCCATCATCAAACAAAATGTCTACGTCGATCTTGTCTTTTCTAGAACCGATGAGTATATGGTCATGAGGAATTTCCGGAAACACTTCCAAAATACGCTGATAACGCTGACTCATGTATTCAGGCCAAATGGCGGTTGAAATAAATATTTCGGTCATTTGCGACAATCTTCTTACAAACTCTTGAGCGCCTTTGATTGGAGGCTGCGAAGAAATAAAATCAGGGTTATCCATAAACTCAAAAATAACGTCAGCTCGTGTGCCGGTGCGTCCCCAACGGTCTACTTCATGAATGGTAAGTGGCGGATCAAATTTATATTTTTCGTTTGCCAAACGCACGGCGTAGGGCACGCATTCAAGCAGAAGATCATCTACATCGAGCGCGGTGGAAAGACGGAAACTTCTGTTCATATATCGCTCTCTCTCTATTGTTGTATCTTCAAGATATCTTTTATGACAATTCCTAATATATAGTACCACATATGCGTAATATTAGCAAGTTAATTTTTTGCAATTTTTGCAAAAAATTGTCGACTTTTAAGAAAAACCTTGTCATTATGTCATCGGGATAGTATAATTAACTAAAATTATTATTTTAAACGCTTCTTGGGAGATAAATAAGATGAGTTTGATTAAAAAATTTTGGGCTATTTTATTGTCGTTATCTATAATATTATCTATTGCAGCTTGTGGCGAAAAGGGTTGTCGAAAGCACACGGATGAAGACGGAAACGGAGTTTGTGATGAGTGTTTTGGCTCGGTTTTTGTATATTTTGATTTTTATGCCATCGGTGATTTAGCTACAAAAACGTCCGATAATCAAAAATTGACTAATTATTTTGAGTACACAAAGCAAAATAATCAAAATACGGTTCTTTTATCCACCGGTAATATGTGGCGTGATACAGATTCCGGGGCTACGGTTTGGATGAATGAAATGGGCTTTGCAGCATCGGCACTCGGCAAAAAAGATTTTGAGCTGGGCAATGTTTTTATGCAAAAAAATGTCCAAAAAGCAAAGTTTCCATTTCTTGCAATTAATGTTTATGACAAAAACACCGACAAACTTTATGATTTTTGCGCGCCATCCACTATGGTCGAAGATAACGGAATAAAAATTGGTGTTATCGGTGCAGTTGGCAATTACTATTCCGATGTAGAAGCGCAATATAACAATGTTGTTTTTAAACTTGGTAATGAGCTTACAGAACTTGTAAAACAAGAGTCTGAAAGTCTGCGTAAAAAAGGCGCGGATTTCATAGTGTATCTTTTACACGATGGATACGGTGAAGATGTTACATCAAAGCCGCAAGACGTAACGACAGAACAAATCTCTTCTTATTATGATACGGAACTTTCTGACGGTTATGTAGATTTGGTGTTCGAGGCTTACAGCGAGCATTCTTACAGAATAAAGGATGAATTTGGCGTATACCATTTGCAAAATGCTGCCGATGCTGTCGTAGGGCTATCACATGCCGAAGTAGCATTTAATACGGTAACCGAAGATTGTGCTGTTCGTAATACCGAGCTTGTGTCGCAAGATATATATGAGTCGGTTGAATATGTTCCGCAACAAGAGGAACAGTCTGAAGAAGAAAATAAAGAAAACAAAGACGAGCAAAAAGACCCCGTTAAAAACAACGATAAAACCGATACCAATAATAAAAATAACAGTTCTTCAAATTGCAAAAAGCATGTCGACAAAAACGAGGATGATGTTTGCGATAAGTGCAAGAATTCGGTTTTGGTTTATTTTGATTTTTATAACATAAACGATCTGCACGGCAAATTGGCCGATGCAGACAGTCATATTGGTGTAGATGAACTTACAACCTATCTAAAAAATGCAAGGAAAACCGATCAAAACGCTATATTCTTATCTTCCGGTGATATGTGGCAGGGCGCCGCAGAATCAAATATGACCAAGGGGCTTATAATGACCGATTGGATGAACCAATTGGATTTTACAGCAATGGCAATAGGTAATCACGAGTACGATTGGGGCGGCGAATATATAGCCGATAATGAAGAATTAGCCGAATTTCCTTTTTTGGCAATAAATATTTATGATCGCGCAACAAATAAAATTGTTGATTATTGCGATGCTTCCGTGATGGTAGAATCCGACGGACTGCAAATCGGAATTATAGGTGCAGTTGGCGACTGTTATTCGTCTATTGCTGTAGATAAATGCGATGACGTATATTTTAAATCGGGACGTGAATTAACAAGCCTTGTAAAAGCAGAGTCTGACCGACTTAGAGAAAAAGGCGCAGATTTTATAGTCTACATATTGCACGATGGTTACGGCCAGACAAATCTAGGCTCTGTTCAGCAAATAAGCGCATCCAAAATAGCATCGTATTATGACGTTTCTTTATCGGATGGATACGTCGATCTTGTGTTTGAGGGTCACACCCATCAAGGATATATGTTGCAAGACCAGTACGGCGTGTATCATCTACAAAACCGAGGGGATAACAAGGGCGGAATATCTCATGCGGAGGTTGCTATTAACTCGGTTACCGAAAAGGCAACAGTAACCGAAGTAGACCTTGTTGCGACCTATGAATATCAAGATTTGGAAGATGACCCGATTGTTGAAGAACTTTTGGATAAATACGATGAACAAATTTCACCGGCTAATAAAATTTTAGGCTACAACAGTAGTTATCGCGATAGTGACGAGTTACAGCAAACGATTGCGAAACTTTATTACGAAACTGGATTTGAAGCTTGGGGTGATAAGTACGATATAGTTTTGGGCGGTGGCTTTATGTCAATAAGAAGTCCGTACAATCTGTCTATAGGCGACGTCACATATTCCGATTTGCAGTCTATGTTCCCGTTTGATAATCAACTTACGCTTTGTTCGGTAAAGGGCAGAGATTTAACGTCAAAGTTCTTAAGTGCCCGAGACAGATATTATGTGCATTGCGGCGACTATGGTCAGAGTATTAAGAACAATATTAATCCTAATGATACATATTATATAATTGTTGATACCTATACTGCGGATTATAGATATAATAACCTAACAATAGTCGAAAGATACGACGAAAACATATTTGCGCGCGATTTGTTGGCAGAATATATCAAAAACGGCGGATATTCATAATAATCTAAGTCGGTATTAAAGACAAAACAAACACTATAAATGACAAAAAGGTATCAAGCAAACGAAGTGCTCGATACCTTTTATCTTTTTTGTTTAAGTTTATTTCTTTGTTTAGCAAATTTAATATTATAAAAATTTATTTTTCGTGTTTAAACACCTTTTTAATAGCGTTTAAATATCCGTGACCATATACGTTATCCGGAAGAAGATAACTAGTTTCAGTCCATTCGTTCCAACTGTTAATGGTTATAAGTGAAACGCCTGTTTTGTCGGCAAAATCTTTTGCCATTTGTAGCGCTTTTTCAAAGTTTTCGGGGGTATTATTTTTACAAATACCCCAACTAAAGTCTTTAAAACGGGGGTTGTTGTCCCAGCCGATTGAAACGTGGGGAAAATATGGCACGTCATAATTTTCGGCTACGTAGTCCCATTCTTTTTGAACATCGGGTAAAAGTTCGAGATATTCACGGTCTATATATGTGAAGTGAACAAACTGATAGTGTGTAAGCGACTCGAAACCGAGCTGTGAAATAAGTTCGTTAGTGGTTTCTATTGTACCGCCGTCAACACCCGAGATGTTTTCGCTTTTGCCGTTCCAACGCACGAACTGAAAATGTACGCCGCCAAGACCGGCGGATTTAGCCTCGCGGTCTAACCATTGCATTGCTTCGCGTGTTTTTTCGATACTGCCAAAACCTTTTACAAAGTTTTTGAGCGCATATATGCTAATAACGGGCTTGTTATCAATTTTGTAATAGTTTTCGCATTTAAAATATTGATCAATCCAACGTCTTCCAATTTTATAAAATTGATCAATGGTTACGTCGCCGCGCCATATTGTATCCCAAAGTTTACCTGAGTTTCGGCGATCCCAAGTATAGTTTGCGTCATGGTTTGCCCACATAATATAAAACTTCATATCCTTGGAGTTTGGTGCCTTTAAAAAGCCGTCGTTTAGGCAGTTTTCCAAGAAAGGACGGTCATCGTACCAATACCAATCGTAAATAAATACGTTTACACCGTGATCTAAAGCAAGTTTGATTTGCTGCTCCATGACTTTGGGGTCAGCCTCGTTTTGGAAACCTAAAAGCGGCTTCCTTTCCCAAACATAACCGTTTTCTTTAATCTGGCCGCATGCATCGCGGACGGTTTGCCATTCGCCAATACCTTCTTCCCAAAATATTCTTGTGCGGGGCTCGTCACCAGTATATGCTGGCCATATATAAGCTGCAACATCATATTTTTTCATAACAACACCTCGTGATAGAATAAGGATATTTTTACAATTATATTACAACACAAAAAAGATAAATGCAAGAGCATAAAATTATTTATAGCAAACCTACACCGGAGAGGTCGGATTTTATTTTTTTGCTTTGTTGACTATTTGAAAATACTATGATATAATCAATGTGAATAATAAAAATTAGAGATTATTCAAAAAATTTGGAGAAAATTGCCAAATAAACAAGAAAGAGGTATTGTTATGGACGAAAAAAAGACCCTGTTCAAACAAACTAAAAAAGCTTATAAAAAAGCAAAACGCAAAATGCTGGGACTGTGGAAGACCTTGGCTATAATTTGCTTGGTGTTAACAATAATTGCGGTGCCGGCAAACGTTGTGCTCGGCATGTTTGATAACACCATAGTTGCGCTTACCGGCGGTAGCTTTTGGGAACTTGACAACGAAGACGAAAACGCCGTATATTTTGAAAGTGATTTTTCTTCAGATGAGGAAATGTACAAATACGGTGACGGGGTTTGTTATCAGGTGGAGGCCGAAGGCGCAGCCTTGTTGCTGAACAAAGACAATGCGTTGCCGCTAGATGACGGAGCAAAGGTTAGTACGCTTTCATCGAGCTCTGTAAACCTGGTTTATGGCGGTACCGGTTCGGGTAATGTTGATGCTTCTAAGGCAGACGATTTTAAAACCGCTTTGGAAAAATCAGGATTTAAAGTAAATCCGACACTTTGGGACTTTTATAAAACGGGCGCAGGAGCTGAATATGATCGTAGCGCATCTGCGGGCGAAAGTGCCGTACTGGCAGGTCAGGCGTCTATTGCTGAAGTTCCTATGAAAATTTATACGGATGATGTAAAAAAATCCATAACAGAATATGGTGATGCGGCAATCATTACCTTCTCACGTGTTGGTGGCGAGGGATACGATTTGCAATTTACCGAATATAACTATCTGGCGCTTGATGAAAACGAAAAGGCGTTACTTAAATATGCATCTGATCTTAAAGCGGAAGGTAAAATAAAAAAGGTTATAGTTCTTATAAACACTTCAAATGCATTGCAACTTGATTTCTTAAAAGATGATGCATACAACATTGACGCATGCCTTTGGATAGGCGGCGTAGGCATTAGTGGTACAAATGCAGTAACCGACATTTTGGCAGGCAAGGTTAATCCTTCGGGTAGTCTGGTTGACACCTACTGTTATGATAACTATTCTTCACCTGCTATGCAAAACTTTATTCCTACTACATATGAAGGCTTCGATGGAGAGAATATTCCTAAAAACGCAAGCACTTATATGATTTATCAGGAAGGTATTTATGTAGGTTATAAATATTATGAAACCCATTACGAAGACTACGTTCTAGGTACAGGCAACGCAGGCGATTATAAATATAGCGACAAGGTTGCCTTCCCGTTTGGATACGGTTTAAGTTATACTCAATTTGATTATTCAAATATGGAGGTAAAATACAACGCCGAAACAGATCAGTTTGAAGTTAGTATTAATGTTACAAACATCGGTGATGTAGCAGGTAAAGAGACCGTTCAGGTTTATTCGCAATCGCCTTATACCGAATATGATAAAGAAAACAAGGTGGAAAAAGCATCTGTTGTACTTTGCGGCTTTGGTAAAACCAAGGTGTTAGAGCCTGGTCATAGCGAGATTATCACCATTAAAGTAGATAAACGTGATCTAGCTTCATATGATGCTTATGGCGCGAAAACCTATATTTTAGACGCAGGCGATTATTATCTTACGGTAGCAACCGATGCGCATAATGCCGTAAATAACACACTTGCTGCTAAGGGTTATACAGTAGAAGGTACAAACGGCAGAATGGATGTTGACGGCAATGCAGACTTGGCATACAAGTGGACACAAGAGGAGTTTGATGCCACCACATATTCAAAATCATTAAACGGCACCGAGATTACCAATCAGTTGTCCAATGCTGACCTTAACCTTTACGAAGGTAACGACGATCAAATTACCTACCTTTCGCGCTCTGATTGGCAGGGCACATGGCCTACCGAAATTTACAAAATTGCTCTTACAAAGCAAATGATTGCTGAACTGCAGGACGTTCAGTACAATGCCGACAATTACGACAAGGTAGAAATGCCAACCTTAGGGGCAGATAACGGACTTACACTTGAGAGTATGATAGGTAAAGATTTCGACGATCCCGATTGGCAAAAACTACTTGATCAGCTCACCTTTGACGAAATGGTATCTATGATAGGCGATTCATTCCATTGGAGAATGCCTGCTGAGTCAGTAAACGCTCCGGGAACTCGTGATGAAAACGGACCTCAAGGTCTTACTGCGGCTATATTCGGCGCAGGTCTTGGAGATATTGATCCTACCGCGTTTACCTCAGAAGATGTAATGGCAGCTACCTTTAATGTAGAACTTATGTATGAAGTGGGTAAGGTTATCGGCAATAACTGTATTGCGGCAGACGTTGTTTGTCTTTACGGTCCCGGTAGCAACACCCATCGCACACCGTATGGCGGACGTAATTTCGAGTATTATTCAGAAGACGGATTCTTAGCCGGTGAAATAGGCGGCGCCGAAATAAAGGCCATTCAAGATAAAGGCGTGGATGTCGTTATTAAGCATTTTGCGCTTAACGATTGCGAACAAGAACGTCTTGGTCAGGCTGCATGGGTTGGTGAGCAGGCTGCTCGTGAAATTTATCTTAAGGCATTCCAAAAACCGCTTGAAGAATGCAATGCAAATGGCGTTATGACCGCATACACCCGTTGGGGCACAAGATGGTCGGGCAGCAACAAAAACCTTATGACCGGCATTATGCGCGGCGAGTGGGGTAATAAGGGTATGTCGATTACCGATAACGTGCTTGTTAACTACTGTAATGGTGTTGATGCACTTATGGCGGGAGGCGTAACAACCTTTGACGCTATGCTTCCTTATATTATAAATCAGTTGCCGAATTACGAAGATGATGCAGTTATAGTTACAGCTATGCGCAACGCGTGTCATCACAATCTTTATGCATTGGCTAATTCTTCGGGTATGAACGGCGTCGGCAGGTACACACAGGTTAAAAAAACAACACCACAAATTTTAAAGACGGTTAAAATTGCAACCGTTGTAATTATAGTTTTATTGGCTGTGTTTACATCTCTTTGGATATCGGGCGGTAAAAAGTTAAAGAAAACCGAAGAGTATGCAAACTATAAACAAGCAAAGAAGGACAAAAAGGCTAAGGCTTAGTAAAAAATGGGAAGCGTCCGAAAGGGCGCTTCCTTGATAAACGATTAAAGGAACATTATTATGAGAAAAGTACATCTGCTTAATGATAACTGGACACTTACATATTTTGATGCGGAAAAAATACAAGTGAATATACCGCACACATGGAATAATATTGATGGGCAAGATGGCGGTAACGATTATCGCCGAGGCACTTGTGTTTATGAAAAGGATTTTGCCGCTTTAAAAATCGAAGAAAATGAATGTGTTTATATTGAATTTGCAGGTGTTAATGCTTCGGCAACTGTGATTTTAAACGGTCACGAGATTATGACACATGATGGTGGATACTCAACGTTTAGATGTGATATAACCGAACACTTAAGCGAGGAAAATCATCTTGTTGTAAAGGTGGATAACTCGGTGAACGACCGTGTTTACCCGCAAAAAGCCGATTTTACTTTTTATGGTGGAATTTACCGTGATGTTCGTCTTATTGTTTTGAACAAGCAGCACTTTGATATGGACTATTTCGGCGGTAACGGACTTGCGGTAAATGCTACGCCGCAAAATGGTGATGCCGACGTTTGGGTTCGCACTTGGAGCAATTGTGAAAACGCAAACTATAATATCAAGATTTATGATGATTTGGGCATCGAAGTGGCATCGGGCTCAGGTAGCAATACTCACATAAAGTTATATGACGCGCATTTGTGGCAAGGTGTAGAAAATCCATATCTGTATACTTGCGTGGCAGAGCTTTTGGTGGACGATTGTTTGCTTGATAGTGTTCAGACTACATTTGGTGTTAGAAGTTATTACGTGGATCCCAAAAAGGGATTTTTCTTAAACGGAAAGCCGTATGCTTTGCGTGGCGTATGCCGACATCAGGACCGTAAAGGACTTGGTAATGCGCTATTGCGAGAGCATCACGAACAGGACATAAATATGATTCGTGAAATTGGCGCCAACACTATACGTTTGGCACATTATCAACACGACCAATATTTTTACGATCTTTGTGATAAATATGGATTTGTTGTTTGGGCGGAAATACCATACATCTCGGAGCATATGCCGAACGGACGCGAAAACACAATATCACAAATGAAAGAGCTGTTGGTTCAAAATTATAATCATGCATCAATTTGTTTTTGGGGACTTAGTAACGAAATTACCATATCCACCAAAAACAAAAAGGATATGCTTGACAATCACAGAGTACTTAATGATTTAGTGCATAAAATGGATTCTTCACGTCCGACAACGCTTGCGTGTTATGCGGTGTGTGGTCCATTTAACAAGGTAGCGCACATTTCTGATGTTGTTAGCTGGAACCTATATCTTGGTTGGTACACACCATTTTTGTGGTTAAATGATTTATGGGTGGATTTTTTCCATCTTGTTTATCCAAACAGACCTCTTGGCTATTCCGAGTATGGTTGCGAGGCTATGACAAATTTGCATTCGTCAAATCCTCGTCGTGGAGATCAAACCGAAGAATATCAATGCGTATACCACGAATATTTGTTGCGCTTTTTTGAAAAACGTCCTTTTATGTGGGCGACACACCTTTGGAATATGTTTGATTTTGCGGCAGATGCTCGTAATCAGGGCGGCGAACCGGGAATGAACCACAAGGGGTTGGTTACTTTTGACCGCGAAACAAAAAAGGACAGTTTTTATCTTTACAAGGCGTATTGGTCAAATGAAAAATTTGTGCACATTTGTGGCAGACGTTATGTTGATCGAGTTGAAAGTATTACTGATGTTAAGGTTTATTCAAATTGTGACGAGGTAACTCTATATGTAAACGGCGAAAAGTTTGCAACACAAAAATGCAATAGGGTTTGTAATTTCAAGGTGACTTTGTCTCCCGACACCTGTATCAAAGCGGTCGCAGGAGACTGCAACGATGAAATCGTTATCAGAAAGGTGGACAAACCCAATCCCACATATATATTGAAAAAAGACGGCGGCAATGGCGGAAACTGGGTATAGAAAGGAACATTAAACAATGAGTCAAAACAGTACGAATAAGGCAAAATTTTATCAGTTGGCACTTTTCCCTATGAACAATGGTGCGACAAATGTTTATTTTGTGCTAATACTCAGTTATATAGCTACATTTGGCAACAAAGTTTTGGGACTTGCTATGGTATTTGCATCCTTTATGGTTACGGGTATGCGCGTGTTTGATGCCATAACCGACCCTATAATAGGCGCGCTGATGGACAAGACGAACGGCCGTTTTGGAAAATTCAGGCCATTTATGGTGATTGGTAATATTGTTATGGCAATATCGGTAATATTGCTTTATATGCTTACGCCGATGATCCCAAAAGATTTAACATGGTTGCGTTACACGATTTTTGTGCTGCTTTATGCTGTGTGGGTATTGGGATATACATTTCAAACATCGGTCACACGCTCGGCGCAACCGGTGCTTACAAACGATCCGAAACAGCGTCCGTTGTTCACTGTATTTAATACCGTTGGCTCGCTTGTAGGAATGGGTGTAATGCAGTTTATAGGCCCTATCCTTGCCGGCGACGGCTTTGCCGGTGATTATAATGCGAGCTGGTTTCGTATAATGACACCTATAGGCGTGGCAGTATCGGTGGTGCTTACCGTGCTTGCGATTATTGGTATTTGGGAAAAGGATAACGAAAAATATTTTGGTATAGGCGGCAAGCAGGAAAAGGTTAAGGTATCTGAATACATTTCCATAATTAAGGCAAACAAACCGCTACAACGCCTTATGATAGCCGGCGGCGGATGCAAATTGGCGCTTGCTATTGCAACAAATGTTACGGTGCTTTGTATGATTTACGGTTGTATGATGGGAAATTACGATGGACTTTATCTACCTATGATGGTGCTTGGGTATGTTTTTTCTGCACCGTTTTTCTTGCTTACCGTTCGCACATCACAAAAACACGGGCAAAAACGTTCGCTTATGACATATGTTGCGGTAGCTCTTGTGTGTTATATAGGCGTGTTGATATTATTGCTCTTGTGGCAAAAGGACAATGCGGTATTTAATTTGTCTGTGTATCAAGGAACGTTATTTAAGTCTGATTTTAAATTCTCTGTAAATCTTTATACAATTTTATTTATACTCTTCTTTGGCGTGGGTTACGGTGCGTATTATTCCACTGCGGATATGCCGATACCTATGGTTGCAGACTGCGCTGATTATGAAACATATCGTTCGGGCAAATTTATACCGGGCATCATGGGCACATTGTTTAGCCTTGTGGACAAATTGGTTTCGTCCCTTTCGGCCACGGTTGTAAGCATCGCTTTAATATTTATAAACATTCACGACCTGCCCACCAAAACAACACCATACACCGAAGGTATGAACTTGGTGGTTATAGCGCTGTTTTGCATAGTTCCTATGGTAGCATGGGGGCTTACACTTTGGGCTATGAAGGGATACGAGCTTGACGGAAAGCGTGTAAAAATCATTCAGGCGGTAAATGCCGCACGTAAAGAGGCAATAGCTAATGGTATGACATTAGAAGAGGCAATGTCTACAATAAATGACGATAGTGTTATGAAGTAAACCTTGTTTATCAAACGATGATATAAAAGGGGGAGAGATTTTTGAAAAAAGGCATTTCGCTGATTATGGCTGTAACGCTTTTACTTTGTGCTACAGGCTGCAGAAGAATTAGCGGTTTAGACGGATGGCTTGATAAATATCTAAGGAAAGATGAGGCTTACAGTCAGTTAAGTGAAGTTTCTTCGGAGTACAATAATATAGTTTCTGAAACAGAAAGCGAATTAACGTTTTTAGAAGATTTGGAATCTGAAATTGTTTCCTCGGTTGAAGAACTTCCCTCACAAACCCAGAACTCGTCTTCGCAGTCCTCTGCACCATCTCAGCCATCACCAAGTACCCCTGCGCCGCCGACGAGTCCGCAAATATCCGATTTGTTAAATTCAGCCGCTTTAAATTCGCAAAAAACAAATGCGACTAAGCTTGATTCGTTGATTGACTCCATATTCGCACAAATTCACACCGGCGGTATGTCTACCTATGATAAGGTAAAGGCCTGCTATGATTATCTAGTTAATAACTGTAGCTACAGTTCGCTCGGTTTTGCCATTTTGGATACATCGGTAACAAGCGATTTGATTTATAAATCAAACTATGATCAGCGTATTGTTGTAAACGCATACTTAATACTTTCTACAAATCAGGGTGTGTGTGACAACTACAGCGCAGCATTTGTTGTAATGTGTCGTCGAATTGGTTTGGATGCACATGTAATAGGCGGTACGGTGTCGAAAAAAGGCGGTGGACGCACAGGCCATGCGTGGGCATATATTAATATTAGCGGTACGCAATATATTTTTGATCCTCAAGTGCAAAACAACAACAAAAATGCACCATATCATTATTTCGGCAAAACATATGCGCAAATGGGAACTACGTACGAACCCAGTTTGTCGGTGTACAATGCGGCCGAGTTTGCAAATTTTGAATGTTATCAAAAACCGGCATATGATATAGGGGCAACTCTTGACATAATAGGCGGCGAAAATACTGTTTCCACCACTGCTCGTCAGCAAGGAATGTCTTTAACAAGCGGCATTTCGGGTATAATGGGCGGCGGAGTCGTCACCGACGCTAACGGCTGCGTAAAATTAAATCTATCACCGTCGGGAGGTAGTGGAAAGTATATCGTTGCACTTACGGTGACCGATGATCTTGATACCGAAGGAACGGTTATTTTTGAAAAAACTATCACCGGCGCGCAAACTATAGAAATTAATTATAACGAATATTCAAACAGGTCCAATCCTCGCTTTAATGTTGTTATACTGGATAACGTTAATACCGATTCATACCTAATATTCAAAGGGATAATTTTGAAATTACCATAAACCAAAGACCGAAAATTGAAAATTTTCGGTCTTTTTGTCTTGAATTGTAAAATATATGTGTTAAAATAAAATGAACATATTTTACGGGTTAAATATGCTTGGTTTGGCGGCGTTACGTTGTTGACAAGTATAATCCGTGTAAGGTTTACCGCAAATTAACGGAAGAAGAGATGAAATAGGCAGTGTCAAAGGGGACAATTAGCAAGGATTTTACCAAAGGACCAATAATGCGGCAGATGTTTTTCTTTATGCTGCCCTTTATGTTTTCAAATGCATTACAGGTTCTTTACAGTACGATAGATATGATAATAGTTGGGAAATACGTTGGTACAGCCGGTATTCCGGCAGTTGGCCAAAGCGGTCATATTATGAATTTTGCCACTATGATATGCTTAGGGTTTTCCAATGCGGGACAGGTGCTTTTGGCACAGGCGTTGGGTGTTGGCAAACGAAAAGAAATGAACAATATAATAGGCACGCTCTTTAGTCTTATACTCATTATGGCCCTGGCTTTGTCGGTTGTGATACTTGGTTTTAAGTCACAAATATTAAACGTTATGAACATCCCGAAAGAGTCGTATGATATGGCCAAGGAATATATGCTGATATGCGCTGTAGGCTTTGTTTTTACGGCGGGCTACAACATAGTTTCAGCGGTGCTTCGCGGTATGGGAGATTCTAAAAGACCGCTTTTGTTTATTGCGATTGCGTCGTTTGTAAATCTGGTGCTTGACTACTTGTTTACAGGAGTTTTAGGTTGGGGAGTAGCCGGTGCGGCATATGCTACCGTTATCGGACAGGCGGTATCGTTTATATTCTCGATTTATTATTTATACAAGCGCAAAGAATCTTTCGGTTTTGATTTTAAACTTCAAAGCTTTAAAATGAACCGTCAATATGTTGGAATGATGTTGTCTATAGGAACCCCTATGGCAATACAATCGGGATGTATAAATATATCAATGCTGTTCGTAAACTCTATGATAAACAACGTTGGATTGGTTGCTTCGGCTACCTTTAACGCAGGCGGTAAGATAGACGATATAATAAATAAAATATCGCAGGGTATACACCATGCGGCAATGCCTATGGTCAGCCAAAATATTGGTGCGGGCAAACCGGAGCGCGCAAAGCGAGTGGTGTATAGCGCGTGGATTTTTTCGGGCATTTGGACGGTTGTGTTTATTTTGCTCTACATATTCTTCGGCAAGCAGATGTTTATGCTGTTTTCAGATGATGCCGCAGTCCATCAATTATCGGGCACATTTATTAAGGCAATTTTGTGGATGTTCCCGGCCCTTGCGTTTATGCGTGGTACAGGCGCGCTTATTCAGGGTATCGGAAATGCAAAACTAAGTATGGTGTTGGCGCTTTTAGACGGCGTTGTTTTACGTATCGGTCTTAGTTGGTTGTTTGGCATATATCTGGGTTGGGGATTTTACGGCTTTGTATTAGGCTATGGTCTTGCAGCCTATGGTTATGCGATACCGGGCGTTATATACTTTTTGTCTGGAATTTGGCGGCGCCGAAAAGTGCTTGCCGATGACATATAAAATACAAAATTAAAAGGAGAATTGGTTATGCCAAAGGTATTTCCGGAACTTAAATCATCCACTGTTATAAAAAGATATGAGGGCAATCCTATTCTTTCTATGAAGGATATACCCTATGAAGCAACCTGTATTTATAATGCGGGTATAACAAAATATAATGGTAAATACGTTATGGTGTTCCGTAATGACGTTCGTACTCATGGTTATGGTACAATGCCGCTAAGTCGCATAGATTTAGGACTTGCCACAAGTGACGATGGTATTCATTGGACATCTACTAATAAGCCGTTTATAAATCAATCAGATATTGAAACCGACGAAATATTGCGCATATATGATCCGCGTCTTACCGTAATCGACGGAGTTTTACATATGTGCTTTGCCGTTGATACAAAACACGGTGTGCACGGTGGTGTCGGAATTATTCACGATCTTGAAAGACTAGAAATTTTGAGTATTTCTGCGCCTGATAATCGAAATATGGTGCTTTTCCCCGAAAAGATAAATGGGCTTTACACCCGTCTTGAGCGTCCGTTCCCTGTATATTCACGCGGAGGAAAAGACCGCTTTGATATTTGGTTTGCGCAGTCTCCCGACCTTAAATTTTGGGGAAACAACAAGCTTGTTATGGGTGTCGAGCATGTGCCTTATGCGAACGATAAAATTGGTCCTGCGGCACCGCCTATAAAGACCGAAAAGGGTTGGCTTACAACCTTCCACAGCGTAGATATCGACCCAACACGAGGTAAAAACGGTTGGGAAGACACCTGGAAAAAACGCTACTGCGCAGGCATAATGCTTCTTGACCTTAATGACCCGTCAAAAGTGATAGGGATGAGCAAATTGCCGCTTTTGGCTCCCGAAACCGATTATGAAGTGGACGAGGGACTACGTCAAAACGTTATATTCCCGGGTGGTATGATACTTGAAGATAATGGTGAAGTAAAAATTTATTACGGCGCATCTGACACAGTAGAATGTCTTGCCACGGCTAATGTAAACGATTTAATTAACCTTTGTACCGAAAAATTGTAAATAACAGGTGATATGATGAAAATTATATTCGTTCGTCACGGACATCCTGACTATAAAAAGGACTGTCTTACGGAACTTGGTCACCCTCAAGCCGAGGCTGCGGCCGAGCGACTTAAAAACGAGCAGATCGATAAAATCTTTTCGTCGTCATGCGGGCGCGCGGTAGAGACTGCCGAGCATATAGCGGCAAGACATAATCTTCCAATAACACAGCTTGATTTTATGCGCGAGATACACTGGGGAACACCAAACACCGATGATTTTGTTCACCCTTGGGAAAGCGTTGACGGATGGGTGGCGTCTGGCAAGGATATGATAAATTGCGACTGGAAAAACGAATCCGAATATAAGGATCGCACGGTTTTAAAAAGTTACAATAAAGTGATCGAAGGCTTTGACAACTGGTTACATACGTTAGGTTTTGAGCGAGAGGGAAATTATTATCGCGTAATTCAGGAAAACAACGATACCATAATGCTTGTAAGTCACGGCGGCTCGTCAAGCGTAGTGTTTTCACATATATTCAACCTACCGTTTCCTTTTGTATGTAAAATAATAAGACCTAATTTCACGGCTATAACCGAAGTGTCTTTTGTTGGTAAAGCGGGCGAGCTTATATCCCCAAGGTTTGAGCTTGTGAATGATGCTCGTCATATTAAAGATATTAATGCTGAAAATGTATACGGTAGATAGGGGAAGAAAAAATGTTTGATAAAAACGCAAAATGGATATGGATAAATGATAATCCAAAACAAAACGAATATGCGGTTTTTGAAGAAAATTTCAATTTTAATGGTAACAAAGCTACTTTTACAATTTGCGCCGAGATGGATTACGTGTTGTATGTAAACGGTTGCCTTGCAGGGTTTTCTCAGTATGCCGGTTATCCTTTTGAAAAATATTATGATGAGCTTGACATAACAAGGTTTTGTATAAACGGCCAAAACAAATTTACACTGACAGCCCGTTACGAGGGTGTTCGTACACATGTTCATATCGTGGATGGAGCCGGAGTTATCTACACTCTACAAGTTGACGATAAAACCGTTACATATACTCACGAAGGCACTTTGGGAGGCTACGATAATCGCTATGTTCAAAACACCACAACCCTTCTTTCAGGGCAGCTGGGATTTGGCAGTGATATGCGTGTGGGTGACTATGTTTGTAACATCCCCTGTGTTTTAAGTAATCAAACCTATAATTTAAAACCGCGTCCTATAAATAAAACGGTGGAACATCCTTTTGTTGAAGGCAAGCTTATTGATGCCGATAAAAAGTTATATGACGTAGGTCGCGAAACGGCGGGTTATTTGCGCGTTAAATTTAAAGCCACAAAAGCAGGTAAAGCAAAAATCGGCTACGGACAACACATTGTTGACGGCGGTGTGCGCTATGCAATTGGGAATCGTGAATTTGCCTTTAATTTTGAAATGCCGGAGGGCGAATATGAGTTCCGTAATTATTTTGTAAGAATGTCGGGAAGATACATTCAGGCGTTTTTGCCTGATGGAATTGAGATTGTCTCAATAGGAATTATGCCGTATTTGTATCCGCTTACCGAAAATGACTTTAAACTTGATAATTCGTTGGATCAAAAGATATATGATGTTTGCGTGCGTACGTTAAGGCTATGTATGAATTTGCACTACGAAGATACCCCCTGGCGTGAGCAAGCGCTTTATGTGTTGGATTCTCGTAATCAAATGCTATGCGGTTATTATACTTTTGCCGAGACCGAGTTTGCCAGAGCCAGTCTTGAGCTTATAGCAAACGGTGCTCGTCCGGATGGATTTTTGGAACTTACATATCCATCAGTAGACGGACCGGCAATTCCGTTTTTCTCGGTAATGTATCCCGTGGAGGTTTACGAATATATTAAGTATACGGGCGACAAGACGATTTTGGAAAAAGCGATGCCCACTATGCTTAAAATAATGAATAATTTTAAAGACAAGTTAGAAGCAAACAATCTAATTCGTCAATTCGATGCGCCTTATTGGAACTTTTACGAGTGGACCGACGGTAGCCACGATGCAATACCCGGTCAACACCATTACGAATTTAAAGACTGCATTCACTTGATTCTTAACTGTGCGTTTGTATATTCGGGCAAAATGTTTCTTGAAATGTGTCAAATGGCAGGCGTAGAATTCGAATGTGATTTTGATGCTGTTAAAAAGGCTATAAATGACGAGTTTTTTGACGAGTCAGACGGCAACTTTGTACTCCGTACCGATGATCGTAGCTTTAAGTCACAACTTGGTAACTCGTTTGCGCTGTTGATTGGTCTTGGTGACGAGCGCACTGTAAATGCAATAAAGAACGATAAAAATCTTTTAGAAACTTCACTTTCTATGCTTATTTACAAGTACGACGCTTTGCTTGCGGCAGACCCCGACAATAAGGGATTTATCCTAAACGAAATCCGACAGCTTTACGGTTATATGTTAGATCAGGGCGCTACCACATTTTGGGAAACAATGGAGGGCGAAGCCGATTTTGGCGGCGCAGGTTCGCTTTGTCACGGTTGGAGCGCATTACCGGCATACTATTATCATTTGTTTAATAAATAAAATAAAAACCGACAGACGATTAATCTGTCGGTTTTTTGCGTTTTATGAATAATATTACTGACCAAATCAAAATTACTGCACAACCAATCGGAAAAAGCACATCGCCCGTTTTGGTATAGAGGGTTTGGTTTTCTATAAGTTGTACGGTATCGGTTACTGCCCCTTGTTCATTTATGCCAAGTTCTGATTTTACTCGACCTTTATTATCAATTACCGCCGATATACCTGAGTTTGCGCTGCGTATAAGATACCTTCCGTTCTCTATGCTGCGGAAAACACCGTGCGATAGGTGTTGATACATAGCGGGAGAGTCTTTTAACCACGAGTCGTTGGTAATCTCAACCAAAAGATTAGCTCCGTCGAGGACACTGTGTCTTGTGAGGTTGGGGTAGATGCTTTCAAAACAAATTATGCTGCCAAGGTTAGCGTTTTGCGTATTTATGATTGCGGTATCTTGACCTGCTACATAATCATCCTCAATTATATTAAGTTCGGTAAGCATAGGAAATGTTTTTGAAAGTATATTTTTATAAGGCATGTATTCACCAAACGGTACCATTTGTCTTTTGGTATATATGCTAACGGTTTTATTATCGTTTATCAAAACGGCATTGTTGGTGTTGCCGTTTTTGGTTTTAATTAGTATTCCTGCAAGTAACGGTGTGTCGATCGCTTTAGATAGCTTTTTGTAATTGCTTAGCGAACTTGCGCTTTTATATGTTTTAGGCACGGCGCTTTCCGGCCAAATAACAAGATCTACATCTTCCGTTATATTTTTCTTGGTAAGTGTACTGTATGCGTTAAGGCATATCTTATCTCCGTCGGCTTCCCATTTTTTGTCTTGCGGTACAGCAGCTTGCACGGTCATAATGGTAAAATCATCATAGGCGGACGGTTTGTTAAGCGTTATAAGGCCATAAGCCAAATTAGCGCAAAAAACGATAACGGCAGTAGAAAGTATAACTAAACGTTTTTTGTTGGTTGAAACAATCGCGGCAGTAATTAATGCGTTTATTGTGAGTATTAAAACATCTACACCCTCAGCGCCCCAAAGGGACGCCGATTGTATAAGCGCCGAAGCCTTATATTGCCCCAATGATATCCGTGTCCACGGAAAAGAAAGCTCACCTAACGAAGTCAATTTTTGTGCGGCGATAATACCTATTATTGCCACCAAGGATAAAAACGCTGAATTTTTACTTAGTTTTTTTGCAAAATGGCAACATAAAAACGGTATACACCACAGCGCTCCGTGAACTGCGCTTATGCCGAACCAAGCAAGCGCTATTACTGCGATTGACGAGGATTTAGTAAGATTTACATAATCAAGCGGATAGAACCATAAAAACCAATAATAAATGCAAAGGTGATAAAACAGTCCAAACAAAAATCCACGACCCAACGCTCGACCAAACTTGTCGTCGCTATTGGTAATTATTACGTAAAAAAGCGGCACAAATGAAACCCACGAAAGCGCAAAAAAGCTTCCAAACGTAAGCGGTACCGCCGATAAAACGGCGCTAAAAAACAATAAAACGAATGGCTTTGTTAATATGCTTTTTATTTTCATTTTGCCGCCTCCTTTGTGAAATGTTTGATATATTATATCACAAAATTTATTATTTTCCACATATTTTATTTTAAAATGCTTTATCAATTGACTTTTAAGAGATTATATATTATATTTGTATTATAATATTAATCCTGTAACGGAGGGCAAAATTATGAATTTTTATGAGCAATTTACAGCAAATTTTCCAAGAAACGATAGCGATAAATTTTTTGATCTTGCAAATGATTTAAAATTTAACGGCTGGCTTGATGAAAGCTTGAATGTTATTACCGATATGCAGCTTCGTGATGCCGATATGTGGCGTCTTTTTGTAGAGCAATTCCGCACAAACCCCGATATTGTAGATGCCGGTTGGCGCGGTGAGTTTTGGGGAAAAATGATGCGTGGCGCGTGCTTTGTTTATGGTTATTCAAAAGACAAAGCTCTCTATGATGTGCTTAAGGAATCGGTTGCCGATATGTTGACAGCGCAGGACGACCTGGGTCGTATTAGTACATATACAGTTGAAAAAGAATTTGACGGTTGGGACCTTTGGAGCCGCAAATATGTACTTCTTGGTTTAGAGTACTTTATAGAAATTTGCGACGAAGACGAATTTAAAGCACAAATTATTGACTGTATGAAAAAGCAGGTTGATTATCTCTGCTCTAAAATTGGTTGGACAAGTGAGGGTAAATTGCTTATTACCCGTCTTACACGTCATTGGCGCGGGCTTAACTCTTCTTCTATTCTTGAACCAATCGTTCGTCTTTATTCACTTACCGGCGAAGAAAAATATCTTGATTTTGCCGATTACATCGTTGCTTGTGGTGGCATGGATGTTGAAAACGTGTTTGAACTTGCGTATAAAAATGAACTTCATCCATATCAGTACCCTGTAACAAAGGCATATGAAATGACATCTTGCTTTGTTGGCCTTTTAGAGTATTATCGTATTCGTAAAAACGAAAAACATCTTACTGCAATTGTTAACTTTGCTAATCGCGTGTTAGAGGACGACTTCACGGTTATCGGTTCTGCGGGTTGCACACACGAACTTTTTGACCATTCTACCGTTCGTCAGGCAAATCCTGACCGTGGTGATCCACGTGCGCAAGAAACTTGTGTTACGGTTACGCTTATGCAGTTCTTTTATCAACTTAACCTTATTACAGGCGACTCCAAATATATAGACGCCTTTGAACGTTCGCTTTATAATGGATATTTGGGTGCGGTTAACACCGATGACGCTATCGACACCACTGCTGCTGAGTTGTACCCCGAACTCACAATGGTTCCAATGCCGTTTGACAGCTATAGTCCGCTTACCGCAGGTATTCGCGGCAACGGTACAGGCGGCTTAAAGCCATTTGCTGACGGCAGATATTACGGCTGTTGTATATGCATAGGTGCCGCAGGAATAGGCGTAGCTATGAAAACCGCAGTTCTTACAAGTAAAAACGGTGTGATTGTAAATCTTTTTGAAAACGGTACCGTTACACAACCGTTAGCAAGCGGTAAAAGTGTAACTCTTACAATGGACACCAAATATCCCATAGCTTCAAATGTGAAAATTAAGGTTGATACCGACTGTGCCGAGGATTTTGAAATTCTAGTAAGAAATCCCGAATGGAGTGTAAATACTACCGCCTGTGTAAACGGCAACAACATTACCGCAACCAAGGGCTATATTTCGGTTTATCGCAAGTGGTCTTCGGGCGACGTTATTGAAATAAATCTCGATATGCGCGCTAAGGCTATCTTCCCGATTCCTTATGGCAGCCAGATCTTGATGAACAAGGTTGTTTGGGGCGCTAACTGTATGTGCCCGACCTTTGATAAAGAGCATCCAAGTACATGCAGGCATATTGCGATTCAGTACGGACCTTTAATGCTCGCACAGGAAAACCGCTTGGGCTATAGCGTTGACGATGCAGTAAGCGTAAAGGTTAACGAAGACGGTTTCGTTGACATAGAAATGCTAAACGCAAAAGATGCCCCATATGATTGTAAGATGTTTGTAAAGGTTCCTACAACCGATGGTGAGGACTTTGCGGTTACCGATTACGCGTCGACAGGTAAACTTTGGACTGAAGAAAGCAAGATGGCGGTTTGGTTTAACACAAAATAAGCATTTAAAACTACTGCCGCTATTTTTATAGCGGCAGTATGCAATTTGGAGGTAAGAACATGGAAGTAAGATGGGAATATTTAACACCACCCGATTTCAAAAAATTAGCGAGTGAAGAAAAACTTTGTATTTTGCCGATAGGTTGTCTTGAGCGTCATGGAGACCATCTACCGTTTGGCACTGACGGTCTTGTGTGTCACGATATTTGCATGCGCGCGGCGCAAAAGGAAAATTGCGTTGTGTTTCCGACCTATTGGTTTGGTCAGGTGCATGAAGCATCTTGCTTTACAGGCGCAATTAATTTTGACACAAGCTTGTTGTGCAAAATGTTCGAACAACTTTTAGACCAAATCGCAAGCAATGGTTTTAAAAAGATTCTTATTGTCAGCGGTCACGGTGGAAACACAAACTTCTTGCAATATTTTGCAATGTCACAAGTTGACCGCGAGGTAGACTATACGTTGTATGTTTGTTTTGCTTATGGCGAAGGTCGATTTGAAAGCCTTGATATTTGGGAGACAGAAAGAGGCGGTCACGCCGATGAACGAGAAACGAGCATGGTTATGGCAACTGCGCCCGGTAGTGTGAAATTAGAGTACCATAAAGAGGCGGGAAGAATGCAGCCAAAGCATGACCTTGCAAACTTAGGCGGCCGCGTGTATACAGGCCTTTGGTGGTATGATAAATGGCCACAAAATGTTACGGGTGAACCGAAAGCTGCAACAAAAGAGAAGGGTGAAACAGCAATTACTGCAGCGGTAGAAGACCTAGCTGAAATAATTGCTAATGTAAAGAATGACATGGTTCTTCCTAAAATGCAACAAGAATTTTACAGCAAAATTAAAGAAAAAAAGGCAAAATAAAATGATTTATACACTTACACTTAATCCGGCGGTAGATTACTATATCACGCTTGACGATTTAAAGATAGGCGCTGTCAACCGAACCAAAACTGAGAAATTTCGTTTTGGCGGTAAGGGCGTTAACGTATCGTTGGTTCTAAAAGAATTTGGTATAGGTTCAATCTGTTGGGGCTTTGTTGGCGGTTTTACGGGCGAGGCATTGGAAAAGCATCTTTTACAATGCGGCATTGAGTGTGACTTTGTAAAAGTGAAAGGCAATACCCGAATAAATGTTAAACTAAATGATACTGATATAAATGCCTCGGGGCCTGACATTAGTGATAAATACGTTAAAAATCTTTATGAAAAGTTGAAAAATATTAAAAACGGAGATTTTTTGGTATTGTCGGGGAGTGTTCCAAAATCACTACCGCAAAATATATACGAAATTATAATCCAAAGATTAAAGGATAACGGCGTAAGTTTTATTGTTGATGCAGAAAAAGATTTGCTTTTAAACACGCTTAAATATAATCCCCTTTTAATAAAACCCAATCATCACGAGCTTGGTGAAATTTTTGGGGTCAAAATTAGCGATTTTGATACAGCGTTAACATATGCAAAAAAACTACAAGATATGGGAGCCCAAAACGTTATGGTAACTTTGGGTGATAAAGGCGCTGTTTTGGTTTGTAAAAATGGTGAGACACACACTCAGGCAGCGCCGTGCGGCAAAGTTATAAGCGCTGTAGGCGCGGGAGATAGCGCCATAGCGGCGTTTATAGCCGAATGTTTAAATAGCAAAGATTACAAAAAATGTTTAAAATACGCCGTAGCCGCAGGTAGTGCAACAGCATTTGGTGACGGTCTTGCAACAAGAGAAAAAATTAATGAAATTTTAGGAGAAATGTTATGAAATACAATTTTATGCGCTTTCCGGGCGGCAAAGGCAAAGCAGTAACTTTAAGTTATGACGACGGCAGAAAAAGTGATATTCGTTTTTCTGATATGCTCCAAAAATATGGACTAAAATGTACGTTTAACATTCACGGTTCGGCTATGCGCACCCCCGAAAACAATCTAACTTATGATGAAATGCGAAAGTACATTCTTGACCGTGGTCATGAAATCGCCGTGCACGGATTTTATCATCGCGCATCGGGTACCCTTCGTCCAATTGAGGGCATACGCGACGTGCTTGATAACCGTGTAGAACTTGAGCGTGAATTTGATATGATAATTCGCGGTATGGCTTATCCCGATAGCGGCATTTCAAACTTTGTAAATCCCGCTTACACCTATGAAAAGGTTAAGAACTATTTAACCGAGTTGGATGTTGCGTATGCTCGCACGTTGGGAAAAGATAATTGGACATTTGCCCTACCCGACGATTGGCACGCATGGATGCCTACTGCTCACCACGATAACCCAAATGTTTTATCGTGGATAGATACCTTTTTAAATATTGACTTGTCTGAAAATGTATATGTTGCTTCTCGACGTTCAAGACTATTTTATCTTTGGGGTCACAGTTTTGAGTTTGACAGCAAAGACAACTGGGAGCACGGTGAAGAGATTTGTAAAAAGCTCGGTGGACACGATGATATTTGGTACGCTACCAATATGGAAATTTATGAGTATGTGCAAGCATACAATTCGCTCATTTACAACGCAGATAACACAAAGGTTTATAACCCAACATTAAAAACAGTATGGTTTGATATAGATAGAAAGCTGTATGAAATCAAACCCGGTGAAACTATAAACATATAAAACAAAAAAGCGAGGAAATTTCCTCGCTTTTAATTTTGTAAATTTTTATAAAATGCTACCGCCAATTCGTCGCAACGCTCGTTTTCCGGATGACCTGCGTGGCCTTTTACCCAGTTGATTGTAACTTCGTGAATTTTAAGCAGCTCTAAAAGCCGCTCCCACAAATCGGGGTTCAAAGCAGGTTTTTTGTCTGCCTTGCGCCAGCCGTTTTTTTGCCATGACTCTGCCCAACCCTTGCCTACACCATCTGACACATATTTTGAATCGGTGGTAAGTATTACCGTGCAGGGTTCTTTTAATTGCTCGAGTGCTTTTATAACTGCGGTAAGTTCCATACGATTGTTGGTGGTGTTTTTTTCGCCGCCCGAGAGTTCTTTTTCTCGTCCATTATATCTAAGTACGGCACCCCAACCGCCCGGTCCGGGATTACCTGAACACGCTCCGTCGGTAAAAATTTCAACTAATTTCATATTTTCACCTTAATACTTTCTAAAACTGCCTACCACTTTGCCAAGTACCATTGGTTTTTCGGGGTAGATTGGTGAAAAATCAGGGTTTTCAGGCATAAATATAACTTGGCTACCTTTTATGAGTAATCTTTTTACGGTGGCTTCATCACCGTCCATACCGATAATTATATCACCGCTGCGGCAAGGAGCGTTTTTGTCGGCAATTACTATATCGCCTGGAAGTATACCGGCATCGCGCATACTGAATCCTACAACCTTCAGGGCGAAAAGACCATCGGCGTTTTTGGTCGGATAGGGGATATAGTCCTCTATCTGTTCTACCGCCAAGATAGGTTGACCTGCAGTTACTCTACCTACAAGTGGTACCATAGAAGCATCAAAATCGTTTTCAAGACGTATTGCGCGTGAATATTTAGCATCTCGCAAAATATAACCCTGTTCTTCTAACACGCCTAAAATTGCGTGCACGGTAGACGTTGATTTTATACCGGTTGCGTTACAAATTTCACGAACTGTAGGGGGAATGCCGCTTTGCATTTTTTGAACAAGAAACTTATATACCTTTTCTTGATTAGCACTAAGTGGAGCTTTATCCATCAAAAAACACCTCTTCGAACATTTATTCGTTTTTATTATAGCACGCTTGTCAAGTGTTTTTCAAGAGGGATTCGTATTCTTTTCAAACAATTCCTTAAGACCAAGCAAAATTAAAAATACGCCAAACAACTTGGATAAAAGATTACCACCTAAAATGTTGCTTAAAAAGAATCCGCACACCGCACCTAAAATTCCACCAACGGCAAAGGGGAGCGTTGTGCGCCATTTGATTTGTTTCTTTATGCTGTAAATTACAACGGCAACAACGGCAATCGGTATAAAGAAAATCAAATTAATGCCCTGCGCACGGAGTTGTTCTGTGTTTTTAAAAACAGTCAGATATATTATAAGAATTGCGCCGCCGCCAAACCCCATTCCGCCAATTACCCCTGAAAATAGCCCTGCCAAAAGGGCGTACATATTCATCTAAATAGCAGGCGAACGCCTGCGTAAATCATAAAGATGGCAAATGATTTTTGTAAAAAAGCGTTCGAAAATTTTTGTAATAAAAAGGTAGCAATTACAGAGCCTAGCACACCGCTTGGTATGAAAACAAGACTATCTTTTATAGTAACAGTTCCTTTTATAAAATATAAAATTGCGCTGACAATGGTAATTGGCAATATAATTGCTATTGCGTTTGCATGCGCATTTTTTTGCTCCAAACCAGTTTTCTTAAGCAAGGGGACCGCTATCATACCTCCGCCTGCGCCGAAAATTCCGTTCACAAAACCTATTGTTGCACCCCAAAAAACCGATTTTAATGTTGTTTTTGTTTTTGTCAAATAAATCACCAAAATTATTTTAACCTAATATGTTTTAAAAATGCTGTTGTAATATATACAAAAAAATAGTATAATGTAATGTATACTCATAATCAAAAGATAATAGGAGCAGTTTTATGCCATATATTGTTTTTGTAACGCTGCTGTTGGTGGCAGCAAGTGGAATATTTTCGCTTTATCGTCAATTGCAGATATTGCAAAAAAGTTCATATTCTTTGACAACCTATTTAAAAAAGATGAAAGAATCATACACCTATCCGCTTGCGCTTAGCTCGCTAATGTATTGCGCTATTATGGTTTCCTTGATGAGAGGAAATAATGTTTTGGCGTTGATGTTTTCGGTGTGTATTCTTTTTGTTAAAATAATTTCAAATATCACAACGCAAAAAGCGCCTGCTACACAATTAGCTTTTACCGCACGTGTAAAAAGGCTTTATATTGCAGCGATAATACTTCTTGGCGTATTAGTTTTTGTTTCTACGGTTTTAACCAATTCGGCGTTGGCTAATATTTTTCGCATGGTGTGTCTGCTTTTGTCGATCATAGTACCGATATTGACATGTGCCGTGTGGGCAATTACTCTTCCGATAGAAAAGCGTTTGTCAACAAAAAATAAAAAGGAGAAAGACTTTAATGACGACGTTGCTAATTAAATTGTTTGTTAAAAATTATACCGATACAAAATCCACTGAAGCGCGAAACAGATATGGCAATTTGGGCAGCATAGTGGGTATTTGCGTAAATGTTTTGTTAAGCGGCATAAAAATCGTAATAGGTTTGTTAGGCGGCGTCTTGTCGGTTACTGCAGACGGTCTTAACAATTTAGCAGATGCCGGCTCGTCGGTTGTGACGCTTATTGGTTTTAAATTAGCGGGCAAACCTGCCGATCGTGATCATCCTTTTGGTCATGGCAGAATGGAATATGTTTCGGCATTTATAGTATCTTTTTTGATATTGTTAGTAGGATTCGAATTGTTTAAGGATTCATTTTTTGCATTGCGCAACAAAGAGGCGGTCCCGACTTTTTCAAACCCTGCAATTATAGCGCTTGTAATTTCTATAGCGGTAAAACTTTGGCTTTATTTCTTTAATCGAACGATAGGCAAAACAATAGAATCAACCGCTTTAACCGCAACCGCCAAAGATAGCCTGAATGACTGTATCGCTACCGGCGCAATTTTAGTTGCTGCAACAATTACAAGATTTGTAAATCTTGCATTTAACCTTGATGCTATTTTGGCTATGGGCGTTGCGTTGTTTATATTGTGGTCAGGCATTTGCTCGGCGCGTGATACACTAAATGAAATTTTAGGCGGTCCGCCGGAAAAACAGCTTATAAAAGATATCAATGATACCATTTTAAGCTTTGACGAATTTTATGGTATACACGATCTTATTGTACATAACTATGGCCCGGGACGTCAGTTTGCTTCGGTTCACGTTGAGGTTCCGCACAATAGTGATATTGTTATTTGCCATGAAAAAATTGATCTTTGTGAAAAATTAGTTAGCGAAAAATTGGGGATTAATCTAGTTATTCATATGGATCCTATTGACACTGATGATACGGTGGTTTCTGCAGCGCGTGAAGATATGATATATGTTTTAAAAAGCATTGACCAAAAGCTTACGCTGCATGATTTTCGCATGACTCCTGCAGGCGATACACGTACAAATCTTATTTTTGATGTGGTAATACCGTCAGAATTTAAACTAGGCGAAGATGAGTTGGACGATATGATTTGTAAAAAGGCGAGAGAGATTAACAAAACCTATGTTTGCGTAATAACGTATGATCGCGATTTCACGGGGCAGCAATTTCTTTCTTAAATTAAAAACAAGAAAGCTGTAAAATTTTTTAGAACAGTAGTTAATTCTTGCACTGCGTGCTGTTTTGCTGTATAATAATTTAAAATATATCACAAAGGAAAAAGATTTATGAATTTTACACCGGTTGACAATCAGGGACGTGTAGATGGTTACTGCTTGGTAAAAAGCGTAGAGGTTAAAACCTCTTCAAAGGGCGATACCTATCTTGACTTTACACTCGGCGACAGTACGGGCGAAATAAACGGTAAGTTGTGGCGTTATACCGCCGCTGAACACGGCGAGTATAAAGCTAATGATATTGTAAAAATAAGAGGTACAATTACACAATATAATGGTGCGGATCAGCTTCGTATTGAAAGAATAAGACCAACCATCGATGCAGATAATGTTCGTATAGAAGATTTTGTTCGCAGCAGCGGATATAGTTCTGAACAAATGTACGATGAACTTGTGAATATAGCAAATGGATTTGTGGATAATAACCTTAAACTGCTTGTTACTACAATGCTTGCGGATAATCGTGAAAATCTGCTCTTTTGGCCAGCTGCATTTAAACTGCATCACGCACTTCGCGGTGGACTTTTGATGCACACTTTGTCAATAGTTCGACTTTGTGAGGGAGTATGTAAGGTTTACCCGTTTATTGATCGCGAACTTTTGCTTGCCGGAGCAATCCTTCACGACATATCAAAACTTGAAGAGTTTGATGTTAATGATGCAGGAATTGCCGACGGATATACGATAGAGGGAAATCTTTTGGGTCATATTGCTATGGGTGCTACACAAATAGATAAATATGCGGAAAAACTCGGTGTTGATCGCAGGATATCGGTATTGCTTCAGCATATGATACTCTCGCACCATGGTGAGCCTGAATTCGGTGCGGCTGTAAGACCAATGTTTATAGAAGCGGAAGTTCTTTCGGAGCTTGACCTTATGGACGCACGTATTTATGAAATGCGCGAGGCGGTACAGGGCGCTGCTCCAAACGATTTTTCCGGTAGAATATGGGCGCTTGATAATCGCAAGCTGTTTAATCATACCAGAACCGATTTGGAGCAAAATCCCAAATTGCTTTGATATATTTTTGAAAAAAGAAAGGAAATAAAAGATTATGAAAATTACAAAAGATATGATAGTAGGCGAAGTTCTTGACATTGATACAGGAGCAGCAAAATATTTTTTTGAAATTGGTATGCACTGTCTTGGTTGTCCCGCTTCTCGTGGTGAGACAATAGAGCAGGCTTGTTCTGTTCACGGTGCTGATGTTGACGCATTGTTAGCAAAACTTAACGCTTATTTTGAAGGAAAATAATGTTGGAATTAAGTAAGCGACTATCTTTAATAGCCGATTTCGTAAATGAGGGCAGTAGCGTTTGTGACGTAGGCACCGACCACGGCTACCTGCCCGCGTTTTTATATTTGTCAGGAAAATGTAAAAGCGTTACTGCTACCGATATAAACGAAAAGCCATTACAGTCCGCGCGAAAAAATCTTGACAGATTAAATGCAAACGGAGTGCGACTTATTTTGTGTGACGGACTTTCGGGTGTTGAGCAGGAAGATATCGACACAGTAATAATTGCCGGTATGGGTGGCGAGGTAATAAGTGGTATAATAGACCGCTGCGCTTTTGTGCATAGCGATAAAGTAAGTCTGATTTTGCAGCCTACTACTGCCGCAAAAGAATTAAGAATATTTTTATCTAAAAACGGTTTTTGTGTTGAGAAAGAACAAGCTATAAAAGAAAATGATAAAATATATTCTGTTATGCTTGTGCGATATACGGGTGAAGAATATACCGTTTTGGAAACACAGGCGGTTATAGGTAAACTAAAACCTGATAGCGCTGATTCGATAGCATATATTAAAAAACAATTTCGCATAGCGCAAAAATGCGCTGAGCAATTAAAGATGGCGGAAAACAAAAAAGAAGAGTATAATTACTATTTTAAACTAAGCGAAGAATTAAAAGATACTTTAGGAGGATAAAATGGCTTTTGACGGCGGATTTTTACATACCGTAGTGCGCGAGCTTAACCAAACTGTAGGCTGTCATATCGAAAAAATTTATCAGCCGGCACGCGATGTGCTGGTGCTTTCGTTGCGCAAAAAAGGTTTTGCTAAGCGTTTGGTATTAAGTGTCGCTTCGGGTACCGCGCGAGTGCATTTTACCGAACAAAAATATGATAACCCCGATACGCCGCCAATGTTTTGTATGCTGGCGCGTAAATTGTTTTCTTCTTCGCGGATTACTGCCGTAGCACAAAAAGGGCTGGAACGTGTCATAGAGTTTACGGTTGATACTGCTAACGAAATGGGCGATCGTATTTCACCTAAAATTGTTTGCGAATTAATTGGTAACAGCAGTAACATTATTTTGGTGGCCGAGGACGGTAAGATTTATGACGCGATTCATCGCAGCGATATAGATGCGAATCGACTGATTGTGTCGGGGGCTACCTATAAATATCCAAGCTCACAAAACAAAATAAATATACTTGATGCTGATATTGAAAGAACCGCTCGAATAATTGCGGCAAATAACGAAGATTTATCCAAGGCTTTTTTGGACACTCTAGAGGGAGTGTCTCCGTTGGTTTGTCGCGAGATGAGTCAATCGGGCGATAATTCATTAATTAACATAAAAGAGTCATTGCTGGATTTAAAACAAAATCTTTGCAAAGACGAATTTTACATGTTGTGTAAAGATGACGGAACACCGGCAGATTTTTGTTATATGCCCATAACACAATATGACGAGTTGTACACCGTAAAAACTTTTGATTCTCCGTCGGCGCTTTTGGACTCGTTTTACTTTGAGCGCGAAAATGCTTCTCGTATTCATAAGGCATCCTCTGATATTACAAAACTTGTAGCAAATCTTACAACTCGTGCCCGTCGCAGAATGGCTATACGCCAAAAAGAACTTGAGGAAAATCAAAACCGTGAAGATTTGCGTATAAATGGTGAGCTTATAAAAGCAAATCTTTATGCCATACAACAAGGCAGCAGGGTAGCGCGCGTTCAAAATTATTATGATGAAAATTTAGCCATGATTGAAATACCGCTTGACCCTTCGCTTGCGCCACAGCAAAACGCAGCGAAATACTTTAAGGATTACAAAAGAAGTTGTGTTGCGGTACAGTCGCTGGGAAATCTTATTGAAAGCGATAAACAGGAATTAGAGTATCTTGAATCGGTTAAGGAAAGTCTTTCGCGCTCAAAAACGTTGGCAGATATATCCGAAATACGCGAGGAATTGCAGATGGGCGGATACATTAAGCAAACATCAAAAAAATCTTTGCGCAAAAAAACTCAACCGCAGCTTGTTGAATATAAGTCGAACGAGGGTTATCGTATACTTGTTGGAAAAAACAATATGCAAAATGATTATATTACCTGCACGCTAGCATCAAAAGGGGATATGTGGTTTCACACCAAAAACATTCACGGCTCACACGTTGTGGTTTTTTGCGGCGGTGAACCTATAGGTGAAGAAACGATTATTCTTGCGGCATCCTTGGCGGCTCAAAATTCAAAAGCCGCCAACTCGAACAACGTACCGGTAGACTATACTCCAATAAAATATGTAAAAAAACCAAACGGAGCCAAAGCGGGTATGGTGACCTATACAACCAACAAAACGGTCTTTGTAACTCCGTATAAGGAGATAGATAAATGAAAATAGGAATATCCAGTTCATGCCTTTATCCAATGTATACCGAAGAGGCGTTTCGCCTTATTGCGCAAAACGGTGTGGAGATTACCGAAATATTCTTTAATGCCAACTGTGAATTGGAACAAAGATTTATAGATCAACTCAATGAAATAAAAAATGAATATGGCATTTCAATCGGAAGTGTGCATCCTACCATGTCGCTAGCAGAATCGTTTATGCTTTTTTCCAACTACGAGCGTCGTTTTTATGAAGGGCTTGATGCCTTTAAGCGTTATGGCGAGATTGCTGCCTGCTTAGGCGCAAAATACGTAATTATGCACGGCGGTAAGCCTAACGGCACGATGGATAACCACGGTTACTTTGATCGCTTTGCGCGCGTTGCCGAGGTGGTGAGCAAAAACGGAGCAACGCTTTTGCAAGAAAATGTTGTGAATTTCAGAGCGGGCAGCCTTGAAGCGCTGGAGGATATGTCCAACTATTTGGGTGATCAAGTGAGTTTTTGCTTGGATGTTAAACAAAGTATACGCGGAGGATATTCGCCTTATGATGTGTTGCATCTTTTGGGCGATAAAATAAAACATCTACATTTGAGTGACAGCAACAAAAAATATGATTGTATGCTACCGCTGGATGGTGATTTTGATTTTAAAAACTTTTTGGATATAGCGATTCAATGCGGTTATAGCGGCGATGCCGTTGTCGAGGTTTATCGTTCGTCGTACAACCTTCCGAAAGACCTGTTTGATGCGCACCAAAATTTGATAAAAAATATTTTTTAAAAATTTTTAAAAAAGTGCTTGACAAATGCGAATGACTGTTGTATAATCACTTTTGCCGCTTGAGAAGGGCGGCATAAATTAGTCGGTGTTGATTGCGGTGAGGGTCCACCTGTTCCCATACCGAACACAGAAGTTAAGCTCACTTGCGCTGAAGATACTTGGCGGGCAGCTGCCTGGGAAAATAAGTAGATGCCGACACAAAAAACAGCCTAATGCTTTGCATTAGGCTGTTTTTTATCCAATCCGATAGGGTTGGCATGTAGTAAAGTGACAGCGTGCATATAATCTGTCGTAAGCGGAGATATGTCATTAGTCAAAGGGCTGTATATTTGTCCTTTACAAATTAAAGCTATACATATATAATATATACACAATAAATAAAAGGGGGCTCGAAAATGATTTACAACATAAATCCTACTATCTTTAGCAGCACCTATGCGATACCTACCGATGTTGCAGATAAATATATCAAAACAGCCACCCATACACAGCTTAAGGTTTTACTCTATTTTATGCGCAATCTTTCTGATGGAATAGATACGCAAAAAATATCCGATGCATTGTCTATCGCCGCAAGCGAGGTAGAAGATGCTCTTGTGTTTTGGCAGCAACGCGGCGTATTAATCGGCGAAGCCAAAAAAGAAGAGGAAGGTAAAAAAGTTGTAATAAATTCGAGTTTGCCTTCTCGTGCAGATGTTATTAAAAGAGGGCTTGAGGACAAGCAATTGATGTTTCTTCTTCGGGAGGCTCAGCTTAAGTTTGGTAGAAATTTAAAGCAAAACGAAAGTCAATTATTGGTTTCACTTTACGATGATTACGGAATGGAACCATCTGTTATACTTTTTTTATTGGGATTTGCTTCTCGCGAGGGTAAGTGCAATCTTTCGTTTGTAAAGAAAACGGCTACCGAGTGGTTAAGCTGCGGTGTTGAAACGGTTATGGATGCCGAGCGCATTGTTGCCGAAAGGGTAAAACAAAATTTGGCGTGGGCACTCGTAAGAAATGCTTTTGGCATCGAGAACCGAAAGCCCAGCACAAAAGAACTTGAGTATAGCAATCTTTGGATAAACGAATGGAAACTAAAGGAAGATTTGCTCAAGGCAGCGTATGATATCTGTGTTGACAGTAAAACAAAGTTTTCTATGGCCTATGTTGCCAAAATACTAGACAACTGGCACAAAGAGGGTATAGTATCGCCGTTGGATATTACAAACAAAGAAAAAAATGCCACGACACAAGCAAAGTTCAAAAATAGAAATAACGACTTTGGTGGTTATGATCTTGATAAGTACGAGCAAATGTTAAACGATAAACTTAAAGGAAGGGAATGACGGCAGATGACACGTGAACAAAGTTATACAAAAGCTTTCGAAAAGAAAAATGAAGTTTTATCTTACAAAAAAGTAGTTTGGGATGCCGCCGTTCAAAATTTAATACAACAAAATCCCGAACTTTCTTCTATAAATCAAAAATTATCGTCTCTTGGCGCAAATATTGCAATAACTGCAATTTCGGGAGATACCGCTACGCTTTCTAAAATGAAGGACGAAATGATTGAACTTTCCAATCGTAGAAGCGAGATATTAAAGGTCGCAGGCATTACAGACATACAGTATGACTGTGCGGCGTGTCAGGATACCGGTTACATAAACGGTAAGATTTGCGATTGCGTTCATGATAGTGCAAAATCGTTTTTAATAGAGGATTTATCAAAATCCTTACCGATAGAAAATTGCAGATTTGAAAACTTTGATCTTAATTATTATCCGCAAAAGTCAGAGGATGGTACGGCGGCTCGTAAATATATGACTTCGGTTTTTAAAATGTGCCGAGAATATGTTATTGATTTTGATCCGGGCAAAAGTCAAAGCTTGCTTTTTATGGGAAATACAGGACTCGGTAAAACTCACTTAACACTTGCTATTGCCTATGAGCTTTTAAACAAGGGTTTTGATGTAATTTATGGCGCGGCCTACAATCTTTTTAGTGAGATGGAGAGCGAGCATTTTGACCGACACACAAATAACGCCTATACTTCGGCGATAGAGTGCGACCTGCTCGTTATCGATGATCTTGGCGGAGAGTTTGTTTCGCCGTATATACAAAGCTTATTCTACAACATTGTAAACACACGAGATTTGGCAAACAAGCCTACCATTATAAATACAAATCTTACGATGGGTGAAATAGCCTCTCGTTATACGCCAAGAGTGGCCTCGCGTTTGTTTAGATACAATAGCGAAAAGTTTGTTGGCGAGGATATCCGTTTACAAAAAGCATTGGAAAAGAAATAAACAAGTCTTCTTGATAAGGCTCCCTTTTAATAATAAGGGGAGTCTTTTTTGTGTTTGTAAAACTTCCATAAAGCTTTTAAAACAACTAAAATTAATTTTTTTATTGTTGACAAAATGAGTGTTTTATTGTATCATAAAATAGTATATTAGCCTATTATGCCCATGTTGTATTTGTAGTATGGTTGCTACACTATATATTGAGGCAGAAAAGGCGTATCATAAATCCACTTCTGCGTGGTTGCAGAAGAAATCTAAGGTACTGGAAGTGCCAAAAAGGAGAATGAGAGATCATGAGAAAAAGACTTTCAAGTAGATTGTTAGCAGTAATCCTTACTCTTTCAATTTGCGCAAGCACAGTCTTAGGTTGTCTTATGACAGTCAGCGCGGCAGATTCTTGCTATCGCTTTAGCGAGGGTAAGTTTAACGCTGATGACTTAACACAAGCTACCATAGACTTAACCTTTACCGCTCCGGAAAGCCTACCAAACGGCTTTGTGACGGGCGCGTTTGCCTTCAGCGAGGCAGATGCCGACAGTGCGGATTATCTTATCTTCGATAGCGTTACATCAAATGATGTTAACTTTACACTCGAAGATAACTACGTTCTTTTTGAAAGCGACGAAGCAAAAACAACAGCTAAATTTACATTTACTGTTAAATTTGCAAACGGCGACGCTACCGATAGAACATATAAAATTAAGTTAACTGATATTGAACTTGCGTATAACGACAAACAGTACTATGACGAGGCCGTAGGTTCGGTTCTTGGTCAAATTGCTACTGCTTGTAAGCATGAAATTGCCGTAGTTGGCGAGCCCGTTGCTAAAGACGAAGCTAACGACTACTCTGTGTACGCGCAGTCAGTATGTACAAAGTGTGGCGAGACTTTTGGTTATCAGTTAGTTCCTACCGCTGGTGCATTGGGTACAGGTTCAGACTCAAGTAGTGCAGACCTTCCTACTGAGGAAGACACCTTTGCAGGCCGCAGTGAATTGGTAGTTAAATACGACCAGGCAGGCGACTCAAGCAAATCTGCTGCAGACTCGGCGAACTGGGTTCTTGATTGCGAAGGTACACCTCATAGAACATGGGGTTACATTGATGCTGACCTTAAGCTTCTTGACGAAACAAAAGAAAACTCAGAATCAAACCCATACATAGTTGAAAACGCAGAGCAACTCTTCTATCTTGTAAAAATCGGTGGTTCAAAGACCGCAGGTAAATACTACAAGGTAAAAGATGGCATTCGTGCATTCCACTTAAACCCTAACGTTACCGACAAAACTTCTTTTGAAGATATGATGGCAAACATCAGCAAGTCAGGCGCTAACTGGGATTCAGCGGCTCCGTTCCAGGGTCACTTTGACGGTAACGGCGTTATCATTACCGGTATCCGTACCACAACAAACCACTCTTATGCAGGCTTGTTCCCACAAATTACCGGTAACGTAACCATCAAGAATGTTACTATCATGAACAGTTACCTTATTGGTAGAAATGCAGTTGGTGGTTTCTTTGGTACACAAATTTATGATTCAGCAAAGGGCGAAGTTTACGACATCACAATCGAAAACTGCGCTATTTACCAGTGCTACATGCAGTCAACCCATTCACAGAACGGTGTTGGCGCTATCGGTGGCTTCGTTTCTAACGCTTGCAACCCAGGTACAGGTTGGATAAACGGTGACACCATTATTAACAATTGCTATGTAAACCTTGATGAAGAATATTTCATTTCTACTACCGAGACTTCGGGCAATGGTTCACACGGTGGTGCAATTGGTTACCAAGGTTCATCTGTAATGAACGTTACCAACTCTATCTTTATTGGTGTAAGACCATACACCGCACGTGCCCTTACCGGTGATAAGACTACTGGTAATTACGGTTGGCAGGGTGCAAAGGCCACTTGCTATAACAATGTTTATACAACACATCCTTGTGATGACGCATATACCAGTGGATCAACTACTCCGGTTGACTTTACAGGTCGTATCTTTACCCTTACCGACGCTCAGTTCAAGGGCAAGGACGCTGACCTTAATATGCTTACCCTTGACTTTGATACAGTTTGGGGTACAACCGCAGGATATCCAGTTCTTTATATGCCTTACAATAGACCTGAAGTTCCAACCAATATCATTTATTGGGATGGCACAGTAGCAACAGGTATTGCCGAAGGTACCGGTGCTAAAGATGATCCTTACATCATCAACACCGTTGCTGAATTTGCGTATGCTGTGGGTCAAACAAGAGCAAACTATGCAATCACCGACGGTAAGTACTTTAAACTTGCAGAGGGCATTGACACAATCGTATTGCAGCCAAAGTCTTTAGCTCGTCAAATTATGGCTCTCGACTCTGCTGCTGAGGTTAAGTCGTTCTTTGAATCGGCTTCCGGTCTCCTTACTTGGAAGTACTACGGTTGGGAAGTTTCAACCTTCTGCGGCAATATTGACTTTAACGGTGCTACCATTTATGGTGGATACATTAAAGATTCAGCAAACAACGCCGCTCTTATCTCTAACATAGATGCAGGCGCGGTTATTAGCAATCTTGCTCTTAAGAATTGCTACTTTACATCGGCATCAGGCAGTTATCAGGTTGGCGCTATCGCTGCTGTTACCAATGGCGCAACCTACGGTAAATCAGCAAACGGCTTTATTTGGTATAACAACTGTACAGTTGCTAACAACTACCTCTACAACAGTTCTACATCACACGACCGTTCGGGTGTTCTTTGTGGTGCATCAAGTGATATTATTTACGTAGATAACTGTCTTATTTATGGCAACGATGCAACCTATGGTTCAGGCGTAGTAATGCCTATTCTTGGTTCTGCTAACAACAGTGTTAACGTAAACACCAATCCTACAATTCCTGAAGGTCTTACAACCATAACTGTTATGGATGGCGCAAACGAACTTTACTACAACATGGTTCGTAACAGCGTAATCTTTGGTACATATCCATTTGATACTGCTCAAACTACCGGTGGTGCACGTTTTAACGAATACAGATGTTATGCGGGCGTTTATACCGATATGGACTTAACAAAACTTACTAGCGTTAAGCCAGAGCAAATCACACGTATCGCAGCAACTGATGCTTTAGGTACTGCTGCGCAAAGCGCAATGCCAAATCTTACTTGGGGTACCGATTGGTACTGCGGTACAAGTAGCGAATATCCTGTTCAAAAAGTATTTGCAACATTTGGCGCTGCAGAAGTTTCAAATGCAGACATTGTACTTGTAGCTCAAAATACTACCTACAACAATGATGGTAGCGTTAACCTTAACTTCCACTTTGTACCAAAAACTGCAGGTGCTGTACCTGTGCTTTACGTTGGTGCAATTGATGGTTCTAAGTTTATGAAACTCGAGGCTACTACATCAACTGCAACCGACGAACTTGGCGACGATGCATTAATGTATGTAATTCCTAACATTTCAGCTCGCGACATTGAACTTGTTTGGTTGCCAACACTCGTTTCAGAGGGCAGCACCCTTAAAGAATGGGGTCAATCAGAGCAAACAGCTCTTGCTGACTATTCAAAGGCAGTTCTTACAGGCGATTATAGTGCTGCTGACAAAAACGTTGCTGCAGCGTTCCTTAACTATGGCTCAGCATCAACTGCAGCTCTTAACGTAAGCACACCTGATTACGACGCAGGTACTATTGACCTTCTCGAATTTGGTCAGTACCTCAAAGATAACGGTTCTACCAGCAATTACTACGATACAAACGTTGCCGACAACGGTGAATTAGGTACCGAAGCAGATCCAATCATAATTGATTCTGCAGAAGAACTTGTTTACCTCTGTAAAGCATCAGGCAACGAAACAGAAGGCAAGTATTATAAGGTTGCTGATGGTATCGCAGGATTTAACCTTTCAACAAACAAACTTGATATAACAAAGGGTTACGATGCAAATAAAGCTATAATTACCGGTACGGGTAAAAACCACTCAGGTAATACTCCCGGCTTCCAGGGTCACTTTGATGGTAACGGCGCTACCGTTTACGGCGCTTGGACCTCTGACACATCCGGTTATGCTGGTCTCTTTAGTTGTACAAAGGGTGACGTATCTATCAAGAACATCAACGTTAGATTGTCACACTTCTATGGTAAATATTCAGTAGGCGGCATCGTAGGTTATCACGAAGCTACACTAACTGCGGCTCAAGCAAAAACCGCTACCCAAAATAGTGGCACGCTTGTTCTTCCACAAAACGGTACATTACTTATCGAAAACTGCTCTGTAGCTGAGTGCTATCTCGAAAGCACAGGTACAAGTTACGGTACAGGTGCTGTTGCTGCAATCTTGGGTTATGAAAACAACTCTTGGTCAGACGCTAATGTTACATACGCTTCAGGTCTTGTTGATGCTAGCGCATTAACACTTGGCTATTACGACGTTGACGGCAACGGCAAAAACACCTATTACAATGGTGAATTTACAATCAACAACTGCTATGTTAACCTTGACAACGATAAGCTCGTTTCTGCATATGCTGCAGACAACCAGGCAGTTCGCGGTGGTCTTGCAGCTTATGCCGGCACCAACGCAGGCGTATTTAAAAACTGTATTGTAATTGGTATTACACCATATTCAACATACAAAAATACTGCAAACAACAACCACCAGCACACAGCGCTTGCTAGTCACTTTAGCAACATCTATACTACAGCGGCTACAGGTAAAGTTACAATTGGTGGTTCAGTAGGTACAAACGACTATACAGGCAAGGTATTCCAGCTTACCGAAGAACAACTTACAGGTCTTACAGCAAATGCTAATATGCCTGCTCTTGACTGGAACAACGTTTGGACAACAACAAGCGGATACCCAACATTTATAAACAAAGATTACGTGGCTCCAACAGGTGGCATCACAATCTACTGGGATGGCACAGTAGCTTCAAGCTTTGCAAGTGGTACAGGTACTAAAGAAGATCCATACATCATTGCAACAGCTTCACAGCTTGCTTACCTTATAAAAGACAACGCAAGCATTTCACCAAACAAATACTTTAAGGTTGCTGATGGTATCAGCAATATCGTATTGCAAAAGGCTGATTACTCAAATGCTATTATTTCTCTCGGCTCTGCCGCAGAGGTTAAGTCATACTTTGAAGCAAACAGTGCTTCAATGTACAAATGGCCTAACTACGGTTGGGAAGGTTCATCATTTGCCGGTTACTTTGATGGTAACGGCGCTACCGTTTACGGTCTCTATCAAGTATCTGGTAACAATGCAGCCCTTTTCGCAAACGCTGATGCAGGCGCAACAATTTGCAACATAGCCGTTAAGAACTCATATCTTACCTCAACTGCAGGCAACTATCAGGTAGCAGGTATCGTGGCATCATCTAACAGCAGTGGTTACGGTGTTAAACAAGAGGGTGTAATTTGGGTTAACGGATGTACCGTTGCTAATAACTATATGTATAACTCAAGTACATCGTACATTCGTTCAGGCGTAATCGCAGGTTCAATCCAAAACGACATTATAGTTATTGACAACTGCATTACCTATGGCAACGATGCTACATACGGCGATGGTGTTAAAATGGCACTTGTAGGTCAGGGTAATAACGACGTTGAAACAACCAAGTTAAAGCCGGCAGAACTTACAACTTACATTGAAAACGGCGGTTTCTTCTGCAACTCTGTTCGTAACTCTATTATTCTTGACTGTGACGTTATGAATGCAGTAGAAGGTCGTAGCTATAGAAGAAACGCTCCTAACTGTTATGCAAACGTTTACACCAATGGTGCATCAGGCACAGTTGCATTCCCAAGCGATACATCATGGACCTACACCGATGCTCAGATTAAGGCAATCAATGCCGCTGACGTTAAGGGTGACGCAGGTGCCGATATAGTTAATGCACTCAACGCGGTAGCAATCGGCAATACCACTTGGTATGTAGGTGCTACAAATGAAATGCCAGGCTTTAAGCCGGCAGGCAGCATGCCATCAGGTGCGCAAGCACTTTACGATGCGGTTGCGATTAACACTCTCGATGATTACGGCGACAGCACAAACAACTTTGGCGTATATACTACAGGTCTTAACCTTAAGGCTAACCCATATATGACCTTTACGTTTGTATTTGGTTATGAGTATGCAAGAGAAGATATACAAGTAACCTTTAAGTCGGGCGACACAGTAATTGAAACTGTAACAGCGGCTGATATGGTTAACAACTCCGGCGCTGGTAGATATCACCTTTACAGACTTAAGTCTGCTCCAATCACCGCACTTGCAACAGGCATTTCAGTTGAAGTTTCATACGATGGTACACCATATAACTTTGGTACCTACTCTGCTGAGGGCTTTGCATTATTGGCGGACAATGCAAACAAGACAAATCCTTGCAGCTACTACGCAACACGCTATGAAGCAGCAAAAGCGCTTTTGTTCTACACACAAATGTTAGATGTTAGATACGGCGCATAAGTACGATAATATTTAATAAAATGTCATTGCGAGAAACGGCAGCGACGAAGCAATCTGTAGATGTAATAAAAAACGGATTGCCACGCACTAAAAGGTGCTCGCAATGACGAAGATTAACGAAAGGAATAAATACATTATGTTTGAGAAATCAAAAATCGAAATATATGAATTAGACCTTACAGATATTATCGTAACAAGCGATCCTAATGCTAACTATGGCGACGAAGACGACGATATCGTAATTTGGCCTAAATAATTAAAGAACAAAAGAAATTAAACCTAAAAAAGCCTTCTCCCTCGGGAGAAGGCAGGTCCTTCAACATTCACAAAAAGTGAAAAAGAAAAGAGAGGTTTTTTATGAAAATAACATTAAACAAAAGCGCGAAAAGAGCACTAAGCCTATGTCTTGCATTTGCAATGCTTATTGGCTCGCTCTTTACCGCTAGTATCGGTGTTAGTGCTGCTACCGATGCAAAAACAGAAACTGCCCCAGGCGTTGACCTTCTTGAATTTGGTCAGTACCTCATAGATAACGGTTCAACAAGCCAATATTGGGACACAAATGTTGCCGACAACGGCGAAAAGGGTACCGAAGATGACCCAATTATCATCGATACCGCTGAAGAGTTTGTATATCTTGCAAAGGCTTCAGGCAACGAAACCGCAGGCAAGTACTATAAGGTTGCTGACGGTGTTAAAGGCTTCAATCTTGCAAACAATGATCTTGATATCAATGGCACATTGGCTGACAATCTTGAAGTAATCAAGAGTGCCGGCAAAAACCACGCAGGTGGCACCCCTGGTTTCCAAGGCCATTTTGATGGTAACGGCGTAACAGTTTACGGCGCATGGACAAACCACAACACAGGTCAAATTTCTTCCTACGCAGGTGTTTTCTCTTGCACAAAGAACACCGTATCTATCAAAAACCTTAACGTTAAGCTTAGTTACTTTGTAGGAACTACAAGCGCAGGGGGTATTATTGGTTATCATACTGCTGACGTTATTGCATACGAAAAAGATGCTGCTATCCACACAGTAACAATTGAAAATTGTACTGTAACCGACACATATCTTGAAACAACAGGTACCGGTTGGGGTACAGGTGTAGGCGCACTTATTGGCCGCGGTAACTCTGCTTCTTCTTGGAAAGAATCAGATTACGACGTTGACGGCAACGGCGACGGCGATAAAACTGACACAATTTACGTAAATGTTCCTTATATTATTAAGAACTGTTTTGTAAATCTTGAAGACGCTAACTTCAACTCACCCGGTGAAGACGGCACAGTAGCTAGCGGCGAACGTGTTTGTCACGGCGGTGCAGTTGGTATGTGCGGTTCAAACGCGCTTATGGTAAGCGACAGCATCTTTGTTGGTGTTACTCCTTACGCTACAACCGAATCAACCGGTTATAACGACGTACAACACTCAGGTCTTGAAAGTCACTTTACAAACGTTTACACCGACCAAGCAACAGGTAAAATTGCAATCGGTGGTAGCTCACTTGGTACTCGTGACTTTACAGGTAAAATATTCCAACTCAGCCTTGCCGATATGCAGGGTTCTGCAGCAGTTTCTAATATGAACCTTGGTTGGTTCTCTACTTGGACTCCGGGCGCAACTGGTGAATACCCAACGGTTAACCAAACAGGTGCAGAGTCTGACATTTCTTTCTGGACCGGTAGCGCTGCTACTGATTTTGCAGGCGGTACAGGTGCCAAGGAAGATCCATATATCATTAAAACTGCAGATCAGCTTTATTTGGCGCTTACAAAAATCACCGACTCAACCAACAATGTTGCAGGTGGTACACAAACAAGCCAAATTCTAAAACAGGGCTCAACAACCGAGTATGTTCCTGTTTACACACCTAACTATTATAAGGTTGCTGATAGCGTTAATAGTTTCTACTTTAACAATGTTTACGGTAACGAAACACTCGCCGGCATCAAGGAGCTTGTAGCTGGTGGCACCGCAAAGGTTTGGAATCCGGCCAAGAGCTTCGTAGGCCACCTTGACGGTAACGGTGTTAACATCTACGGTATGTACTCTTCAAACGGTTCAGGTTTTGTTTACAAACTTGACGGTTCTGCCGAAGTAAAGAACTTTAACTTTGCCGCTTGTTACTCTAAGGGCTCAGGCCAGGCAGCTATTCTTACAACATACTTAGGTTCTTACTCTAATGACTCAACAATCATTAATGCTTCAAACATTTCTGTAAGACATTCTTACTGTGAATCTACTTCTAGTTTGAAGATTACAACAAACGGCAGCAACAAAGAACATGGTCGTTATGCAGGTGGTATCGTTTCAACGGCTTCTACTTGTGAAAACTTTATTATGTCTAACTGTTTCTACGATGGTTACACATCTGAAATTGTTAACGGTTCGGCTTCTGAAATTCCGGCTAGCATGGTTGGTGGTGTTATTGCCGGTGGTTCAGGCATGAACAACGTACAGCTTAATGGTTGTATTTCTTTGGAACAACCTGTAGTTGACGAAGCATATATTGCCGGTACAGAATTCTTCTACAACCGTTATGATGCAAACCAGGGTTATCAGGTATTCTTCTATGATTGCTATACCGACTATGAAAATCAGATTTGTGTAGCATATCCTGGTAAATATGACAAACTTTTAAAAATCAATCGTGTAGAAAATAAAGACGTTTACGATTTGTTTGACTTCCCAACTATTGCTTGGGGCAACAACTGGAAACTTAAAGAGGTTGAGGACGGTCGTGTAATTCCAATGCCTTTGGTTAACACAGCCGAAGAATCGGTTGGTTCTTACGTTCAGGTCATTGGTACTGATCACAACAAGCACGCAAGTGTTGGTCCTTACACACAAGGTAGTAACCCATTCACATATTTGCTTAAGGGTGCAGGTACCGAAGAAGATCCATACATCATTGAAACAGCGGCTCAACTTGCCCGTGCAATTGCAACAGGCGGTATGAACCTTTATGACAAGCTTTATTACAAGCTTGGTAACGACATCGACATTTCGGGTGGTACTTGGCTTACCCAAACAGAAATTCACGAAGGTGGCATTCACTACACCTATACACCATTCGGTGGTACACTTGACGGTGACGGTCACACTATTACAGGTCTTTCTGCAGGTGATACTGCTTCTGCAGGTCTTATCCCTGTGCTTGAAGGTGGCACAGTTAAGAACCTACACCTTCGTAACGCATCGGTTATTTCAAGCGAATATGCAGGCGTTATCGTTGGTTGGATGTATGGCGGTACAGTAACCGGTTGCTCTGTAGAAGGAACAAGCCTCAGCTCTGCAGGCGGTTATGGTGACGGTCTTTACATCGTTTACAACGACGACACTTGGACCCCTGATGAATATGGTTATATTACCGATTGTTACTACATTGGTGATAATGGCGAAGGCGAAGAAGTTGCAGTTTATATTACCGACCACAATGCTGATGACGGCGTTATTATGGAAACTGCGGATGAAATTAAAGATCAGATTGCTGCCGGCACAACCGACAAATGGTATATCGGCGGTAAAGAAGGTAGTATGCCACGTCTTAAAGCAATGGCTGAAAAAATGCCTTGTGTTGACGTTGACGGTGATGGTATAGGTAGCGAATACACAGCTAACGACTTAACATCTCTTAAAAACAAGCTTCTTAAGAAAGATGCTTACAAGAATATTTACGGTGACGTAAGCCGCAATGGAAAAATCAACATTGCTGACCTTGCAGTTTTAAGCAGAACATTGACAAGTGACTATGGTTCAGATATTACCGATAGCTTCTTCGGTAACGTTTCAATGGGTAGCATTGATATTTACTACGGCGAAAACGATAACTACGATGCAGCTCGTAAGGTAGAGCTTTATCTTGAAGCGCTTACAGGCGGAGAAGTTGAAAAACACGTAAGCTCATCAAAAGGCACTGTAACAGGCGCCAACAGTAACTCAAGCAAGGTTTACTTGCACGCTGGAGATACTGCACAAACGCCTGACGGTAAGCTTGAAATCATTGTAGGTAACATTGATAACTATAATGCATACAAATCGAACACTGTTGCAACTGCAGCTAACACATACGCAGTAACATACGATGCAGATAATAAGGTTGTATGGCTACAGGGTGAAAACTTTACAGCAGTAGAGCAAGCAGCAATCAACTTTACACAGGGTTGTGACATTAACGGCGACGTGGTTTATACTTGTGGTTCAACCGAGCTTGAAGACTACAAGAAACCGATTACTGTTAAACTTGATACCGACTTTAACGGTACAGTTGATACCGACAAGACCCTTTACTATGCTTGGGGTGACGAGTTTGAAGCAGACACCCTTGATACACACAACTGGCAGCACAACAACCAACAAACTGAAGGTACAGCAGGTTCTCTTGGTAGCTATAACAACTTGGAAATCGCCCCTGTTAAGGATCACGGCAAGGTAATCGTTGTAGATGGCGGTAAGCTTTCTATGAAGCGCGGTCACGATAGCAAACTTAACAGCAACGACGTATCATGGGACGGCATAGTTGGTTCAGTTGCTCTTGATGTAACACCGGGCGAATTCAACGGTTATACAGTATGGAATGATGCTACTCAAACTAGTGATAATGCAATCGACACCGACGGTTCTGACCAATACTTTGGTAGTGGTAAGGTTACCACCGAACGTGGTATGCTCTTTAAACAGGGTTACTTAGAGTTTGAGGGTCGATTACCTGCTGACGGTCACGCATTCCCTGCTTGGTGGTTAATGGCTCGTCCTGCATCTTCACAATCCAATACCGGTTATGACAACTCACTTTACGGTAAGATTTATAAGCTTAACGACAAGTGGAACGGTTCTGCTACATACGTTGCAAACGACCTTGATACATATAAGTATCAGGTTCCATCTGCTATCTATGAAATAGATATGATAGAGGTTATGCAGCACTCTGACCGTCATTATTCTGCTACTGGTGAAAATGACTGGGGTATAAACATTGGCGGTAGTTACCATTCAGATTACTCAACTACATATAAGACAAGTAAAACAGGTGTATTTATGTACTTCCTTAACTCTACCGTTCATAAGTGGTGGACTAGTGGTACTGTGGGTGATGATACCAAGCTTTACATCCAAGACTGGGATAACTACAAGGTAAGTAGTGCTATTGACAACGCAACCTTTAAAACAACTTCGACCGAAGGTAGCTGGATTCACAATATCGGCTCAACCAAGTATGACTTTAATTCACCAACACTTCAAAGATATGGTAAGTACTACTATAATACAGGCAGCTACGATTCAACTGCTCATAACGACCTTACAGCAAAACGTCGTTACGGCTTTAGCTGGTACACCGATGGTGTAAGCAAATTCGAAGCAACACTTTACATCTATAACGAAGACGGCACTGTCCGTACAACCGTTCCGATTGCTTCGGGTATGAGCGAACTCAATGTATTTAAGGACGGCGATAAGACGGCTGAGTCAAGCGGTATTATCGGTACGACCGACGGCGGCGCATTTAAGGACGTTTACAGTGATGCTAAGGTATTTAACCAGTATATGTACATCTTGTTTGACAATAAGTACTATTCATCAAATGAGAACTTTGGAAATACCACTAATATGTTTACTGATCTTCTTAGTGCAACAGGTCTTAAGTCATTTGAAATTGATTACGTACGTGTTTACCAGCAAGACGGCGAGCGCGATATCGTAACTCAAGCAACAGAAAACTTTAACAATAATAACCATTTTGGTTATTAATAAAACAAAACAGACTCCCACGGGAGTCTGTTTTGTTTTTTGTCATTACGAGGATCAAAGCGACGTGGTAATCCGTAATACCCAAGAGAATAACGGATTGCCACACGGCTACCGCCGCTCGCAATGACGATTGTATAGATGGTGCTAAACGTGTGTCATTGCGAGGTGCTTTGCACCGAAGCAATCCGCCTCTTTTATTCGAGTATAGAGTTATATAAATCTTTCCATTTGGGATTAAATGAATTAATCAATTCATTTTTCCATTTTCTACTATGAGATTTAATTTGTTTTTCGCGGGATATTGCAGAATGAACATCAGTTGTGGTTTCGTAATAAACCAATTTGTGAATTTTATATTTTGCTGTAAATGATTCGGGTGAAAGATTATTTTTGTGTTGATATACGCGCTTTATTAAGTTGTTGGTTACACCTGTATAGATAGCGACATTAGAATTATTTGATAAAATATATACATAATAATTTATTTAAATCACCAACTTAATATAATATTATGGAAGAGAAAGGATTGCCACGAATCTTGCGATGCTCGCAATGACAAATTTTATCTTCCATAAAGCTCGGTATTTTCTTTTATAATATTTGCAAGCCAAGTATTTATGCACCCGCCGTCAATTCGCCAAGACCAATTGTCACCTAAAGTAGAAGGCTCATTAATTCGCGCGGTACTGTCGGCACCCAAAAAGTCTGCCATTGGGATGATACAGGTATCGGCAACGCTTGACATTGCCGCCTTTATCATCGCCCAGTTAAAACCATTATCGGATTGGTAGTTAAAATATTTTTTTGCTTGTTTTATCGAGTCGGAGTTTTCGTTATTAACCCAACCCATAATGGTGTCGTTATCGTGGGTGCCTGTATAAATAACGCAGTTTTTATTGATATTATGTGGCAAAAAGGCATTGTCACTATCGCCGCTAAAAGCAAATTGTAAAACCTTCATACCCGGGAAACCGGTATATTCCAGCAATTTTTTAACTTCTGGGGTAATGACGCCTAAATCTTCGGCAATAATAGGTAGGTTGTTGCCAAATTCTCTTTTAAATGCGTCAAACAGCGCTTTATCAGGACCTTTTATCCATTTACCGCCACGAGCGGTTTTATCGCCAAAGGGGATAGAATAATATGCCTCAAAAGCTCTAAAGTGATCAATGCGCACAACATCGTAGCGTTTTAATGCGTGACCAAGATATTTTTTCCACCAGGTAAAGTCGGTAGTTTTCATATAATCCCAATCATAAAGCGGATTCCCCCACAATTGACCGTCTTCGCTAAATAAATCGGGCGGAACCCCGGCAACGGCTTTTGGAGTGTAGTTGTCATTTAACTGAAATTCTTTTGGATCAGACCATACATCAGCCGAATCTAGCGCTATGTAAATGGGAATATCTCCGATTATTTTTATTCCCTTACTATTAGCATAGGTTTTAAGGGCGCACCATTGCTCAAAAAATTTAAATTGTAAAAACTTATAAAAATTTATATCATCTATGAATTTTGTTTCGGCTTGCTTTATTGCGGATGAATCCATTGAATTAAGGAAACTGTCCCACTCGTACCATGCCTTGCCACTATGCGCTGCCTTGAGCGCCATAAAAAGCGCGAAATTGTGCAGCCAGTGCGCGTTTTCGTTTAAAAACGAAGTATAACGCTTATCTGGAACAAAACGCGAAAAAGCAAGTTTTAGAAGAGGATAACGGTTATTATATAATTTTTCGTAATTTATTTTTGAATTATCATCACCAAAATCGCAAGCCTCAACTTCGTTTACCGAGAGTAAGCCGTCAGCGATTAGCATATCTAGGTCAATAAAATACGGATTACCTGCAAAGGCTGAAAAAGATTGATATGGCGAGTCGCCGAAGCTTGTAGGACATATAGGTAAAATTTGCCAATAGGTTTGACCGCTCAAACTTAAAAAATCAATAAAATCATAGGCGGATTTTCCAAAGGTGCCAATACCGTACGGTGATGGCAGAGAAAAAATAGGCATAAGTATTCCGCTAGTTCGCATAATTTAAACTCCTAAGAAAAAATATAAAATATTATATCATTATATTAAAGTAAAAGCAAATAAAAAAGTAGGGGATGGCGCCAACGACATCCCGAATAACGCGGTGCGTCGAAGGCGCCGCACCCTACAAAGTGCGATCATTTTATAGTAATAAAATTGTTTGTTTCAAGCGTTTTTATATATCCGACAAGTCGTTCGTAAAGTGGTTCGGCTTTTTCGCCAAAATTCTCTTTTACAAGCTCTCCGATAGCGACGATATCACGACTACCATCTATGTTTGTCCATACAAAACTGCCGAACTCTTCAAGGTGAATATAGCTTACTTTTGGCTTTTTTAAAATTTTTTGAGCCAAAAGGTTGGCAAAACCGCGGTTTTTCATTTGCAGAGTCACAAGTCCGTTTTGGTCTGACGTCCATTCAATCTCGCTATTGTGAAGTGGGATTTTTTCTAAATAGTTTTGTTGTTTTTTCATTGTGCTTTGTCACGCTTTTTCCAAATGGTGAATTTTAATAGTGTAAGAATAATTAGGGCAAAGAGCAAAAGTCCACCAAGATCAGAAACTGCCGAAGGAATTTTATCTGACATATCGATAACCTTATCTAAACCAAATACGGCAAACAATGCCAATATGATGCCGACAAGACCTTCGCCCGCAATCATGCCTGAACTGAACAAGATACCGTCGTTTACGATTTCTTCCTTGTTATCTCTCTTTAGCTTGTCAAGCGCAAGTCGCACAACACCACCCACCATAATACAAGCATTTAGCTGAACTGGGAGATATACGCCTATTGCGAATGGTAGTACGGGAATGCCAATTAGCTCTACCACAACTGCAATAAATGCACCGATAAATACAAGTGTCCATGGAAGTTCTCCGCCCATAACACCTTCGACAATAAGTTTCATAAGTGTTGCCTGCGGAGCGCCCAACTCGTCGGAACCGAAGCCCCAAGCACTATCAAGAAGATATAGCGTACCGCCAATTGCAAGTGCCGAAGCTACAACACCGATGATTTCGCCGATTTGTTGTTTTCGTGGGGTAGAACCTAGTATATATCCGGTTTTAAGGTCTTGAGAAGTATCGCCTGCAATTGCTGATACAATGCAAATAATAGAACCAATAGCAATGGCGCTTGCCATACCGGCAACGCCGTTAGCGCCCGTAACTTTTAAGATAACGGTAGCAATAAGCAATGTTGCTATTGCCATACCTGAAACGGGGTTGTTACTGCTGCCTACAAGACCTACCATTCGTGAAGATACTGTAGCGAAAAAGAAACCGAAAATCACAATAATAAATGCGCCTAAAAGTGATACGGGAATCGCAGGTATTAGCCATATTAAAACAGTGAGTACTAAAATAGAAATAACGACTATTTTAAGGTCTATTTCTTTAGAAGTGCGTTCGGTAGAGTTTGTACCAACGTTTTTCATACCTTTTAGAGCACCGCCAAATGTTTTTACAATAAGCGGCATAGATTTAATAAGGCTTATAATACCGCCGGCCGCCAAAGCGCCTGCGCCGATGTATCGGATATAACTGCTCCAAATAGCACTAGCACCGCCGCTTTCATAAAGTTCGCTTATCGGAACTGAGGCAGGGTAAAGGATTTGTTCGCCGCCGAAAAGGACGATAAGCGGAATAATAACCAGCCAGCTTAATATACCACCGGCAAACATAAATGAAGATATGCGCGCGCCGCAAATATAACCAACACTCATAACGGCAGGATATATTTGAGTACCTATTTGACCGGCAAAGCCTTTGACTTTTAAATTAATTTCTCCTGAAACTACCTTTAAACCGTCAATTATAAATTTAAAGGCTGCAGCAAAACCAAGACCCGCAAAAACAGTTGATGCACTAGAGCCTCCGTTTTCGCCGGCAAGTAACACTTCTGCACATGCGGTTCCTTCAGGATAGGGGAGAGTACCGTGTTCTTTTACAATAAGGGCATTACGAAGCGGAATCATAAAGAATACACCAAGCAATCCGCCAATAAGAGCAATAAGTGTTATTTCGATAAGACTTGGATTTTCCATCTTGCCCTCGCTTGCCCAAAGAAACAGAGCCGGAAGGGTAAAAATTGCACCTGCCGCCAATGATTCACCGGCAGAGCCTATGGTTTGCACGATGTTGCTTTCAAGTATAGAATTGCGACGCAGTAGTATTCGAATGACACCCATCGCAATAACCGCTGCAGGAATAGATGCCGATACTGTCATACCTACACGAAGGCCAAGGTATGCATTTGCTGCACCAAAAACAACGGCTAAAATTATACCCATAATTATTGATGTTACCGTAAGTTCTGCTGTTACTTTTTCAGCAGGAACGTATGGTTTGAATTCTTTTTTGTTGTCCATATATATCTCCTTATTATTGAAATTCAAGATATTTTACCACATTAAAGCGCAAAAGACAATAGAAAATTTTTTATTTTAGTTTCCCCAATATTTTTATGAGCAAATCATAAAAATTTGCTGTAGAAGAAACACTGAGTCTTTCGCGGGTGGTGTGAATATCATAAAGTGCAGGGCCAATGGCGATGCAGTCAAAATTATTTATAGCCGAGTCAAAAACACCGCATTCAAGTCCTGCATGAATGGCCTCTATTTTGGGATCGGTTGAAAATGTATCACGATAAACCGAACAATATATATCGCGCAAGGGTGAAATTTCACGATACTCCCAAGGGGGATAGTAACCAAAGGTTTCGTATGGAATGTCAAATGCTTTAAAAAGTGCGATTAGTCGATTTTCCAGATGCACAAGAGCAGATTGCTTGTTACTGCGCAGCGCAAAGTGGAAAATGATGCTATCCTTTGTTGTCATAAGTATACCAAGGTTTGTTGAAGTTTGCACAAGCCCCGGTATGCCGGCACTCATTTCCATTACACCGTTTGGTGCGCAAAGCAAAATCGTGCTTATCTTGTTTTGGACGTTGTAATCAAAAACACAAAACTCTGCTGTGTTATTAACGGTAATTTTTATGTCAAAATCAGGCTCACAGTCCGAAATTTCCTCTTTAATACAATCAAAGGATAGTTTTACTTCTTTGCAAAACAAATCGGTATCTTTAACACAAAACTCTATTTTACAACTGTTTGGTATAGCGTTGGGTTTATCGCCGCCGTTTATATTTATAATATTAAACGGAAGTTTTGGACTTATGCAGGAAATGATTCTTCCGGCAATCATGTTCGCATTTGAGCGATTTTTGTTGATATCAACACCAGAGTGACCGCCTTTAAGACCTAAAACTTCAATTGTAACCGATGTGCCATGGACTTTATGCGTTTGAATAGGCAACTTTGCAACAAAATCACTGCCGCCTGCGCATGAAACTGTAACGATACCCTCTGCGTCGGAGTCGAGATTTATCATGCGAGTAGATTTTAAAGCGCTCATATCAAGCGCACGCGCACCGATCATACCGATTTCTTCATCGGTGGTAAATACTGCCTCGATAGGAGGATGGGAAATATCTTCTCTTTCAAGAATTGCAAGTATTATTGCTACTGCGATTCCATTATCGGCACCAAGGGTAGTTCCTTGCGCTGTTAAAAAATCACCATCAACCAAGAGCTCAAGACCGTCGTTTTCGAAATCAATATCACAATCGGGTGTTTTTTGGCACACCATATCAAGATGACCTTGTAATATAACGGGCTTTGAATTTTCGTAATCGGCGGTGCCGTTTTTATAAATAATAACATTATTTGCATTGTCGCGGATGTATTTTAAGCCATGATCAATTGCAAAATTTACACAAAATTCTGCAATTTTATCCATGTTTTCAGAACCGTGAGGAATGGCAGATAATTGTTCAAAATAATAAAAAACTCTTTGTGGCTTTAAAATAGATAGTTGTGACATATTTGTTTCTCCTGTAGTTTTTTAAAATTATATCAGTTTGTTATTAGTATGTCAAATAATATAATGAACTATATAAAGCAAAAGAGCATACCATAAAGGTATGCTCTTTTGCTTGGCGGAGTAGGAGAGACTT
>JAZQYL010000055.1:0-3663 GCA_045633485.1 Acutalibacteraceae bacterium | reverse complement strand
AAAATAACCATTGTAAAGACAATGGTTATTTTACCACTTTAATGCGTTAAATGCAATAGTTGATTTATTTTATTATTTCCCATTTTGTAATGTTATAATACTCGAAACATCTTATTGTGTCTGCATCTATTATCTCACCGGGCAAAACTATTGGTATTGCAGGCGGACATGCTACATTGATTGATGCCGATATTCTGCCAAAACACGATTCGGCTTCTGCAATTTCTGATTCCGCGTATAAAGCGGTGTGTATAGAAATTTTCGCTTCTTTCAATTTTGGAATAGGAGCTTTTTTATCTATAGGTTTCTTCGCTTTAATTTCGCACAACGCATTCTGCAGCTTTTCTATTTCTTTATCGCTTATTTGCGGCGCAAGCATAAGTACAACGTAATCCGGATCTGCAAATTCACAAATCACATTTTTATTTAAAAGGATTTCGGATAGTTCATAACCTGTGTATCCGTACGACTTGGTTGACAATGTGATTTTTAGCGTTTCGTCACCGCAAAGGGTGTATCCGTTTTTGATTAATGTTTCCTTTAATTTTTTGATTTTGTCCGCAAAAAGCAACAATTCTTCACAATAACCGTTTTCTATATATTGATTTGCCATATCCAGAGACTGCAAAATCAAATAAGACGGACTAGTCGAAGCAAAAATACTTAATGCCTTTTGTGCATTAATCGAGAAAAAGCTTGGCGCAGTTTTTGCTACGTGAAAATATGCGCCACCTGTAAGCACCGGTAAAGTTTTGTGCGCAGAGTCACAGCACATATCCGCACCAATACTTATTGGGTGAATATCGGTCGGCAAAAACTTTAAATACGCGCCGTGTGCATTATCGACAACGAACAGCACTCCATATTTGTGGCAAATTTTACCTATTGCCTCAACGTCGGTTATATTTCCCAAGTAATCAGGGCTTGTAATATAAACTGCGACAGGTTTTTCTTCTGCGTTTTGCAAGTACTTTTCAAGCGCTTCTGAGGTTATAACACAACTTATAATAGATTGAACATCATCCGGCAACAACCAATCAACGTCAACATTTAATAGCGCAGCGGCGGTAATAAACGTTTTATGCGCATTGCGGCCCGCGGCAATTAATGGTCTTTTTTTATTTTGTATAGCGTATGATTTTATTAAATAAAGCATCGCGCGTACACAAAGCGACGACCCCTCGGTAGAGTAAAATGTTGCCTTGGTGTTAAACAATTTGGTTGCGTTTTTTTGGCTATCGGCAATTATGCCCTCGGCACTATATAAAACATCGGCGCCGTCAATTTCGGTTATATCAAATTTTTCACAACCAAAAAACAAACTTCCTTTATGCCCCGGCATGTGCAAACGCAAAGCATCGTTGTGGGCATATTTTTTCACAAAATCAACAATGGGGGTTTCCATTACTGTTCACCTATCGTTTTGGCAGCTTCAAGCATAATAGCGCATTCCATTCTCTTGCGGAACAATTCACAACCATACTTGTAAATGCCATTTACAGAACCCGTCGCATGATAAGCGTTTGCGGCACAACCACCCGAACAATAAAGTTTTGCCCAACACTCTTTACATTCGGGTCTTGTGTAAACATTGCAAGCGGCAAATTCGTCCTGTATAGCAGTGTTGTCAACACCTGTCCATATATTTCCAAGCTTAAACTTTTCTTCGCCAACGAATTGATGGCAAGGATATAGGTCGCCCCACGGCGTTACAGCCATGTACTCTGTGCCTGAGCCACATCCTGAGATGCGTTTGTATATGCACGGTCCGCTTTTGAGATCAAGCATATAATGATAAAACGTAAACGGTTTACCATCACGATATTTTCTAAGCATAAGCCCTGCTAATTTTTCATATTGCTCTAAAACTATTGGCAAATCTTCTTGGGTTAATGCTGACGGATCATCGTCCGCGCAAACAACTGGTTCCATACTAAGCTCTGTAAAGCCAAGATTTAACATTTCTTTTATATCGTTTAGAAAATCCGGATTTGCATGAGTAAATGTACCGCGCATATAATAGTTTTTATTACCGCGCTTTTCTACAAAACGTTGAAATTTAGGAACTATTTTTTCCCAGCTGCCATTTCCCGCAAAATCAACACGATAGCGATCGTGAATTTCTTTTCTACCATCGAGACTAAGAACCACGTTACTCATCTCGCGATTAGCAAAATCAATTACGTCATCATCTACCAACACACCGTTGGTGGTAAGCGTAAAGCGAAAGTTTTTGCCTGCAGGTTTTTCTATTTCACGAGCGTATGCCACAAGTTCTTTTATCATATCAAAATTCATAAGCGGCTCGCCGCCAAAGAAATCAACCTCTAAATTGGTGCGGCCCGCTGAATTTTCAACCAAAAAATCAAGCGCGCGTTTTGCAGTTTTGATACTCATAATTGCGCGGTCACCGTGATATTTACCCTGACTTGCAAAGCAATACGCACAATTAAGGTTGCACGTATGCGCGACGTGCAAACAAAGCGCTTTTATAACACCCGTGCTTTTTCTTTTAAGGTCGCCAGCCATGTTTTTAAATGTGTCTGGCGTAAAAAGCTTGCCTTGTGTTTTAAGTGTTTCTATATCTTCACAGCAATCAGCAACATCTTGCGCTGTTATGTCACTATATTTTTTAACAATTTCATCCGTTATCTGCTCAAGGGTATGACTCTCACACATCTCGATTATATCATACGCCACCTCATCCACAAGGTGAACCGAGCCGGAATATACATCTAATACTATATTAAGGCCGCCAAGTTTATAGCAATGAATCATTATGTAATACCTTCCTACAAAAAATGCCGCCATATTGGCGGCACTTTGCTTTTAAAAAATTATTTTGTTTCTTTTTTCTCACATTCTTGGTTAGCAATACCACAAGAAGTCTTGCAAGCTGATTGGCAAGATGTTTGACATTCGCCACAGCCGCCGTTTTTAGCGCTTTCGCAAAGATTCTTTGTTTCAAGTGTCTGAATTCTTTTCATCGTCGTTTCCTCCAAAACAATTATTTTTATTATTATATCACGGGCGTTTTAAAAAATCAAGATTTATATAGTGTTATTCCCCTACTATTTTTTTTGCAAAATCGGCAAGTTCTTCATCACTGTAAAATTCTATTGTGATAGTTCCTTTGCCGTTGCTTTTGGGCTTTATGTCAACCTTTCTGCCAAGTTCGTTTTTAAGAGAAATTTCCACTTCGCTGTAAAAATTGTTTTTAACCGAAACGCTCTTCTTTGTTAAAGCGGGCTTTACCTTTACCATCGCTTCAAGTTCGCGTACCGAAGCTCCCGCCTTTGCGGCCTTTAGCATTTCGGTTGCAATCTCGTCGCTTGGAGCCGACAATATCGCACGCGCGTGGCCTGCCGTGATTTGTCCGTTTTTTAGCACAGACAAGGCGTCTTGATTAAGATTAAGCAATCTAAGCGCGTTTGTTACTGCGCTACGCGATTTGCCAACGCTTTCAGCAACCTGTTCTTGCGTAAGGCCGTACTTGTCTATAAGCGTACGATAACCGCTCGCTTCTTCTACCGCGTTTAAGTCTTCGCGTTGCAGGTTTTCAATAAGCGCTATTTCAAAGTATTTTTGGTCATCAAGTTCTTTAATAATAACCGGAACTTCGTCAAGTCCTGCCATTCGGCACGCGCGCCAACGGCGTTCGCC
>JAZQYL010000054.1:0-2341 GCA_045633485.1 Acutalibacteraceae bacterium | reverse complement strand
GTTTTTATTTTACGTTATTGCGTTAAACCAGTCCATTACGTCCTCGTACTCGCCAAGCACTATTGCACTGTTTTCTTCTACATCGTCGGCAATCACAGGGGACGCTATGGTTTCGCCCGCAAGCGTTATGCTAAGCATAGCGTTCTTTTTGTTAGCCGCTTTTTTAAATTTTGCGGCACCCTCATCTGTAAGACGAAGCTCTAAATAACGGTCTTTACTCTTTTCGAAAACCACAAGCACCTTGTGAACATCGGCATTTGTAAGCACCACATTACCCTCGGCATCTACTACCGCAAAATCATAATCCTCGGGTATTGTCTTTTCGGTTAATTCTAAAATTTTATATTCGCCGCCATCGTTACGGTTTAGCAACGCCCTAATGCCAAAAAAACCTCCTACGGCAACCACGATTACAATACCTATTATTATAAACAGTTTCTTTTTCATTTTTATTACTTCCTTGATTTTAAGTAAATACATAATAACACAAAAAAGAAATAATAGCAACAAAAAAGGCGAGAGTTTACTCGCCTTTTAAAATATTAGTCTTGTTTTTTGAGTTTGTTGTTAATATCGATAGTGTTTTTAACAAGAAGTACAAACATCATAAATAATTCATATACAAGTCTTAAAATAATTGGCATAATAACAGCAGCAAGAATACCGCCAAAGAAGATACCTGCCATTCTTCCGAATGTGTCACCCCAATAACCTTCGGTGTAACGACGATAAGATTCGCTCATATCCAACCAGTCAATCCATCTTGCGCCAACATAAATAATACTGCCAAGAACCGCTGTAAGCAAGCCGCTAACAAAGGTAAATATTGTGCTGAAGGTGTATATTACCTTTAGTATTGACTCTACGTACAACTTTTTAAAGTTGAAAAAGTCATGTGCTTTTTGCATAAGTGGTTTTTCGAACGTGCCGTCTTTTTTAGCCGGAATAACCTTGATGCAAAGTATTACAGTCAAAGCAATTGCCGCCAAAACAGCCAAAACTGTGGTAAATGTAGAACCTGTGCCAATGCCTGCGAAACCGAGTATGGTCATAAATAAATCCCCTTTTCAAATTATGGTAAATTTATTGTAACATTTTTAATCTTTATTGTCAACGGCAAATACTTTTTTCGCCGCATATCTTGTCGTGATTAAGCGTATAAGCGGTTAATCGTAATCTTTTTCTATATCCTCAAAAGCGATTGCGCCTGTTTGGGCATTGATATAGTAAGAATAGTCATAGTTTTTGTAATCAAAGTCAACCTCCCAGACTAAAACGCCTTTTTCGTAATCAAGCTCTGCCTCCAAACCGTGAACGTCCTCTTTTTTAAGCGTTGCCTTTTCTAAAGCAATTTCAACAGCGCGCTCACGTGTTATTTGTGAGGTAGCCGTATCGGTTTGCTCTTGGGGAGCTTGCGAGGATGCTTGTTCGTTAACGCTTTGATTTGTACTGCTGTGTGGCGCGGGCGCACCGCTTTCCATAGTGCCGCCAGCAGTATTATCGCAGGCAGAAAGCAAAAGTAACAAAGCTGTGAGCAAATGTAATGCAAATAGTTTTTTCATTTTTCTTTCCCCCTGTGTAATTTAAAAAAAGGGGAGTGCTTATAAACACTCCCCCAAATGCTGAATTATTTGAAATAACGAGCGAGTAAGCCCTCAAATGCCTTGCCGTGACGAGCCTCGTCGCGTGCCATTTCATGAACGGTGTCGTGAATAGCATCAAGACCTAACTCTTTTGCAAGTTTTGCAAGTTCAAATTTGCCAAGTGTTGCGCCGTTTTCGGCATCAACGCGCATTTCAAGATTTTTCTTGGTAGAATCGGTAACAACTTCACCCAAAAGCTCTGCAAATTTTGCAGCGTGCTCTGCTTCTTCTAAAGCGGCCTTTTCCCAGTAAAGACCAATTTCGGGATAACCTTCGCGGTGAGCTACACGTGACATTGCAAGGTACATACCCACCTCTGAGCACTCGCCGTTAAAGTTTTCGCGAAGACCGTCAATAATTCTTTGGTCAACACCCTTTGCAATACCTACAACGTGTTCTGCTGCCCATGTTTTTTCGCCTGCTTGTTCTTGAAACTTTGAAGCGGGTGCTTTACAAATTGGGCAAGAATCGGGTGCCTTATCGCCTTCGTGAGTGTAACCGCAAATCATACATACAAATTTTTTCATTTTAAAATCCTCCAAAAATTAAATTTTTTATTATTATTTTTATTGCTTACTGCAATTTTTACATATTCCATAAACCACGCAAACGCTGGTTTGGGGTATAAAACCGTCAAGATTTGTTATGCCTTTTAACTGTTCATCGTTTACACGCGAATCAATTATGGCACCACATTC
>JAZQYL010000053.1:0-10084 GCA_045633485.1 Acutalibacteraceae bacterium | reverse complement strand
CGACTACCTCATAGGTATAGTAACCGTCGGTTTCCGCGTTTGCAGTTAATGTGAATGCGCCTATTGGCGCAGCGCAAATTATAATTGCCGTTGCCATTATTAAAGATAATAGCTTTTTCATCGCAACATTCTCCTTTTGGTTAATTTTATTAACGGGACGTCTAGGCGCCGTCCCCTACAATGTAAATTTTTTATATTATTTTAACACCGATAACTTCAAAAAGCAATATATCAATTGACATTGGCAGTTTTTTTGATTAAAATATCTAGGTAATACTTTTAACGAGGTAGTTTAATGAACATAATTTTTCATACTTTGGGTTGCAAAGTAAACCAATACGAAACCGAAACTATGCGCGAAGCACTACTTAATATGGGACATACCAGCGACAAAAACTTAACAGTTGATGCCGTTGTTATTAACTCTTGCACAGTTACTGCCGAAAGCGACCGCAAAACACGTCAGCTTGTACGACGTATGCGCCGACAGTTTCCGAATGCAGTTATCGCCCTTACAGGTTGTATGGTACAAGCCTTTCCCGATGAGGCAAAAAATCTAATTGAAGCCGATATAGTTATAGGCAACCGCGATGTTTCAAAGGTAATTGATGCAATTAATAAATATAATAACGAACGAATTTTTGAAATAAACCAACATCAAAAGAATGATAAATATAATACAATCGGTTTAAGCAGCTTTAACGAGCGCACACGCGCTTATATGAAAATTGAAGATGGTTGTGACCGTTTTTGTACATACTGTATCATTCCTTATGCGCGTGGTCGTGTTCGCTCACGTACGATTGAGGATATTAAAGTCGAGGCCGAGCGTCTTGCTAATAACGGATTTAGTGAAATAGTTTTGGTTGGTATTAATCTTACCTCTTACGGCAAGGGTGAAAACTTTAATCTTTGTGACGCGGTTGATGTGGTGTGCCAAGTTGATGGTATTAAAAGAGTACGTTTGGGCTCACTTGAACCCGACCATATAACTGATGAAATGTTAAATCGTTTTAAAGCTCAACCAAAATTTTGCCCACAATTTCATTTGTCGTTACAATCGGGTTGCGACGAAACGCTAAAGCGAATGAACCGTCATTACGATAGCGCCTTTTATGAAGATTTGGTAAATAGAATTCGTGCTATTTTCCACGATGCCGCTATAACCACCGATATTATGGTTGGTTTTGCCGGTGAAACGGAAGAAGAGTTTAATAAAAGTTTAGAATTTGCAAAAAGAATCGGTTTTGCCAGAGCGCATATTTTTGCCTATTCACGACGAAATGGCACAATAGCCGCAGGACTAAAAAATCAAGTAAGCAATGCCGAAAAGCAAAGTCGTGCGCACCTTATGGCGCAAGTTACAAAACAAACTGAATATCGGTTTTTAAACTCGCAAACTGGAAACACCTACCCCGTTTTATTTGAAACATTCAGCGGAACAAAAAATGAAGGATATACCCCCAATTATACAAGAGTTGCAATTTGTACAAACGAGGATTTTACCGGTAAAATTAAAAACGTTTTAATTAAAGACATTGTAGACGATTACTGCATTGGCGAGTTAATAGAACAGGCGTAGCGAAAGCCACGCTTGTTTTTTATTTATATTAAAAAAACCCTTGACAAACCGCACTCTTTGATATATTATATTTTAGACGCCGCTGTGGTGGAATAGGCAGACACAAGGGACTTAAAATCCCTCGGTAGCGATACCGTACCGGTTCAAGTCCGGTCAGCGGCACCAAAAATCCCGTTCTCGTAAGAGAGCGGGATTTTACTTTTTCACTATTCACTAAAAACGCATTCGGGATTTTTGGAAAACAATAGTGAATAGGTATTGTGTTTCAATATTTTTTACGCATAACTTAACAATAAAAATTTTATAACTCAAATATCATACGGGTAGACATATCTGATGTTTTGTGATATAATAATTTTATAAAATAATTTTAATTTGAGGTATAGTAGCTATGGCAGTGAAGTTTAATCCTGATAAAAAAATTGTCGAAACCATAAAACAAGGTCTTAAAGAAAAAGACGGCTATTGCCCTTGCAGACTTGGAAAACTTCCCGAATACAAATGTATTTGCGAAGAATTCAAAGCTCAGATTGCCGACCCTGATTTTGAGGGTTTTTGCCACTGTATGCTATACTACAAAACAAAAGATTGAGAGGAATTAAAATGCTAAAAAAATTAAATAAAGATAATTTTATAACCGAAATTTCGTCCGGTACCACGCTTGTGGATTTTTACGCTGATTGGTGCGGTCCATGCAAAATGATAGCTCCTATTGTTGAAGAAATATCTAACGAACGAACCGATATAACCGTAGGCAAAATTAACGTGGATTCCGATCCTGAAATCGCAATTAAATACGGTGTTGCAAGTATACCTACACTTATAGTTTTTAAAAACGGAAAAGAAAGCGGTCGCATAGTCGGCTACCGACCAAAAGAAGATATACTTACTCTATTTTAAACATAAAAGTCCCTATTGTTTAATAGGGACTTTTTAATATTGCTTTAGTTTTTCTTTTACATCCAGTAAAAAATCTTCCCAGGCATCCTCGTGTGTTACAAAATATTTAGGACATTCTTTACCTGTAATATCATAATGTCTTATGACATCTTTTGATTTAAGACCTGAATTATCACAAAGCCATGCTGTAAGTTTTACAAGCGATTGATATGTAACGTCGTTAAACTCCCCCGTATTATCCGGATGACATACTTCTATAGATATAGTATCAAGATTACGGTTGTTACTGGCATTTGATTTTTCGTCAATTGGTACACACTGTATTATCTCGCCGTCAAGACCTACTATAAAATGAGAACAAACATCAGTGTCTGTTTTATTAAAATAGTCGTGATTGTTTTGCGCTGTGGTTTTCGCATTACCGACGTAGTGTATAACAATATTATTAATTTCAAGCAGCTTTACCCCTGTACGCGCACGTCCAATGTTCAAATATTGTTTATCTACATATTCAGGAACATCAAGTGTTTTTGCATTTAACGGTTTGCGCGGTAATCTACCGTTGTTCTGGTGCAAAAAAATGCTAAATGTTAAAACCCCAAGAATAGCTATTGTTATAAGACTTATAATGATATTTCTTATTCTCTTTTTGCGTTTTATCCTTCTTTTGAGCAACAATTGCTCTACATTCGACATTTCAAAAGTTCGCATAATTCAATCCTTAATCAATAATATTAAAAGTAATCTTTACTTTAAAGAGATCGCCGTCGGTAGTTATTTCGAAAATTCCTTTTTGCAGTTCTGTTAAACTTTTTGCGATAGAAAGCCCCAGTCCGCTACCCTCGGTATTGCGCGAACGATCTCCTCTGACAAAACGTTCTGTTAGTTCTTCTCCGGATAGATTTATCGCCTGTTTTGAAATGTTTCTAAAAGTTACCGTTGCTTTGTTTTGATCACTTATCAGATCAATATATACTCGCGTACCGGGTAAAGCATATTTACATATGTTAGTAAGCAAATTGTCAAATACCCGCCATAGCCTTTTACCATCAGCCAACACATATATATTTTGATTTTCAATTGATTGCACAACGGTTAAATTTTCATTTTCAAGTTTTTCGGTAAATTCTCCTATTGCTTGATTTACAAGAACTGAAAGATTACATCTTTCCAGTTTAACTGAAAGTGTACCCGATGATGCTTTTGATGCCTCCACCAAATCCTCAATAAGTTTTTTAAGGCGATTAGATTGTCGATCCAGGACTTCAATATATTCATTTATTTTAGGGTTTGAGCAATCCTCTTTTTTAATTAAATCCACATAATTAACTATAGAAGTAAGCGGAGTTTTAATATCGTGTGACACATTAGTTATCAGTTCTGTTTTAAAACGTTCGCTTTTTATTTTATCATCAATCGCACATTGTAGACCTTGATTAATATTATTAAGGCTTTCGGCAAAATCTTTAATGTTGCATTTTTATAATTTAAATGTTAAAATAATTATATCATTTTACGGAGGGAGTTACAATATGAAGCACGAAATATTACTGTCATGTCCTCCTATCATTCGCGATTTTTTAACCTACAACGAAACGATCAAGGGAAAGTCGTCACGTTCGGTAGATGAATACTATCTTGACCTACAAACCTTTTTTAGATATTTGTTGCTTATTCGCGGCAAGGTGGATTCAAAGTCCACTTTTGAAGAAATTGATATTTCCTCGGTAGACGCACAGCTCATAAGTACCGTTACTATTTCGGATTTATATGCTTTTATTGTTTTTTGCAAAGACGAACGTGGCAACAACGCCGCAACACGCGCTCGAAAAACATCTACGTTGCGCATTTTCTTCAAATATTTAACATCACAAATTCATCTACTCGAAACCAATCCCGCCGAAATGTTGGAATCACCAAAGGTTAAAAATGCTTTGCCAAAACATTTAAGCCTTGAAGATTCGCTGGAATTGCTTGCGGCGGTTGACGGCCCAAATAAAGAACGTGATTACTGCATACTAACCCTGTTTTTAAACTGCGGTATGCGTTTATCCGAACTATGCGGACTAAACCTTAGTGATATACGTGCAGATGGAACAATGCGACTGCTGGGTAAAGGAAATAAAGAACGAATTGTGTACATAAACGCAGCGTGCGCAGATGCGCTAAAGGCATATCTTGCCGTAAGGCCAAACGACGCAATCAATTACGCCGACAGAAATGCATTGTTTATAAGCCGAAACAAAAAGCGCATTAGCAACAAAACTGTTCAGCATATTGTTAAAACCTATCTTGATAAAGCGGGGCTTGGCGGTCAAGGACTATCTACCCACAAACTTCGTCACACCGCCGCAACGCTTATGTATCAACATGGAGATGTTGACATTCGTGTGCTTAAGGATATTTTAGGTCACGCCAACCTTGGTACGACGCAAATTTACACGCATATTTCTGATACACAAATCAAAAACGCAATCGACTCTAACCCATTATCTTCTATAAAACAAAAATAAAAAAACACCGTACTTTTACTTAAAAAGTACGGTGTTAAATTTAGTTATTAAAAAAATACGAGTGGGCCTTGATTGCCGTTTTTGTTTTCTTCTTCATCAGGAATACCGTCGCCATCGTCATCATTATCTTTATCATCGGTTATGCCGTCGTTATCGGTATCTGTTTCACCTGGTGTGGTGGATTCATCATCTTCGTCAGTAAAATTAGCAGTAAAATCTTCGGAAGATGTGTCCGAAACATCAGAAGTATCTGAAGTGTTATCATTTTGCTCATCGGAAGAATTGTTGTTTTCATCCGGAAGGTAGATATCACCGCTATCTTCATTAAAATCATTCCAATAATCAGGATATGAATCAAAATCATCTGAACCGGCGTAAATTTCGCGATCGCGACAAGCGGTAAATACCAAAAGAAGCGTTAAGCATAGTGATAAAACAACTAAAAGTTTTAAAAGCATCTTTGTTTTCATACTATCCCCCACAAAAACAAACATTTTTTACATAATAACATATAAAGTCGGCTTTTGCAAGAAAAATTATTAAGACTACAGTATTATACAAACAAGGCCGTTACAACCGTCGTTTATTACTCTTTCGATGGTTTCCTGTACACGCATTCTGGCATCAATCGGCATACGTGCAAGTTTTGTATGCAATCCTTCGTTAACGAGCTCGTGCAACGATTTACCAAAAATATTAGAATCCCATATCTTAACCGGATCTTCCTCGAACTCGTTCAAAAGATACATTATCAGATCTTCTGACTGTTTTTCGGTTCCTACAATAGGACTAACCTCGGTAGTAATATTTGCCTTCATTAAATGTATTGATGGCGCAGATGCGCGAAGTCGAACGCCATACCTACCGCCCTGTTTTACAATTTCGGGCTCTTCCAATGTTAACTCGTGAATATCTGGCATTACTATGCCATAACCGGTTGCCTCTACTTCATCAAGAGCATCCTTAACACGCATATATTTTTTCTTTATTTCAGCAAGTTCGGTAATACTGTTCATCAATTCCATCTCATCATTAATAATTAGTCCGGTGTTTTCAGCTAAAACCTTATAAAAAAGATTTGGACGTATCTCTACGTTAATGTCAGCTTTTCCAAAACCCAAATCAATTTTTTCAATTTTACAATTATTTGTATTTTCGCTTTTTTTAATACATTCTGCAAAATTATTTATATCCCGTATATGTTTAATACCATCTGCCATTTTAAGTGATTTTATTAAATCACTGCGCAACCAATGGTCAATCGGCAAAGTATTTATCCATTTTGGAAAATTAACGTTTATTTCTTTAATAGGAAATTCATAAAGAATACGTGACAAAACCTGTTTAATATCATTTGGTGTAAGATCAAGACAATTAATGGGCATTACAGGAATTTTATGCTTATTGGAAATATTTTCTGCAATCTCAATTGCTGTGTCGGAATCAGGTTCAAGCGAATTAAGCAAAACAACAAACGGTTTGTTTATTTGTTTTAGCTCGGCTATTACCCTATCCTCTGCTTCCATATATTCCTCGCGCGGTATGTCGCTGATGCTGCCATCGGTAGTAATAACAAGACCAATTGTAGAATGCTCATCAATAACCTTTTTAGTGCCGATTTCAGCCGCCATATTAAAAGGTATCGGTTCTTCATACCATGGTGTATTAACCATACGCGGTTGATCATTTTCGATATAACCTAATGAGCTGGGCACAATATAGCCTACACAATCTATAAGTCTTACATTCATATTTGCTGCATTATCTATATTTATATTCACCGCTTTTTCGGGTATAAACTTTGGTTCGGTAGTCATAATCGTACGTCCCGAAGACGATTGCGGCAATTCATCTTTTGCGCGTTCTTTTTGGTATTCTTCAGGTATATTAGGCATTACAAGTTTATCCATAAATTGTTTAATAAAGGTTGATTTTCCTGTCCTTACAGGTCCCACGATTCCTAAATAAATATCGCCGCCCGTTCTTAAAGCAATATCCTCGTATATACTTTTATTTGCCATAAATATTCCTCCGAAACTTTTGCATTTATAAATTTTTTTACTGATAAATACTATGTAAAAGTTTTTTGCTTTATGACAATAAAAAAAGCCGCATAACGAAGTGTTTCGAATGCGACTAAAAAATTTATTTTACTGCGTCTGATTTATTCCATCTGAAATTGCCCCAAACACCGTTTACTTCGCTGAAGTATATAAAAGAGTTTGGATGTTTTTTTGAAATTTTAATTAGATCATCCATTTGTCTTAGGTTTATTATGGTTATTATCATCTTTTTATCGTCACCCGTAAACATACCCTTACAATCCGTAACGGTGGCGCCGTGCTTTAAATTATTTATAATATCTTCCTTAAAAGCATCGGGATTGTCGGTAATTATACGAGCTTCAACTGCGTTACGTGTGGTTTTAAGCATATAATTCATAGCAAAATTAAATATCAACATCTGTGCTACAGACATAATTATACTCTCAATATTTCCATATACAAAGAATGAAACACCTATGATTACATAACAAAAAATTGATATTAAACTTTCAATATTTATATACGGTTTCTTTTGCTGAATAATACAAGAAACAATATCCACGCCGCCCGACGAACCGCCTATTTTAATCATAATTGCCGTTCTAATGCCGAGTATAATACCCGATGCCAGCACCGGTATCCAAGCGTTGTTTTGCGCTATGTACTGATACATATCTATCTTTTCCATAACTATCATCATACCGGATGAAATAACCGTAAACAACGTTGTATAAATAACATATTTTTTACTAATAAAGAACCACGCAATTATAAGCAAAGGAATGTTTATTGCAAGTGATATGTAACCCATATTTATATTGGTTAATTTTTGCAGCATCATGGCTATACCGTCAACACCGCTTGGGGCAAAGTTTGCAGGATTAACAAAACTATATAGCCCTAAGGCCGATAACGCCGCCGCTATTATAATTATAAAAAAATCAAATACAAGCTGAAATTTTTTCATATAATCACCACAAAAAACATTATATCATTTTAAAAAATAATTTCAATAAAAAAATTAGTACTTGATTTTTTATTGCTTATCCTATATAATATGCAAGTCACAATTGTATAAGTTGTACACTTACTTTTTTAAAAAATTTATATTTTTTAAAACCCCACTATTTATGCAGATGTCGCGTAGCTGGTCGAGCGCGCACGATTGGAAATCGTGTAACTATTAAAAGTAGTTCGAGGGTTCGAATCCCTCCATCTGCGCCAAGAAACCGGCAAGTAAAAAATACTTGTCGGTTTTTTTATTTATTTACGAATTTTAATAAGGAGTTTTACTTATGAACAATCAGCTTCCCATAGCGCCGCAATACATAAAAGACTTTGAACAATTAGGCTTTGGTATGTTTGTACATTATGGCCTTTACTCACAATTAGGTCATGGTGAATGGGTGTTTAAATATTATAAAGACGGTATGGAAAAATATCAGGAATTGGCAAAAACATTTGACTGTGTTGGTATGCACGACATAGTTACCACCGCAAAGGCGGCAGGATGCAAATACGTTTGCCTTACAACCCGTCATCACGAGGGTTTTTCGCTTTACGATCCACGAGGACTTTCTGATTTTAATTCACTCAACTCTCCTGCCGGTCGAGATATAATTGCAGAATTTGTCGAAGAATGTCGCAAGGTAGATATTGTTCCTTTCTTTTACCACACAACACTTGACTGGCATCATCCCGATTTTGAAAATGATTTTGATGCTTATCTTGATTACCTTTATAAAAGTGTTGAAATTCTTTGTACCAAGTATGGTAAAATTGGCGGACTTTGGTTTGACGGCAACTGGTCAAAGCCCGACGCCGATTGGAAAGAAGACGACCTTTACAAAATGATTCATCGACTACAGCCCGAGGCAATGGTTATTAACAACACAGGTCTTCACGCACAAGGTAAAATGGGTAACAGTGAAATCGACTCGGTTACATTTGAACGCGGTATGGCAGAACCGCTTGACCGCCGCGGACAACCCAAATATATGGCGGGCGAAATGTGTGAAACGCTTTGCGACCACTGGGGCGTTGCCGATGATATTAATTTTAAACCCGTTAAAACATTAATTGAAAGTTTGTGTAATTGCCGTAAGGTTGGCGCTAATTTCTTGCTTAATATCGGTCCTAACCCCGACGGTACGGTTCCCACAATACAAAAAGGTATTATGGAATGTATCGGTCGTTGGATGAACACATACGGCACCGCAATTTATAATGGCAGACCATATATAACATATACCGACAAACAAGAGTTTGTTTTAAAAGATTATTATAATGAAAACACCGCTTATATTTTTAAATTTGATGTTAAAAGCGGTGGTGATATTAACGTATCACTTGGCTTTAAAGAAGAAGGCGCTATCACACTCGAAAAATTTGACCGCGAGGTCGAGTCTATCAAATGGATGGACAATGACGAAGAACTTGCTTTTGCACAAAAAGGCGATACACTATCAGTAAACTTTACAAACTTTACATACGGACAAAGTTTGTGTGTTCGCGTAGCGCAGGTTACATTTAAATAAAATATAGTTTTATCAAGCAAAAAGTTTACGGAAATTTCCGTGCACTTTTATTATTTGTTTTTCAAGTACTACTTTAGTTCAACCTTCCAGTTGTTAAGATACTGCATAAGTAAACCATAGTCCTTATTGTTAACTGCGCCGTCTGCGTTAACGTCGGCAGCATCGTATATAATTTCAACCTTCCAGTTGTTAAGATACTGCATAAGTAGACCTAAGTCCTTGTTGTTAACAACGCCGTCGCCGTTAACATCGCCCGGTGTGTAATCCTTTATCTCAACTGTTCCGCTATTCTTTTCGAATGCTACGTCCTCGAAAGCAGAGTTATAAACGTCTGCCGGATCATAGTTAATGGATATAACCGATGTGCCAAGCGCCGCATCATCCTTTACCTTAAAGGTAAGTGTTGCGATTACGCCATCGCTTGTATTGTCGGGATTTATGCTATCTACCCAGTTGATGTAGAAGGGTGATTCCTTTGGTCCAAATGTAACCGGTGTTAATATTCCG
>JAZQYL010000052.1:0-119568 GCA_045633485.1 Acutalibacteraceae bacterium | reverse complement strand
TCGAGTCCCTGATGGTGTACCATCCATTTGGAAATTTGGCCCGTTGGTCAAGTGGCCTAAGACTCCGGCCTCTCACGCCGGCAACACGAGTTCGAATCTCGTACGGGTCACCATTTTTAAAGGTATAAGCAGTATATCTGTTTATCATATAGTCGGTGTTGATGGCGTTGAGGGTCCACCTGTTCCCATTCCGAACACAGTAGTTAAGCTCAACAGTGCCGAAAATACTTAGTGGGAAGCCGCTTGGGAAGATAGGGCGATGCCGACACAAACGCCGGATTTATTTATCCGGCAATATTTGCCTTAATAGCTCAGTCGGTAGAGCACTCGGCTGTTAACCGAGTTGTCGTAGGTTCGAGTCCTACTTGAGGCGCCACAGTTGGTGTTGATTGCGGTGAGGGTCCACCTGTTCCCATACCGAACACAGAAGTTAAGCTCACTTGCGCTGAAGATACTTGGCGGGCAGCTGCCTGGGAAAATAAGTAGATGCCAACACAAAAAAAGAAGGAAGCAAAACTGCTTCCTTCTTTTTTTGTATCCAATTCGAATGATCGGTATGTAATCTCTCGTAGCGAGTATGTAATCAGTTCGTAATGCGAACTGTATGTTATCAAAGCGTAAGCGTTGTATGTTTCTTCGGATTAATAACATATTTTACGAAACGCATAATACTACTAATGTTTGCCTTTCTGCCGCTTTTATGCTATACTAAACTCAAGGCGGTGATAAAACACAAAAAGAAATACTGACTATTAAAAACATCAAAACCGATTTACAGAAATTGCTTAAAGAGAGGTATATTGAATTTATAGAAATTACTTTTGCTCTTCTTTTATTTGTTATATTTTTAATTTGTATACCTATATTTTTCTATAAAGTGGCTTTTGGTTGTTTTGCGGTTATTATGTTAACTTTAGTAGTATTTCAGGTTTTGGACATCATTAAATTACATAAAGCATTACATAATACTGATTGTGTAGTTAAAGATAAAATGATTTCTAAAGAAAAAGATGCTATAATCGCATACGTGACAGAGGATATTTTCGTTTGCATTTTTCGCGCTATGGAACATATTTTATTCTCGATAAAAGTTATTCGTGGACTTCGCTATTTTCAATGTTGCATAAAACTGTTTATGAAAGTTCTAATAATGGAGATGAGTTTTATTTAGTTTTATCAAAAAAACATAATGGCCAAATAATTTTTGCCTACAATACAAAAATGTTTGAATTTGAAAATTAATTACATTTTTAAGTAAAATCGGTCTTTTGCTGAGTTTTCGTACAAGTGATACAAAACAGGATACCCAACGCATTACTCCAAATAGTGTATCCTTTTTTATTGATTTTTAAAATCAATTATTGTATACTGTCAGTACTATGTTATTGCATTATTTTATAAAGTGTTTTCGGAGGTAATTATGAAAAAATTTTTATCTGTTTTATTAGCCTTTATTTTGTTGTTGCTATCGGCTGGTTCGTTTTCGTCTTTAGCTGAGGCAGGCGATACATTAATATACGGTGATGTGAATGATGATACCGTTATTAACAATAAGGATCTTGGCTTACTTATGCAATATCTTAATAGCTGGAGTGTTACAATAAATGAAGTTAGTGCTGATGTTAATGTTGATAATAGCGTTAACAACAAAGACTATGGTTTGCTTATGCAATATTTAAATAATTGGGATGTAACTCTTGGCGAATCGAAAAAAAATATCGAAACATTCAATTATAAACGTTATAGCAACTGTATAGATGGTATAATACTTGTAATTAATGATGAAAATCAAGTAGGTATGATAGATTCTAACGGCAAGCTTTTGGTTGACTTTCAATATAGCAGCGGTACGATTAGTGATGGCGGGTATGCCGTTTTTGAAAGAAGATACGTTTATGATAAAACCGGAAAACTGGTGTATGAAGATGAAAACGCAACCATAGAACATTGCGGTAACGGCATTGTGCTTCTTACAGAATTTGGAGAGTGGGAAGTAGAGGGTCACGAAACCTGGGAATCCAAAAGAGTATACAAAAAGTTAGATGGTACTGAAATATATTCTTTTTTCCAAATGGAAACTACTTTTTGTGGCCAATTTAACAAGCAAGGATATACTTGGCTTGTTAAAGACGGTTGTCCCTGCGACCTTAACAGATCGGTAGAAATAATAAATTTAAAAGGCGAAGTTGTTAAAAGTATCGGTTATAATCATAGTGTGGTAGCAACTAATTATTGGTTGATGAGTGAGGATACCTACATATTGTTTGATAATATTGTTTGCTATGGAGAAATGCATTATATGAATACAGATACTGTTAAATCGGATATCTGTAATAGTGTTTGGGAAGGTAACAGCTTATATACATGGGCACAAAATAAGGGCGGTAGCGTAAATGATTTTATGTTTTATCCGTCACATAATGCCAATGGTTATCCTTGCTTTTCGGTAAATTCTTTATCTAAATTTTATTTTGATGGCAACTATTATCTTTTTGATATTGAAAAAAATCAAATAATTGCCGAATATTCACAAATGGGCATTTCGGATTCTAAATATATTTTAGTTAAAAACAGTAGCGGTAAATGGGGATATATAGATAAAACAGGAAAAGAATATAATTTTTATGATGATGCAACAAGCTTTGACAATGGATACGCAATGGTAAAAATTGATGGTAAACTTTATTTTATTGATGAAGAATTCAATGTTGTTTCAAATGAAATTGAAGGCGATTCTGCAAGTGCGTTATACAATCATTGTTTTGCGGTTACTAAAGGAAACGAAAGTGTTATTGTGAAATTTAATCCATAAAAATTAATAGATAAACATTATTTTAAGAACGGGAATTTTAAATTTCCGTTCTTTTTTCTTGCATTTAATTTCAAATATGTTATTATAAACTAAAGAAAACCCAAGGGGGAAGATTATGTTTAAAGATTGCTATGCAATATATGATGAAAACACTGCTACTGTGCGACTTGGTAACAGTAAAATAGAAAAAATTATACGTATAAACGGAACTAAAATTCGCAACGAAAAGATTTCGGATGTAACGACAGGTTTTGAATGGTCGGGTAGCTCGTTATGGCAGCGTTGTCCGGTGCTTGATGAAAACGAAAAACCGGAAATAAAATTTGAAACCGAGATTATTGAAAATCCATACGTTATGCAACGACACCTAAAGGCATCACTTTGTCTTAAAGGCAATAACGGCGCTATGTGGTATGAGTATATAATTTTTCCGGAAGTAGGTTTTATTTATAATCAAAACTTTGTTTCAAAACAAGGTGAAATTGGCGTTGTAGAAGATGCGGCAGAAAAAGCAGGTCCTACCGGCGTTGAAAATGAGCAAAATAAGGAATCAAATGCCGATACAATACATTTTGATATACTTGATAGCATTCCTTTAAACGCAGGACATTTAAACGTTAACTCATATAAACTTTATGATAAAACTGACTACAATGATATGTTACTAGAAGAGACTGAAGCTTCTGTTTACATTTTTAGAAATGGTGAGCTCAAGCGTGACGGTAACATATTTTGTATAAATGATTACACAAGTGGCAACTCAATTATGATGGTAAAGCACTCTCCGACCGAAAGTTCCGCTCTTAATCGCAAGGGGCCTGATTTTACAATGCAGGGCAGCCTTTATGCTACACTTTTTGGTACGGGTATTGACTTTAACAATATACCCGACGGCAAGGTGCCGTATTATGCATCGGCTGTAGGTGTAGGAAAAACCGAAAATATCCATGAAGAAATGTGGCGTTATAACACCGCGTTTTGCACCGACGACCCTCGCGGCGCATTATTTACAATGTCTAACACTTGGGGTGACCGCAGTCAAGATATGGCGGTTTGCGAGTCGTTTATGCTGCGTGAACTTGACCGCGCAAAGCAAATGGGCGTTGATATAATCCAAATTGATGATGGTTGGCAGATTGGTATTACAGCAAATTCATTGCGCAAAAAAGGTGGCGTATGGGAAGGCTATTACGCCGATAATAGCGACTTTTGGCAAGTTAACCCAGAAAGATTTCCAAATGGCTTAAAGGTAGTAGTAGACAAGGCGAAAGAATGCGGTATTGAGTTTGGTTTGTGGTTTAGCCCCGACTCATCAAATGATTTTGCAAACTATGAAAAAGACGTCGAAACTCTTATGAATTTATATACCACTTATGGAGTACGTTACTTTAAACTTGATGGTGTAAAAATACGTAACAAGCTTTGTGAAATGAGATTTACTCGTTTTATGCAAGAGCTTGTAAATCGCACCAAAGGCGATATACGCTTTAACCTTGATGTTACCGCCGAGGACAGATTTGGTTATGTCTACCAAAGTCAGTTTGGCAGTTTATTTGTGGAGAATCGTTATACCGATTTCCCAAATTATTTTCCGCACAACACCTTTAAGAACGTGTGGACTTTAGCCCACGTTATTCCTACCCGTCGTTTGCAAATGGAACTACTTAACACTCGCCGTAACTGTGATAAATACGAGGGTGTACTATTTGCGCCAAACATTTATAGCTCGGACTATTTATTTGCAACCGTTATGGTGGCAAATCCGCTTTTCTGGATGGAAATGAGTAATCTAGCTGATGAAGATGCTGAGGTTTTGGCTAAGATTTCGGGTGTTTACAAGGATTACAAAAAAGAACTGTTCAAGTCGCGAGTAGTGCCTGTAGGTAACCGTCCTGACGGCGCAAGCTTTTCGGGCTACTGTTGTTTGGGCGAGGGAACAACACACTTGATTTTGTTCCGTGAATCGACAAACAAGGATACATACACATTCAAATTGCCCATTAATATCGCTGGCAAGGCACAAGAAATTATTTATCAAAACGCCAACAACGATATTCAAATAAATGGGGACGAAATAACCGTAAAATTTAGCGAACAACGCAGTTTTATTTGGTTAAAAGTAAAATGATAGAGTGTAAAAAAAGCAGCGGTTTCCGTTGCTTTTTTCTTGACTTTATATATCCATAATGTTAGAATTTAATTGTAAAAGTTTTAAATTAGGGGTGTGTGTAAAAGTGGTTTACAATCTTAAAAATTGCCGCGACGGTAGCGTTGCTGTTTATGATACTACTGTTGAAATAAACGCAATAAACAGTAGGCTTTACTTTAAATTTGATTGTAAAAATTCTAAATATTATTGTCCGTTCCACAACTATAATGATATACATTCTTCGGGTGATATTTGTGAAATATTGATCGGTAGTGACCCTGAACGCAAAAAGTATTTTGAAATAGAAATTAGTCCTGAAAATGTACTTATGATAGGTCTTATTGAAAAATGTGGCGAGGATGCGGACGGCCCCGTTTTAAAACTGGATTTAGTTGACGATTGTTTTATCGAGAGCAAAGTTACGCTTACCGACGGTGGTTATATAGCAGAACTTTGGTTTGATCAGGACTGTGTGCGTACCGATCTAAACGATATTTACTTTAATGCATATCGTATCGAAACCGATGGTGGCGAAAGCGAAAAGCACTTGTTTGCGCTAAGTCCTACAATGCGTGGGAAATTCCACACACCGGAATATTTTGTATATTTAAAAGACTTTTTAGGAGAATAAGAAATGATTAAAAAAACAGTTGTTTTTTTGTTGATATTTGCGCTCGTTTTTACCTTTGCAGGTTGTAACGGCAGTACATCGCAGCACTTTTCGGATGAAGTAGAGGTTATTGTTGAAGAAGAAATTATTGTCGAGGGGGATGCAAACGTGTCTAGTGAAGATGTTGTTAGTTCAAATGTTTCTGAGGGGAACAACGCAAGTTTACAAGAAACTGTTTCAAGCGAGAATTCTACCATCTCGTCAGAACCCGATGAACCTCAAGAAGATAAGCTTGTTGATATTGATTATGAGTGGAAAAGTCATTCGGAAGATTTTAAGCTTATAGCATTTACGTTTGATGATGGTCCCGGCGACTTGATGCCAAAATATGTTGAGTACTTCGCTGCATTTGATGGCGCAGGTACATTTTTTGTAAATGGCCGTAATATTAAAGGTGACTATGAGTATACCAAAATGCAAAATGCCGTAAATTACGGTTGGGACATCGGCAATCATGGCGACAATCATCTTGTGGCAACAATCGGTGGTACAGGAGGCTCTGCGGTTACATATGATGCGCTCAAAACCGATATAAATAATCTTACACAAAAACTTGAATCTAACCTTAAAGCCCGTGACGGTTCATCTTATAAAGTAAGTTGTTACAGGCCGCCTAACATTAAACCTACGGAAAATACCTTTAAAATATGCGATGAGTTTAAGTTCCCCGTCATATGGCTTAAACATGATGCTTTAGATTGGGATACTACCAAAACATACAACGATCGTTATGACGTATTTAAAAAAGGTATTGGTACATGGAAAGATGGCGATATAATTCTTTGTCACGAGGTTCAGCAATACGCTACCGATACATACAAAATACTAGAAGAATTATTGCCCGATTTTTATAGAGCCGGATATCGTTTTTGTTCAATTAGCGAACTTATGGAATTGCGCGGAATTACACGTGAACAAATTTGCGGTGAACTTAACGACGTAGACGGCAATCGTGGTATGGTTACCAATATTTTAGATGCTGCAAAGGCGGGTAAAAAATAAAGGAGTATTTTTATGAACGGCTATAAGAAGCAACTTGAGTTTTTAGATTGGGAATACGGTATGTTTTTCCATTTTGGCATTCGTAGCTTTTATCCGGGACATGTGGACTGGGATAATAAAGATATGCCGCCTGAAAAATTTAACCCTACCGAGCTTGATTGTGAGCAGTGGATTCGTACGGCTAAAGAAGCAGGCGCTACCTACGCGATTCTTACTACAAAGCATCATGATGGTTTTGCGCTATGGCCCAGCAAATATTCAAATTATAGTGTGGCTCAGACTCCGTGGAAAGATGGAAAAGGTGATGTTGTGCGCGAGTTTGTTGATGCTTGCCGCAAGTATGACATTAAGGTAGGCCTTTACTATTCACCCGCGCAGTGGGGTAAATATTCTATACCCTTTGATGATGCAAAAGCATATGATGATTATTTTATAAACCAAATTACCGAACTGCTTACAAATTACGGTAAGATTGACTATTTGTGGTTTGACGGTTGCGGTAGTGAAGGTCATGAATATGATAAAAAGCGTATTGTTAAGGCAATGAATGATATGCAACCTGATTTGCTTACCTTCTGCGATCCTGAGTGGACACCCGGTGTGCGTTGGGTAGGTAATGAGGACGGTTACGCATCGCTTAATAATCCACTTGTTGTATCGTCAACCGATTTTTCCGAGCTTGCAACCGAGGAACAAAAACTTTCTGAAGCGGTGTTTTTACCAGCGGAGTGTGATTGTAAATTGCGCGCAACATGGTTTTATGATCTTAACGAAGATACAATCAAAAGCGAAGAAGAACTATTTGGTATGTACGAAATGTCAGTAGGTCACGGTTCAAACTTTCTTATTAATATTGGTCCGGACAGTCGCGGTCTTTTGCCGGATGCTGATGTCAAGCGAATATTGGAACTCGGTAAACGCATAAAATCGGCTTACGGCACTCCTGCAAACTTTGGTAAGTTTACTAAAGATGGCGATATTTACACAATAGTTTATGATGAACCGGTTATTGAAAACTGGAAAATGCCATTCGAAGATCGTCTTACAAACTGCGTTGTTATTAAAGAGGATTTGACAAACGGACAAAAGGTTAAATCGTTTAGTGTTTATGGTTATCTTCCTGCATATAGGCACAAGAAAATCTTGCTTTTTGAGGGCAAAACAATAGGTCACAAGGTAATTTGTAAATTCAGTCCACTACGTGCTTCAAAGTATGAGGTTGTAATTAATTCTTATGATGAGAATTACAAAATTAAAGATATAAAGGCTTTTTATGCTAAATAATTTTTGATTACGAGGTTTTTATGACCAATGTAAAATTTGATAATAAATTTGGTATGTTTATTCATTGGGGGCCTTATGCCGCGCTTGGTCTTCACGAGCAGGCGCTTGCTCGTTATAATATACCACATGACGAGTACGAGTCAATGGCAGCGGAATTTAATCCCAATGAATATGATCCTGAAAAGTGGGTATTACTCGCCAAAAAGTGCGGTATGAAATATATTTGCTTTACGGCAAAGCACCACGACGGATTTTGTATGTGGGATACAAAGCACACAGACTATAACATTATGAACACGCCTTACGGTAAAGACGTTTTAAAAATGCTTAGTGATGCGTGCAAAAAACATGGAATGTTATTGTCGCTTTATTACAGCAATCCCGACTGGCATTATAAGTATGGTTTTAACCCATATTCAAAATCGCATCAATGGGGAGCAAAGTATAAAACTCATGTCGATACTGTAAAATTGCGAGAATATATAAAGGCACAAATTACCGAACTGCTTACAAATTATGGTAGAATTTATACATTATTTTGGGATATACCACCATGTATTTATGATCCGTCGTTAAACGAACTTGTAAGACAACTTCAACCTGATATTTGCATAAATGATCGCGGCTTCAGTGAGGGCGATTTTTCTACCCCAGAGCGTGAGTATGAGTCGCCCAATACGTCTCATTTTACCCGTATGACCGAGGCGTGCAACTCGGTAGGTCAACAAAGTTGGGGATTTAGAACTAATGAGGATTTTTATAGCAAAAGGCACCTTTGTTGCTCGATAGACAGATATATGGCGGCCGGAGCAAGTTATTTGCTTAACGTCGGTCCCGATAAAAAGGGTGTTATAACTTCAGAATACCAAAAAAATCTTTTTAAGGTTGCCGATTGGTATAATCGTATGGAAGGGTGCCTTGAAAACACTCAAGCCGACACTACCGACTACGGCATTCGCCATAACAAGTATATTGCTAATATTAAAAACAATAAGACCTATTTCCATTTTTATGAGGGGCTTATTTCAAGCTCGGTAGCCATTAAGAACTATCCTAATGCGCCCAAAAGTGTAAGATTTATGAATTCGGGAGAATTTTTAAAGTTTGACTTAATTTTGTTGCCTGAATTTATTGATATGAGCAAAACCGAGCAAGGGCCGTTACTGCACATTTATGGCGTAGATATTGACAATTTTTCAGATGAACCGATAGTAATTGAAATTGAATGGTAAAGGATTAAATTATGAATTTTGAAAATCTTAAAAAATGTATGGATGAGCATGTAGCACATGAATACAGACCAAGTGTTGATGTGCTCGTGTATCGTAATCACGAACCGATATATCGTTATTTTACGGGAGTAAAAGATATAGAAAACGGTGGCGAAATAAAGGGTGACGAGCAGTATTTTATATACTCTATGACCAAGATGATTACCTGCTGCTGCGCTTTGCAGCTTTTAGAGCAGGGTAAATATAATCTTGACGATCCGATTTCAAAATGGTTGCCCGAATTTGGTAAAATGAAAATAACCGCCGAGGCACTTAATACCGAAAATGCCGCAAAAATTGCAAGCGGACAAACGGCAGGCGAAAATGTTGAAGTACAAGATGACGGCTACGCCAAAACACCGATTACAGTAAAGCACCTGTTTACTATGACAGCAGGTCTTGACTACGCTTTATATGATGACGTAATGAAAAATGCTGCTGCCGAAGGGAAAAAAACAACACAAGAACTTGTTCGTGCAATGTCGGGCAAAACACTAGGTTTTGAACCGGGCACACGTTTTAGATATAGCTTGTGCCACGATGTTTTGGGTGCGCTTATAGAGATTTGGTCGGGCGAGACTTTAGGGGAATATATGCGTAAAAACATATTCCATCCACTTGGTATGAAAAATACATACTTTGGTTTGCCCGAGGATATGTCTAAAATGCCATCGCTTTATTCGATATATCAAAACCAACCCTTTAAAAAGGAGTCGCTTCGATGCGTTTATAATATTTCTGACCAATACGAAAGCGGCGGTGCGGGGCTTACCTCAAACACCGAAGATTACGCACTGTTTTTGGATATGGTTGCTTGCGGTGGTGTTGGTAAAACGGGCAATCGCATTTTAAAGCAAGAGACAGTAAAATTATGGGGCACCAACCACGTTAGCGGACAAGCGGCAGAAGACTTTGACATTATGCGTCCGGGTTACGGCTATGGTCTTGGTGTGCGTGTGCATATGCGACCTGAAAACAGCAACACAATAAGCCCCGTGGGTGAGTTTGGTTGGGATGGCGCGGCAGGCGCATTTGCTATGGTAGATCCTATTAATAATGTATCTTTAACCTATTTTCAACACGTTTGTGGATTTGCACCCGACCAGTGCGCAGTAAGAAATGCGCTTTATAAGGATTTGGGGATATAAGTAATGAAAACTAAAAAATTTTGGAGAGATTATAAATTTTGGTTTAAATTATCTTTTGCGTACTTTGTTGGTACTGTTATATATATGTATTTTAATTACAGTGCCGATTCTTTTAGTAGTACAGATTTTTGGATTTTTGTACCGTTATATGCGTTACTTGTTACAGGATTGTATTTTGCCGACAAATCAAGTGATTCTGAAACTGACACTATGCAATATACAGTCAAATTAGTTTTGCCCGGAGTTACCGCAGCACTTATTATAATTTATTTAATCATACATGCAATAAAAGGTTATTAAGTAATAACAAAAGCACTTGCTAAATTTCTTTAGCAAGTGCTTTAATTTTACCTATTAGTCAGCGTTGTATTTTTTACGAGCAACATAGCTGGTGTGGAGGTCGTGATGAGCCTTGTGGCCGCCAAAACCGTCATACCATTCGCTGTAAAGAGCCTTTACAACAGGTGACTCGTGTGACTTACGGAGTGCGCTAGCAGCATCCTGATCGTAGAGTGCTTTTGCACGAATTGCCTTAAGATCAACAGTGTCACGAACTGACTGAGGTTGAATTGGTTGACCGCCGCCGTTTACACAACCGCCGGGGCATCCCATAATTTCAACAAAAGTCCAACCGTCTGGGTTGCCTGCCTTCATTTTATCCATAACAACCTTAGCAGCAGCAGCACCAGAGGCAACAGCCACTTTAACTTCCATATCGCCAAGCTTAGCAGTTGCTTGCTTGAGTCCCATTGTACCACGAACTGCATGGTAGTCAACATCAGCGTTGTCCTTACCAGTAATCCAGTCGTTAGCGGTACGAAGAGCAGCTTCCATAACACCGCCTGTAGCACCGAAGATTACAGCCGCGCCGGTATCTTCACCGAGTGGGTTGTCAAAGTCTTCATCAGGAAGGTTTGCAAAATTGAGTCCTGCGCGCTCAATCATTCTGCCGAGCTCACGAGTGGTGATAGCAATATCAACATCGGGAACACCTGCTGCTGACTGATCGTCACGACCGATTTCAAATTTCTTTGCAGTACAAGGCATAACTGATACGCTAACGATATCCTTAGCGTCGATGCCTTCTTTTTCTGCCCAATAGGTCTTGATAACTGCACCTGCCATTTGTTGAGGTGACTTACAGCTTGAAAGGTGGTTAATCATATCGGGATAGTAAAGTTCGCAGAACTTAACCCAACCAGGTGAGCAGGATGTAATCATTGGGAGAACGCCGCCATTCTTAACGCGGTCGATAAGTTCGTTTGCTTCCTCAACGATTGTAAGGTCAGCAGCAAAGTCGGTGTCGAAAACCTTGTGGAATCCCAAACGACGAAGAGCTGCTACCATTTTGCCTTCTACGTTAGAACCGATTGGCATACCGAAGCATTCGCCCAAGGTTGCACGGATAGAAGGAGCTGTTTGAACAACAACTGTTTTGCTAGGATCAGCCAATGCTGCCCAAATCTTATCGGTGTCATCCTTTTCGGTAAGTGCGCCTGTTGGACAAACCGCAGTACACTGACCGCAAGAAATACAAGGAGTGTTGTTAAGTGAGAGTTCAAATGCCTGACCGATGTTGGTGTCAATACCACGGTCGTTGGCACCGATAACGCTTACATACTGTTCTTCACAAACTGCTACGCAACGACGGCAAAGAATACATTTGTTGTTGTCACGTACAAGGTGAGGAGTGCTGTAATCAAGTTCATATATCGGTTTAAAACCGTCAAATGCGCCTTCGTCTACGCCGTAGTCACGGCAAAGCTTTTGAAGTTCGCAGTTTGTTGAGCGTGCACAAGAAAGACATTTTTTGTCATGAGTTGAAAGAATAAGTTCAAGTGTGGTCTTGCGAGACTTTTGCACCTTTTCAGAATTGGTGATAACTTCCATACCTTCTGAGCAGGGGAACACGCAGGCAGTAACCATACGGAAACCGCGACCTTCGTTAACCTCTACCATACAAATACGGCAAGCACCGATTTCATTTTTTTCTTTCATGAAGCAAAGGGTAGGAACTTCTACACCTGCTATGCGGGCTGCTTCTAAAACGGTGGAGCCCTGTGGTACGCTTACTGCAATACCGTTAATTTTTACGTTAATCATATCCATTATATTTTGGCTCCTTTCTTATACTTTACTGATTGCCTTAAACTTACAGTTACCGATACATACGCCGCACTTAATGCACTTTTCAGTATCGATTTCGTAAGAAGCAAGCTTGTGACCGGGTGCGATGTAATCGGTCTTTTCGATAGCGTTTACAGGACAGTTTCTAGCGCAAAGACCGCAACCGATACATTTATCTTTATCAACAACAAATGTAAGAAGATCTTTACATACGCCTGCAGGACACGTTTTGTCAACAACGTGAGCGATATATTCTTCGCGGAAGAACTTAAGTGTTGCAAGTACAGGGTTTGGTGCTGTTTGACCAAGACCGCAGAGTGAATTTTGCTTAATGTAGTGGCAAAGTTCTTCAAGTTTATCAATATCCTCAAGTGTTGCCTTACCGGTTGTGATGTTGTCAAGCATTTCAAGAAGTCTCTTTGTGCCAACACGGCAAGGAGTACACTTACCGCAAGACTCATCAACGGTAAATTCAAGGAAGAACTTAGCCATATCAACCATACAGTTGTCTTCGTCCATAACGATAAGACCGCCAGAACCCATCATACAACCGATAGCGGTAAGGTTATCAAAGTCAACCTCGGTATCGATAAGTGATTCAGGAATACAACCGCCTGAAGGACCACCTGTTTGAGCAGCCTTGAATTTCTTGCCGTTAGGAATACCGCCACCGATATCTTCAATAATGTGGCGAAGTGTGGTACCCATAGAAATTTCTACAAGACCGGTGTGCTCAATCTTACCACCAAGTGCAAACACCTTGGTACCTGATGATTTTTCGGTACCCATTGTTTTGAACCAATCAGCGCCCTTAAGGATGATTTGTGGAATATTAGCAAATGTTTCAACGTTATTTTCAACTGTTGGTGAGTTGTAAAGACCCTTAACTGCAGGGAACGGAGGACGTGGACGTGGTTCACCACGGTTGCCCTCGATAGAGGTCATAAGAGCGGTTTCTTCACCGCAAACGAATGCGCCTGCACCAAGACGAATCTGAAGGTCAAAGTCAAAACCTGAACCAAAGATGTCTTTACCAAGAAGACCATATTCGTTAGCTTGGTCAATAGCGTGCTGCAAACGAGCAACAGCGATTGGATATTCAGCACGAACGTAAACGTAACCCTTTGTAGCGCCTACTGCATAACCTGCGATGGTCATAGCTTCAATAATACAATGTGGGTCACCTTCAAGAACGGAACGGTCCATAAATGCGCCCGGGTCGCCTTCGTCGGCGTTACATACTACATATTTTTGAGCTGCCTTGTTAGGAGCGCAGAATTTCCACTTAAGACCGGTTGGGAAGCCACCGCCGCCACGACCGCGAAGACCTGAATCCATAACTGTTTGGATAACCTCTTCAGGTTTCATTTCGGTAAGAACCTTACCAAGTGCTGCATAACCGTCCATAGCGATGTATTCATCGATATTGTCAGGATCAATAACACCGCAGTTACGAAGAACAACACGGTTTTGTGATTTGTAGAATGTGGTATCATTAAGTGATACACTAGCTGCATCTACAACCTCGTCAGAGCCTGTGTCGCTATAAATTAAGCGTTCAACAGGACGACCTTTTAGAAGATGCTCTTCAACAATTTCCTTTACATCATCTGTGGTAACACGGCTGTAGAAAGTACCGTCAGGATAAACGATAACAACAGGACCCAATGCGCAAAGACCAAAGCAACCAGTTTGAACAAGTTTTACTTCTTCGGTAAGACCTGCGTCTGCAATGTTCTTTTCGAATGCGTCTTGAATTGTTTTACTACCTGACGAGGTACAGCCTGTACCGCCACAAATAAGTACATGTGCACGAATCATAACTTTACCTCCAATTATTATTCACAGTTAGCAACGGTGTATTCTGTTACAACCTTGCCACCTTTAAGATGCTTCTCTACTACTTCTTTTGCTTTGTCAGCAGTCATTTTAACATAGGTAACCTTGTCTTTACCTGCTTCATAAACCTCAACAATAGGTTCATACTGGCAAAGGCCAACACAACCTGTTTGTGATACTGTAACGCTCTGAGCAAGACCGGTTTCGTTTACTGCTTCAACAAAAGCATTAAGAACTGGACGAGCGCCTGCCGCAATGCCGCAAGTAGCCATACCAACAACAACGCGGGTAGAACTTGAACCCTCACGGATTACAACCTTGTCTCTCATTTTGTCTTTGATTGCTTGAAGTTCAGCCAAAGATTTCATTTTTATAACTTCCTTTCTGGAATTATTTAATAATTTATCTATTATCCGGCAGATTAAACTGCTCGTTAAGATACTCTCTAATCCATACTATTACTTCGTATGTGTTAAGTGGGACACCCTCTAAAACCGCGCGAAGCTCACGGGTGTCAAGTTTTACTTCGTTTAGTTTTGTTTGGTGAGTAAAAAGAAAATCAGTGTCGGGATGTCCTTGTATTAAGGTGACTATTGTTTCCTTTATATCACCAAGCGGTGTGAAGTCTAAATGATTTTTGTAAAACACAGCCCTCACGGTTGTGCCATGATCTGTTGGGTCTGTAGTGGAAACTATTTGCAAACTACCACCTGTCATTTCTGCTGCCATTTTAAGCAGCGGAATTCCAAGACCGACTTTTCGTGTTGTACGAGTTGTGTAAAAAGGGTTTTCTACCGTTTTTAAAACATCTTCACTCATACCGCAGCCATTATCTTTTATTGTGAGTGTGAGCGTGTCATCGTTTTCAACAATAGATATTTCGGTTAGTGAAGCGCCGGCCTTTACCGAATTTTCAGTAATATCAAGAATGTTTAAAGATAATTCCTTCATAGCATTACCTCAAAATACGGAACAACTGCTGCCTTACAAAACTGCTGCTGTATGGCTCGTCGTCTAGTTCAAAATAGTTTTCTTTATCGCGCATATCGGTAAGATTATGCGCATCCGAGCTTACAATCATCACTTTGTTATGCAAACCATACTTTTGTACATACTCATCATGGTTATCCTTGTCGTGAAGTTCAAAACATTTAAATTTTGGGCTACACGGAAAGGTACCCAGTATGGAAATGATACCGTTGGACTGGCGATCAATGTGAGCAGGGTAGCATATTCCGCCAAACTCACTTACCAGTTCGGGCACTTCGTTTACAGAAATAAGGGTTGCGTTTATAAGTAGATTTTTTTCTTCTCCGACAATGTTATCCTGACCATCAAGTATTAATTGATCACCAAAAATATGCGGACGATTTAAGATTGGAATTTTGAATTCGCTTATTTTATCGTTGAATGCCATGGCATTTTCGAGCGACTCAAAAAGACATACAACGTGGATATCCTCGCTGGTGGTTAGTTCCATACCTGCGATAGGGATAATGCCGTAACGCTTTGCCGCTTCAAAAAAAGCGGGGCAGTTAGCTGTTGTGTTGTGGTCGGTAAGGGCTACAATGTTAAGCCCGCAAAGAGAAGCCATGCCTGCAATATTGTTTGGTGTGTTGTCAGCATCACCACAGGGTGAAAGACAGGAGTGAATATGTAGGTCGTAATAATACCTATTCATTATATCATACCTGATACCTTAATTGCTGCTTCGTAAGCAGCAAGAGTGGTTGATAAAACGTTTATACCTTTTGCTTTAGCAGTGTCGAGTAGTTCAGAATCAAGTGTGACATCCTCTGCCAAAAGCACGCAGGAAACATCGGAAAGTGAAGCCACGGCAATAACATTTATATTGGACATAATTGTAATCCAAACGTTATCAGCCTCAGCCCTGCCCATAACCCAGCTAAGAAGGTCACCTATGTAGGCTCCGCTAATCTCGCGGTCGGGTTCGGGCATAGTAAGGACATTAAATTGACCGAACATAGCAAAATCTTGTACTGTCATTTCAATCATCCTTTTTGTGTAAATTTATAAGGCAATCTTCTATTTTTGCATTTCCTTTTATTACGTCTTCAGCAAATGCTCGGCAACTGGGTGCACCGCAAGAACCGCAGTCTATACCGGGTAGAGTAGCGCGCAGTTTTTGAATATCCGCCATCATTCTCATTGACTCCGCCATACTGCTGCTAAGTCGTGCAATGGGTTGATATTCAGGCAATTCGTTAAACAGATAATAATCGGGAATGTAATTAGAATCATCGCGACTTAAAAAGTTTTGTGAAACGGGTAAATATCTACGAAGTGTTTGTAGTCTTGCTTTTGCTATAAAGGGATTTTGCATTGTAAGCACACCGCCTACGCAACCTCCTGTACAAGCATTCAGCTCAACAAACTCAAGATGAGGTATATTACCATTTTCTATTTGATCAAGAACACGATTAACATTTTCAATACCGTCAGCCGCAAGATAGTTTTCGTTAAAAATTGCGGTAGCCTCTCCACCTGAACGCGCCCAACCAATTCCGATCATACCGGATTCCGAAAGTGTTTCAATCGGTGTTTCTCGTTTCATAGCGTTAATAAGAAGAAAATAAATATCACTTATTGAAACGACCTCGTCTACCTGGCTTTTATATCCTGCAAAACCGTTTTTAACATAACTTGCTTTAGCGGGGCATGGAGATATGAAACAAACACCTATGTCGGATGGGGTAAGTTCGGGATGATTTTCAAGCGCACGCTCACGCGCAAGGCGTGCTGCGATTTCCATCGGTGGAAGCATATGAATAATGTTGTCGTTAAGGGACGGATATCTCAGTGCTATCAGCCGCATAACTACCGGACAGGCAGAGCTGATAGCGGGTTTGTTAATACCGTCGGTTTTAAGATAAAGACGTGTATATGCAGATACAAGTTCTGCTGCTTTTGAAACCTCAAAAACATCGTCGAATCCAATGTTTAATAGTCCGCCTAATACATAGTCAATATCATCAAGATTGTCAAACTGGCCATACAAAGTTGGAGCGGGGAGCGCAATTTTCCATTTAAAACGGTTCATATTTTCAAGCTTGCTACACACAGCTTTTTTTGCTTTGTGCGGGCAAACGCGAATACACTCGCCGCAGTCGATACACCTGTCACTGTTTATCACGGCGTGACCGTCCTTAATGCGAATAGCTTCGGTAGGACAGTGACGCAAACAGGTGGTACAGCCGGTGCATTTACTAGCATCTAGTAAAACCGAATGTTCATAAGTTTGCATGATATACTCCTATCAAATGTTTACGCGCATTGTCACAGTGGTACCGACTTCTACCTCTGATTCAATTCTCATATCATCGGTGTAGCGTTTCATATTGGGAAGACCCATACCTGCACCAAAACCGAGTGAACGAATTTGATCGGGAGCGGTAGAAAAACCTTCTTGCATTGCTTGTTCAATATTTTTAATACCGGGACCGTTATCCGTTAAAATGATTTCAATATAATCTTCATACACGTTAACGTTGGCTTCTCCACCATGTGCGTGAATAACCATATTAATTTCGCCTTCGTACATAGCGATGGATACGCGTCTTATAGTTTCGGGATCTATACCCAAACGTCTAAGATTTTTTTTGATTTGTATTGATGCCTGTCCTGCAGAGGTGAAGTCATCGCCGTCTACAGTAAAGTGAAAGTTGAGTGCTTCGCTCATTATTTAACCTTATTGCCCACAAGGCCGTTTTGATAAAGAAGACCGCATGCCTCGTAGAGTCTTTTGTCGGAAACCATTAAAACTATGCCACTGTCTTTGGCAAGTTCAATCATTTCCTGGGTAGGAACCTTAGAGCGTACAAAAACAACACAAATCATATCCATCATTTCAGCTGTACGAATAACCTGTGGATTAACAAGTCCTGTAAGCAAAACGGCTTGATCCTTAACAAAGGCTAAAACATCACTCATAAGGTCACAACCGCACGCAGAATGTATCTCGTGTTCAATATTTTCCTCACAGCAAATAACCCTTGCTTCAAGCAACTTTTGCATTTCACTTATTTTCATAAGTATCTATCCTTTATTGCGTGGAGAGTTGAACACACCACGCCTGACAAAATAAATTTTTAAGTTTTTTCTTGTCTCATCACTTGTAATACGACAGTATTACTGCGTTCTTCGACTTCGACTCTCCACGCATTAGTCAGCGTATTTAGCGAGAATGCTATCAACATCGTCAACAGTAAGACGACCGAAAACATCTTCATTTACGGTAAGTACTGGAGCCAAACCGCAAGCGCCTATACAACGGCAAGCGGTAAGAGAGAATTTACCATCCTCGGTGCATTCGTCAGCGCCTATGCCGAGTTTTTCACTAAGTTTGTCAAATATGTCGCCTGAACCTACAACGTAGCAAGCGGTACCAAGACAAACAGAAATGTTGTACTTACCCTTTGGAGAGAGTGAGAACTGAGCATAGAAGGTAGCAACGCCATATACTTTTTCAAGTGATACGCCCATACCTTCAGCAATCATTTCCTGAACCTCAATCGGCAAGTATCCGTAGATATCCTGTGCCTTTTGCATAACTACCATAACGTTGCTTTTGTCGTGGCAGTTTTCAGCGATAACTGCTTTGAGTTGTGCTTCCTGTTCGGCTGTGCCTTTAAATGGAAGTTTGCTGATTTTCTTTTTCATAAATTTATCCTCCTTACAGATTTCAACAAAATGTAACAAATAGATTGTTAAAATTGTATCAATATATATAATAACATATTTTTTTTATTTTGAAAAGGGGTTTTCACAAAAAAATAAAAGTTTTACGAAAAAAATTTTGCATTTTAAAATGCAACAATACCCAAGTTAAAAAATAACTTGGGTACGATAAAAAATTAATCTTTTAAAGCGCGCTCAAGCCAAGTGAGACCAAGATCAAGCGCAGAGAACAAATTGTCCTTAGTGCTATCTTTTTTCACGCGATCTTTCATAGGCTTATCGGTGTTGCTATCGAGCAATTGTACCGATACTTTTTCAGCGATTTCGAGGTTTCCGTCTTTTTTTGCAGAAAGTATTTCAAAGCGAACAACATATTTTTCGCTCATATCACCATAGTAAATTTCATTGCCCTTGCGGACAAGAGGTTTTCCTTTATAGGTTAAAAATTTTGTTTCAGACATAGCGTTATCTCCCAAAAATGTAACTTTAATTATATTACTTCAAATTATATAGCATATATATAAATATGTCAAGCAAATAAAATTGTTGACTTTTTTGGAAAATTTTATTACTATTACATTTGTAGAAATTTGATTTTCCGAAAGGATGTAAAAGATGGATAATTCACAAAAAACAATGGAAACAATAGTTAACCTTGCTAAAGGTAGAGGATTTGTCTATCCAGGTAGCGAAATATACGGTGGTCTTGCAAACGCTTGGGACTATGGTCCTCTGGGCGTTGAACTTAAGAACAATATTAAACGTGCTTGGTGGAAAAAGTTTGTACAGGAAAATCAGTACAACGTAGGTCTTGACAGCGCTATTATTATGAACCCTGAAACATGGGTAGCATCAGGTCACTTGGGCGGTTTCTCGGATCCGCTTATGGACTGTCGCCAATGCAAGACTCGCCACAGAGCAGATAAGCTTATTGAAGATTATGTAGCAGAAAACGGACTTGACGATAATCCTGCTGCTATGAGTGATGCCGATATGATGGCATATATAAAAGAAAAGGATATTGCGTGTCCCGATTGTGGCTCGCACGACTTTACTGATATTCGTAAGTTTAATCTTATGTTTAAAACTTTCCAGGGCGTTACCGAGGATAATTCTTCAACCCTTTATCTTCGTCCTGAAACTGCGCAGGGTATATTTGTAAACTTTAAAAACATTCAGCGTACAACACGCCGCAAGTTGCCTTTTGGTGTTGGTCAAATCGGTAAATCATTCCGTAACGAGATTACACCAGGTAACTTCATATTCCGTATTCGTGAGTTTGAGCAGATGGAACTTGAGTTCTTCTGTAAGCCGGGCACCGATCTAGAGTGGTTTGATTATTGGCGTAGCTTCTGCCGTGATTGGCTTGTTAATTTGGGTATGGATGAAGAATCACTTCGTCTTCGTGACCATGATAAAGATGAGCTTTGCTTCTATTCAAAGGCGACTACCGACTTTGAGTTCTTGTTCCCATTTGGTTGGGGTGAGCTTTGGGGTGTTGCTGACCGTACCGATTATGACCTTACTCAGCACGCTACACATTCGGGCGAGCCTATGGAATACTTTGACCCCGAAACAAACGAAAAATACGTGCCATACGTTATTGAGCCATCCTTGGGCGCAGACCGTGTAACACTTGCGTTCCTTTGCAATGCTTATGACGAAGAGGTTGACGATAAGGGTGATAAGAGAGTAGTTCTTCGCTTCCATCCAGCACTTGCTCCATTTAAGGCTGCGGTTCTTCCGCTTTCTAAAAAGCTTTCTGATAAGGCTATGGAAATTAAGAATGACTTGGCAAAAGAATTTATGGTTGACTTTGATGATGCAGGTTCAATCGGCAAGCGTTATCGCCGTGAGGACGAAATCGGCACACCATTCTGTATTACTTATGACTTTGAAAGTGAAGAGGACGGTTGTGTAACAGTTCGTGAACGCGATAGCATGGAGCAGGTTCGTATTCCAATTGCTGAACTTAAATCATATATTGCTGATAAAATTAAGTTTTAATTTACGCATAACGGTATTTTAGGAGGAAAATATGGCAACACAAATACTAACTATGTTTGCAATGCTTGTGGGCGGATTGGCGTTCTTCCTTTATGGTATGAGCATAATGTCATCAGGTCTTGAACAAATGGCTGGTGGCGGGCTTGAACGCACCATGAAAAAGGTTACTTCTAATGACTTATTAGGTTTCTTTTTGGGTGCAGGCATAACTGTTGCTATACAGTCATCATCGGCAATGACTGTAATGCTGGTAGGTCTTGTTAACTCGGGAATCGTTGAGTTTGGTAACACATTTGGTATGATAATGGGTTCAAATGTAGGTACAACTCTTACCGCATGGATTTTGAGTTTGACGGGCATTAGTGAGGGTAGTTTTTGGCTCACCTTATTGCAACCTATGACCTTTGCTCCAATACTTGCTTTTATAGGAATAGTACTTCGTATGATTTCAAAAAGCGAAAAGAAGCACAATCTGGGAATTATTTTTATAGGCTTTGCTGTTTTAATGTTTGGTATGGATTTGATGAGTGATTCTATGAAATCTGTTCGTACCCTCCCCGGCTTCGATGCGTTTTTGGCAAGTCTTACAAGTCCTATAATTGCACTTTTGGTTTCTACTATATTTACCGGTGTTATTCAATCTTCAGCTGCTACAATTGGTATTGTTCAGGCATTGGCGCTTTCCGGCGGTATTACTTGGCAAATGGCAATACCACTTGTGCTTGGTGCTAATATCGGTACTTGTGTTACTGCACTTATTTCAAGCGTTGGTACCAACAAAAATGCTAAACGCGTGGTTATTATGCACTTTTTTGTTAACGTGTTGGGTTCCAGTCTTTGTATGATAATTATGTATGCTATGCAGATGCTTGGTATTTCTATTCTTAATGCTGAAGTTGATATGGTAGGCGTTGCTATTATCCATACATTGTTTAATGTTGTTACAACAGTTGTTTTGTTTCCGGTTAAAAGGTATGTTATTAAAATTTGTACAAAATTTGTTCCGGATGGAAAGGACGAAAAGCAACACACCGTATTCTTGGACGAGCGTATCTTTAACAACACTCCGCTTGCAATCAGTGAGTGTCGCCGTCTTTCTAACGAAATGGCGGATTATGCGCGCAAGGCAATAATGACTTCACTTGACCTTGTTGATCTTTATGATGAAGAAAAATCACAAACGGTACGTGAGCTTGAAACGTTAACCGATAAATATGAGGACAAGCTCGGTACTTATCTTGTTCGTCTTAGCAGCAGTATTCTTTCGGAAAATGATTCTCATAGTGTATCTCGTATGTTGCATTCATTAAGTGACTTTGAGCGAATAAGCGACCACGCATTAAATCTTTGCGGGACGGCACTTGAAATTAAAGAAAAGAATATAGTATTTTCTCCTGATGCAAAACGTGAACTTGGAGTTACCATAGACGCTTTAAGAGAAATTGTAAATATTACGGTTGACTCATACGTACAAGACGATTTTGAAAAAGCGGCACACGTAGAGCCTATTGAACAGGTAATAGACAAGCTTAAAGATCAACTTAAAGCGCGTCATATTGACCGACTTCAAAAAGGTGAATGTACGGTACAACTTGGCTTTGTTTTCTCTGACTTGCTTACTAATATTGAGCGTGTGTCTGACCACTGCTCAAATATTGCGGTATATACCATCCAACAAGATTCACCAAAACTTGATATGCATAAATATTTAAGAAACGTAAAAACTGATGTTGTAGGCAATTTTGTTGAAGAATATGGCTTGTACGAAAAGAAATACAGTATTGATTAGCATTGCGTTTATAAATTTAATGAATAAAAAAGTTCAGGTTTTCGAGTAATCGGAAACCTGAACTTTTTCTTTTGTTCTTGACCTTGATAATTTAATGTGTTAAAATTTTAATATAAATTTATACTTGATTAAGGGTGGTTTTTATGAAATCAAAATGTTTGTTATGTGTAATACTTGCGGTATGTATGTCTGTTTGTTCGTTGTCATCATGCGCTAAAAATTATGAAAACAAAATACCTGTATACAATTCGAAGCAATTTGAAATTTCAGGATTTTGGGCGCCTTACGAAATAAGCGAGGAAAGCTTTAAGCAGTATAAAGATGTTGGGTTTACAACCTTGGCTATGATAAATCATTCACTGAGCAATACCAGCCAAGACCAGTTTTATTTAGGTTCAGAACGCACTATGAAGGCGCTCGAAATATGCGATAAAGTTGGTCTTAAAGCTATACTTAATTACAACGATTGGAAAGCTGAACAATGCGAAGGCGAAGGTTATAATGGCGAAACGCCATTCAGCAAATTTGACGTTTATGGTGAATATAAAGATATAATAAGCGGTATTCATATTTGTGATGAACCACACGTAAGACATATTGATCAGTATGGTAACAAAACGCTTATAGAAGACTTCAAAAAGGTATATCCAAATGCCAAATACATAGTGAACCTTATTCCTTATACTGCGTATGCAAGTCGTGGTTTTGACAACTATGAGCAAATGATGGATGTTTATGAAAAAACCTTTATGGAGCCGTTTGAAAATCCAATGGTATCGGTAGATGTGTATCCTTTCCATCAAGACATGACTACAGATGACGGTACGCTGCTTGTTAATTATGAATTTATTGCTAATTCCGCTAAAAAGTATAATGTAAAACCAACCTATATTTTACAGTCGAGTATCGGTGGCGCAGATACCGGAAAAAAAGAATTTGAAATGGAACTCAGCGAACAGGATTTGCGTTGGGAAATATACAATGCGTTGGCCTATGGCGCGGATAGCCTGCAGTATTATTGTTATTCAGTTCCTAAGAGCTTTGACGAAGACGGCAATGAAGTATTCATGTACGATGAATGTATATTAAAACGTGATGACACACCAAGTAATATATATTACAGTTTACAAAAGCTACATAAGGAGATACAATCATTTGCGAGTGTTATTCTTTCGTATGATTGGGACGACACGATAGGTGTTTCGGGAACTCAAGAGCAGACCTTTAGGGTAAGCGCAATTGAATTGGATGAAAATTTTGACGTAGTTAAATTAAAAAATTGTAAAAATTATGTGGACGCTACCAGTACTCATGATATGGTTGTGAGTCGTTTTACAAGCGATAAATACGGTGATGCATATATGTTCCTTAATTGGGCAGAACGCGGTGGCAAAAATACAATAAACGCTCAGTTTAAGGATTGTGATGCTCTTGCGATTTATGGTTACGCAGGCTATGATGGAACACCGAAAATTGTTGAGCTTGATGAAAACGGAAAAATTACTATTGAACTTGAATACGGCGAAGGTGTTTTTGTGACGCCTATAAAATAAAGGTATGAGGATAAAAATGAAAAAATTTTCCTTTGTTGCAGCAATACTTATAATGTTATTTTTGTTTACATCTTGCACCGATGCAGCGGACAGTATTCCGAGCTATCCTGCACAGGAATTTGAAATCAGCGCACTATCGGGTCCACAAGAAATGACAAAGGAAGCATTTTTACAATATAAAAACGCAGGATTAAACACCTTTGCGTTTTCGATACACAATGGCATATACGACAGTGAAAATAGGTATTATCTTGGTTCAAAGTTAACAGAAAAAGCGCTTGAACTGTGTAAAGATACCGGATTGTATGCGTATGTAGCTTATGGCGATTCGTGGGCTACTTATGATATTGAAGGGGAAGATTATTTTAGCGATACTCCGTTTAGTCAGCATAATTATTACGGAGAGTATATAGATATTATTAGGGGGATAAGAATAATCGATGAACCTAAAAAGGAAAAGATGCTCGAGTTGGCGGATGATATACTCATAAATGATTTTAAACAGGTTTATTCTGATAAAAAGTATATGATAAATCTTATTCCGTCTACAGCTGTTACAAGCCGAGATTTTGCCGATTATGATGAAATGCTCGAAATTTATGGCAAAAATATTATGTCGAAATTTGAAAATCCGTACATTTCGGTTGATGTATATCCTTTTTCGAAAAATCAAACCGTCGAAACTATGATGCTGTATAATTATAACGAAATAGCAAAAGCGGCAAAAAAATACAAAGCCGACACAACTATGATTTTACAAGCGAGTACGGGCAATGAGTTTTTGGACGAATTAAGCATAGGAGATGTTCGCTTTCAGGCGTATGCTGCAATAGCTTTTGGTGCGGATAACTTACAGTATTATTGTTATTGCATACCCAAAGAAATTCCTTATAATTATTGTATGCTTGAAAAGGATAATAAAACGCCCAGTCAGCTATATTACGATATAAAAATCGTTAACCAGGAAATCCAAAATTTTGCCGATGCGGTATTAGCTTATGATTGGGAACAATCAATAGGTATCGAGGGTAGTGTTGACCAAACATTCCGTGTTAGCACAATTAAATATGATGAAAATTTTGAAGTTGCAAAAATTAAAAACGCAAAACATTATGTGGATGCTACCGCAACGCAAGACTTGGTTGTAAGTCAATTTAAAAGTGACAAATATGGCGAGGCTTATATGTTTGTAAATTTTGCGAGAGCTCAAAGTGACAACAACGTAGTGAACATAACGTTTAAGGAATGTAAAGCAATAGCAATTTACGGCGGAGTCGGCTATGACGGAATACCGAAAATTGTTGAGCTTGATGAAAACGGAAAAATTACTATTGAACTTGAATACGGCGAAGGTGTTTTTGTAACACCAATTGCATAATAATTTTTTAAAGCAGGGGCTTTTGTAAAAAAGCTCTTGTTTTTTTACTTGATTATATTAACGTAATATGCTAATATTTTAGTATACAAATAATATTGAGGTGACTTAATAAGATGATTAAAAGGATAGTAAGTATTGTTTTGGTATTGTGTTTAGTTTTATGCACATTTTGTTCTTGTAAAGCAACAGGCAAAAAGAACAATCTGCCACAGTACGAGAGCCAACAGTTTGAAATAGCAGGCCTTTGGGCACCGCGCCAAATGACTGAGGAAGCGTTTGTACAGTATAAGAACGCGGGATTTAACGTTTATTCTTTTACAAATCATGATGAACTTCCACGCACCAGTGAGAACCAGTATTACCTTGGTTCAAAACGTTCTATGGAAGCATTAGAACTTTGCCGCAAGGTTGGACTTGATGTGTATCTTTCGTATGGTGACAGTTGGTTTAACCGAGCAAACGAAGGTGACGAATATTTTGATGGTACTCCGTTTACAAATCACGATGTATACGGCGAATATAAAGATATAATAAAAGGTATGCATATAAAGGATGAACCTAACAAGGAGACTATGACATATCTTTCTGACGATACGCTTATAAACGATTTTAAAAAGGTTTACCCCAATACGAAATACATTATAAATCTTATCCCAGAAACTGCGGTACAAAGTCGCGATTATGAAACATACGCCGAGATGCTTGAGCATTTTGGTAAGGGTATATTAAGCAAATTTGAAACTCCGCACGTTTCGGTTGACTGTTACCTTTATTCAAAAAGCAGCTTTGTTGAAAACAATATTCTTAATAACTACATACAATTAGCGCGCTGCGCTAAAGATTATGGCGCAACAACATCTATGATTTTGCAAACAAGTACGGGTAACGAGTTCTTAGACACGTTAAGCGAAGCCGATATGCGCCAACAGGTATATTTGGCGTTGGCATTTGGTGCGCAAAGCATACAGTATTATTGCTATTCCGTGCCGGAGGGTATGGACCCGCAATATATAAATTGCATGCTTGAAAGGGATAATGTAACTCCAAATCAGTTGTATTATGATGTAAAAACGGTTAACGAAGAAATTCAAAAATTTGCAAGCGCAATACTGGCGTACAAATGGGATAATGCTATTGGAATTAGTGGAACAAAGGATCAAACCTTCCGTGTATGCGCGATTGAATTTGACGAAAACTTCGACCGTATTAATCTGGAAAATACAAAACACTACGTTTCTGCAACAAGCATCTATGACATGGTGCTGAGTCGTTTTACCAGTGAAAAATATGGCGAAGCATACATGTTTGTGAATTTTGCGCGAGAAGAAAGCGGAAATAATGTTGTAACCGCCCAGTTTAAAGATTGCAAGTCGGTTGCGATTTATGGTGGCTCCGGTTATACGGGCACACCTGAAATTGTAGAACTTGATGAAAACGGTAACATTTCGTTTGAACTTGAGTATGGTGAAGGCGCGTTTGTAGTGCCGATAGCATAAAGCATACCTCCTCTTTGTAAAAAGGGGAGGTTTTAAATTTGGAAAATTATTATTGAAATAAATGCTTTTTAGCAGTATAATGAACTAAAATACATAGTACGAGGTGGGTATCTTGAGAAAAATTATTTGTTTATTATTAATTTTTGTTCTCGCGTTTTCTGTTGTTGGTTGTAAATCTAGCGATATACCGAATTACCCGGATCAATCTTTTGAAATATCGGGTTTTTGGGCGCCGTATGAAATCAGTGAGGAAAGCTTTAAACAATATAAAGATATGGGCTTTACCACCCTTAATATGATAAATCATTCGCTCGCAAGGACAAGCGAAGAACAATTTTATTTAGGTTCTGACCGTACGATGAAGGCATTAGAACTTTGTCGTAAGTTGGGTCTTAATGCTATTTTAAACTATAACGACTGGATTGCTCATAGTTCAGAAAATAATCTTGACTATTATAACGATACTCCATTTAGTCAATATGATTTTTATGGCGATTACAAGGATATAATCACAGGTATACATATTGCCGACGAGCCAAGTAAACATCATTACGACGGTAGATTTAACGGCACCGTAATGATGGAGGATTTTCAAAAGGTTTACCCAAACGCCAACTATATTATAAATCTATCTCCCAAGCATGCCGGCGGTGCATATTGGGAATTTGCCGATTACGATGAACTTGTAGACACATATGAAAATGAGATTATGAAGCATTTTAAAAACAAGTTTATTTCGGTTGATTTTTATCCGTTTGTAAAGGAAGATCACAACTCATATCCGCGTTGGGATGACTGGGTTCTAACCTATGAAAGAATAGCAAATTTGGGGAAAAAATACGATGCATACAAAACAGCAATTATACAAAGTAGTGTAACCAATGAATTTGCAAAAGAACTTAGTGAAGACGACATGCGTCTTCAGGTGAATATGGCGCTTGCGTTTGGTTTTGATCATATACAGTATTATTGTTATTCGGTACCTAAAACAATTAATGAGGATGGTACAGTTGAATATATGTATGAGCACTGTATTTTAAATCAGGATGACACACCGAACGAAATGTATTACTGGTTACAAGATATTCATAAAGAAATACAGTCTTTTTCAAGTGTAATACTTGCGTATGACTGGGATGATGTTATGGGTGTAAATCCTGTAGGTTTTAGCAGTAATATGGATATGTCATATCTGTTACGTGAAAAAGAGGTCGTAGGTAACAAGTACATTGAAAAAGCAATCGCTTCTACCGACCTTATTGTGACTCGCTTTAAAAGTGAAGATTACGGCGAGGCTTATATGCTTGTGAATTACGCTCAAAGGGATGTAGATGCCAATATTGCTACAATTACTTTTAAGGACTGCAAAAAAATTGCAATTTATGGTGAAAAGGACTTTGAGGGTACGCCTAAAATTGTAGAGCTTAGCGAAGATAACAAATATCGTTTTGAGTTTGAATACGGTGAAGGCGCATTTGTAGTGCCAATTGTTTAAAGGAGAAAAAATGTTAAAAAAAATTATTGCATTTATTATGTCAGCGATTTTAATTATGGGTTTGGCGGCTTGTGATCAAGCGCAAAATAACAATTCCAAAAGCGAACTTCCGGAATATGATAATCAAGAATTTAATATTATGGGGCTTTGGGCGCCGTATGATGTTTCCGAAGAGGGTTTTAAGCTTTATAAGGACGCGGGTTTTAACGTGTTGTCATTTACCAATCATAGCGAAGAACCGAGAACCAGTGACAACCAATATTATTTAGGCTCTAACCGTACAATGAAAGCGCTCGAACTTTGTAAAAAAGTAGGTCTTGATGCATATATTGCTTATGAAGATACTTGGTTTGTTCGTGATATTGAGGGCGACGATTATTTTGACGGCACACCTTTTACTAACTATGATTTTTACGGTGAGTATAAGGATATAATAAAGGGTGTTCATATGAAGGACGAACCTAACAAAGAAGAAATGGATAAGTACAGCGATATGCGACTTATAAATGACTTTAAAAAGGTTTATCCAAACACCAGTTATATTGTAAATCTAACCCCTCAATATGCAGGTGGTTCGGGGTATGGATTTGCAACCTATGACGAGCTTATAGATTATTATGCAAAAAGCTTTATGGAGCATTTTGAAAAGCCATATATTTCGGTTGGTTATTATCCCTTCCCGAATGAAGAAAATCGTTCTTATCCAAGAAGAGATGATTGGGTTTTAACGTATGAAAAGATAGCAAATCTTGCAAAAGAATATAACGCCGAAAAAACCATGATTTTACAGTCGAGCGTTAGTCTTGAATTTGCAAAAGAACTAAGCGAAGCCGATATGAGACTTCAGGTAAATATGGCGCTTGCTTTTGGCGTGGATAATATTCAGTATTATTGCTACTCGGTTCCAAAGGGTCAGTACTATTATGATTATTGTATAGTGGATCGTGATAATAAGCCAAGCGTTCTTTACGAATATTTGCAGGGCATACACAAGGAAATACAGTCGTTTTCTGATGCTATTTTATCTTATGAATGGGATAGTGTTATAGGTAGCAATCCGGTAGGATTCAGCAGCAATATGGACATGTCTAAACTATTGCTTCAAAACGAGTTTAAAAATACCAAACATTTTGAAAACGTATTGTCTTCAACCGATTTGGTAATGAGTCGTTTTATAAGCGAAAAGTATGGCGAAGCGTATATGCTTGTAAACTATGCGCAAAGAGATGTTGCTAACAACGTTGTTACGGTAACCTTTAAGGATTGCGAAAAGGTTGCGGTTTATGGCGGTAAAGGTTTTGACGGAACACCTAAAATCGTAGAACTTGACGAAGAAAATAAATACCGAGTTGAGCTTGAATACGGCGACGGTGTGTTTGTAGTACCGCTTGTATAGCATAATAAAAATCCTTGGAGAATTCTCCAAGGATTTTTGTTATATATTATGAATTATACATTGTACATTACTTTTTAACTTTGTTATCTACAACATCAGCGAGTATGCTTTGGAATTCGTCCATACTAATTGCGCCAAGGTCTTCGCCCGAACGGTGACGAACTGAAACTGTCTTGTTTTCGATATCCTTATCACCTAAAATAATCATATAAGGTACCTTTTCAAGCTGTGCGTTTCTGATTTTATACTTAAGGGTGTTTTGGCTATCATCAACGCTTACACGATATTTTTTAGCGGCAAGTTGCGCTCTGATTTCTTCGGCGTAGTCGTTTGCGCGGTCGGTAATCGTAAGAATACGAACCTGTTCAGGCGACATCCATGTAGGAAGCGCACCGGCATATTTTTCAATTAAGTATGCCAAAGTACGTTCGTAGCAACCAAGGCTTGTACGATGAATAATGTAAGGAAGTTTCTTTTGACCGTCGGCATCGGTATAGTACATACCAAATTTTTCAGCAAGAAGCATATCGATTTGGATTGTAACGATAGTATCTTCTTTGCCAAAAACATTCTTGTACTGAATGTCGAGCTTTGGTCCGTAGAAAGCGGCCTCGTCAATACCGATTTCGTACTCAACACCCAAGTTTTCAAGTATTTTAGCCATTACTGCTTGAGCGTCGTTCCATTGTTCTGCAGTACCTTCGTATTTAGCGGTGTTGTCGGGATCCCATTGTGAGAAACGGAATGTGCAGTCCTCGAGAAGACCTACAGTGCCGAGAAAGTATTTGCAAAGGCTTAAGCAATCAGCAAATTCTTGCTCCAACTGGTCGGGACGAAGTACCAAGTGACCTTCGGAAATTGTGAACTGACGCACACGGATAAGACCGTGCATTTCACCGGAATCTTCGTTACGGAAAAGGGTAGAGGTTTCTCCCAAACGCATTGGCAAATCACGATAACTGCGAGCGCCGTTAAGGAATACTTGATATTGGAATGGGCAGGTCATAGGGCGCATTGCAAGGCATTCTTTTTCCTCGTCGTCGGCATCGCCTAAAATGAACATACCGTCGCGGTAATGATCCCAATGGCCTGAAATGCGGTAAAGGTCACGCTTTGCCATAAGTGGAGTTTTGGTGAGCAAATAACCGTGTTCTTGCTCAATATCTTCAACCCAACGTTGCAAAAGCTGAATTACTCTGGAACCCTTTGGCAAAAGGATTGGTAAGCCCTGACCGATTGCATCAACAGTTGTAAAGAAGTTAAGCTCACGACCGAGTTTGTTGTGGTCGCGACGTTCTGCCTCTTCAACCATCTTGAGGTATGCGTCGAGTTCGTCTTGTGTTTTAAATGCTGTGCCGTAAATACGGGTAAGCATTTTGTTGTTTTTGTCATTTTTCCAGTAAGCGCCTGACTGACCGGTGATTTTAAATGCCTTTAGTGCTTTTGTGTAGCAAAGGTGTGGACCTGTACACATATCAACGTAGTCGCCTTGTTTAAAGAAACTAATTTCTGCATCTTCCGATAGGTCGGCAATATGTTCTACCTTATACTTTTCGCCCAGTTCTTGCATATGTGCAACGGCCTCTTCGCGTGACATAACGTAAGGACGAATAGGCAAATTTTCTTTTGTGATTTTTTTCATCTCAGCTTCAATTGCTGCTAAATCCTCGTCTGTTAATTTGGTATCTCCGAGGTCAATGTCATAATAAAAACCTTTTTCGGTAGCGGGGCCGTAACCAAAATCGGCATGTGGATAAAGGCGCTTTACAGCCTGAGCCATAATATGTGCTGCAGAGTGACGCAAAACCTCTAATTCTTGAGATGCTTCGGCTTCTGCTACAGTACCATCTTTGTAAATAATTTTCATAATATATATTCCTTTCTCATGATATGTTTTGTTAAAACATTTGTTGTTTCGTTGCGTTATCAATGATACAAAATAAAAAACTTCCCCGCCTGTAAAAAACAGGGACGAAGTGTAAAATACTCTCCGTGGTTCCACCCACATTCCGTAAAATTTACGGCACTTTTAACGCTTTAACGCAGCGGCTACGTCCAAGGTTATTACCCCTTGGCGCTCAAAGGTGGTGTTCGCTATAAATTTCTTTATGCTCCTTTCAGCCTATGGGAGCACTCTCTTTAAAAAGATTAAAATACAGTTACTGTCCTTTTCAACGCTTTATATCTTAATTAATAATAACTATTTTTAACTGCTTTGTCAAGAAAAAAGCGAGATTTTTGAAAAAAAGTGCAAAAAATATAAAATTTTTTATTGACTGTAAAAAAAAATAGTAGTAGTATATACTATATTGTTTTTTAAAATATTCTTTATGGAGGTAAATATTATGTTTAAGTCAGAATATTTAAACAGGGTTTATGCCGACGTAGAAAAACGTAATGGTAATGAACCTGAATTTTTACAGGCTGTTCGTGACGTATTGGAGTCACTTGAACCTGTAGTAGCAGCAGATAGCAAGTTTGAGAAAAACGGTGTAATCGAGCGTATGGTAGAGCCGGAGCGTATGATCACATTCCGTGTTTCTTGGGTAGATGATAATGGCACTGTTCAGGTTAACCGCGGTTTCCGTGTGCAGTTTAACTCTGCTATCGGTCCTTACAAGGGTGGTATACGTTTCCATCCGTCAGTAAATGCTTCTATTATGAAGTTCCTAGGTTTTGAACAAACCTACAAAAACAGTCTTACAGGTCTTCCTATGGGCGGCGGTAAGGGCGGTTCGGACTTTGATCCACGCGGCCGCTCAGACGGTGAAATTATGAGATTTTGTCAGAGCTTTATGACCGAGCTTGCAAAACATATCGGTGCAGATACCGACGTTCCTGCAGGTGATATCGGCGTAGGTGCTCGTGAGGTTGGTTATTTATTTGGTCAGTACAAGCGTCTTCGCAATGAGTTTGTTGGTGTTCTTACCGGTAAGGGTCGTTCATATGGCGGTTCACTTATCCGTCCTGAAGCCACAGGTTTTGGCGCAGTTTATTATGTAGAGGAAATGCTCAAGACGTTTGGCGAAGAAGTAAAGGGTAAGACCTTTGCAATCTCAGGCTTCGGTAACGTTGCTTGGGGTACTGCTAAAAAGATTGCAGAACTTGGCGGTAAAGTTGTAACCATTTCAGGTCCTGACGGTTACGTATATGACCCGGATGGTGTTGTAACAGAAGAAAAAATTAACTTTATGCTCGAAATGCGCGCTTCCGGTCGTGACAAGGTACAAGATTATGCCGATAAATTTGGCGTTGCTTTCTTTGCAGGCAAGCGCCCTTGGGAGCAAAAGGTTGACGTTGTTATGCCTTGCGCAACTCAAAATGAGGTTGGTGAGGAAGATGCTAAAAACATCGTAGCAAACGGCGTTAAGTACTATGCCGAGGTTGCTAATATGCCTTCTACTGACGAGGCAATCAAGGTGCTTAAGGCTGCAGGCGTGGTTATCGCTCCTTCAAAGGCAGTAAATGCCGGCGGTGTTGCAGTATCCGGTCTTGAAATGAGCCAGAACTCAATGCGTTATAGTTGGACAGCCGAAGAAGTTGACGCTAAACTTCATCAGATTATGGCTGACATCTACAAGAATTCTTGGGATGCTGCTAAAAAGTACGGTATGGAAGGCGACCTTATTGCAGGCGCAAACATTGCCGGCTTTGAAAAAGTTGCAGACGCAATGATCGCACAGGGCGTTGCTTACTAATTATAATACCAATTAATTTAATCCACCATTATTCGGAGTGCTCCGAATGATGGTGGATTTTTTGTTTGTGGTATATATGTTTTATCAATCAATGAAGTTTAAAATATCCTCAATCATTTGCTTGCGACAGGTATCATTATGTATTTCGTGTCTGCAGTTTTCGTAAAGCATCATGGTAACGTGACTTTTGCCAAGTGAGCGATAATTGTCATAAACTTCCTTTATTCCTTCGCCGTAATTACCAACGGGGTCCATATTGCCGGCAATTAAAAATATCGGTAATTTAGAAGGCGTGTTGGCAAAACATCTTTTGCTGTTGCAAACCTTAATTAACGTAATAAGATCGTGCATGGCGGATACGGTGAAATGGAAAGTGCAAAATTTATCAGCGACATATTTGTTAATAATTTTACGGTCTTTTGTGAGCCATTCGTATTTTGTGTCGCCATCAAAACGGTTATTGTATGAACCAAATGCTATTTTTTCTAAAAAAGGAGATATTGCACGAGCACCGCGAAAACGTTTAATTGCATTACAAAGCATAAGCCCTATATCAGCCATGGGATTTTTGCCCGAAGTACCGCAACAAATATATTTATCGGCAAGATTAGGATATCTTGATACCGCAATTCTTGTTATGAAAGATCCCATACTATGTCCCATTAAAATGTATGGGATATCAGGAAAATCGGCCTTTACACTGTCGGCAAAGAGTTTAACATCAACTACCAAATAAGTCCATCCGTTTTTAGACGCTATAAACCCTAAATCATCACTTTTGGCCGTGTGACCGTGTCCTAAATTGTCAAAGCCTACACATAAATATCCATTGCTTGCAAGGACAGAAAAAAACGAATCGTATCTGCCGATGTATTCTGTCATACCGTGAACCAAATGAAATATTCCGCGAATATCACCTTCTGGAATGTACATAACTCCTGAAAGGGTATTCTTTTTGTCGCTGGATAAAATCCTTTTTTCGGTTACCGTGAATTTCATAAAATCAGTCCTTTGAAAAAGAAGTAGTGCTTTTAATTGCGCCCTGCCAACCGTGTAGTTTTTGTTGGCGTTCATCTGCGGCAATGGTGGGTGTGAAGGTGGTGACCACAGAATTAATGTTGGAAAGATCTCCATCTATTATACCGACAGTAATTCCGGCAAGCAATGCGGCGCCCAACGCAGTGGCTTCGGAATTTTCAGGACAAATCACACTGATGTTTGATATATCGGATTGAAACTGCATTAAAAACTTGTTTTTAGCGGCGCCACCGTCGGCTTTAAGCTTGGTTACGGTAATGCCGGCGTCGTTTTGCATAGCAAGAATTAAATCGTTTGTTTGATATGCAATAGATTCAAGCGCAGCACGTACAATGTGATTACGGTTAGCGCCGCGTGTTAAACCGCAAATAGTGCCGCGAGCATACATATTCCAATAGGGCGCTCCAATACCTGCAAAAGCGGGTACAATATAAACCCCCGCGCTATTATCTACGGCATTTGCGCAATCCTCGCTTTCGGCGGCGGTTTGTATTAATTGCATTTCGTCACGCAACCATTGTATAACTGCACCGCCTATAAAAACACTACCTTCCAATGCGTATTGTGTAGGCATGTTAGCGGTTGATGCTGCAATGGTTGTTATAAGTCCATTTTGACTTTTAACCGAGGATTCACCTGTGTTCATTAGCAAAAAGCAGCCTGTTCCATATGTATTTTTGACGTCACCTGTTTTTGTGCAATGTTGACCAAAAAGTGCGGATTGTTGGTCACCGGCTACGCCACATACCTTAAGCGAAACTCCCATTATATCAATATTTCCATAAAAACTACCGCTTTTTTGAACTGTTGGCAACATGCCTTCGGGTATATCTAAAATTTCTAATAGTTTTTTATCCCAGCATAGATTGTGTATATCAAAAAGCATTGTTCTAGAGGCGTTGGTTTCGTCTGTGGCGTGAATTTTACCGCCTGACAGTTTCCACATTAGCCAGGTATCTATTGTGCCAAACAACAATTCGCCACGATTTGCAGCTTCGCGCGCACCCGCTATGTTATCAAGTATCCACTTTATTTTTGTTGCACTAAAATATGCGTCTATTTTTAATCCGGTTGTATTTGTAATGTACGGTTCGAGACCTTGTGATTTTAGCTCCTCGCATAATGGGGCAGTACGGCGACACTGCCATACAATTGCATTATAAACAGGCTCGCCGGTATGTTTATTCCACACAACGACCGTTTCGCGCTGGTTTGTAATACCAACGCAAGAAATATCTTTTAAACTAAGACCTGATTTTATAACGCATTCGGTTATTGCGGAATATTGCGCCGATAATATTTCGATAGGATTATGCTCTACAAAAGAGGGCGTAGGATATATTTGAGTAAATTCATTTTGAGCTATTGAAACAATGTTGCCGTTATTGTCAAAAATAATTGCTCTTGCACTTGTTGTACCTTCGTCCAGCGTAAGAATATATTTTTTCACAACAAAAATCCTTTCCAAACGATAATAAATTAAGGCTTTTTAATTCTTGTTACTCGTTTCGATACGCCGCATACAAGCTCGTAGTTTATGGTACCTATCATATCGGCAAGCGCCTCAACAGGTAAATCCTTGCCCCAAAGCAAGACTTCGTCTTGACACTTGACATCCTTAATAGATGTAACATCTACACAAAACTGATCCATACATATACGCCCAACTATATTTGCGCGACAACCGTTTATTAAAACGTAACCTTTGTTTGAAAGCAGTCGTGGATATCCGTCGGCGTAACCGCAGCTGACGGTTGCAATTTTCATATTTTTTTCGGCTGTGAAGGTTCGTCCGTAACTTACTGTGTCGTTAGCACGTATATCTTTTATTTGTGTTACGATTGATTTGAAGTCCATTACCGGAATAAAAGTTTGCTTTATTGATAAACCGCTTGAAGGAGTGGCGCAATAAAGTATAATACCGGCGCGACACATTCCTAAATGCTTGTCGTGGTCCAGAGAAATTGCCGCCGAGTTGCAGCAATGTATAAGTTGTGGGTTTATTCCGTTTGCTTTAAGTTGGTCGATAGCGAGGATAAAATGATTATATTGTTGGTCTGTAAATCCATCATCTTCGGATATGTTACGATCGGCAGATGCATAGTGGGTAAAGATACCTTCAACTAAAAAACCGTCAAGTTTTGCGGCGGTTACAGCGTCGCTTATACCGTTAAGGTCGTTGTTGCGGCAATCAAAGCCCAGTCTGGACATACCGGTATCAAGCTTAATATGAATTTTAATTTTGGAGTTTAATTTTACGGCTTGTTTTGATAACTCTTTTGCAAAATCAAGGCAATAAACACACTGCGATATATCATATTTTATAAGTTCGTTCGCATATTCACAAGGAGTATGACCTAAAATTAAAATAGGTTTTGAAATGCCAATTTCGCGAAGTTGAATTGCTTCTTGCAAATTGGATACTGCAAAACTGTCAATACCGTTTTTTTCTAAAACTGGGGCGACAATGCTTGCATCATGACCGTAAGCATCTGCTTTAACAACTGCGCAAACCGGGGAGTTTGTGGCGGTTTTTATAACATTTAAATTATGTACAAGGGCATTGGTATCAATTTCTGCCCACGCTCTGCGAAAAAAAGACTCCATGATATATCACCTCATTTTGCTTTTGATTTTATCGGATAAAGGGATAAACAAAAAACTTAAAAGCAACCAGAAAAATGAGTATAAAGCACATATCTGACCGCCTATATTAAGTGGCATTTTACTATAATCCCAAACTTTACGCTTTAAAATAAGATTAAACACAATACCAAAAAACAATTCAAGCGTAGTAATTAACACACATCCTACAAGCGCCTTTACAAAAAGGCAACGTTTTTTTAAACGTTTGGATATTTCACCAAGCCCTAAAAAAGATATTCCGCCTGCAAGACACATTGACCAATGGGTTCGACCGCGCCAAATAATTTCTATAAGTCCGTAACCGACAGCACCAATGCCGAAAAGTGCTAAATTGCATTTATGTTTTTTCAAAATAATCACCCAAGGATATTTTGAGTGATTACTTTATCTATTATACATTAAATCTAAAGAGAACGATGTCGCCGTCATTCATAACGTATTCTTTGCCCTCACTACGAACAAGCCCTTTTTCTTTGGCTGTTACCATATTGCCGCCACAAGCCATAAAATCGTCATAGCCTATGACCTCGGCGCGAATGAATCCGCGTTCGAAATCGGTGTGTATTTTTCCTGCTGCTTGCGGTGCCTTTGTGCCGCGCTCAATTGTCCAAGCGCGAACCTCGGGTTTGCCTGCGGTAAGATAAGAGATAAGTCCCAAAAGACTGTAGCACTTTTGAATCATACGGTCAAGTCCCGAGCGCTCAAGACCGAGATCCTCTAAAAACATTGCTTTTTCTTCTGCCTCAAGTCCTGCAAGTTCGGCTTCAAGTGCGGCGCAAATAGGTAATATTTCGGCGTTTTCTTTAGCAGCAGCCTCTTTTACCGCGTTGTAGCCGGCATTTGTGTCTATACCGTTTTTGAAATCGTCTTCACTCATATTGCAAGCATAAATTACGGGTTTTGCTGAAAGTAATGAGGTGGTGTCTAAAACTTCCTTATCGGTATCACTTGTGATTTCAACCGAGCGAGCAGGAAGCCCCTCTTCAAGGTGTGCCATAAGTCGTTTTAAAAAGTCCACCTCTGCTTGCATCGATTTGTCACCTTTAAGCGCTTTGGTCGCTTTGTCAAGACGACGTTGTGTGATTTCAATATCAGAGAATATAAGCTCTAGGTTTATGGTTTCAATATCACGCAATGGGTCAACCGAGCCTTCTACGTGTATAATGTCGGTGCTTTCAAAGCAACGTACAACGTGAACGACAGCATCGACCTCACGAATATTACTTAGGAATTTGTTGCCTAGACCTTCTCCTTTGGATGCGCCTTTAACAAGGCCTGCAATATCAACAAATTCGATTACTGCGGGAGTGAATTTGTCAGGGTTATAAATTTCTGCGAGTTTTTCAAGTCGTTCGTCCGGCACGCTAACCATACCAACATTGGGTTCAATAGTGCAAAACGGATAGTTTGCTGATTGTGCGCCGGCATTTGTTATAGCATTAAAAAGTGTTGACTTACCTACGTTTGGAAGTCCTACCATACCTAATTTCATAATGTTTTAAATCTCCTTAAATCTGGTAATTATTCTATTTTATTATATATCATTATAATATATTTTTCAATAAAAATATATTAGCTTTTTACATCATTTTCTTATTATGCAAACACGTTTTTTGGTTATGTTATTTATATGGGTGAGAAAATGAAAAAAATATTATTAATAGTAGTTGCGTTATTATTTTGCTTGCGACTTTCTTTTGTTGCGAAAAGTGACAGCGATAAGGTTTTAAAATGCAATCCAAAAGGTGAATTTGCAATACTTATAGTGTCCGATCCACAGTGTGATAATATTTATCAGTGGCAACAAGCGCGAGACGAGCTTGAGAGTTTAATAATAAGATCAAAGCCCAGTCTTGTAATTATAAATGGAGATATGAATTCGCATAATAATATTCCAAAAGATATGTGGAATATTTTTGTGTCACCAATTGAAAAACGTAATATATATTGGTCCACCACAAATGGTAATCACGATCCGCACAACCATAAAAATTACAGTATGTATAAATCGTATTACAACTGCCTTAATGACACGGTGGAGACAGCCAATGCTAACTATGAAAGTGATAGACCGATGAACTATGTGTTGCCGATTTTTTCAAATGATTTAGAAGATATTGTATTTGCTGTGTATGGTATGGATAGCGGACAAAAAGGGGTTGCAGGATATGAAGGTGTTACCCAAAAACAAATTAATTGGTACAAGGAGCAATCTGATATACTAAAATCCGGTAATAATGATATGCCTATAACATCAATTTTGTGTATGCATATACCATTGCCACAAATACTTGAGATGTACTATGCCGCTGACAGTACAATTTATGGAGCGGCAAACGAAATTAACTACAACACAAACGGTTATAAAACAAAAAACGGTACGGTAATAGATAAAATCAATATTCATACTTCAAGTATTGATTTAGATAATGGGTTGTTTGATATTATTTTAAAACAAGGAGATGTAAAAGCAGTGCTTTTTGGCCATAATCATCGTAATAATTTTATTGGTTCTTATAAAGGGGTGTTATTGGGATTTGTGGGCAAATTATCTACCGGTTGTTATAGTGATAATTTGTGTCGCGGCGGACGAGTAATACGGTTTAAGGAGGATTCACCGCAAAATTTTACAACCGAGTGGATATCGGCGTTAGATTCGTCAGATGACCAATTGCCAATATACAGTAACGGTGTAATTGCACAATAAAAAAATCCCCCGTATTAAACGCAATGTCATTAAGTTAAGATAAAACCATTATTCAAACTTTATTCCTCCTTTGTTTTTGAAAAACAGAGGGGGGCTTTTTGTTTGCAATGTATCTTTGCATTAAAAATAAATTATTGATATTTTCTGATAACTGTGGTAGAATGTTATCGCTAAACAAGTTCAATTGAATATTTTGGTCTAAATGGATGTGATTGGGTTTTTCAAAAACGCAATCTCTGTTTTCACATTCTTTTAGACTGTCGAGAACTTGTTTAGCAGCATTCGGAGATGCGTTTTGAATGCGCAACTTCGGTTGCGCATTTTTTGTTTTTAGGAGTAAAAAATATGTTAAAGAAAAGTCTTAAATATTGCTTCATTGTAACGTTCGCGTTTACCACATCCTTCTTGTTCGCCTCATGCAAAAGTATTTCATCTAATCTATCTTCTGAGTCAAAACCCATTTCTTTTGACCTTTCAACCTACGCCGAAGGAACTCCTGTTGTATCAGAGCCAATTGAAGAAATAGATACTCCTCAAGAAGAGGCTCCTACTCTTGGGTCCGTACCAACTCCTTCTCCAAGCGAGAATACTCCTACTGAACCGACGCCCGAAGCGCCCAGCACCCCTTCTGACAACAAATCCGATGTGGTAGTTGTGCAGCGTGCCAACACGGAGACCGGTATCTCGTGGGACGGTGTTTCACCCATTATCTATACCTACCCGGATGGCAGCACCGGTACCGAAAAGCGTGACGGCGCCACCTATGAGCAGGTACCGGGCATGATTGCCACCGTTAACCTAGACGCTGAAAACTATGTGAGTGATTATGATGGCACGTGTCCGCAATGTGGCAAAAAAGGTTGGGATGGCACTAATGGTACTTGTGGTAGTTGGTTACAAGATATCAACTGTCCTAATTGCGGCGAATATGTTAAAGCATATACTTGTCACACCTGCGATGAATAAGGAGAAGTGAAAACAATGGAACAACAAGAAGAACTGAAAATTAAGCTTATTTCAAACGAAACAATTATCAGTCTATATCATACAAATCACTCCTTTATAATAAAAAATACAAAGAAGTGTAATAAAACATATAGTTTAAGCAGGGTTTTGCGAATTATTATGTGGGGCTTTTTTCCTATAGTAGCCATCGTAGGATGGGTATATGCCGGAGAGTTAGATAAAAATCTTTTTTCGAAAATTCTGTTCGCTATTGTAGGGATGTGTGCATCAGGTATAGTATCTGGCAGTATCATTTTATTGTTAAAGCCTGTTTTTTATTTGATTCGTATCCACAAATATAAATTGAATAAAGAATTATCAAAACACGAGATAGAAAATCGTGCATTAGAAATATTGTTTATATCACAAAACACGCCCGATCCTCTACCTAAAATAACCAAAGAGATGTATGTCACAAACATTCAGAAAATAACTTTTAAAAATCTGATTAAAAATTACAATGTTATCTCTGACGAATATACAGCAGATTTAGTCGCAGAACGAAATGTCCAACTAGAAAAAGAAAAAAGTGACGAATGGGCATGGGTTGGTACAGCAGGTATTTTATCGTTGATTTTAGGATGTATTATATTAACAGTTATTGCACTATATTTCTTATTTGTGTTTCTTGCTTTTGTTATTTTTATTGCGATATTAATCGGTTTCTTAACCCGAGATCGTGAATATAGGCCACTAAGAAAGCAAGACAATTATTATGATTATGAAGTCACAAGTGACAAATCATCTTTAGCAGAAACAATGCTGGACATAGTTACAGATATTGCGTACGGAAAGTCCATTGAATCAAAAGAAAAACTAAAAAATATAAGAAATAGGTTAGAAATAAACAAAGCAGAAAAGAGCGAACTTTACAAACTGTTAAAATTTTATATTCCACAAATTGAGGAGTTGTATAAGGATAACTATTTCTGAAGGAAACAAAATAAATATTTTTCTTGCATTTTAGTTTGTTTTTTGCTATAATACTAAAAACAAACATTCGGTACGAACGAAAACAGAGGCTGCGGCGGTATGGTAGGGAGTACACTCGGTTCTGATGAACCCTGACAGAATTATATGCTGACGCAAGGAAAACAGCGGACGACCGTTTGAAACAGGACGGGAAGAGAACCAAAAGCCAAGATGTAACAATTTAAGCAAGATTGTTGCCGAATACGTAAATTAAGCGTACTCACTTACTTTTTAACAGTAGGTTAGTACGCTTTTGTTTTATATTAAAAATTGAATAAAAAAACAAGAGATTCTGTTGGAGCAGAATCTCTTAGCTAATGAAGTATCCTAGACCGATACCTCAAAAGAACTATTAAGATTATACTATCTATTTGTGTGGTTGTCAATAGTTTTATTTTGTAATTGATAAGGATACCATTATTTTGGTATCCTTTTAATTTTTATGTAATAGGAGGAAAGGGGAAAATCCATGTCTTTGCCAAAGGAAGTTCACAATAATTTGGAAGCAGCTATTGAACACATTGTTTCCCAACGAGGAAATTATGTTAAAAATCCAAATTCGGATTTTATACGCAATCGCAAACTACCCATGAAAAGCGTTATTAGAAAAATATTGGCAATGGAAGGTGGCTCGTTACAAAAAGAACTGTACCGATTTTCTAATATAGAAAAAACAGAATTAACACCTTCTGCTTTTGTACAACAACGTTCCAAAATTTCTGCGAGTGCTTTTGTCGACATATTTCATCATTTTAATAATAATTGTACAGACTTAAAAACGCACAAAGGTTATAGACTATTTGCTATAGATGGTTCTGATATTGATAGAAGTCGCGATTCTAATTCTGATAGTTTTATTGTAACAAACAAAAATCCTAACGGATTTAATAAAATTCATTTGAATGCATTGTATGATTTGTGTAACAAAACATATTTTGATGTTTTATTACAACCTACCCCTAAAGAAGATGAACACCAAGCGTTACAAATAATGTTGAAACGCAATAAGTTTTTTGGTAAAAACATTATTTTAGCCGATAGAGGATATGAAGGTTATAATACAATTGCTCATTTAACCGAAACGCCAAACGTAGATTTTTTATTTAGAGCCAAGCATGGTGACGGTGCTTTCCGTAAAATTAGAGAACTTCCAATGTGCGAATTAGATGAGAATATTACTATTGAAATATCAACCACTCAAACAAAAGAAGACAAGGCTCTAAAACGTGTATATATTCAACAAAAAAGCAAAAATAAAACCAATAGTCCAAAAACACATTTACGTCGATGGGATTTTGCATCACCATATGTTTTGAAATTTCGTGCAGTACGTTTTTTGCTCGATACAGGCGAATATGAAACAATTATTACATCTTTGAGTCGCGAAGAGTTTTCTATCAATAAAATTAAAGAACTTTATCACATGCGGTGGGGAATTGAAACTTCTTTTCGCGAATTAAAATACGCTATTGGACTAATAAATCTACATTGTAAAAAAGAAGAATTGATTGAACAAGAAATATATGCATCCTTAATTATGTATAATTATTTCAGTCGCATTGCTATAAATGTTATGATTTATAAACGTAAAAACACCGTTTATGCATATAAAGTTAATTTTACAATGGCGGTGCATGTGTGTAGAAAATTTTATCGCGAGGGATTATTGAATTTTAAAAAATTAATAAAAGATATTGGAAGATATGCCGAACCCGTGCGGCCTGGCCGAAAAGACAAACGAAATATTAGAGCGAAAGGGTTTATTGGTTTTACATATCGAATTGCAGCATAAAGCGAGTAAATAATTTTACTGGCTTGTTTTTGTTGTTTACATTCTTAAGAAATTAAACGTTTTTATACTTTTATATTAAAAATGACACACATTTTTCAAAAGAAATGTGTGTCATTAATTTACTTTTTCTTAACTTAATAATAAACCCAAAACAATAAATAGATAAGGAGACAAATTTTATATTCATCTCCTTATCTTAATGACATTGGTATTAAACGGGGGATAAGGTGTTTAAATTATTTTGCTTTTTTCTCTTTGTATATAACCCATAATGGAGCTGATATAAACAATGAAGAGAAACAACCCGAAACAAGACCAAATGCCATAGGAATAGCGAATGAACGAAGTGTTACAAGACCATAAAGCTCAGATACAACAACTATTGTAAGAACTGCGCAAACGGTAGTAACGGTAGTAACTATGTTACGTACCAGTGTGCTTGATACGCTATTATCTACATTTTCGGCAAGTGACATATTTGGATATATACGCTTGTTTTCACGAATACGGTCATAAATAACGATGGTGTCGTTGAGAGAGTAACCGAGTATAGTAAGAATTACCGCCATAAAGTTCATATCAATTGGTAATCTAAAGATTACGCAAGTAAAGAATGCGGTAAGAAGGTCGAGAATAAGCGCGCAAAATGCGGTAAGAGAAGCCGAAACACCGCCAATTTTTTTGAAACGAATACCTACATAAACAACAACAAGAGCTGCGGTAATAAGTACTGCTACCAAGCTTTTAATAAAGAATGTGCCGGCAATGGTAGGACTTACCGAGTTGGAGTCATAAAGAGTGATATCGTTGTCTTTAAATTTGCTTTGTAATGCTTCGGTGATTTTTTCTTGAATTTCAGCCGCAATAGAATCTTTGCCGGCAAGTGTAATTACGTAAGAGTTTACATCGCCTGCAAGAGATGTGTTTTGACTTACGGAAAATTCTTTGTCAAGTACGGTGGCTACAGTATCCTTGAAATCCTTTTCAGCAACATCTCCCGTATATGAGTAAGAAATTTTTGTACCACCGCTAAAGTTAATGTCAAGTTTAGGTCCAAAAACGACAGTTGTGATTATTCCCGCAACAATTAAAATTGCATAGAAAATAAGTGAAATTTTAAACCATTTTTTAGTATCGATTATTTTATTAGCCATTTTTCTTACCTCCGTAAAGGGCAGGATTTCTCATAAATTTAAGTTGAGAGATGCTCTTAACCATTAACTTAGAAGCAAGAACGCCCATGATAAGGTTGAATATAACACCGATAAGCAGTGTGTAACCAAATGAGTAAATAGAGCCGGTAATTGATGTACCAAAAAGTGACATAATTGGTGAGAACACCTTAGCGAGCAAGCTATCAGGAGAACCAAATGCGCCCATAAGAACGATAGCTACAATAACAATGGTAACGTTACCGTCAATGATTGCAGAAAGACTGTTTTTAAAGCCTGAATTAATAGCGGCATCAAGTGGTTTGCCACGCTTGAATTCGTCACGAATACGTTCGGCTGCGATAACATTACAGTCAACACCTACGCCGATTGAGAGTATGATACCTGCAATACCCGGAATGGTAAGCGTAAAGCTTGAAGCGCCCGGGAAGAAACCGGAAATACAAGCAATAGAAGCTGCAAGCTGACCCAAAAGCGCAATTGCTGCAACGAAACCGTTAACACGATAGCGGAGTATCATAATAAGACAAACTATACCAAATGCGATAGCGCCCGCAACAACCATAACGTTAAGAGCGTCCGAACCAAGAGAAGGAGAGATTATCTGCAATTTACTTTCGTCAACGGTAAGAGCAAACGGAAGTGAACCTGCGTTGATTTTATCTGCAAGATCTTTTGCTTCCTCTGCGCTACCGATACCTGTGATGGTTGCAACACCTTCGGTAATAACGCTATCTACGGTAGGAGCCGAAATCATAGTATCGTCCATCCAGATAGAAATTTGTTGATTCAAATATTTTTGTGTACCGGCCGCAAATTTAGCTTTACCCTCATTTGTAAGTTCGAGTACAACGAGCGGAACGGTCGGATTTTCGGGATCAACGCCTGCCTGCGCAGATTTAATATCAGCCGCACCCTTCAAAATGACGTCGTCCTGGGTTTGGTTGCCGCAAAATGTAAGCATCGCGGTTTCACCAAGTTCCTGAACCGCCTTTTGTGCATCAAAATCACTTTCGTCGGCTGCCCATGGGAAACGAACAATAACCTGCTTAGTGAAAGAGTCGGTATAAACCTCGTAATCGGTGATATTGTTGTTTACAAGACGTGTTTCGATAATGGCTTTTGCGGAATCCATATCTTCGCTAGTAATATCAACATCCTGTTTGTCAGGGCTGAATACTGCCTCAACGCCACCGCGGATATCAATACCCCAACGGATATCATTAGCACCTTTAACGTAAACCTGTCTAATGTCGCCATAGTAGTTTTCAACACCAAAGAAAGCAAGATATGCAAGTGCTAAAATTAGCGCAAATACCACAAAAAATGTCGACTTTCGGGAAGTTTTAGACTTCATTTTTTTGAAACCTCCAATAATTATTAAATGATTTATTTATTATACTAAATAGCGCAAAAAATGTCAAATAAATTAAGTTCTATCCGCAATTAATTTTTCAATGGCTGCCACTTTAACGGATGCGCAAAGTATAACTGCAGCGGTTTTAATCTCTTCTGCGCTCGGATAGGTTGGCGCAATACGAAGATTTGAATCGTCAGGATCTATACCGTAGGGGTAAGCGGCACCTGCCGGAGTTAGTATGAGCCCTGCGTTAGCGCAAAGTTGCTCAACGCGTTTTGCACAACCGGGTAGGACGTAAAGGCTAATAAAGTATCCGCCTTTTGGATTTGTCCAGTGGGCAACACCGGTATCTTTTATGCGGGCGTCCAGCTCGGTAAGTACGCTTTCGAATTTTGGTCGTATAACATCGGCATGCTTTTTCATATGCTCATAAAGATCTGATGCTGATTGGAACATACGCGCATGACGAAGTTGATTGAGCTTGTTAGGACCGATGGTTTGGAATTTCATACGGCTTTTTAAAATTGCCATATTGTTAGGGCTACCTGCGGCAGCAGCTACACCGGCACCAGGGAAGGTGATTTTAGAAGTAGAGGCGAAAATAATAGGCAAATCAGGATTGCCGGCCTTTACACATTCGTCGTAGATGTTAAGCAATGTGTCGCCATCGTCATAAAGATCGTGAATACAGTAAGCGTTGTCCCAAAATATTTTAAAATCCTTTGCAGCGGGTTTTAATGCGGCAAAACGGCGAACTACATCATCACTATAGGTAATACCTTCGGGGTTGGCATATTTAGGCACACACCAGATACCTTTGACTTTTTCGTCCTTTATAAGTTCTTCTACCTGATCCATATCGGGACCATCCGCGTTAAGCTTTACCGGTATGAGTTCAAAACCAAAATACTCGGTTATTGCGAAATGTCGGTCATAACCGGGCGCAGGGCATAAAAATTTAAGACCGTCTTCACGACACCAAGGGTTACCGCCAAGACCGTGTGTCATAGCCTGAGCAATGGTGTCAAACATCATATTAAGTGAAGAGTTACCGCCAACAATAATTTGGTCGGGCTCAAGACCCAAAATTTCACCAAAAAGATTTTTAAGCTCGCAAAGCCCGTCAAGTCCACCGTAGTTACGGCAGTCAATACCATCAATGTTTTTAAAACCGGTATCGTTACCTACCAGATCAAACATACCCTCGCTCAAATCCATATTAGCGCCGCCCGGCTTGCCGCGCGACATATCAAGGGTCAGATGCATGGAACGAAGTTGTTCATATTCGGCTTTTGCCACTTTTAATTCAGCAGCCAACTCGTTCTTGCTCATATTTAAATAATTAGACATATAAAACCTCCATTTTAAGGAAAATGTTAAAATACACACTAAATATATAATATAATATACTTTTAAGCATTTTTCAAGTATTATTTGCAAAGGGATATGGATTGCTGCTTTTGAATAAAAATATTACGGGTATATTAAAAAAACATACATATAAGTCTCCAAATTAAACACTTGACTTTTATGTGCTAAAGTGATAATATGTCATACATAGAAATAAACCTGTGATTGAGAATAGTAACCAAGATTAGAACTTTTAGAGAGCGGCCGATGGTGGAAAGGTCGTAGTGTAGGTTTTGGCGAATGGACTCATGAGGGCGACCGAAAGAGCGGCGGCTTAAGTAGTAATCGACGGGTACACCCGTTATAGTGTGGCTTATATGTCGGTATAAGTGTGAGCGGATGAATTGTTTTCATCAATCGGGGTGGCACCGCAGGAGTTTATCTTGTCCCTAATTTCAGGGATGGGATTTTTTTATTTATGATACTTTTAACTAAACGATGGCGAACTTTAAAATAAACGTTTATTATCATTTTATTTTAAGGAGATTTTATTATGAAATTAAACAATGTGGATTTTGATACCTACTTTAACAATTATCCTGACAAGGACGGATATTTTGGCAGATATGGTGGTTGTTTTATTGAAGATAAACTTAAGGATGCAATGGCAGAAATAACCGAAGCATATTATTCGATTTGCCAATCGCGTAAATTTATTGCTGAACTTCGTCGTATCAGAAAAGAATTTCAGGGCAGACCTACGCCCGTGTCACATCTTGAGCGGCTTTCGGATGCGTTGGGCGGAAAGGTACAGCTTTATGCAAAACGCGAAGATTTGAACCATTCCGGTGCCCATAAGCTTAATCATTGTATGGGCGAGGCACTGCTTGCAAAATATATGGGTAAGAAAAAGATTATTGCCGAAACTGGCGCTGGTCAACACGGCGTGGCTTTGGCAACGGCAGCGGCTTATTTTGGTTTGCAGTGCGATATTTATATGGGAAGTGTTGACATAAAAAAACAGGCGCCCAATGTAGCTCGTATGAAAATTTTGGGAGCTAATGTTATTGAGGTTACTCACGGTCTTGCAACGCTTAAAGAGGCGGTTGATGCTGCTTTCGATGCATACAGTAAGGAGTATAAGGACTGTATTTACTGCATAGGTTCTGTTTTGGGACCTCATCCGTTTCCAATGATGGTGCGTGATTTCCAAAGTGTTGTCGGTATTGAAGCGCGCGAGCAATTTATTGATATGACCGGTCACTTACCTTCCGCTATAGTAGCTTGTGTCGGCGGCGGTTCTAATGCAGCGGGACTTTTTGCAGGATTTTTGAATGATCCGGTAGATATTTACGGTATTGAACCGCTCGGTCGAGGACCAAAACTCGGTGATCATGCGGCAAGTCTTAAATACGGCACGGAAGGCGTTATGCACGGTTTTAATAGTATAATGCTTAAGGACGAAAACGGCGAACCCGCTCCGGTTTACTCGGTGGCAAGCGGTCTTGACTATCCTTCGTCCGGTCCTGAACATGCATTTTTGCAGGATATAGGTAGAGTCAAGTATGATGTTATTGATGATGAGGAGACAATCGACGCTTTCTTCAAACTTGCTCGTTTAGAGGGCATAATTCCTGCAATTGAGTCTTCACACGCTGTGGCTTACGGTATGAAACTTGCAAAAACCATGGATCACGGTTCGGTTCTTATTAACCTTTCGGGTCGCGGAGATAAGGATATGGATTACGTAATAGAAAATTACGGTATCAGATAATATATAATTTATGATGCGCAATGCACAGTTTAGGTGTGTTGCGCATTTATTTTTCTTGAATATTTATAATTATTTTGTTATAATAAATACGATTATAATTTCCACAAAAGAGGTGAGATGAAATGACCTTTTCTGAGAGTAAAAAACTACTGCTTAAACCACAAAAGGAAAAGAAAATGTTTACCTTTTTGGTAGCACTTTTTACGGCTACGTGTATTTTTTTGCCGTATATGATAATGGGGGAAGGCTATTTCACCTTTTACGGGGATTTTAACGTTCAACAAATTCCTTTTTATCAAATGTGTCATGCTGCGATAAGGGGCGGTAACGTTAGTTGGAACTGGCTTACCGATCTGGGCTCAGACTTTGTTGGTTCATATGCCTTTTATTTGCTAGGTAGCCCGTTTTTTTGGATTACGTTGATTTTTCCTAACAGTTTTGTACCGTATTTAATGGGGCCGTTGCTTATTTTAAAATTTGCCTGTGCTGCATTTACGGCCTATTTATATATTCGTCGCTTTACGAAAACGGCGTATACCGCAAGTCTCGGCGGACTTTTGTATGCCTTTTCGGGTTTTTCTGTTTATAATATATTTTTTAACCACTTTCACGAGGCGATAATAGTTTTTCCGCTACTGCTCTTGGCAATGGAGTTGCTTATTACCGAAAATTGCCGTGGCGTTTTTGCGATAGCGGTTGCGCTTTGTGCTATTACAAATTATTTTTTCTTTTTTGGAATGGTTGTATTTTGCGCTATTTATTTCTTTGTACGACTTATTTCAAAATCAATAAGCGTAAAAACTTCACGTTTTTTCATACTTCTTTTTGAGGCGGTTATAGGTCTTGCGTTGTCGGCGGCATTGCTTGTTCCTGCGCTTAACGTTGTTTTGGGTAACGATAGAATTTCCAACATACTTATGGGTTGGAACGGAATAACGTATGGCAAAGAGCAGATATATCTTTACGTCATACAAAGTTTCTTTTTTCCGCCTGATATACCTGCAAGACCGGTGTTCTTCCCTGAAGCTAATGTAAAATGGTCATCGGTAGCAGGATGGTTGCCCGTATTTAGTATGACCGGTTTTTTTGCTTGGTTTAAATTGCGTGAAAAATCTTGGCAAAAACGCTTGCTCGCTATTTGCTTTCTTTGTGCAATGGTGCCAATTTTAAACAGTGCATTTTATGCTTTTAACACATCGTATTATGCGCGATGGTTTTATATGCCGATTCTCATTATATCGCTTTGTACGGTAATGCTTACCGAAGATAAAAAAATCGATTTGTCAAGCGGATTGCGTTGGACTGCTACCATAACCTTAGCCTTTGCGTTGGTTATCGGATTCTTCCCCCAAACCGTTAAAAACGGCGAGGAAGAAAAAATCGTATTCGGACTTTATACTCAAAGCAGTAATGGTATGTATGTATTGCGATTTTGGATAACAAGCCTTATTGCCATAATTTGTTTACCGCTTCAAAAGTTGTTGTTTGATTCGCTTAAATCAAACAGGCAAAAATTTTATCAAGGCGCAATTGCTTGTGTTTGCATAATTTCAATATTGTATGGAAATGTGTTTATCGCAACCGGACGCACGCACTCATACGATGTTAAGAACGTTATGATTGATTCGCTTATTGAAGGCGAAGTTTATCTTGACGATGAAAGCGAATTTAGGATAGATGTTTATGATGGCGTAGATAATACTGGTATGTATTTAGGTCTGCCTACCATAAATGCATTTCATTCGGTAGTAACACCGTCCATAATGGATTTTTATGAATACATCGGCGTAGAACGCTCTGTGGCAAGTCGCCCAGATGTTGATATTCCGGCAATTCGTTCGTTGCTTTCGGTAAAATATTTGCTTAACAGAACCGACGGCGACAGTTTTGTGGATGAAAATGGCGATACACGTATGCCCGGTTTTGAATATTTAAAAACAAGCGGGAAGTATTATGTTTATAAAAATCAAAACTATGTACCATACGGTTTTTCGTATGATTACTATATGAGCTATGATTTTTGTGATGAATATAGCAAAAGCAATCGTTCACGACTTATGTTAAAAGCCGTATTACTTGATGACGATCAAATTAAAAAATACGGTGATTATATGGATGATATCTCCACATTAAAATCAAGCGGCATAAAAGCCAACACAACGGGAGGTATAAGTTTTACCGATACTGCTATGGCTAACGATGCCGCCGCGTTATGCGAGACTGCTGCAGATAAATTCACCATAGATAATGATGGATTTACGGCAACAGTTACACGAGATAAAAAATCACTTGTGTTTTTTTCGGTGCCTTATGATAAGGGTTGGACCGCAACTGTAAACGGCAAGCAGGTTGCAGTGGAAAAGGTAAACGTTGGATTTATGGCAGTAGCGGTCGAAGAGGGTGTATCTACAATCCGATTTGATTACCAAAACACAGGATTGTATGTTGGCTTTACTGTAACAGTTGCTGCTGCGGCAATTTTTGTAATATATATGTTGATTGTTCTTTCCTACACAAAAAATCACATAACAGAAAACATTTATCCCGAGGGTCAAATGTTACTCGAACAATGGCAAGACGATCAAGATTACGAGTCTAAAAACAACGAAGTCGCCAGCATACCGCTTGTAAGTATTTTGGATGCGTTGGAAGAAGAACATTATAAAACGGAAACTAACGAGTTTAATCCGGGATTCAGGATAGATTTGAACGCTTTTGAAGAGGAGAATACAGATGAAACTTAAATATGATTTTGTGATAAACAAGGTAGCCGGCGAAACGGTTGCGGTTGCGGTCGGCAATGCCGAAGGCGCATTTAACGGATATATAAAGCTCAATGATACTGCTGCCTTTATTTTTGAACAACTTAAAAAAGAAACCTCTCGAGAAAGTATTATTGAAAATTTATGTGGCCGATATCCCGATGCCACTAAGGAGCAGGCAATTGAAAGTGTTGACGAATTGCTCCAAAAACTAAGCAAGGCAGAGCTTTTGGCATGAAAACATACGATATAAATGACGTTATTGAGGTGTTAAAAACTCAAGAGTCCGCAGCCTTTTTGACAAGTGGGGCCAGTATGCTACCGTTGCTTCGCACACATAAGGATATTGTTATTATAAAAAGAGCCGTTCATCCGCTAAAGGTGGGCGAAGTTCCGCTATACAAAAAAGATGGTGTGGAAAAACTAATTTTGCATCGAATAATCGGCAAGCAACCCGACGGCACGTATATAACACGTGGCGATAATACCTATCACAAAGAATATATACCCAAAGCCGACATTGTAGGCGTTATGACGGCGGTTTATCGCGGCGGTAAGCATATTGATTGCGCTAGTTCAAAGCGATATAAATTCTACGTTAAATGGAATAGGCTTTGTTATCCAATAAGATGGTTATGGAAAACCAAAATACGCGCTGTTTTGGGCGCGATAAAAAGAAAAATTATAGGCAGGCGATAGTTTTGCATAATATAAAAATTCTTGCCGTTATTTTATGCCTTTGCATATTTTTCGTGTCTTGCAAAACTGGCGCAACTGCTACAGGCGACACCGAAGATGTTGAAAGCCAAATCGTGTCTGAACCAACAATTACATCGTCACCCGACGAAGTTTGTACCGAATCTTCAATACCGCAAAATCCACAACAAGCAATAATTCCAAACACTCAAAAAACCGGCGAATATATTGCGGTAAGCGGTAATTTAAGTGACGTTAAATACTGCGAAAAAGTGACCGAATTACAACAAATTTTAAATGCGCACAAATACAACATTTCCTTGTCTGTTTATTCGGTTGACGGTAGCAAAGGGTTAGAATATAACACAGAAAGTGGAATTTTTGGCGCTTGCACCGTAAAGGCAGCATATACGCTTTATGCTTGTAAGCAAATGGAATGTGGTAACGGCAGTTTACAAACCGAAATGACATATACGGAAAAGCATTACGAACCCGGCACAGGGGATATGCAGCATTCACCCTTTGGCACAGTATTTGCTATGGAAACGGCACTTCATAAAAGTATGTCTATTAGTGATAATGTAGGATATTTAATGTCAGTTGATTATTTTGGCAGAGAAGGGTACAATGCTTATATGAGCGAACTTGGTTGTGATTCTTTGCGGATAAAACCGACTGTATGGAGTCTTAAAACCGAAGCAAATGATCTTGTTAAGATTTGGTGTGAGATATACAATTACTTTGAAACCGATACAAAATATGCGCGTTTTTTAAAAAATAGTTGTACAGGTACTGCCGGTAACTACGCCACAGCGGCGCTTGGCGGTGTGGAATATTCACACAAACAAGGTCATAACAGTACCGGTGATTGGTTATCCCTTAGTGATGCAGGTATAGTATGGAAAGAGGGAGCTCCCTATATTATAGCAATTTTGACCGACGCACCCGGCCCTAACGGTTATAGTGCAGGCGAATTTGCAAAGATTGTAAACATAGTGCACTACGATCTATTTTAAACGATAAAACCCTTGCCAATTGGCAAGGGTTTTATTTTATTTTTGTTTTTCTTTTTTTGTTTCAAGTTGTTTTAATCGGTAGATTTCTTCGGTTGCAAAACTAAGTTTTGTTACTACGTTTTGCTTTGTTGGATAACAGTAGAACGAATCCTTGTCGGTCGAAATATCAACACAGTCAAGCGGCTTTAAATAGCAGTAATCGTATTCTATGTGAAGTCCTATTTGACCTAGTGGTTTTCGCTCTATTTTGTAGTCTTCGCCGCGGTAATGACCGGAAAGCGTAAAACCTTCGTTTATATCGTGGGTTAGCGTTGCGTTTCCAAGGTGGAAATATCGCCAACAACGAGGCAATGAATAAACGTCTACAGTATCTTCAAAATGATAGGTTCCGTCCTCAACCTGCTTGCGTACCTCGGCGCGTTCCCATTGGAACCAATCCGGAACGTGAGTAAATTCGGTCTCGCCGTTTATTGCTTGCAAATTACCATCTTCAAGTAATGTCCAACGTTTGCCGCATTCTTCGCAAAATATTTCGGCGCCTTTGGAATTCATTTTGTGTTCGGTTTTACAGGCGGGGCATTGGTAAAGAATTTTATGTAGTCCTTCGGCGCGGAAGGACTCGGTTATTTTAATGCTATTTTCTTTTTGATAACGATATTCGTCGTATTCCATAGACTCACGAACGATCTTGTTTATTTCTTCTACCGAAAGAGTATTTACCTGTTCGGAAGTTAAAATTTGTGTGAAAGTGGTGTGTAGCGGAACTTTGCGTGCCTTTCTAAAATTCCAAAACGGTGTTCGAAGGTGGTTGCCGCGATGTATAATACACGCTACCGGAACTTTATTCATTTTTATGAGTTTGCCGATAGAGTCAGGCAATATAGCAGTAGTGCCGTCCGGTGTATAGCGCGCTTCGGGATACATACAAAAAACATCACCTTTTTGAAGTACCCGACGAATGGATTTTACAAGGTGAAGATCGCTTGTGAACTTGCGCTTGCAAATAGCGCCGATTAGTTCCATAAGCCAAGGGCGACGGTAGTAACCATCGATTGATACAACGTTGTTTATTCTATGAGGAAATGTAGCCAAAGCTGCCAATTCAAAATCCACAAAATAGTGATGGTTGCTCAGTAAAATGTAGGGTGGTTTAAGCGTTTCGGTATTAATTTTTTCAATTTTATATTTTTGACCGATGAGCATAATTTTACTTAAAATATATATCAAACAGGTAATGAAAAAAGGTTGGCGTATAGGATATTTTGCGGTATTGTAACTTTTTTTATTTTTATAATTAACTTCCATAAAACCCTCTTAATTCTTTGATTTCTTTGTTTTATTTATAAGTGCTATCGGCAAGTACATTAAGGCAAGAACGATGGGTAAAAGCACGGGGAATGCCCATTGGTGCGCACCAAAAATATTCTCGAAAACAACAAGGAACGAGATATCGTCTGTGCGCATTAAAAACATAAAGTTTGTATCGCACAAAAGATTTACGCCGAGCACTATAAATGCCATACACAATAAAAGTAAGAGACACTTTGGAGCCGTTTTTATTTCGGGCTTTATATCTCCGCCAATAGTTAGCATTAGTGGATAAAGCGCCAAAAGAATGTGGATGCTAAAGCTGTGAATATGCATAAAGTTTCCGGGTGGCAATGCGGTCCACGATGGTGTAAGCAACGCTATAACACCTGCTGGAATGCATATGGCGTACAAAAAATTGTTGATAACTTTTGGTTGCTTGAATATGTGAAATGCTACCAAAAAAACATTTATACTACACAGATGAAGAGGTAAATAGCTATGTTCGTATCGGTTTCCGATAAAAAGAAATACCCACTTCCAAATTTCATCAAGAAGTATAAGTGAAGCTACTGAAATTCGCATAATGTTACGCACTTTTGGATTAAGCTTTTTGTAAAGTAGGCATATTGAAAAAGCCAAGATAACAAAAGCCGCAAGCCATATTAAATGCACTTTGCCAAAAAGCGAAAATCCAGAATTTTCCTTAATTGTTTCGACCGTATCTAAAAACATAAATCCCACCTCAAAGGACATATTAACACAAAAAACAACAAATGTCACTAAAAAAATCGTCTTGGTTTCAAGCCAAGACGATTTTTTCACTTTATGCGTTCACCGCTTCTTTTGGTTTTTCTTTTAATTTTTTAATCTTGTTTGCAATAATCAGCGGAATGGACATTATAAACATAATTATCGGCAAAAGAATGGGAAACGCCCATTGATGCGCTCCAAAAATATCTTTAAAAATTTGAAGGAAAGCAATACCGGCAGTATCCATTAAAAACATAAAATTGGTATCAAATATAAGGTTTAATATGAGTGCGGGAATTGCAAAGCCGACAAGTAACAATACGCATTTAGGCATTGATTTAAAATCTGGCTTAAGGTCGCCGCTTGCTACTAAAACAAAAGGATAAAGCACTAAAAACATATGTATTAGGAAACTGTGTATGTGGAAATAGTTAAGGCAGGGCATTTTCACCCAATCGGGCGTAAGGAGTGCAAGCATTGCACCGGGGATGCCGATATAATAAAGGAAATTTTCGACGGTTTTACTGCGCTTAAAAATACAAAAGGTTATAAGCAACACGTTAATTCCGCATAAATGGAAGGGCATATGCCCTATTCCAAAGTCACCGATTGCTGCCGCTACACAATTTTTGGCGGTTTCTAAAACGAATACTGTAGATGCCAATGCAATTCGCATAATGTTGCGTTTTTTTGCATTTAACTTTTTGTAAGTGATTGTGCATACCATACAAAGAACAATAAACACACTAAGCCACAAAAGATGTGTTGAATCATATAGTTTAAATCCAACGCCTTCGGGCATTAGTCCTTCAGGAGTAAAAAACATATATTTCACCTCGATAAAATAATAGCACGTTTTATAAAAAAAGTCACTAAAAAGTTTTAAAAATCAACAATTTTTGCACTATAGTATCATTGACAAATCAGCACTATAGGTATATAATTATCGTGTATGTTTGTATAAATTACATATTTATCTTAAGGAAGTATTAATTATGAAATGGATGTCACTTAACGAACTGAGAGAAAGATATTTATCATTTTTTGAATCAAAAGGTCACTTGAGGCTAGGTAGTTTCTCACTAGTGCCTAACAACGATAAATCGTTACTGCTTATCAACTCAGGTATGGCGCCTATGAAAAAATATTTTACAGGCGAGGTAACCCCTCCGCGCAGCCGCGTTACTACCTGTCAAAAATGTATTCGCACACCCGACCTTGAGCGTGTGGGTATTACTGCGCGTCACGGCACTTATTTTGAAATGCTTGGTAACTTTTCGTTTGGCGATTACTTTAAAAATGAGGCTATTCCGTGGGCTTGGGAGTTTTTAACAAAGGACCTTGAAATTCCCGCTGATTTGCTCTGGCCATCAGTTTATGAAGAAGATGATGAGGCTTATGCTATTTGGCGCGACGTTATTGGCGTGCCCGAAGAGCACATTGTAAAGCTCGGCAAGGCTGACAACTTCTGGGAGCACGGCACAGGTCCTTGTGGCCCTTGCAGCGAGATTTATTTTGACCGCGGTGAAAAGTACGGTTGCGGTAGCCCTGATTGTAAGCCGGGTTGCGAATGCGACAGATATATGGAAATATGGAACAATGTTTTCACCCAGTTTAACAATATGGGTGACGGCACCTATACCGAGCTTGAGCACAAAAATATCGATACCGGTATGGGTCTTGAGCGCTTGGCATGTGTAATGCAGGGTGTTGACAACATGTTTGAAGTTGACACTATACGTAATATTCTTGATAAGGTTTGTGAGATTTCGGGTAAGACCTATGGCGCAGACAAAAAGATAGATATTTCTATCCGCGCTATTACCGACCACGCAAGAGCATCAACATTTATGATAAGCGATGGTATAATTCCTTCTAACGAGGGTCGTGGTTACGTGCTTCGTCGTCTTATTCGTCGCGCTGCTCGACACGGTCGACTTATCGGTATTGACCGCGCATTTCTTGTAGAGATGGTTGAAGCAGTAATTAAGGAAAATGCATCAGGTTATCCCGAACTTGTTGATAAGCAAGAACTTATTAAAAAAGTTATTGCTAACGAGGAAGCAAGCTTCTCAAAGACTATTGACCAGGGTCTTACAATACTTAACGATTTGACTGCAAACGGTGGTACACTTTCGGGTGAGGATGCATTCCGCCTTTACGATACCTACGGTTTCCCGCTTGATTTAACACGCGACATATTGGCTGAAAAGGGTATGACCGTTGATGAGGACGGTTTTAATACGTTGATGCAACAACAACGTGAAAAAGCTCGTAACGCTCGTAAAGCGAGTGATGGTGAGAGCTGGAGCAGTGACGGCATTAACTTTGATGACGTTGCCGCTACCGAGTTTTTGGGTTACACACAAAACGAGTGCGAAGCAATCGTTATAGATATTGTTGTTGAGGGAGAGCACGTATCTAGCGTAAATGCAGGTCAAAAGGCAATTATTGTTCTTGACAAGACTGTTTTCTATGCTGAAAGTGGTGGCCAGGTAGGTGATACAGGTGTTGTAGGTAACTTTGTTGTTGCCGATACCAAAAAAACAGTAGACGGCATTTTTACACACATTGGTACTGCAAACGCAACGATTTCTGTCGGCGATAAGGTGAACGCAAAGATTGACGTTGCTCGCCGTGAGGCTATTCGCCGTAATCATACTGCGGCTCACCTTTTGCAAGCGGCTTTACGTTCAGTTCTTGGCACACATGTTGAGCAGGCGGGTCAACTAGTAAACGAAAAATCAGTTCGTTTTGACTTTACACATTTCTCGGCTTTAACCGCAGAGGAAATCGAAAAGGTAGAAAATCTTGTAAATGCCGCTATTCTTAACGGTGAGTCCGTTGATAACCGTGAAATGCCAATTGATGAAGCTCGCGCCTTAGGTGCTATGGCGCTCTTTGGCGAAAAGTATGGCAATATCGTTCGCGTTGTTAAAGCGGGTGATTTTTCTACCGAGCTTTGCGGTGGTACCCACGTTGATAATACAGGCAAAATTGGTCTATTTAGAATTGTTAGTGAAAGCGGTATTGCAGCGGGTACACGTCGTATTGAAGCATACACAGGCTTTAACGTTGTAAATCTTATAAATCACTATAAATCATTGCTTGTAGATACTGCGGCAACCCTTAAAATCGGCAACATCGAAGACGTTGCCACTAAAGTTGCGGCTACAGTTAAGCAAATAAAAGAAGACTCAAAGAAAATAGAGTCACTTGAGGCAAAACTTGCTTCCGGTAAACTTACAGATATTTTGGCAAACGCTACCGACATAAATGGTGTTAAGGTAGTTGTTGCTAAATTTGATGGTACTGCACCCGATGAGCTTCGTAAGATGATTGACACCATTAAAGCGGAAAATGATAACGCTGTGGCGGTTTTAGCGTCTGTCAATGGCGAAAAACTTACATTTTGCGCAGGTGTTGGCAAAGCGGCGCTTGTAGCTGGCGCGCACGCAGGTAACGTTGTTCGTGCTGTTGCTCAAATTGCCGGTGGTAACGGCGGCGGTAAGCCCGACAGTGCTATGGCAGGCGGTAAAGAAATCGCAAAAGCAGACGAAGCACTAGCCGCTGTAAACTCTATTGTAGAAGGAATGATTAAATAATGGCTGATTGTCTATTTTGTAAAATAGTTGCGGGTGAAATTCCTTCAACCAAAATTTATGAAGATGAAAGCGTTTACGCTTTCGCCGATATTGATCCTCAAGCACCTTTTCATGCAATAATTGTTCCAAAAGAACATATTGCATCTGCGGCAGAGATCACCGAGAAAAACAGCCACTTAATTGCAAAGATTTTTGAGGCTGTGGCAAAAATAGCAAAAATTGAAAATTTAGAAAAAGGTTTTCGCGTAGTAAACAACTGCGGCGAAGAGGGTGGCCAAACAGTAGGTCACATACATTTTCATTTGCTTGCACGACGCAATCTTCAATGGCCACCGGGCTAGAATAGAATATCCCCTAGTCACCTGAAGGTGAAGCTCGATTTGGCAAAGGGGCGCTAGAGTTATTTGTTTTAGAAGAAAAATATAAGAAAAAAGGTGACATATATGTCTGAATTTTATAATTTGAAAATTGCGGGACTTGAGCGCAAGTTGGAACTTTTTCCCGTAAGTGATAAGCTTGATATAGCGGCATTTATAATTTTTGGTGATGTTGAACTTACCGTTGCGGGCTGCGCAGAACTTCTTAAAAAAGTCCCGGAGTTTGATGTTGTTTTAACACCTGAAGCCAAGAGTATTCCTATGGCTTACGAAATGGCTCGTCAAAGCGGTAAACCTTACATTATTGCGCGAAAAGGCGTTAAGGTTTATATGCGAAATCCTTTGGAGGTTTCGGTAAATTCGATTACCACTAAGAATGAGCAACATCTTTATCTTGGTGAGACCGAGATTGAGGCTATTAAGGGCAAAAGAGTGCTTATTATTGATGACGTTATCTCTACCGGTGAGTCATTAGCGGCTGTGCGTGAACTTGTAAAACAGGCAGGCGGTATCGAAGTGGCATCTTGTGCATTCTTGGCAGAAGGTGACGCGGCTGACCGCGACGATATTATTTTTCTTGAAAAGTTGCCTTTGTTCTTTAAATAAGGTAAAATGTTATGAATGAGGTTGAACTAAAAATTCTTGATTTTATTCAAGAGAATTTACGTTTTGGTTTTTTGGACAATATGATGGTATTGCTTACTCGTCTTGCGGATGACGGCATTTGCTGGATAGTGCTAGCCATTGCGCTAATTTGCTTTAAGCAAACACGCAAAATGGGTATAAGTCTTGGCCTGGCACTAATTTTGGGTTTGGTTATAGGTAACTTCGGGCTTAAAAATCTTTTTGCTCGTCCGCGCCCATATACTGTAAATCCAGATGTAGTACCTGATATGCTTATTGATACCCTCAAAAGTTACTCTTTTCCGTCGGGTCACACACGTTGTTGCTTTGAAAGTGGTATGGCAATGTATTTTTGTGACAAACGATGGGGCAAGGTAGCATTTGCATTAGGTGGATTTATCGGTTTTTCAAGAATGTACCTTTATGTGCATTATCCTACCGACGTTATTGTTGGCTTGCTTTTGGGACTTTTAAACGGTTTTGTTGCATTTGTTATAGTAGACAAAATTTACAAACTTATTGACAGTAAAAAGTCAAAGTTACAGGTGAAATAAATGTTAAAGGAAATTTTAAAAGAACGCGATTTATTGCCCGTTGTAAAAATGAATGACGGACGTGACGTAACACCTGAATTATGGAATGAGCGTCGCGAGGAAATGTTAGGTTTATTGCAAGAATATTCCTATGGTTACACTCCCGAATGTTGTGGCGGGGGTAGAGGCGAAGTGATTTTTGAAGACAAACTAGCCTATGCAGGCAAGGTTACCGAGCAACATATAAATCTGACTTTTAATACGCCAAGCGGTGATTTTACCGTTTATACCGAGCTGTATATTCCGAATAACGCAGAGAAACCACCTGTGTTTTTAAATCACGCTTTCCGAAGAGTGCCGGACAGATACATACCTGTAGAGGAAATAACCGATCAGGGTTTTGCCTTATTTGTTATGTGCTATAAAGATGTTGTAAACGATAATCTTCATGGCGATTATTCCGACGGACTCGGTAAAATGTTCGGTGTAGAAAATCCCCGCGAAGATAAAACACAATGGGGCAAAATCGGTATGTGGGCATATGCCGGATCACGCGCGCTTGACTATTTGCTGACACGCGATGATATCGACGCTAAACATACCGCGGTTATAGGCCACTCGCGACTTGGTAAAACGGCTCTTTGGACAGCCGCACAAGACGAGCGTTTTTGGTGCGCAATATCCAACAATTCAGGTTACGGCGGCGCTGCGACCTCAAAGCATGGCAATGGTGAGCACGTTGTTGACTTTTTGCGTGTTGGTTCTTGGGATTGGTACTGTGAAAACTTTAAAGATTACAAAGATGAAAAAGAGGACTGTAAGCCCTATGACCAGGCGCATCTTTTGGCACTTATAGCACCACGTCTTATGTGTGTTGGCTCTGCGGTAGAGGATGCTCATGCAGACCCTGTTTCAGAATTTTTGACACCGCTTCATGCAAGCAGTGCGTGGGAACTGTTTGGAGAAAAAGGACTTATAACTCCGGACAAACTACCCGAACCCGGCGATCATTTGATGGAAGGCAATATTGGTTATCATCTTCGCGCAGGAAGACATTTTATTTCACGCGAAGACTGGAATCATTACATTAGATTTTTAAAGTCTAAACTATAAAATAAACCCTCTGCCTAAAATTAAGCGGAGGGTTGTGTTTTTCGTGAAGAAAATGTTATTTGTTATAGGCGTCGTACTTTTTAAGTAATTCAATAAGCTTTTTTTGGTTTAGCATATACTGGTTATCTGCTGTGAATACTTCATACGGAATGTCGGTAACAGCACTATCGCCGCACATCGACTGTTTTACGATGCTTCCGTCTTTCATTAAATAAAGTTTACTTTCAGAGACACTTACTTTTATGGTTATAAAGTAGTTGTCAGGGAATAAAAACAACTCATGCAATTTATCGCTGGGATATATATGGCTATATGTATATTTTTCTAAAAATTTTAAGTCGTTTTTATCGGTAATTTCAGTAGGGGTAGGACTGTATTCGTGAGTGATTTCAAAGCTTTGTATAGCATCTACAGTATCGGTTGCGGTTAAAGTGCGAATTAGGGTGATTTGATTTTTTGTTTGTGAAATTTTAGAGGAAATGTTACTTTGCTGCGAGGGGAACGAACTGCAAGCAGTTAAACAAACTAACGATACACTGCATAGTGCAAATAAAAAAATCTTTTTCATATAATATCATCCTTTCTACTTAATTTATAATTATCATATCATAAAAAACAAGGGATGGCAACTGCCATCCCTTTTAAGTTTGTTTTAATATTAAACGCGCTTTGAAAGCACGTCTTTTTCGTAAGCTTCAACCTTTGCAAACCATTCGCCGTCTTTGGGAACGCCACAGCACTCGCAGTAGTAGTTCCAGATATCACCGAAAGGTAAGGTTTTAACCTCTTCGCTTCTTACCATAAGCTCGGTGTATGCGCCCTTGTCTTGCAAATCTTTAAGCGTAGCATTTGGTGTAAGCATAGCCTGTAGCAACGCCTTTTGCCAGCTGCGAAGGCCTACGCTCCAAGCGGCAATACGGTTAATGCTTGCATCAAAGTAGTCAAGCGCCATATAAACTCTATTAAATGCATTTGAGCGAACAATCTCTTTTGCCATCTCGCGTGTTTCGTCATCGAAAAGCACTACGTGGTCAGAGTCCCAACGAATAGGACGGGTGATATGTAGCGCAATTTCGGGGAAGAAAGCGAGTAGGGCCGGAATCTTGTCTGATACGACCTCGGTAGGATGATAGTGACCGTTATCCATAAGTGGCAGGCAACCGTCGTGGGTTGCCGCAAATGTAAGTGAAAATTCAGCAGAGCCTACGGTATAAGCTTCAACACCGATACCAAACACCTTTGATTCAACACAAGGCTTAACAAGTGATTTATCAAATGGCTCTGAAAGGATTGCTTCAATTGATTCCTTATATCTTACACGTGGACCCATGCGGTCTGCAGGAATATCCTTAAGACCGTCGCCTGTCCAAATGTTCATAACACAAGGTACACCTGTTTCTTCGGCAAAATACTCAGAAATTCTAATACATGCTTTACCATGTTCAATCCAGAAATCACGAATATTTTTATCTGGGCTTGAAAGTGTAAGACCACTATTTGCCATTGGGTGTGAGAAGAAGGTTGGGTTAAAATCAAGACCCATACCGTGTTTTTTAGCAAACTCAACCCACTTTTTAAAGTGACGTGGTTCAAGTTTGTCGCGGTCAACAAAGCCGTCTTCTTCGAATATAGCATAGCAAGCGTGAACGTTAATTTTTTTCATACCAGGGCAAAGTGACATTACCATATCCATATCAGCCATAAGTTCATCCGGTGTGCGAGCTTTACCGGGATAATTACCTGTGGTTTGAATACCGCCGGTGAGAGGACCGTCTTGGTCGAATCCTTTAACGTCATCGCCTTGCCAGCAATGAAGCGATACCGGCTGTTTTTTTAGTGTTTCAATAACAGCGTCAACGTCGATTCCGAGTGCTGCGTATTGTTTTTTTGCTTCTTCTAATCTGCTCATTTTATATACCTCTTAAATTAAAGTTTTGAACAACCATGACAGTTAACAAGCGCGTCAATTTTTTGACCCTCTTTGCAAAGAGGACATTCATGTGGCTTGTAGTTTTGGTAGTCGGGAAGGTCGTTAGGATTGAATATAGAGTTAACGGGTATACCTGCGCGTTCTTTTTTGGTGGCGAATATAGAGCAAATACCCGCAACGTTACCACCGTAGTATTTAATAGCATCAACAGCCGCCTCAACGGTACGACCGGTTGCTACGGATACTGCTAAAATAAGCACGTGCTTGCCCTCGATCATAGGAACAATGTTGTCGCGGAACATAAGTTGGCTTGAGTTTGTAGCTTCAGGGGTTACAACGTAAATTGTTTGGTGAGCATTCATATTTGCATAATTGGATTCTGTAAGTCGGCTTGCCAAACATGCGCCTACTACCTCCATACCGTCAAGACACAAAATAGTGTCAACAATTGTATTCGTGCGGTAATAGCTGCAAAGTTCTTCTGCTACGGCTCTTGCTTCTGAAAGGCGTGTTTTTTGCATAGTAACGTCTATATAGTAGTTGCTGTGGCTATTGCTTGTAGCAAAGTGACCTTTGGACACGCGCAAAAACAAATCTTTGCGTTTGGTTTCAATTTTCATTGTGTTAGAAGTTGGCATAATATAGTCCTCCTAAGTTTATATAGAGATATTTTACAATAAATTTCACTCAAATACAAGTGGATTATTGATTTTTTTATAAATTTGTTATATTATATATTAAATTGAGGTGAAAAACCGATGAAAAAAACTGATATTATGCTTGCTGATTTGAAGATAAGTATAGAACATAAATATGATTATATGACATCGTTTTGTAAAAAATATCTAACTCAGTTTGATGCTCCCAATATATTGGCAATATCTAATGATGAAGCCACAAAAAAGGAAAAAGAGTTAGTGCCAGCGGCGGCAATTGAGGTCTGTGAAAGCTTGTGTATATATCGCGAGATTGCTGAGCAAATACCAAACTTTAATTGTTTTGTTTTTCACGGCGCAGCAATAGAATATGACGGCAACGCATATATATTTACGGCTCCAAGTGGCACGGGAAAAACCACACATATAAGCCTGTGGAAGAAAAACCTGGGTGATAAGGTGGATATTATAAATGGTGATAAACCAATTGTGAAAATAGGTGGCGATATTACCGTTTACGGTACTCCGTGGGCAGGCAAAGAGGGATTGCATCGCAATGCATATGCTCCGCTAAAAACCATCTGTATTTTAAAACAGGGAAAAACAAACAATATTGTGCGACTCAACGCTACCGAAGCTATTAATCATTTAATGCGACAAGTTTATATGCCGCAGTGCACTGTAGCACTTTCAAAAACGTTGGAATTGCTTGGTGCCATGATTGAAAAAACGCCGGTTTATATACTTGAGTGTGATATATCTAATCAGGCTTTTAAAGTCGCGTTTGAAAACTTAACCGTATAAAAAATATAATCAGCGGCATATTTGTGTTTATATGCCATTTATGAGGTGAAAATATGAAAAAAATTAAATTTTTTGCAACGATTACTTTGTGTTTGGCTCTTATCGTTTCGGCGGTGCCCTTTGGGGCATTTAGTATAAAGCCCAAGGCTATAACGAGCGGAGATTACACCTATGAAATCCGCGGTGAAACCGCAGCCATTACATATGTACACAAGACGATAATGGGCGATGTAGTTATACCCGCCGCGTTGGGTACATATCCTGTTACTGTTATTGATAGCAATGCCTTTGCAAATTGCGAGATGATTACCAGCGTGCAGTTACCTAATCTTTTAAAGGAATTAGGTCCGTATGCATTTGTCGGATGTACGGCATTAAAAAGCATTAATATACCAAAATCATTGGAATACGCATACACACCGTTTGCAGATTGTGTTTCGCTTGAAACCGTTACGTTTGAAAACGGAATAACACAAATTGTTGATTCGCTTTTTTCTTTCAGCAGTCTTGAAAGTATAACTATTCCCGATACGGTAACAACTATAGGTGACAGTAGCTTTTGTGCCTGCGAAAATCTAAAAACCGTGCAGTTATCCAAGAATTTGACACATATAGGTGATGATGCGTTCGCTGGGTGCATATCACTTGAAACTGTAGAATTACCCAAAACATTGGTAGAATTAGGTGGGTATGCGTTTGTCGGATGTACGGCATTAAAAAGCATTAATATACCAAAATCATTGGAATACGCATACACACCGTTTGCAGATTGCGTTTCGCTTGAAACCGTTACATTTGAAAACGGAATAACACAAATTGTTGATTCGCTTTTTTCTTTCAGCAGTCTTGAAAGTGTGAGCATTCCCGATACGGTAACAACCATAGGTTATAGTAGTTTTTATACGTGCGAAAATCTTAAAACAGTGCAGTTATCCAAGAGTTTGACACACATAGGAAATGACGCATTTGGTGATTGCATATCACTTGAAACTATAGAATTACCCAAAACATTGGTAGAATTGGGTTGGTATGCGTTTGGCGGTTGCACGGCACTAAGTAGCATTAATATACCAAAATCGCTTGAGTACACATCTTCGCCGTTTTTGAATTGTAGCGCTCTTAAAAACGTTACATTTGAAAATGGAATAACACAAATTGTTGATTCGCTTTTTGCTTACAGTGGACTTGAAAACGTAGTTATTCCAGATACGGTAAAAACTATAGGAGACAACAGTTTTGCTTCGTGTGAAAGCCTTAAAACAGTACATTTTTCAAAGAATTTAACATGCATACAGGAAAGCGCTTTTGCCGGTTGCATATCGCTTGAAAGTATTAAAATTCCATACGGCGTTACTGAAATAAGCAATGCAACTTTTTACGATTGTACATCGCTTGAGTCGGTAGAATTTCACGATAAACTAACGGTTATTGGCGATTCTGCGTTTGCAAACTGCACAACGCTTGAAAGTGTTATAATTCCCGATAGTGTGGTCGAGATGCGCTCGTATTGTTTTAGCGGTTGCACGTCGCTTAAGAGTGTTAAACTGTCTGAAAATTTAACTGCACTATCTTATCATACATTCAGTGAATGCGAATCACTCGCTTCAATACAACTGCCTGAAAAACTGAACTTTATTGATTATGCCGCATTTATAAACACAGGTTTAAAAGAAATTATTTTACCCGAAAACATAAAAGAGGTGCAGCAACTGGCCTTTGCCGAATGTGAAGCGCTTGAGAAAGTGTACATACCACAGTCTACCAAATATCTAGGAGACAGCGCGTTCTTTAATTGTGGAAATCTTACCGACGTAACGATTTCAGACTACAGTATTACCGAACTCTACGATTCTACGTTTGAAAACTGTTATTCGCTGCAAAGCATAACGTTACCAAAGGGCTTAAAGTATATTTATGCCAATGCTTTTATGAACGATATAGCCTTGACCGAGGTTTATATTCCGGAGTCGGTTGACGAAATTAACAAGTCTGCTTTTCCGTATGCCCATATAACCACCATTTACGGAAAAACCGGTAGTTATGCAAATGAGTTTGCCGATGAATATGAATTCAGATTTGTGGATAACACAATTGCGGCTAAAAGCATCTCACTTGACGGAGGTATAAAGACAATAATATTAAAACCGGGCGAATCGTATCGCGCTGAGTTTAAAACCAATCCGCAAAACTCGACCGATGTTATCTTTTTAGAGTCTGACGATGCGTGTATCGAAATTCAAGGTCATGATATTTATGCAAGTTGGGATGGAGCTGCCAATGTTACTGCAACAACATGGGATGGCTTAAGTTATACATTCAGGGTAGTTGTTAGAAGCGTTAGCGGTATTGAAATTGCAAAATTACCTAACAAGCTGACTTATACTGTTGGTGAAGAGCTTGATTTAACCGGTTTATCGGTTAATTTATGGTATACCGATGATACATTTGTTCCGTTGTACGACTATACGGTGAGCGGATATGACAGCACACAACCGGGTTATCAAACCGTATTTGTGACGTGGTACTCTGACGATGATCAAGAATACTCGGTTTGGTTTGAAGTTTACGTCGAGGAAGAGCTTCCATATATGTTAGGCGATGTTAATGATGATGGTCTAATCAACAATAGGGATATTGGTGTTTTGCTTAGATATTTGAACGGCTGGGACGATTATGTAAATATTGATGCATGTGAGCTTAATGGTGACGGCAGAATTAACAATAAAGACGTTGTGATGTTGCAAAGATATCTGAACGGTTGGGATATCGAATTTGTGAGATAATCTTGCAGCTTAAAACGGCATACAAATTTTAAAAAACATACAGCAAAAGCGCAGTTTCGTAAAGATGCTGCGCTTTTTGTTATGTCTGATAGAAGAAATGTTTTGTTGATGTGATTTTATTTAAACAAAAAGGAATAATAAAACAAAAGAAAACGAAGCAGGTGATGGCGTGAAAGATTTATTTTGCGCATTTAAAATGTTTTTTTGTGCCGTTTTTGTTGCGGTATTTATATATCCGTTACTGCACGAGGCGGGGCATTCTTTGGTCGCGATAATTTTGGGAGTTGAAGTTGTGGATGTTAAAATTTTACCTGTTCCGTATGTTGTTTGCAAACTTTCGTATACAGATGTAATCAGTCAAGTTTTAATAACTTTAGGTGGTACTGTAGGCCCTTTTGTATTGTCAATGATCATTAAATTCAAAAGATTTTGGTTGTGGTTTGCGCTTTTGAATTTAAGAATTATAAGTTTATACACAATAGCTTTTTCGATAGTATCGGCCCTTCTTTTTATGAATGGAATAACCGTGCAAGGGGATGATATTGTTATGCTTCTGCGGGTGTTTCCGAGGGGAGAAAATTTTCTGATTTTAAGTATGCTTATGATGCTTTGGTATGGGATTGCGAAGGTGGTGAAAGAACGCCCGCTTGCAAAATGTTTCCAACATTTTAGCGCCTTAAACAAGACGGTGGCATAAATGATTTTTTACGATAAAAATCAGTCTCATGAAGTGAATGTTTTGCACCGTCATATTGCACTAAAACAGACCATATATTTCAGTAAAAAAACATTATAAAATGTTAATAAAAAACAATCTAAACAATTGACTTACGCTTAAAAATATGTTATAATATGTCGAAAATTGGGTTTATATTATTTTGTGGCAATTTAACGCTTGATTTTAATCTATAAAATCGCCTTTTATTTTTAATAAAAATAAAGCTTGCTTAACGCGTTATGTCTAATTGCATAAACCTGTCTGTATGTGTCAAGTTGCATTTTATAAAATTTTTCGGGTGGTGTGTAAACAGCAATGAGTTTAATCAACGGTTTTGTAAACAGTACGATAATTTGTAATGCCAGAAAAGAAGTCGATTTAGATGCTCTTAATTTGATAGCTTCTCAACAGCTATCGACATTTTGCGTTTGTCGTTACAAAAACGAAAACAATCACCACATGTTCACTTACGATACTGATAACATGCTCAGCCTTAAACACCTAAAGGCGGGATTAAGCTTTGAAAATGTAATTGAGATTTTGGCGTCGGCGCTAAAAATGATACAGAACGCAAATGACAACAACCTTGTTCTAGATAACGTTAAAAACTCAAAAGACTATATTTTAAAATCGGACGATGGGTACAGTTTTGTGTATTTACCGATTGTTCACAAATCACATATTACCGCAAGAGATTTTTTGATGAAATTGTTTGCAGTTATTCATCACAAGGATATACGACTTATTCGTCTTGTGAAAGAACTTCACAAAATTAAGGATGACGCCACGGTTATTTCCAGATTGAATGCTTTTGTATTCTCCTACACAATTTCTGATATTGAACATTCCGAGGATGAAACATCGCTGCTCGGTGTAGAAACTAAGGATATTCCCCCTGAAACCGATGTGGATGATTTGCTTGGTGAAGTTGTTGATTTTGATGCTCCAATAACGAATTTTTCAGAAAACACAACAGATACTTTTGCAGGCGAGAGCGAGACCACGCTTTTAGGAAATGGTGGCAACGTTGTCGATAATCTTAACGATGACGATTTTGCGATATCGCAACACGATACTTATGTGGAGGATAGCGAGGTAGCAAATTCACAGGCGTGTGTTTTAAGCGAGGGTGAAATTACGGTTTTAAGCGCATCTGATAATACGGATGAAGTTGACGGAGTTTTCGATTCGCAACAAAATATCGATGAGATTGATATGCAACATGACGATCCGGTTGTTGATTATGATGAAGTTCAAATTTCTGATGACGGTGAGACAACGGTGCTTAGTCAATCAAGTTATGATCACGTGATGGAAATGTTGGGAAAAAGCGGACACTTAACCCAAAAGTTTGAAGATTTGACAGCTGAATCTGAAACTACGGTTTTGTCTTCGCGTCCGGTTGTTGTTTCGCAACGTTTAAGCCATGAAATAGACAGCGACTACTATTTGTACTTAGTCAGAAGTATAAATGGCGAAAAAGTAACGGTTGATATAACTCCCTTTACCATCGGTAAGGATGCATCAAACGTTGACTATGTTTTAAACAACGCAAGTGTTAGTCGTCATCACGCTACGATAATACACGAGAATGGCAGCTACTTTATACTCGACAACGGCTCAACAAACGGTACAACGATAGAGGGAATAAAACTTCAGCCTGAAGAAAAGGGCGAAATAGGAAACGGTTACATAATCGCAATAGGAAGCGAATCGTTCCAAGCACACATAGAAAGAAGGTAGTTACTGTGAGATTTTTATCTGCAGCCCATACGGATGTGGGTACAACCAAAGAGATAAATCAAGATGCCTTTTGCTTAAAAATTGCCAAAACTTCAACCGCAAACATTGCTTTTGCAGTTATGTGTGACGGTATGGGAGGTTTAAAAAACGGTGAATACGCAAGTGCGCTTGTTGTTAATGCTTTTTCAGCTTGGTTTGAAAGAGAATTGCCTGCCGTTGTTGGCAAGAATACGGATATGAATGCTATATTAGAGCGTTGGAAAGCCCTAGTGCTTGACCAGGGCGCAAAAATATTGAACTATGGTCAATCAAGGAATATTTCGTTGGGCACAACACTTACGGCGTTGCTAATAATCAATAATAAGTTTGCAAACATTCATGTAGGTGATAGCCGTTTATACAAGATAAGCGATGCCATGCATCAGCTAACCAAAGACCAAACGGTTGCTGCGTTTGAGATAGAACACAATCGAATGACGGTTGACGAAGCAAAAAATGATCGTAGAAGTAACATATTACTTCAGTGTGTGGGCGCTTCTAAGGTTATAGAACCATTTATGCAAACCGGAACGGTTTCAGAAAACGATGCATTTATGCTTTGCAGCGACGGATTTAGACATCATGTTTCAGATGACGAAATGTATGGAGTAATTGCTCCACATTTGCTTACGAGCGAAAAGGTTATGAAAAATAATCTTGTGGATTTGGTTGAACTAAACAAGTCTCGCGGGGAACGAGATAATATAACAACTCTTCTTATAAAAGCAATACGCTAATATACAGTTTAAGTAGATATACTTACATCGTGCAACAAGGAAAATTTTTATCAAGTTTTGAATTGCACAAAAACTAAGTTCTGAGGAGTGATGAGGAATGGCTCGTATGGGCGAAATAATTGACGGCAAATATGAAGTCCTTCGTGAAATTGGCCGTGGCGGTATGTCGATTGTCTATCTTGCAATGGATAAACGTCTTAACAAACAGTGGGCAATTAAAGAATTTCGCAAAGATAAAGATGATACTAGCAATCAGGTTGCGCTTGAGGCATTGCTTAAAGAAGCAAACTTGATGAAAAAACTTGACCACCCAACGTTACCGAGAATAGTTGATATTATAGATAACAATCAAAATGTCTATGTAATCATGGACTACATAGAAGGTGAATCGCTAAACAAGGTGCTGGATGCATATGGTGCACAACCTCAAGAGGCGGTAATTGAATGGGCAAAACAGCTTAGTGAAGTGCTTGACTATCTTCACACGCAAAATCCACCGATTATTTATCGAGATATGAAACCTGCTAACATTATGCTAAAACCGGATGGTACTGTTCGACTTATCGACTTCGGTATTGCACGTGAGCACAAAGAGGGTAAGGATGGTGACACCGAGAACATCGGTACGAGAGGATATGCCGCACCTGAGCAATTTGGCGGAAAAGGACAGACTGATGCCAGAACCGACATCTACAGTCTGGGTGTAACGCTTTATCACCTGGTAACAGGTAAAAATCCGGCGGAACCTCCGTACGAGATATATCCTATCAGACATTGGAACCCTGCGTTTTCAAGCGGATTTGAATGGTTGATACAAAAGTGTACGCAGTTGAATCCAAGTGATAGATATCAATCCTGCGCAGAAGTTACATATGTACTTGAAAATCTTGATTTGTTTGAAAGCGAATATCGCAGAAAACAAAAAAATAAAATAAGTTTGTTCTTTACATCATGCATTGCAACAGTAGTTTGTGTGATTATGGGCATTGTAGGTCTTGTGATCTCTCAGCAAGAGGTTGATTCAAAATATGACGAGGCCAAGAAAAATCTTGACTACACCATTATGGCACAGTTAAAACCGGATAATAAAGAGCCGTATCAGCTTATTTTGGATGATTTTACAAACAAATACAGTAATTCAAATGAAAAGTTTTCTAACGACGAAGAGATTTCGGCTGTTTTGTCTTATTCGGACAACTTACAAGAAAAGGATTACATTCGCTACTCTTATGAGTTTGGTAAACTTTATTATTCTTCATATGAAAATGAGGGCCAAAGTGCCAGCGATAAAGCAGCGAAGTATTTTATAAGAGCGCTTGCAAGCAATATGAAACATACCGAAGCAGGCAATGAGAGTGTATTATCCGAGTACGAAATAAATCGCGCAAAAGCTTTCTTCTTGTTGGATTTTATTTCAGATAAACATCAAGCTATAAAAGATGGTGAATCGGTTACCTTAACGCAAGAGGTTACCGAGCATATTACACCGGAAAAATTCGGCGAATTGTTTGATATGAATGTTAATGGTGATACTATTACGAACTTTAACGAAGCTGCTTGGGAAGAACTTGAGGATTTAGTTGAAATTCTTAAAGATGAAAAAACTCAAATATCCGACACGGTAAAACTTGAATCGTATAAGCGCATAGTAAACATTCTAAGTCAAAATGAACGACCTTTTTACAAACTTCTTTCGGCAGATGATAGCGCAGATGATTTCACAAAGCTTTGTGACGAAATTGTCAGTGATGTTAACAATATTTCCGATACTGCTTTGGAGGAAGATGAAAAACAACTAAAGGCTGACATTATTAAGAATGCCAACGATTCACGTGATCGTGTAGCAGCTTTGATAGGCACCAAAAAAGGAGATGAATGATATGGGCTCAGGCAATTTTAGCGCAGGTGACGCTATATGTACAGTATTTTTTTCGCTGGCGTTTTTGTTTTTGGCTCTTTCAATCTTCTTGTTTATCAAGTTTAAGATTCCACAACTGATAAAAAATAATACCGGTGCGTTAGAACAAAAACAAATCGAAGAAATTCGTAAAAACAGCAGCGCTGCTGCAAGTAACCGCAATAAAGTTAATGTGTTTGAAGAACTTGAGAAAAAAGCAAAGGTTAAAAAGAGCAACACACACAGTCTTAATGTTGGTCCAACAACCGGTTTTAGTGCAAACACAGCTAACGACCAAGGAACTTCGGTATTAGTAAACAATGCGGCATCGTCAAACCCTGACTTTGTAATAGAAAAAAATATTATGTTCGTCAGTACAAACGAGATTGTGTAAAATATAAGATGTATATAATGTATAAATATATACACATATACATATACATATCAATTTCTTTACAATTCTTTACATTATAATTACCAGCATTGTATAAAGGTTAATTTTGTGCAACTAAAGTAATAAATGCTTGAAGATTAATATAAATCAATTAAGGAGGAGACACACATGAAAAAAATTAAAAGTATGTCTAAAAGATTGCTAGCAGTGCTTATAAGTGTTTTGATATTGGCATCTATGATACCAATGTCGATGTTTATGACCTTTGCAGCAGGCGGCGACTGTGATATTTATATCAAAGTAGTCGACACAAGTTTAAACGGCGGTGAAGAGCCACCACAATCCACGGTTAAGTATAAAATCAAAAGCCCTAGTTTGCCAGGATTTTATAGTGCCACATATAAGGGTAATGGTGAATACTATCTCGAAAGAGCATCGCAAGAGCTTGAAGCGTTGGTATTAGATACTACCAATCCAGATGATGAGGATTATGTTGAGATTTCATACAACATTGAAACTCCTGATTATGATTTAAGCTATGGCACATTCATTGTAAGACCGGGTCAAAACAATAATTACGAAATTGATATTGCTATGGTAGAAGAACCGGACCTTGAATTTAGTGTGTCGGAATATAATACACTTCCTTACATTTCTGCTTATAGCAGCACACCAAAAACATTTGACCTTAGTGCAGTTACCAATGCAGACAATGTTTCACCCGTTAAATATCGTAGTCTAGATCCTTCTGTTGCTGATATTGATGACAACGGTATAGTGACTATCGGCAACAAAACAGGCGATGTTGTTATCGAAGCTTGGGTAGAAATCAACGAAAAATACGACGAGAAAAAAATAACCCAAACCATTCGTGTGGAAAAAGATACGATCGCTCCTGAAATTACCGATATTGTACTTGAAACTACGATTGATAAGGGCGACTACACTGTAAGCAACGAGCAAATCACCGTAAAGATTACTGCAGTTGATGAGCAAACTGCTATAGAAGGATATGAGTATAAACTTGAAACAGACGCTACTGCGGTTGAAATAACAGATTCAAGCTTTAAAATTGATCCTTTGTACAGAGGCTCTGTAATGATAAGAGCAAAGGATATTGCCGGTAACTATAGTGATTGGAAAAATGCCGACAACAAGATAATTGTTGTTGATAATCAATACCCTGTATTTGATAGCATCAGTTACATTATCGATGGCAACCAACATTTAAACGGCACTACAATTTATACAAATGGCAATATTGAAGTGAAGTTTAAGCTTATTGAGAACAATATGGACATTTCTGATGCTCCACAGGTAGTATTAAACGGCAACGCAGTTGCCCTTACTAGCTGGGACAAGACAACAGGTGAAGGTTCATTTGTTATTACCGAAGAAGGCAAGCACGAGTTTACAATAAGTTATGAAGATATTGCGGGAAATAGCGAGTCAACAACCGTAACAGACGCAGTTGCTATTGACCGTACAGGCCCTGTGATTAACGCAGTTAACGGCAACCCAACGAATTGGGTTAATACCGATGTTACCCTTGTTGTAGATGCAGTTGATGCTGATTGCGGTGTTATTGACACTTACAGCATGAACGGTCTTATTCAAAATGACGCATCATTTGTTGTTGAACAAAACGGTACATATACATTTGTTGTTACCGATATTTTGGGCAACTCAAGCCAAATCACAGTAGATGTAACAAAGATTGACAAGGTTGCTCCAAGTATTGATGAACTTGTTTCAGATCAAATGGATGCAAACGGAACCATCTATTGGGTAAACCCTGACCTTACCGCTGATGCAAACGACGTTACCATCGAGGGCGTTGTATCTGATAATGCGTCAGGTGTTGTTAGCATTTGGTGCAAAGAAGGTAACGGTGCTTTCGAGGAGATTACCGCTCAAGCATTTGATGCATTAACATCAACCTTTGCCGATGGTGCAAAGACCGAAGAATGCAACACAGAATATACATATTACTGTAAAGACGCTGCCGGTAACGAGTCTAGCCAAAAGACCATTCAGGTTCTGATTGATAAAACAAAACCGCAAATGGTTGGCACAATCTCTGAAAAAACTAACAAAGACATTACCGTAACAGGCGCTGTAAGCGATAATGGTACAGTTATTACCGCAGGTTCCGGTTTAGATAAGGTATTTTATCGTTTAATAGGCGATGCCGAGTGGTTGGAAGACGCTACGGTTTCGGGCGTAAACTTTAGCTTTACTACAAAATTAACCGGCAAAGCAAGCGGCATATATAATTATGAAGCATATTTTGTAGATAAAGCAGGCAATGCTTCTGATATATATACCGATACAATCAGCGTTGAATTTGACGAAACTGCACCTACAGTTACAATAGATTCTGTAACTCCTATCGATACTGCAGATACCGAAAGCTGGACAAATGAAGAAATCGTTATCAACGGTACAGTTGCTGATGATTACTTAGACTTTGCAAGAAACGTTAAGTCTCTTTGGGTTGTAAGATACAACGGTAATACTGAAGTATCAAGCGAAGTTCTTACTTTTGATGCAGAAGGTAAATTCGTATATACAATTCCAAATGACGCTAACAACAACGATACATATAAATTTAGATGTGAAGACAACTTTACAAATAAATCTGTAGATTCTGCAGATAGCGAGGTTGTAGCGCGTATTGATGTTGGCAACCCAAGCAAGCCTACAATCACATACAAGACTACCGCTATTCAGAAGTTCCTACGCGCTATTACATTTGGTATTTACAAGGCTAAATCAACCGAAGTTGTATTTGAAGCGGAAGATGATTTCTCCGGTGTTAAGGAATTCACCGTTAAGATTAGCGGTACCGAGAAAATTCTTGCTGCAACCTTGGTTGATGGCAAATATAAAGCAGAGTACACCATTCCTGAAGGCACAAAATCTAAGCTAGAAGTTATAGCTTATGACAAGGCAGGAAACAGCAGCGCTGAAGTTGCTGATAAGGGTAAGGATGACAAGGGCAACGAAATAGAGGTTGTTGTTGTTGACGAAACCGCTCCCGTTATCGAGTCAATAATCGCTTCTCCAAATACTTGGACAAATCAAAACGTTACTATAAGCGGTGAAGTAAGCGACAATATCGGTGTTGTTGAGGTTCAAATCAAAAAGGCCGGTGACGCAAGCTTTACAACTATTGATGAAGTAATCGATGATTCAATCATCACAGAATTCTCATATAACGTACCTGCTCAAAGCTATAAGGGCGAATACATTGTTAAATGTATCGACTTTGCAGGCAACGAAACCGAAAAGGCTGTAGAGGTTGAAATGGATAATATTGAGCCTCAAATAGGTCTTGACTATGAGCTCGAATACTATGATGCCGATGCAGATGATTGGAAGTCATTAAACAGAGGCGAATGGACCAACGCAAAGATAAGAATTAAGGGTATTGCCACCGATAACCTTTCCGGTATAAAGGAAATTGCTATCAAAAAAGCAACCGATACAGACTTTGCCCTTATTGCCGATGTAACAATTGCTAGCGATGGTAACGCAACCTTCACCTATGAAATAGGCGCTCAAAACTACGAAGGTACTTATGTTATTAAGTGCGTAGATAACGCAGGCAATGTTTCAGACGAACTAAATGCAGGCGTTAAGATGGATATTACCGATCCTATCGTAGATGATGCAGACGTTAAATTCTACATTAACGATGGTAGCGATTGGGTAGAGCTTACCGCACCTTATACCAATAAGGATGTACAAATCAGAATTACTCCTGAAGATTCAGCCGCTAACGGTGTTGTTTCAGGTATTAAGAGTGTATACATCAGAGAAGACGTAGACGGTATTTTCTGGTCGGAAGTTGCATATGATGAAGATTTAGCTGCATACGTATGTGTTATCAACGCAGCAGATGTTGCAGACCAAGCTTACCAGATTTGCTGCTATGACAATGCCGGCAACGATTCCGATGTATTGCCTATTGATGTTCCGATTGATAACGTAGCTCCTCAGGTTAGCGATGACTACGAGTTAGAGTTCTACGATGCAGAAAATGACAGTTGGAAAGCATTGGCAAAAGATGAATGGATTAATGCAAAGATAAGAATTAAGGGTACTGCTACCGATGATCGTTCGGGTATTAGTGAAGTTCTTATCAAAAAGGCTGACGATGCTGACTTCGTTGCTGTTGACGATGTTGTAGTTGATGCCGACGGCAACGCAACCTTTACTTATGAAATAGATGCGCAAAACTATGAAGGCGACTACATTATTAAATGTGCAGACGTTGCAACAAACGTTTCGGACGAAAAGAATGTAGGCGTTAAAATGGATAAAGACATCCCTGTGATTGACGCCGCTTACGAGTTAGAGTATTTTGATGCTCAAAGCGCTGAGTGGAAGCCTCTTGAAAAGGGTGTTTGGATTAACGCTAAGATAAGAATTAAGGGTAATGCTACCGATAACCTTTCCGGCATAAACGAAATTCTTATCAAAAAGGCTGACGATGCTAACCTTGTTGCTATTGACGATATTGAAATTGATACCGACGGCAACGCAACCTTTACTTATGAAATAGACGCGCAAAACTATGAAGGCGACTACATTATTGCATGCACCGATAAAGCAGGAAACGCTTCAGCAGAAGTAATTGTAGGCGTTAAGATGGACATTGTTGCTCCTGTGGTAGAGTCCGATAACGTTAAGTTTTATATTAAAGATCAAGATGGTAATTGGACAGAACTTACAGCTTCTTATACCAATAGAGATGTAAGAGTTGTAATTGCCGCGGAAGATTCAGTTGCTGATGGTGTTTCATCTGGCATACTTACCCTTGAAATCAAGGAAAACGGAAAAGAATGGACCCAAGCTGAATTTGATGACGAATTAAACGCATATACATATGTGGTTAGTTCCGGTGATATGGATTATAACGAGTATCAAATCCGTTGCGCTGACAAAGCAGGCAATGTTTCTGACATATTAGATATCGATGTTCCGATAGACAATGCTCCACCTGTCGTTGTTGTACCTGTATTGGCAAATCCAAGCACTTGGACCAACGATAAGGTAGTAATCAGCGGTACCGTTGATGATGACGCATCGGGTGTTGTTAATGTTTACGTTTCAAACAACCCAACCGATGAAACATCATGGAAGGAAGCAACCCTTGACGGTAAAAACTATACTTATGAAATCCCTGAAGATTTTGAGGGCGAAAGCAAGTTCTACGTAACATGTATTGATGCTGCCGGCAACCAATTTGAGGATGAGGCAACCGTTGATGTATACGTTGACAAATCAGCTCCTATTGGACTTGATATTAAATATGACGTTAAGGAAGATCCAAGTAACTGGTTTGAAATTGTTATTGATACAGTAAAAGGCTGGTTTGGATTTAACGATAACGCTGACGGCCAAGAAAAAATCACAGCCACATTAACAGCAATTGATACACTTTCGGGTATTGATAAGTTCGAATACAGCATAAAAGCCGATGAAAACAAAAACGATATAAAGGTTGAAATCTTAAAGGATGACCTTACTTTCGAAGAGGTAGATATGGTTGTTGATGAAACTACCGGTACTACAGTTAAGGTTAATCAGGCAAAATATGCATTTGAAATTGACCCACAATACAGAGGCAACGTTAAATTCTGGGCTTATGATGCTGCTGTAGCAGATGATGGTGAGTCCAATATTACTGAGTATATTGATGATAAGACAATTGTTGTAGATACAATTGCTCCTCAAGCAGAAATTGATTACGATTTCGAATACAAAGAAGACGGCACAAAGATTTATGCTCAAAACAAAGAAGGCAATGACGTTAAGGTTGCATTTACCATTACCGAGGCAAACTTTGATTTAGCAGTTGCGCCAGTTATTAAGAACAATAACGCAGAAATTGCAGCTACTTGGGAAAAAATAGATGCTGACAACGATAAGTGGCAGACAGTTGTAACACTTACCGAGGAAGGTAAGCATCAATTAACACTTGAATTTACCGATCGCTCCGGTAACAAAGTCGGCGAATGCAAGACAAAGGAAATCATTATAGACAAAACAGCTCCTGTAGGTTCAATTACACCTGTTGGCTTAACCTATGTTGGTATTGGTAATAAGGCTGAGGTTACAATTAAGATTGATGAAACCAACTTCTCAAGCGGTGACGTATTTGTTCAGATGAAGAACGAAAAAGCAACCGATAAGAGTTGGCAGAGTAAAACTGCTGACGTAGTTTGGAACGGTAATGAAGGTAAAATCGTTATTGACCAAGCAGGCGAATATCAAGTTAAGGTTAATTACACCGATAAATCCGGCAATGTAATGACCGAATGTGTAACCGGTGAAATCATAATTGACTACACCGCTCCGAAAATTGATGTTGTTTACAACATTGATACCGGCATCGAAGATGGTAGACTTTACATTAATGATAAGCGCGTTGCAACAGTTACCATAGTTGAAGAATACTTTAACGATGAAGATGTTAACTTTGCTGCAACAGTTACCGCTAAGGACATTACAGAAAAGGATATCAACACTGGCGTTAACTATTCTGCACTTGGTAAAACTGTAACTGAATGGACTAAGGTTGAAGATCAAGATTACACATATACTATGGATATCGTATTTGATACCGAAGCAAACTATGAATTCGCTATTAAATATAGTGATCTTGCTAGCAATACAGTAAATTACAACGCACCTTCATTTACATTTGATAACAGTGTTCCTTACGATTTAGGCGCAACCTACGTTGTTGAGGACAATTGGTATGATGACATTCTCGAATTCTTTACATTCGGTTTCTACAATGCACAGACCGAGGTTACAATTACTGCATATGACGATGTAGCAGGTATTAAAGAATTTAATTACAGTTATATTAGCGATGCAAAGGCAAGCAAGGTAAACGCAAGTCTTGAAAATGTTGTAATTAAGAGTGAAGACATTACCTTCAGCGGCAACAAGGCTACTGCAACATTTATGCTTCCAAACAGTGAGCTTAACGAAAACAACCAGTTTAATGGTACAATTAAGTTTACAGTAACCGACCGCGCAGGCAAGCAAAGCGAATATACCGCAGAAAAACAAATCATTGTTGTTGATAACATCAAGCCTGTTTCTTCTGTAACATTTAACGATCCTACAAACACATTGAGCGGCGTTTCATATTACGATGGCGATATCGAAGCTAAGGTTGTAATTAATGAAGCAAACTTCTATAGCGAAGACGTACAAATCGTTGTTACAAAAGATGGTGCACCATATCAATTAACAAATGTAAAATGGACACACGACAGTACCGATGTACATGTTGGTACATTTACATTGACAGAAGACGGCGACTATGTTGTAAAGGTTGATTATACCGATAAATCAAAGAATGTGATGGATACATTCGAGTCTAATCAGCTTACCATCGACACGGTTGAACCTGAAATTAAAGTATCAGATATTACACATGGTTCAGCTAACAATAATGAAACAATCGGTCTTACAATAACAATTACTGATATCAACATTGAGGCTGAAAACATTAAACCTGTACTTAATGCCGTAATCCAAAAGGATGCAGGAGAGAATACATACACATATCAGACAATCTCTATTCCTCTTGGAGATCCTACACCAATTTATAACGCTAATAACGAAATAATTGGTTATACCTACACAGTAACAAACTTTGAAACTGATGGTTACTATACTCTTTCTTGTACCGTTGTTGATAATGCTAACCACAAGGTATCTACATTGGGTGCCAAGGGCGGTTCCGGCGGCAATGTAGATGTTAACACATTTAACTATTCAGTTAACCGTCAAGGTTCTGTTTTCTGGATTGAAACCACACATACAAACGCTAAGGGCGATGTATTTGAAAACGAACTTAACGGTAAGTATGTAAATGGTAGCATTACTGTTAAATTGTTTGAGCGTAACGTTGATACAGTTGACGTAAACGCTGATAAGAGAACAGTATTGACACTTAACGACGGTACCAATACAGAAGACGTAGTCTTGGTTGAAAATGATAACTATATCAAGAATGCAGTTGTGGCTTCAGGCGGTTGGTACGAAACTGTTTATACACTTGATGACGATAACTTTGATCATGACGGTGTATACTCAATCAACATAATCACCCATGACCGTGCTAACAACAGCAATGTTAACACTAAGACTGAAAAGGGTATAATCACATTTACTCGTGACCACACATTACCGGTTATTGCATCAAACGTTAAGAACGGTCAAACCATTAACGCCGCTAACTTCGACGTTAAGTTTGAAATCACCGAAGCAAACCTTGATCCTGAGACAGTTAAGTTTGTACTTGTTGAGCCAAAGAGAATTGGCAAGGCAACAAAGGAAACTGTTGTAGATGCAGTAAGTCTTGGTAACAACGAATATAAGGTTAATATTGGTCAGGGTCTTAACTATGCTATTAAGATTACCGCTTCCGACCTTGCAACTAATGAGTCCAAGGAGTACGTAGTTGAAGATTTGACCATATCTACTAACATTTTCGTTCGTTGGTATGCAAACACAGCATTGTTTATTGGTTCTATCGTAGCTGTTGCTGCAGCAACTCTCTTTATAATTATCTTTATTGCAGTTAAAAAGAGAAAGAAAGATCAGTAAATAATATTATCCACTGTAGCAAATACTTAATTTAAGGGAAAGGCGGTGGCAAAAAATTGCCACCGCCGCCCCCGAGATGTTTTTGCTATGCCGAGTGAGTTTTTAAAGTGTTAAAAATTCAGTCGATTTAGCAAAAATAATAAGACTGGAGGATTTACCGTGATAGAATACGCTAGTATTACCGATATTGGTGAAAAAGAGAATAACGAAGATGCGGTTAAAATTTTTATGAATCAACCGCTTTCGACATATGGATTTGTATTGGCTGACGGTTTGGGCGGTCACGGTAATGGTGACAAGGCGTCAAACTTTGTTGTTGATTGCGTAGGCGCCGCCATAGAGAATACCGATAGCTTTGGCGGTATATTTTTAGACGAATGTTTTGATGCAGCGCAAGAAATGCTTATGGAGGAAAAGGAGATAAGCGGCCTTCATTCCATAAAAACAACCCTAGTTTTGTTGCTTATTACAGAAAATATAGCCCAATGGGGACATATTGGTGATTCACGATTGTACCATTTCCGTGAGGGAAAACAACTTAGTAGAACGATTGATCACAGTGTACCGCAAATGCTTGCTATAAGCGGACAAATTAAGGAAAAAGAAATTCGCCATCATCCCGATCGTAGTGTTCTTTTACGCGCTATGGGGGCAGAGTGGTCAGCACCTGCTTATGAAATTTCTGAAAGACATATGAGGGTTAAAAAGGGAGATTCTTTTTTACTTTGTTCGGACGGATTTTGGGAATGGATAGACGAAAAAACAATGATTAAAATTCTTAAAAAGGATTTATCTGCATACGATGCGCTTCGCGAGATGGTCTCCGAAGTAAAGGCAAAGGGTCAAGGCAAGGGTATGGATAATTTTTCGGCAATACTTGTTAATATAAAATAAAGTACAGGTGATAAAATGGCAATAGTACAATGTTCCAAAAATCATTATTACGATAATGAAAGAAATTCTTCTTGTCCTTATTGTGAAAAAATTAATAACTCTATTGCCGCAACGGGTGGTATTAACGAGCAACTGACGTCTTACGTTGATCCGTCTGAGTATGATGATAACGCGCAGCTTACCGAGGGTTACGGTGAGTCGGTGTGCGAATATGAAAAAACCATAGGTATTTTTTGGGACGAGTCTCAAAATCTTCTTACAACGGGTTGGCTTGTTTGTATTGAAGGAATGCAAAAGGGAAAAAGTTATACAATTCATGCAGGTCGTAATTTTGCAGGTCGCTCACAGGATATGGATATTGTTTTGTCAGATGATAATTCAATATCAAGAGAAAAACATTTTTCTGTTGTTTACGAACCCAAAAGCACAACCTTTTATTTGGTATCAGGGGAAGGCGCTACATATTTAAACGGTGAAGCTGTTGTTTCACAAAAAGAGATATATGACGGTGATATAATACAGGTCGGTAGTAGCAAATACATGTTTGTACCGTTTTGCAAGGAAGGACGTGATTGGATTTGAAAAAGTTTTTAAGTGTTTTGTTATCTTTGTGCTTACTTTTTACAATTGCAATTACTGCAACAGCCCAAAGCGCAAATATTTTGTCCTTTGCAAGAATTGGCGTTCTTATGCCTGAAATTAATGTAGAAATTAATGGTACGGGATATAATAAGGATGATATTTCGGCTAGTTTAGATAATCAAAAACTTACCGTTAATGAAGTGTCTGCCTACAATAACGAAAATCATTCGAGTTGTACATACATACTTGTTGATTTATCCACGTCTATGCGTTCGTCTTTTAACCTTGTAAAAACCAACATAGTAAGCTATATAAATGCTCTAAGCCAAAACGATAAGATTGTTTTGTTGGCATTCGGTGAAACCGAAGTAAATACACTTTTAACAGGTGACGAGGATAGAACAACCGCTATTAACGTTGTAAACGACTTAAAATGCAATGAAAACGGAACATTATTTTATGAGGCGTTAAATAAAGCGTACCAAATGTCTAATTCGTCAGTAAGCGGATATGACCGAGAGTATGTTTTAGCTTTTTCAGACGGTATTGACCTTCAAAAAGGCAGCACAACCTTTGATGAGGTTTTAAAACAATATGACAGTCACGCATTGCCGCTTTATGCAGCGTGTTCTGCAAATGCTTCAAAGGAAGCATCAGATCGATTTGGTGAGTTGGCACGCACCTCGGGCGGCAGCTTGTCTATCATTAAAAGTGCGGCCACATTTAATGATTTTGTTAACAAAGTAATTAATGATGTTACTCTTATAAAATTAACGGCGGCTACAAAGCTTGCTGACGGTAAGGAAAAACAACTGTCATTAAAGATTGGTGAATCTCAGGTCGAGTGTAACGTACCGATCACGCGTTCTGCTTTTGATGATGTACCGCCCACCGTTAAAGAGGCTCACTATGACAAGGAAAAGGACGTTTTTATTATTGCCTTTTCGGAAAAGGTTGTTGGCGCTGATGTGCCAAACGCTTATAAAATTTCATCCTCTAAAGGAAAAACATCAGAGGTTTCGAATGTTTACTATTCCGAAAAGGATGATGCATATCAAATAAAAACAAAAGATGCTTTACATAAGGGTAAATACACCATAGAGTTTTTGGGAATCAAGGATGATTCAAAAGAAGCCAACGTGATTACCGATAAGCATACTATCGAGGTGAAAAGCGCAAAAAGCAGAGGCATTTCGCCATGGGTGATAGTTGCCGTTGTTTTGGCCGTCGTGGTTGTTGTGGTTGCAGTTTTGCTTGCAGTTATGTTTGCAAGCAAAAAGAAAGCAGTTGCCATTGGTGATACCAAAGAATCTGGTGTTACTCCAAGCGGAACAATACAAAATTATGAGTATGATCAATCGAATTCTAATATAGTTAAGCATCACATTAAAGCTGATAATTCTATAAGGATTAAACTTAGAATTAAAACGGGAAAAACATCGGAACAAAATATAGAAACAAATATAACAAGTAGTATTATAGTAGGTCGTTCTGATATTTGTGATATTTATATTGATGATACTAAAATGTCGCGTCAGCACTTTGTAATTGAAAATGACAATGGTAATTTTTATGTTACGGATTTGCAATCGCGCAATGGTACAATGCTTAACGGAATAAGAATCAACAGCCGTCAGCAATTACTAAACGGTGATAAAATTCTTGCCGGATTGTCAGAAATTATCATTACTATTATAGGTAGGTGAGTATAGATGTCCCAATTTGAAAATTGTCCAAATTGTTTTTTGCCTATTGGTAATACCACAGCTTGCTTGAATTGCGGTCACGATTATTCAAAAGACAGAAAATATATGGGCGTATTGCCTCCTTTTACATTGCTTAACAATCGTTACCTTATTGGTCGTGTTTTAGGTAAGGGTGGATTTGGTATCACCTATATCGCTAAAGATATTAGCAACAATCGCATATGTGCTATTAAGGAGTATATGCCTTCGGAATATTCCACAAGAAGTGGCGCAACCAGTAATATTGTTCCGTATTCTGATGATAAAGCGCGTTTTGTATTTACTCACGGACGTGAGAAATTTATAGACGAAGCAAAAACTCTGCAAAAACTTAAAAACGATCCTATAGTAGTGGATATTTTAGGCTATTTTGAGCAAAACAATACGGCATATATAGTTATGGAATATCTTGATGGACAAGATTTGCGAAAACTTTCAAGAAACAACGGTGGCAAGCTTGACTCGCAATTTGCTAAAATGATCTTTTTGACAGTAGCAAGTTCGTTGATGGAGATACATAAAAAGGAAATTCTTCATCGAGATTTGAGTCCGGAAAACATTATTGTTACAAATAACGGACGAATTAAATTGATTGACTTTGGTGCGGCAAGAAACTTTGTAAGTACGCAAAACAAAGGAATGTCAATTTTGCTCAAACCGGGATTTGCTCCTCCAGAGCAATACAATGCAAAGGGAAATCAAGGCCCATGGAGTGATGTTTATGCGTTGTGCGCAACGTTTTATACCTTGGTTTCAGGCAAGCCACTTGTTGATGCGTTGTTTAGATACCGTGGCGAGCAGCAGCCTTCATTGGCTTCCTTGGGATGCGCAGTTTCAAAGAATACCTCCGACGTTATTGAACGCGGTATGGAATTGGATGTTAAAAACAGGTACAAGGACTTTAAAGAAGTGTTGGACAATATAGATATTGACAACGTTCAACCAACCCCACCAACCCCACCAACTCCACCAACTCCGCCAACCCCGCCAACCCCGCCAACCCCGCCTATTTCTTCGGAAAATAGAGGAGATATCGGTACTACGCAAAGAACATCGGAACAACGTACAGCTCCAACACCGCCGCCGCAACCTAAAACAAAAATTCCGTATATTGCGGCCTTGGTTGGTAATACATTGTGTAACAAGGTGCCTGTTTCGCGCGGTGATATATTTAAAATAGGCAGATCTGCACAAAGTTGTCATTATGTTGTTTCGGGCGACACAAATATAAGTCGAACTCATTGCTATTTGAGATACGATGGAAACAAGGTTTATTTGTGTGATGTTTCGTCTAACGGTACATTTTTTGAAAATGGCGCGCAGTTGATGAAAAATAGGGAATATATTATTAATCCTGGCACTAAATTTTATTTGGCTACCAAAAATCATATGTTGGTACTTGTTGATAAATAAAATTTAAGATACATAAAAGGAAAGGGCCCCATCTAGATGTTAGATAATGATAATGGTAATTTAATCGATAATGAATTAGATGATGATTTGCGTACTGTAATGCTCGATGAATTTGATAACAGCGTTTACATTGGCACATCATCGGTTATCGGTAGAAGAAAACAACAACAAGATGCGGTTAAGGCCGATGATTTTTATTCGTACTTGGAAAACGGCAGAGTTATTGCTATTCTTTGCGATGGAATGGGCGGTCTTGCATCGGGTGAAAGAGCGAGTAACACCTGTGTGGATACGGTGTATAATGCATTTCACAGTGGTATAGAATTTGAATCAATATCAGATTTTTACAAAGCGATTGTAAGTCATGCCGATGAAGCAGTGCTGAGTATGAAAAATGAAGATGGTTCATTAGTTACCGGAGCAGGCACAACACTCGTGAGTGTTGTAATTGACGGTGATAATTTGTATTGGCTTTCTGTGGGTGACAGTAGGATTTACATTTTAAGAGGTAATGATATTTTGTGTATAACCAAGGACCATAACCTTTTAATGCTTTTGAATCAGCGTGTACAGCGCGGCGAGTTAACCCAAGAAGAAGCCGAAAACGATCCTCAAAAAGAGGCTCTTGTAAGTTATATTGGTATGGGCGGAGTAAGATATATGGACATTAATCTTAAGCCCTTCCAATTGTTAGACGGCGATCATATTGTTATGTGTAGCGATGGTCTTTATCGCAGTGTGTCAGAAGATGAGATAAAGCAAATCGTATTAAAGCATGGCACAAAAACCGACGAAGCTGCTGAAGAACTTACAAACTTTGCTCTTAGCAAAAACTATAAGCATCAAGATAACACATCTGTTATTGTAGTTGCTTTTAAAACAACGGGGTAAATTCAATATTCAAAATTTTTAAATTGAGTATTGTTTTACATAAAATTTTTCCAGATAAGGAGCGTATAGAAAATGAATTTGACAAGATGCGAAAATGGACACTTCTATGATGCGGAACGCTTTGACAGTTGTCCACACTGCAATCAACCTGCTATTAGCACGGTGATTGAAAACACCGAGGGTGACCCCGGATACACACTTCCTGTTAGTCAGCAAACTGTTCAACCGGAAAACAGTGGTTTGGAAGACCTTGTTTCTTCTGCTACTGTTACAACCGAGGACGCACAGGCTACTATAGGTTATTTTGGCGACGTTGTTAACGAGCCCGTTGTAGGTTGGCTTGTAGCAATCGAAGGTGCTAACTTTGGTCAAGATTTCAAACTCAAGACTGGCAGAAACTTTATCGGTAGATCAACCAATATGGATGTTGCTTTAACAGGTGATTCATCTATCTCACGCGAGAAGCACGCAATTATTCTTTATGAGCCAAAGAGCAATATTTTCCTTGTTCAGCCAGGCGACGCAAAAGAACTTTTCTATCTCAACGAAAAGGTTGTTTTGACCGCTACTGAAATTAATGCTTATGACGTTATTTCTCTTGGCGCAACAAAATTGTTGTTTGTTCCTTGTTGCTCAGATAAATTTAACTGGGATTCAGTTAAATCTGAAGAAAAATAATTATTAGAAGGGAAAATTAATCATGGAGAAAATTCAAGAACGCAATCTTAAATGGTTGTGGGTGCCCCAGGTTCTTGTTGTACCTGCAATAGCAATTGCTGTTTTATTTGCATTAATTCCTGTTGTTGGATGGTATTTTTCTGCTATCTTCTTTTTGGCAGCAGTGGGTTTTGCTGGTGTAGCAGTAGTTTATAAGCACTATTTCTACTATCAACTTTCGCTTGACATTAACGCTGTTTGTGAAGGTGATGGTGTTGAAAATCAAAGCTATTTGTTCGTTTTGCTTTTAAATTCTATTACACTTGGAATTTACGGTAAGTATTGGATCTATAAGCTTGGACAACGCCTTCAGGCAAACGCTCCTCGCTATGGTTTTAAGATGGTTATCGGCGGCAAAGACTTTTTGATTCTTGATTTATTAAGCGCAGGTTGGATTTCTGCATGGGAATTCATCAGAAATATGAACCGCATTGCAAGCGTTTATAATCAAACCGGATTAGCAGATGTTGCAGGAGGTGCTCAATAATGAAAAAGAGAACTTTACCTATGTACCTGTTTTTGAACTGTCTTACACTTGGTATATACGGCTTTATCGTTGCAAAGCAGATGAATGAAGAAATTGATTCATTATGTAAAGGTGATAAGCAAGAAACAGGCGTTGGCTATGTAGCAGCTGTATTTATTAGATTTTTTGTTCCTGTAGTGGGTATTCTTTACTTCAATTATTGGTGGTATCAACAAGCAAACCGCATTAAGCTTAATGCAAACAGATATGGTCTTACAGTAAAAGAGAGCGGTACAGATACATTGTTAATGAGAACAGTTTTGGAAGCACCATTGTTCTTTGTTACATATGTTGAAATTTTGTTGACATTACTTCTCCCAACAATTCTTACTGTATTATTTGCGCTTATCCATCCTGTAATGGGCGTTATTTTCGGCATTATTTTTGGTCTTATTTTTGCCTTCTTCTCTGCTGAACTTACCGCAGGTGCAAACATCTCTAACTACTATATGATGAAAAACCTCAACCGTTTTGCTGATGTATATCGTAACGGTGCTGAGCCATTCGATCCTATGGCTTATGAGTATTATCCATCAATTGCAAGAAAATATCCAAACTTTGCTTCAAATGCAGTAAAGGGTATTGCAGCAGCTCCTTCAAGCAACGTAGTTGACAACAAAGAAGTAGAAATCCCATCATATGACGATGATCCTACTCTTTTAGGTGCAACAGGTAGCCTTATTGGTGTTGCAGGTTCTTGCGCAGGCTATAACTTTGACTTAAATTCAGGCGAAGAAATTATAATCGGTAAGGATGCAAAGGTATCTATGGTTGTAATTGATCCTGCATACAAAGAAATTAGCCGTAAACATGTTGGCGTATGCTATGATATTATTAATGACAGATATCGTGTAAAAGATTATTCTTCAAATGGTACTTGGGCTAACGGAAGCAAGTTGATTCCGGGACAAGAGGTTTATCTCCCACATGGTACAGAACTTAAACTTGCAAATGACAAAAACATATTCCGCTTAGGTTAAGGCGTTCCTGAAACAAAGGTTTCAATTCGGGGCTGCCGGAAGGTGTAGCACCATCCGGCAGCCCATTTTGCTTAATTTTTAAAATGTTACTATATATTTACTAAATTCGAAAACAACAATCTATAATAATCATAATATTAAAATATGATTTTTTAAATGGATTTTTATATAAATATTTAATCATTATTGGAGGATTAAAATTAATGAGACCCGCTTCGTTTAAAAAAGCAATTAGATCATTGATTGTGGTAATGTGTTCAATTTTATTACTTGTTTCAATGACATTTCAGGTTGCAGCAAGCAGTTTTGATTTTGATGTTGCAGTATTGTCTGTGTTTGTTGTAACTTCTAAAGGTGCTTTTGGTACTATGGCTTTGGGTACGGGCTTTGCAATTGATGAACACCATATTATAACCAATGCGCACGTGGTAAGTAACGCTAGAGATATTGTGATTAATTGCTATTCGAAAACGGCAGAAAATAATCTCGGGGATGAATATACCGCAACCTTGGTATCAATAGATGAAGAGATTGATTTGGCAATTTTGTGTGTAGATGCTATCAAACTTACCCCTTTAAAATTAGCGGATGTCACTACCATAAAAGAGGGCGATGTTGTTTATGCCATTGGTACTCCCGAAAATCTTCCATATACACTTACTACCGGCGCGGTGTCCTCTAAATTAAGGGTTAGTAACGGTGTTAAATATGTTCAAACAGACGCAGGCATTACACATGGTAGCAGTGGCGGGCCGCTAATGAATATAAATGGCGAGGTAATAGGCGTTAACACTATGGGATCGTCAACGACCGAAATGATTCGTTTTGCTATCAGGGCGGACGAGGTTGAAGCATACATAAGCGATAACATAGATTTTGCAAACACCAAACAAGAATCATCCGATATTACTTTAAGTGATGAACAAACATTAAGTGATGAAAGCGAAAACAGTGTTACCGATACTACAGAAAGTCCACAATCTGATGATGTAGCCCAAGATAACGACCAAAGAGCTTCGGATGATGGTTCGCAAGAATATTTTATACCACTGAGTTTAATTTCGGTTTTTGCGCTCATAGTTATAGTTGTGATTTGCGTAGTAGCAATAAAACCTAAAAAAGAGAATGATGAGCTTGTTGTTCCGATTATCAACAAGCAAGAAATCGGTGAGCCTAAAGCCTTAAAAGACAAAAAAATCAATTCTTATGATGCAACCGGCATGTGTGTACTCAGTGGTAGTATGGCCGGGGCGGAGTTTAAAATAGATGACGGCAGCACAATAACCGTAGGCAAGGATGCAAAAATTGCAAATGCGCTGCTTGACGGTACGTATAAAATGGTCAGTCGTATGCACTGCACAATAAGTTACAGCAAAAAATTTGATAAATATTTTGTGATTGATTGTTCGTCAAACGGCGTTTATTTCGAGAATAATCAAAGGTTATCTAAAAATACACGAACTCCGATTTTAAGGGGAACAGTCTTAAAACTTGCAAATGACGAATGCAAGATAAAATTACTTTAGTTTTTATCAATAATAAAGTTAAAAGTGTTTTAGGTTAAGGAGGATAAATATGAAACGTATAATGCGGTTATTATCTCTTTTGTTAGCAGTCGTTATGATTATGTTAAATCTTGCCGCATGTGGCGAGACTAAGCCTACTAACAAAGTACCTTTTACCGAGGAAAATCCCGGTGAGATTTATTATGAAGAAACAGCGCAAGAAAATATAAAAACCAATGATAACGGTATAAAATATGCCGATAACGAGGTTTTGCTTGTTGCAAAAGAAAACGTAAAAAAATCTCAGGTTGAAAAACTTGCCGAAGAGTACGATGCGCAGATAGTCGGATATATAGAGGTTACCAACGATTATCAGTTGAAGTTCAATAGCTCATATGATTATCAACAATTAACCCAAAAGGTAAACGAACTTAAAAACGAAGAAATTGTTGAAAGCGCAAGTATTAGCACCATTTTTGAAACACAAGAAAATAATTACCTGATTCCAAACGATACCGAGTGGGAAAACGAATGGGATTTGTTTGAACCGCGAGGTAATAACTGGGGCGCTGAGGCTGTATATGCTCCGTATGTGTGGAAATATCGCGATGATATGACACCTGTAAAAGTGGGACTTGTGGATACTATGTTCAACACTTCGCACAAGGACGTTGCGTTTGCAGAGGTTTTTTACAATCCGGATAGTGCAAATATTAACGATTGGCACGGTACGCACGTTGCAGGAACAATGGCGGCTACCTTTAATAATGAAGAAGGTATAGCGGGTATTTATCCGTTTGGTATGGATAAAGATCAGAACAAAAATATTTACGGTGTTTCGATGCATGGCAGTATTCAAGGATCTTCAGTCTTTGTATGGAAAGCGGCGTTTTCGGAGCTTATTGTTCGTGACGTTAAGGTTATTAACGTGAGTATGGGTTATGTACTAGAGGCCTTTCTTGCTGCTAAAGACGAACCGGGATATAGAGATTCTTTTAAAGCCGGCGCAGATATTTTGGGCGATTTTTTAGAAAAGTTATTGGATAAGGGTTATGATTTTGTTATTACAAAATCTGCCGGCAATAACAGAGGTTATCATTTTAAATTCAAAAACGAAGAGTGGATTTGGGTTGAAGAAGAAATAGAAAACGGAACTGCAACCTTAGATGATTTAAAGGACTCAATCCCCGGTAGTGATTATGATAATATGGCAGATTGGGGCCATTATTTGTCGGTTATCGATAACAAGCGCGTAAAAGATAGAATAATTGTTGTTGGCGCAGCCGAAAGCAAACAAGATCAAACAAAAACAAAATATTCGCTTGCAAGTTTTAGCAGCACGGGTGACCGTGTCGACGTTATAGCTCCCGGTGTCGACATACAAAGCGCCGGACTTGGCGAAGACGGATACAAGGTAGAGAGTGGCACATCTATGGCGGCGCCGCATGTTGCAGGCATTGCAGCAACGGTATGGTCATTTAATCCGGACATTGACGGCGCACGAGTAAAGCAAATAATACTGGATTCTACCGCATCAACCTTCCAAACGGTAGACAACACCGACAAAAGAATGGTTAATATGCTTGCGGCTGTAGCAGACTCGGCGGACGAAAGAACCGGCGGTAATCCAATCAAAAATCAACAAGGAATACTTATAGGAAAAGTTTACGTTGACGAAGCTTTGATGAAGGATGTCAAAATCAGCGTGATTGACTCTTCAAACGGAAAAGAGATCGAAACCGCTACGCCTGATGAGGAAGGTACATATGATTTTGCCCTTGAAGAAGGTAAATATAAGGTCATGATATCATTGGACGGATATGAAACTTCAACTTCAGAAGAGGTAGAGGTTACAAACGGCTCGGTTATATATCTTGATAACGTGTATTTAAAACGATTCGTAAGCGATTTCACCATTCCGACAGATATGACTATTACGCTCGGTGAATTAGGGGTAATTGAACCTGAAATATTACCTGAAGATGCGGGCGCATATTCAATAAAATGGTCATCATCAGACGAATCTGTTGCGGTGGTAAACGAAACCGGTGAAGCCGGAATTATAACAACCATTTCAAAAGGAACGGTTGTAATTACCGCAGAGCTTACTTCAGGCGGAAAAACGATTACCAAAACAACAAACCTAAGAGTGGCATCAAAAGCGCGAGATACTGTCTTGGTGCTGGACGTTTCGGGCAGTATGAATGGTGATCCGCTTGAAGAAATGAAAAAATCCGCCATCCAATTCTGTAACGATTTGTTAAAAGATGAATATAACAACCGAGTGGGCATTGTTTTTTACGATGATGAAATCATAAGCATACCGCTAAGCGATGACCTTGATATGTTAATTTCACGTATTGAGAGTATCGATGCGGGCGGTCTTACCAATATGGAACTGGGACTTGCCACCGCCGATGAAATGCTAAAAAACAATAGCGGAACCAATGCTATAAAAAATGTTGTTATTATGGCGGACGGTTTGCCAAACGAGGGTAAAACAAGCTTTAGTAATTCTATGCCGGCCGGTAGTTATAGCGGTTATTATACCAGTGTTGCATATGCTAATGCTGTTATTGACACGGCAAAACAGATGATGAACCGATACAATATGTATAGCCTAGGATTTTTCCATGGTCTTTATGACGAGGAAAAAGATTTTGCGACAGCGCTCATGAAAGAACTTACAAACCAACCCGATGGATATCATCAGGTTGATAAGGCCGAGGATTTACAATTCGCATTTGGCGATATATCCGAGGATATAAACGTTGGTTCTAAAATAGTTATTAACATCGCATGTCCTGTTGATGTTACAGTATCTTACGGAACCGAGATTCTTTCAAGTGCAGAGGGTAACTATCGTGATACGGCATCGTTTGGTACTCTGCATCTTTTGGGTAAAAATAAAGATATAAAGGTAGTATCACTCGATAGCGACAAGCAATACGATATACAGATTACAGGTACCGATGAAGGTAAGATGGATTACTCGGTTAGCTATTTTGACGAAAACGAGCAAATGACCGATCAACGCAGTTTTGAATCCATACCGATTACAAGAACAACCGTTATTAGATCGAACACAGACAATCAAAATAAGGATATCGAATTAAACGTCGATCAGGACGGTGACGGAGAAACCGATTTAATTTGGACCGCATTAGAAAACAGTGTTGCCCAATTAACCTATGAAAAGAATCCTGCTCCTACAGAATCGGAACCGGAACCGGAATCAAAGCCAGAACCAGAGCCTCAACCTGAGTCTAAGCCTCAGTCAACGGCAAACATTACGGTAATAGCTACTACTGTATTAGCCTTCATTTTAATAAGCGGAATTATGGTTGCGGTTGTGCTTATCGCAACGGTTGAGCGAAAACCACGCGAGGATATGGATATAACAATTAATCGAAATAATATTAACAATAAAACAAACGAGGGAGCGCAAAATTCCGTTTGGTACAAGTGCGCTAAATGCGGTCTTTCGTTTGAGGTGCACGGAAAACAATCAGCAGATAATATTGTATGTCCGAAATGTAAAACTCCTGTTGACAAAAACGCAACTTCAAATATGAACACAGGCACTAAAATTACCGAAAAAACTGATGGTAACACAGGCGTAATTCAGGTTACTACTGGTTCTATGCAGGGCGTTTCGGTTGTTGTCAAGGACGGAGAAACCGTATATTTAGGCAAGGATTCAAAATACTCAAGCATAGCCTTTAATTCGGAATATAAAAATGTAAGCCGTATACATTGTTCGGTTACATTTGATGCAAAAGCTAACAAATATTATGTGACCGACAGTTCATTAAACGGCACCTATTTTGTTACAAAACAACGACTTGAAAAGGGCAAAAGAACACCGGTTAACATTAACACGGTATTGTTGCTCGCAAATGAAAAATGCACAATTATTTTAAGATAATATTTTTAAGAGGTGTGTTCAGATGAAAAAATTAGTTAAAATGCTTTTCTGCTTTGCACTATGTTTAAGCATTTGCTTGTCGGCTACAGGCTGCGGCGCAGTTTATTTGGTTGCTAATCTTATAAAGGAAGAAACCGAAACGGTTGAAAACGACGTTACAGAGGAAGTACTAGAACAAATACTTGATCATGTTACGGAAGAAAACGACGAAGTATTAGAAAGCTTTATAGAGAGTGTGCAATAAAATATTATTGGTTCCAAACTGTGTGTTTGGAAACAACAAAAAATAAAACTATTAAAGGTCTGTAAGGGAGGATTTTAATAGTGTTAAAAATAGGGATGTTGGTAGACAACCGCTATAAAATCCTCCGCGAAATAGGTCGTGGAGGCACGAGCTGTGTCTATCTTGCCGAAAACATAAGACTACATAATCGCTGGGCAATAAAAGAGGTGTATAAAAAAAGCGGACCTAACGGTTCGGTTCAAAGCAATATGCTTGTAGCCGAGTCAAGTATATTAACAAGGCTTAAACACCCGGGATTGCCATCGATCGTTGACGTGTTAAACACACCGCAATCGTATCTTATTGTTATGGAATATATCGAGGGTGTGTCGCTCGATAAGGTTTTAACCCAACGAGGCGCATGCTCCCAAAAGGATGTTGTTAAATGGGGCAGACAACTTTGTGATGTTTTAAGTTTTTTGCACAATCAGCAGCCGTCCATTATTTACCGTGATATGAAACCGGCAAATATTATGCTAAAACCTGATGGAAATATTGTGCTCATTGACTTTGGTATGGCGCGTGAATTCAAAAAGCAAAACAACCGTGACACAACCCATTTGGGAACGCATGGTTATGCGGCTCCGGAACAATATAAAGAAAACCGACAAACTGATGCGCGAACCGACATATATAGTCTTGGTGTAACACTATATAATTTGGTAACGGGTCACGATCCGTGTCTACCGCCATATGGCATTAAATCAATTTGCACAATGAATCCATCGCTATCACCGGTGTTGGATCAAATAATTAAAAAATGCACTCAATTAGAGTCCGCTTCGAGATATCAGTCGGCAAAAGAACTTGATGTAGCCTTATCGCAAATTGATAATGCTGAAAAGATAACGGTGGATTTTGATGAAAACAAAAAGAAAAAGAGTAATCCGCTGATTTGGCTTTTGGCTATAATACCAGTACTGATTATAGCAATTATTGCGGCGGTAGCAACCGGCGTTCAAAAAACGACCGATAGATATATCGGCTTAATTGACGGTGTTGCAGATATGATTATAAGCAATATCGATAATACGGGGTTGAATTTTGAACAATCGGTTCACATTAGCGAGTCTGATGAGCGTCAGTTTTACGTATTTACGCCAAAAGAATCGGGATATTATAATATATACTCCATTTCGAATGCAGGTTCTCCGGTGGCTTGGGTTGTCGATGAAAACGGCGAAGTGGTTGGCGAGGATAATACACGTGGTACGGAAGATGATTTTTATATGCAATGTTGGCTTGATGCGGACCGGACGTATGAAATAGAAACTACACTTTACAGTTTAAATTCCGATTTAATGTCTACAGGATCGTATTGGATATATGTAGAATATGTGGAATAAAAGGTTGTTTTGAACCTATAGGACAAAAGCTAATCAAAAGAAAATAGCACTTGAGTCTTATGACTCAAGTGCTATTTTAGTATGAGTAACATGGTGCGGGTGTCCTGTGGACACCTCTGTGCAAAGCACAGAAGCACCGTCCGAGGCGGCAGCCGAGACCTTGAAGTAGCGGCCTCTTGCCGTCTGCCGCAGCTTCGCCTCGTATACTTACGGATGGTTGACCATCGCGTTGCGACAGTACCCAACCATCCGCTTTTTGCTAAAAAACAGTACACTGTACTGTTTTTATTAACGTTAGACCTTCGCAGGTTCAAGTCCTATGAAAACAAGAAAATTACCGAACCAGACCCAAAGGTCCAATTCGGTAATTGGTCCGAGTGACAGGACTTGAACCTGCGGCCTCTTGACCCCCAGTCAAGCGCGCTACCAGCTGCGCCACACCCGGATAGTGTGATATTGAATTTCTTAAGGTGGTAAGCGCTTAACCCCACTGCCCAAGCAGCCAGCTGCGCCACACCCGGAAATATTCAAATTGAAAATTGAAAGTTGAAAATGGAAAATTATTTAGTGGATTTTATTATGCTTACTAAAATTTTTTCAAGTTCAACACAATCATCAAAAATGGATGTAAATTGAGTATTGGATATATATTCTGTCTTGTATAACAATTTAAGCCAATACTTTGTTTCAGATGTTTCTTTAAGAGCAATTGACATTTTTGAAATAAAATCCGCAGTACTTTGTGCTTGTTCAGCTTCTGCAATATTTGCACCGATACTTGTACCACTGCGTAACAATTGATTGGATAAAGTAAATTCGTCTTTATCGCATAAATATTTATGTAGCTTCACAATTCTAATTGCAAAGTTGAAACTTTTAATTTCAATAATATTTTCCATAAAAGAAAACTCACTTTCAATTTTCAACTTTCAATTTTCAATTATTATGGCTGACCGAGTTATTATACAACGGTCAGCCAAAATTGTCAACAGTTTTTTAAAGTTGGGGATTAATCAGCAAAACCTGATTCAACCAATGCAACAAGACCTGCCATAGCGTCTGCTTCGTCGCTGCCGTCGCAAATGATTTTAATGCTTGTTCCACCGATAATACCAAGTGAAAGAACACCAAGTAAACTTTTTGCATTTACCTTTCTTTCGTCCTTTTCAACCCAGATAGATGACTTAAACTCGTTTGCCTTCTGGATAAAGAAGGTTGCAGGGCGGGCATGTAGACCAACTTGATTTTGAATTACTACGTCTTTAACACACATCTTAAAAACTCCTTGAAAAGTAAATGTTTTAATTTATAACAAAAATCTTATACATTGTTATGGTAGTATTATACCACATTTAATGCCGCAGTCAATCGTTTGTTAAAAAGTTCTAATATTTATCCAACTTTTTGGATATTTTAAATGTCAAATTTGGTAAAAATGATAACAAATTATTTTCTTTTGCGTCGTTTTTCGTCTTCAAACCCCAATAATTTACGATCAAGCTTGTCAAGTTCCACCTTTTCAAACATTTCCGGACGCAAATTACGGGTTATTTCAAGCGATTGCTTTCGGCGCCACTTTGCAATTTCGGCATGATTGCCCGAAAGCAAAACATCCGGTACTGCGCGATCGTTCCAAATTGCCGGTCGAGTATATTGTGGATATTCAAGCAATCCCGAAAAATGACTTTCGTCTTCAAAACATAAATCGTCACTTAATACACCCGGCAACATACGACATACTGCATCTGCAAGGCACAATGCAGGTAATTCGCCGCCCGTCAGCACAAAATCGCCAATCGATATTTGCTCGTCGACTATTTCTTCAAGCACTCGTTCGTCTACACCTTCATAGTGTCCGCAAAGCAGAACAATTCTGTCAAGCTTGGAAAGTTCAACAACCTTTTTTTGTGTCAGCGTGGTACCCTTTGGCGAAAGATAAATCAAGTGCGGCTTGGGTTCGCCCTCGTTATAAAGACTTTTATAACAATTATAAATAGGCTCTGCAGCCATTACCATACCCATTCCGCCGCCGTACGGCATATCGTCGACCTTGTTGTGCTTGTTGTTTGCAAAATCACGTATATTATGACATTCAAGCTCTACCTTTTCGGCTTTTCGAGCACGGCCTATAATACTTTCGCTTAGTACATTTTCGCACATTTCGGGGAATAGGGTTAGTATATCAATCTTCATCGTCAAAAATCCCCTTGAGCGGTCTGATTTTTATTGTGTCGGTGTTAATATCAACCTCTACAATAACACTTGGTATAGCTGGCACAAGATATTCATGGTCACCGTTTTTGATATGCCATACATCGTTGGCACCGGTAGGCGATACCTCGCTTAAAATACCAAGTTGGTTGTCGCTGTCGGCGTCAAAAACCTTTGCGCCAATAATTTCGCTGACAAAATATCGTCCTTCGGGAAGACGGGCGTCGGCACGTTTTATGTAAAGGACTTTATTGCGTAACTTTTCAGCATCTTCAATTGAGTCAACGCCTTTTATAGCGGCGATTACAACATTGCCGTGCGGTGCTATTTTGCTCATTTCAATTTTGGTTTTACCGCCGTCTAAATAAAACTTTTTAAACTGTGTTAAAAATTCGCCGTTATCAGACCAAGGTTGAATACGCACCATACCGCGCACACCATGAGTACCTACAAATTTTCCGGCTTCTAAAAATTCTTTTTTCATATTAACCTCTTTTTATCGGGATCTTTAATATAGAAAATCCCTTCACCGCATACGGTGGGCTACCTCTCAACTGCCGTCTTGGTCGGAGCTTTCACTTTGCAGAGGCGCTCATAGAACACCCATATTCCTTTAGGCAGGTGAGCAATATAATTTAATTGTATAGTATGTAAAAACCCCCGAAATGCGGGGGTTTAATTCACCTTTTAGCTCGTCGTAAGACGAGCGTAATAGTTAGTCGATTTCCACAACGATTTTTTCGTGATTTTGATTAGCAGCAGCACGCATAACAGTGCGGATTGCTTTTGCAATTCGACCCTGTTTACCGATTACTCTGCCCATATCGTTTTCAGCAACGTTAAGATGATAAACGATAACACCTTCCTCGTTGGGTTGGTCAACTGTAACGTTTACCGCATCAGGATTTTCAACAAGTCCGGATGCAATGGTAATAAGAAGTTCTTTCATAATAGTTATTCCATTCTATGAATTAAAGAACGCCGTTCTTTTTAAGCAAAGCTTTAACGGTATCGGTAGGCTGAGCGCCGTTGCCGATCCACTTCTTTGCTTTTTCAGCGTCGATGTTTACGATTGCAGGTTCTTTAGTAGGATCAAAGAAACCGATTTCTTCGATGAAACGACCATCACGTGGGTAACGTGAATCTGCAACTACAACACGATAGAAAGGAGCTTTCTTAGCACCCATTCTGCGAAGTCTGATTTTTACTGCCATTTTACTGCACCTCCATAATAAAGAATAAGTTTATATTTATTTAAAAGAGATAACTCTTAAAAACCAAGATTGTTAAACTGGTTTGGATTAAAACCGCGCAACATACGTTTTTTACCCTTGCCGTTCATTTGTTTAAACATTTTTTTCATTTGTTCGTATTGCTTAATAAGGCGGTTAACATCCTCAACCGTTTGTCCGCAGCCTGCTGCAATACGGCGACGGCGGGATGCGTTTAAAATTTCGGGCTTGCGACGTTCCTTTGCAGTCATAGACTGAATAATTGCTTCAACACGAAGCATTTGTCGGTCGTCGACATCAACGTCACGAAGTTGTATTTCCATACCCGGAAGCATAGAAAGCACATTCTTTAAACTGCCCATTTTTTTAATTTGCTGGAACTGATCAAGCAAATCATTCATATCAAAGCGGTTTTCTGCCAACTTTTGCGCTGCTTCTTCCGCTTTTTTGTGATCTAGCTGCTGCTCGGCGCGCTCGATAAGTGAGAGCATATCACCCATACCGAGTATACGGCTTGCCATTCGGTCGGGATGGAATTCTTCGAGTTGGTCAAGTTTTTCACCAACGCCGGCAAACATAATCGGCTTTCCTGTAACCGCTTTAACCGACAATGCAGCACCGCCACGGGTGTCACCGTCAAGCTTTGTAAGCACAATGCCGTCAATTTCAAGTATATCGTTAAACGATTTTGCAACGTTTACCGCATCTTGACCGATCATCGAGTCGATAACAAGTAGTATGTTGTGAACCTCAACACAATCGGTAATGCGCTTTAACTCTTGCATTAGTTCTTCGTCTACGTGCAAGCGGCCGGCGGTATCAAGTATAACAAAGTCGTGACCGTAATCACGCGCATATTTTATGGCTTCGGTAGCGATTTTTTCGGGCTTTTCGGTACCCATTTCAAAAACAGGCGTTTCAACCTGAGCACCAACAACCTTTAACTGTTGTATTGCGGCAGGTCGGTATATATCACACGCTACAAGCATTGGTCTGTGACCTTTTGAACGCAACAATTTTGCAAGCTTGGCGCTATGTGTGGTTTTACCGGAACCTTGAAGACCGCACATCATAATAACGGTAGGAATTTTTGAAGATGTTTTAAGTCTTGCTTGTTCGCTACCCATTAAAGCTGTAAGCTCTTCATTAACAATTTTTATAACCATTTGCGGCGCAGTAAGGCTTTCCATTACATTTGCGCCAATGCATTTTTCGGTAACGGTGGTGGTGAATTGCTTGGCCACTTTGTAGTTAACGTCGGCTTCAAGAAGTGCTAATCGTACTTCACGCATAGCCTCTTTAACGTCGCTTTCGGTGAGTCGACCTTTGCTGCGCAACTTTTTGAATACACCGTTTATTTTGTCGGTTAAGTTAGAAAATGCCAAGAAATTTCACCTGCCTTTAAAATTTGTTTACAATACCTTTTATAATATCAAGCTTTTCGTTATCGGGCTTGTCACTATCGAGTGTTTTTTGAAGTGATAAAACGTTTTGACACCAACCGCACTCTTCCTCATAACGCTTAAGTTGAAACTCTCCACGCTTTATAAGGTCGCGTACGCCTTGGCGGGTAATTTCTTCGTTTTCGGCAATTTCGCTGAGCGATAAATCCTCATTATAATAATGATGCAGTAGGTTCCGTTGTTTTTCACTTAAAAAAGGACCGTAAAAATCAAGAAGCGCACTAATATTCAAATCTTTTGCCATAGTCAGCACCCCTTGTAAAGTTTTTTGCTTTACAGCAAGAGCGATTATAACACAATATAAAACGTATGTCAAGTTTTTTTCTTTACATTTTTTATATTGAAAAAAAGAGTGACACATTATATAATATATAAAGGTGATTTAAATGTACTTACTTAAAAAGATATTTGCCGTGCTTTTGTGCGTTGCTTTAGTGCTTGGCGCGCTGACGGGCTGCGGAAAAAAATATATGGATGCAATAATTTATTTTGAATTGCTGCAAAAACCGCTAACGCTTGATCCGCAAACGGCGCAAAGTGATAGTGAGCTGCTTATAGTAAGAAATATATATGAAGGGCTTATGCGTGAATCAGAGAGCGGGGAAATAATAAACGGCGCAGCCGAGAGCTATTCGTACGAAAATCTTACATACACATTTAATTTAAGGGACGAGGCTGTTTGGAGTAACGGAATGCCCGTTACGGCGTATGATTTTGAATATGGCTTACGTCGTGCGTTAGACCCAAAAATCAAGGCGCCTTTTGCGAGCCGACTTTTTGCAATTACAAATGCCAAGCAGATTAACGAAGGCATGGCGGCTGTGGAGTCGCTTGGGGTTAAGGCGGTTGACGATAAAACTCTTACAATTTCTCTTTGTCAAGAGGATAGTCAATTTTTAAAAACGCTTACCACTTCGGTGGCGATGCCTTGCAACGAGGAGTTTTTTGAACAGAGCATTGGCAAATACGGACTTGATGCCAAATGTATAATTTCTAACGGTAGCTATCGACTTACCAAGTGGAATAAAGAAGATTTTGGTATTAGAATTTATAAAAACGAGGATTATAACGGCGCATTTAATGCGCAAAACGCGGCGGTTTTTATAAGTTGTGTTGAAAATGAATCGCAGACACAAAGACTAAATGACGGCAGCAGCGATATGGTGTTTGTATCCGGCGGTGAGTTGGCTGCCGTGCAAAAAGCAGGCTTTGTTACAACAAAGGTTCAAAACATTTGCTGGGTAATGACTGTAAGCCGCAATTATTCTGCCGAGGTAAGACGCGCCTTTGCACAGGCGTTTGCTACCGATATATACGCAAATGCATTGCCCGATGATTTTGTTGTGGCAAAATCGATATATCCCGAAGTTTTGCGATTAAATACCGACAACCTAGGTATTACGCCTTATAATATAAATGAAGCAAAAGCGGCTATATCATCTGCAGTTAGCGCTATGCCCGATTCAAAATTTCCGCAATCAACACTTTATTATTATGACACCGAGGGTGTAAAGGGCCTTGCTACAGCAATAGTAGGTCATTGGCAACAAAATTTGAGCACCTTTGTAAATATAGAGCCCTCGACAAATCTTACGGCTTTAAATAACGAAATAGTCGAAAGCACGCTGGATTTTGCCCTATTTCCGATATCGGCAAAAAGCAGTTATTTTAGTGAATATGCCAAAAACTTTGTTGCCGTATCATCGGCAACTACGCCCGATGCATTACAACAAGAGCTGCTTGCCGATAATTGCATGATACCGGTTGCTTATCAAACAACCAACGTATCATATATATCAACCCTTGAAAATGTTATTGTTGGCGAGGATAACGGTTATATTGATTTCTCGCTTGTAATAAAAAAATGATTACAAGGTAAAATTTGTTCAAAAATTTTGGCAAAAAGGTATTGACAATTTTAAAGACGCCATATATAATGAACTTATCAAAATTGTACAAGTGTCTCTTTGCGCTTTGGCGCATGGGGAAGGGCGTACGAAGAAAGGTGATAAAAATGAAAAAATTACTCGCACTCTGTCTTACAGTAATGTTGGTAGTAGCTATGGTTCCTGCTTTCGCAGTATCTGCAGCTGACGCAGCAACAATTAATGTAGGCTCCGCTCAAGGTTACGCTGGTGACACAGTTACTGTTGACGTAGCTTTAGCAAACAACCCTGGTATCGTTAGTATGAAACTCTCAATAGCTTATGATGCAGCTGTTTTAGAGTTGACTAACAAGGCTGCTGGAGCATTCTCTCCACTTAACTACAGCCAGACTATGGATGCTAATCCATACATCGCTAACTGGGTAGACTCTATCAATCCTGATAGACAAGACAACGCTACATTCGTTACTCTTACCTTTAAGATTAAGGACGATGCAGCTGTTGGTAAAACCGACATCACAGTAACTTACAATCCTGATGACGTATACAACTCAGCATACGACAATGTTGCATTTGAAGTTGTAAACGGTACAGTTGACGTTCTTTGTAAGCACGCTGAAACAGAAGTTACTAAGGAAGCTGTAGCTCCTACATGTACAGAAGCTGGTTCAACTGCTGAAGTTAGCTGTAAAGCTTGTGGCGAAGTTATTGAAGCATCTGTAGAAGTTGCTGCTCTTGGCCATGACACTGAAATCGTTGACGCTAAGGATCACACTGCTGACGAAGACGGTTACACCGGTGACGAAAAATGTAAAACTTGCGGCGAAGTAGTTAAAGCTGGTGTAGTTATTCCTGCAGGCCACGTTTGGAAAGAAGTAGAAGAAAAAGCTGCTACTTGTACAGAAGATGGCGTTAAGGGTCACTTCGAATGCGAACTTTGCGACGCTATTGCTGCTGACGAAAACGGCACAGAAGCTGGCGATCTTAAGATCGAAGCTACCGGCCATAAGTTTGTAAACGGCGAATGCGCATGTGGCGAAAAAGAAGCTGTAGAAGAAGAGAAGCCAGCTGATAAGCCAGCTGACACAACTAAGCCAGCTGACAAGCCAGCTAACACTGACAAGGGCGACAAGGCTCCTCAGACAAACGACTTTGCAAACATCCTCGTAGTTGTTTCAATGCTCGTAGCTGCTGCTGCTGCAACTGTTGTAGTTCTTAAGAAAAAGGCTTAATCGTTAGATTAACTTTTAACTACTAACTTTTTAAAATTACGGTCAATCCTCTTGCGAGGGTTGACCGTTTTTTTGCATAAGCAAAACCACGTGATAATTGAATAGGGTATTTATTGTAGCATAACAAAAACTCTCCTTAAACATTAAGGAGAGTTTTATCTTTTGTGGAATTAAATTTGTAATTATAATTTTGCAAGCATTTCGTCAATAGAATTGTCGTTGTTAAATTCTACATCGCAAGGCTTTTTGTGCATTGACCAATGTTCTGTAAGTGATACAGTATCACCGGGGTTAACCGTATTTAGGGGACTCAGGGATTCAACCTCTATAAAACCATTATTTGTGTATGTTTCAAAACTGCAACCGTTATCGGGGTAATCCTCTGTATTATGGTGAGTTTCATACGCTTTACGGAATATGTCATCACCAAGGCAGTAAAATGCTTGCGCATCGTTAAGTCCAAAGCCCAGTTTAAATGATTGAACAATGTTTATATCTTGTCTAAGGGTTACGTATTTTTTACCGAAATGAAGTCTACTGTCAGCAAGATTAGTATATGGCCAAACCGAAATATTGCGGTTGTGTAAAAGCCCTGTATCGTTATCGTTCATAGGTATAATCAGCGTGCCGTTTGTTGCGGATACGGTAAGACCCCAAATAGAAAACTTTAATGGATTTTTGGCAATGTTTGTTACCCTCATAATTACCTGCATATTTGCGTCATCAGGATCCATTTTAATTTCCATTTGTTTTTGCATACCGTTTTCCAGTTCCGGATTTGGTGTAAATATTGCGCCTGTGTCGGTTAATTCGTATTTCACGGTATCAAGATCGGGATAATAACTATGCGGATAACTTTCGGGTGATGTCCAAATACGGTGACCGCCTAAAATTTCCCAACTTTTATCCTTTCCAAAAAAGCTCTGGAAATCTGCGTCGGACTTTGGCGGCATAACACTTCGATTGTCACACATAATGTTTTGACCGCCGGTAAATCCAAAGCGTATAATTCTCGGTCCCACATCAATCGTTATGTACGCTTCGATAACACCGTTTGAAATAGATAATACATTGCCATAGTCAAGGTAATTTTTAACTTCTGTTTTAATCATAGTAAATCTTCCTTTTTTAATAGTTTCATTCTTTGTTCGGTGCCGCATTCAAGCGGTTTATTAAAGCAAAGATTGTATATATTTGTTGCCCGACATTCGATATCAAATATTTTTTGGCAATCGCTGTCAAGATTTTTAATTTGTAAAGCGCGTGTAATTATTGGGATTATACCTTGCGGTTTTTTAAGATGGTTAATACCCTGTTCACTAAATCCAAGGAGACGAACATAGGGCGGGGTGGTCATAAAAAACTGATTATCGAGATTTAAAAATGCCGAAAGCACAAGTCGCCTTATGCGTGCAAGTGTATAACGTTTGGTTTTAATCATATTATACAGTTCGTCAAGCGAAGTGGCAACGCGAGCAGAAAGCAGTATTTTATTTTCGAGTCCTTCACTTATGTCGGGTAGGGACTTAAGTTCATCAATGGTTTTTGTGCGAAGTGAGTACAAAATTGCGTTTTGTAAATTTAATATATCGGCAATATTTTCCGCTTTTATAATACCGCGGATTTTACGTGGCATAAAGCGCTCGGTGTAACCGATATTTCCCTTTAAAAGTTCGGTGCGAATAAATGACGATGATACAAATCCGTCGTCGATTTCGCTGGAATCGTGACCTGCGCCAAGTCTTTTAATGGTGTGAAATTCTATTGGCAAATTGAGTTTTTTTGCAGCTAAAATATATTCAATACCAAGGTTGTTATTTGCTCCGCGTAAAAGCACGGGGTCAATACCCATTTCTTGAGCTGCTTGTTCACGAGCTACGGCAAAGGTAATACCGGATTTTGCTTTTTCGGTAACCTTTGCAAAAAAACCGTCCTGATTTAGAATATCGGCGGCATTGTTTAGCTGTGTAATGTCACCGCACTCGCTACCAAATACTATTTTGTCGCAACCGAGATTGTATAACTGCCATACACCGCCAAGCGCAAAGTTTTGCGCAGTGGACATACTCCATAGCACAGGAAGTTCAGCAACGATATCCACATCGCAAAGCAAAGCAAATTGCGCACGCTGATATTTGCTTATTATGGCAACATCACCGCGTTGTACAAAATTACCGCTTATGACACACACAACGGTGTCCGAAAGTGTGCGAGCATAGTCAATGATATGTTTATGCCCTGTGTGCAGGGGGTTAAATTCTGCAATTATGCCAACTGCTGACAAAAAATTCACCTCTTTTTGCAAAAACACTTGAAAAATTGATAGCAATAAAGTAAAATAACAATGTATGTTTATGAAAGTATTTTACCACAAAGAAAAATATCTTTCAATATTTAATTTAAGGAGTAGTTAAAATGAAAGTATTTGTTGTTAACGCAGGCAGTTCATCACTTAAGTATCAGCTTATTGATATGGACAACGAAGTAGTTCTTGCTAAGGGTCTTTGCGAGCGTATCGGTGTTACCGGTGCTATTACTCATAAGGCAGCCGATGGCAGAGTGTATAAGGCCGAAACCGATATGCCCACACATAGTGAAGCTTTCGAAGCGGTTGTTTATGCTATGACAAAGTCAGAAGCAAAGGTTATCGACTCACTTGATGAGGTTAGTGCAATCGGTCATCGTGTAGTTCACGGCGCAGAAGAGTTTAATAAATCAGCACTTATTACTGATGAAATGATCGCAAAGGTTAAGGAATGTAGTGTTATGGCACCGCTTCATAACCCTGCAAACATTTTGGGTATCGAGGCATGCACCAAGACCTTTGGTGATAAGATTCCTCAGGTTGGCGTGTTTGACACATCATTCCATCAAACAATGCCTGCTTCATCATATATTTATGCATTGCCGTATGAATATTACGAGAAATATCGTGTTCGTAAATACGGTTTCCACGGAACATCACATAGCTTTGTAAGCGATCGCGCAGCGGTTCTTGAAGGCAAGGATAAAAAAGATCTTAAGATTATTACCTGTCACCTTGGTAACGGTTGCTCAATTACCGCAATTAAGGACGGAGTTTCTGTAGATACCTCTATGGGCTTCACCCCACTTGACGGTTTTATGATGGGTACACGCTCCGGAACACTTGATCCTTCGGCTCTTACATATATCGCTGAAAAAGAGGGGCTAGCACTTGCTGATATTGATGCTATTTGCAATAAAAAGTCAGGCGTCTTAGGCGTATCCGGCGTTTCTAACGATAACCGTGACGTAGCCGCTGCAGCAGCAGAGGGTAACGAGCGCGCAAAGCTTGCTGTTGATATGCAACGTTATCAAATTCTTAAATTTGTAGGTTCTTACATTGCCGCAATGAACGGTGTTGATACAATTGTATTTACCGGTGGTATCGGCGAAAATGACGAAGAACTTCGTGAATACATATGCGAAAATTTGGCTTTTGTTGGTGTAAAGCTTGACAACGATGCAAACAAGGTTCACGGTGAGGAAATCAAAATTTCTACCGCCGACAGTAAGGTTAATGTTTATATTATACCAACTAACGAAGAACTTAAGATTGCACGCGACACTAAAGCAATTGTAGAATCAATATAAAATTTTAGCGAAAGGATAAGCGGAAGGTTGCATCAAACGATGCCGTTTTCCGCTTTCTTTAATAAAATGAATACTGTAGAACTAAAAAAGCATATACAAGAAGGTAAATTTGACAAGGACTTTATCATGTTGTACGGTGAAAATGAAACGCCGCGTCAACGTTATATAGAAGCGTTAGATTCGTTTGTTTCGCTTTACGGAGAACGTGATAACATCAGATTTTTTTCGGCTCCGGGACGTACGGAAATCGGCGGTAACCATACCGATCATCAGCACGGACTTGTCCTTGCAGGCAGCGTTGACCTTGACATCATTGCGGTAGTGTCTGCCAATAATGAGGGTGTTGTGCGCATAAAATCCAAAGGATATCCAATGGATGAAATTAAAACCGATAATCTTAAAATGAATCCAAGCGAAAAGGGAAGGGCGAGAGCGCTTATACGTGGTGTGTTAGCGGCTTTTAACAAAAATGGTTACAAAGTCGGCGGCTTTGATGCTTATACTACATCTAATGTGCTTAAGGGTTCAGGCCTTTCTTCGTCTGCGGCGTTTGAGGTATTGATTTCTAATATCGTTAACAACCTTTATAATAATGCAGATGTGGATCCCGTTAGTATTGCAAAGTATTCGCAGTCTGCCGAGCGTGAATATTTTGGCAAACCATGCGGACTTTTGGATCAAATGGCATCGAGTATGGGTGGTTTTACATTTGCGGATTTTAAGAATCCTCAAAGTCCTTATATTCAAAAAATAGATATAGATTTAAACAAATCCGGTCATACGCTATGTGTTGTTGATACCGGTGGAAATCATGCAAATTTAACCGACGATTACGCGGATATTACGCATGAGTGCAGGGTTGTTAGTGAATGCCTTGGCGTAGAGTTTTTGCGTGATGCCAATGAGGAAGAATTTTATAAGAATATTAATTCAATACGCGAAAAAGGTGGAGATAGAGCAATACTTAGAGGAATACACGTCTTTGAGGAAAACAAGCGTGTAATTACCCAAAAGTCAGCTTTGCGCCGTGGTGATTTTAATACATTTTTTGCGGCTGTTAAGCGTTCGGGTGAATCGTCTTACGATTTATTACAAAATGTTTATTCACCGTCAAATCCAAAACAACAAGAGATATCTTTGGCACTTGCCGTTACAAAGCGATTTTTAAATGGCAGAGGTGCGTGCCGTGTGCATGGCGGCGGATTTGCAGGTACCATACAGTGCTATATTCCCAATGCGATGTTTGATGATTATAAGGCTATGATTGAATCAATTTTTGGCGAAGGTTCATGCCTTAAATTGTATGTTCGTCCGGTCGGCGGATATGAATTAAAGGGTGAAAATTAGTGGAAATTATCACAAGCGAATGGAACGGATTTAAAAGATTGGATTTTCAGTTTGAAGGCCGAAATTGCATTTTAATTTGTCCTAATAAGGCATCCTCTGGCAATAAATGGCTCTATAAACTTGAGTATTTTAATGCTTTTCCCGATATGGAAATCGAAATGCTGAAACGAGGTTATTATCTTGCGCATATGCAAAATAAAACGCGCCTTTGTCCTGAAAGCGATACTGATATGCGACCACGGTTTTGTGATTTTTTAACCAAGGAATTTGGCTTAAACAAAAGGTGTGCGCTTGTTGGTATGAGTTGCGGCGGTATGCAAGCGGTATATTTTGCTGCAAAATACCCCCAATACGTAGCGGCGATATATCTTGATGCCCCTGTTATGAATTATTTGAGTTGGCCGTTGGCGCTGGGTGAAAGCGAGAATGATTGTTCCGCTGAATTCGAAAGCAATATGGGACTTACCGTATCTGAAATGTTGAATTTTAGAAATCACCCTATTGACCAAAAAGAAAAACTTTTAAAATCGGGTCTGCCGATTATGCTGGTTTCTGGTGACAGTGATAAAACCGTACCGTTTTGTGAAAACGGGCAGGTTTTATACGATTACCTAATAGCAAATAACAGTAATATAGAACTGATTTTAAAACAAGGTGGCGACCATCATCCGCATGGACTTACAGACAATACGCCCATTATTGAATTTGTACAAAAATATTACTAATGGAACGTTCGCAAACTTAAACTCTCTTTGCCTATGGTGAAGAGAGTTTTTATTATGTTGATTATGACAATTTTTTTATTGTTTTTTTACACAAAATTAAATACATAACGCTAAGAGATTTGTATAGTTTTTCGCTTGAAAATTTGGTGCGGGGGTAGTATAATGTATAATGTATAAATTTTTGTTTTTAAAAGGAGATGGTACTGTGAGTAATAGGATAATTAAAAATATGTTTTCATTATTTTTGTGCATGACACTCATTGTTACTACTTTTTGCGGAAGTTTAGTTTCTGCAAATGCTGCTGCATCGAACACCTATAGTATTGTTGGTGATGCCGTTGGTGCAGGACAAAAGAAGGTTACTGTGGAAGTTACAATAACCGGTAACAGTCTTACATCCGGTACATTTGATCTTATGTTTGGTAAAGACGTAATTGATGATGTTAACTTTGACGCAAACGGCAACTACGTTACACCACAAAACGAAACTTTAGAAGAGTTTTATACAAGAGACACAGACGGTAACAAAATGATTGCCGGTGTTAATTATTATAAGACAGAGGAGTATCAGTCACCTATTTATAACGAAGAAGGTGAAATAACTGGTTATGAAACAAAAACCAGAACCGTTGTTGATACCGATAAATCTTACAAGGAAAACTCAGGCAACAAGGGCGCTTTGCTTCCTAACGTTTATGACGCTAAAATTGGTCTTTATGATACAAAGATTGAAATTACAGGCGGTACTCTTGCAAGCGGTACTGTTGTTGATGCAAGCGTTATAAATTCGTATTTTACAAATAGTGACTACAATCAACTTGAAGGCACTACCGCAAATGCGAAAACAGGCGAAGCAGCCGACGGCAGAAAATTTGCCTATAATATTACTGACACCTATAAGACTGCTCAGGACAGCAAATACACAAGCAAGGTTATTACTGAAGTTGCGGCTGATGGTACCGAAACCGCTAGAACAGTTCATGAACTTAGTGACGGTTTGCTTGATAAATATTATCGCGAATATACCACTGTTGACGTAGCAACTGCAAATTTGGGTTATTCTATTTCAACCGTTAGTGAAGATAGCGTTGGTCAAACCCATTCATATGCTCAGTACGCGCAGGGCTTCAAAGACATAACCTTTAACGCAAGCGAGGCATTTACGTCTATTACCTTTACAGTTACGTTCGACTTTAGCGGTACTTGTGACCGTATCGGCGCAAATCAAGCTATAACTGCAGGCGAATTAACAGGCACAACAACTGTTGATGGCGCTGAATTTAACTATAGAAACAAAGACGGCCATTGGGCGACTGAAAACTATGTTCAGTACGGTACAAAATATGAACTTAATTTTGTTGGCGATGGATTTGAAGCGGTTGCTGAAAATGATGCTACTAACTATTTCCACGTTCACGAAGGTTTGATTGAAAACGGTGACGGCGAGGATCCGATAAATAAGGCGGTTATTGATGCATTGTTAGAGAAAAATCCTAACGCAAAAGAAGGCGTTGACTACTTTGAACTTTATAATGCAAGATGTCAAAAGTGTGGTCGCGTAACACCAATGATTGCGGCTCCGGGTTTGCCTTATCAAGTAAACGTTTACGATGAAAACGGCAATAAAACAGGTCAAAAACCTGCCACCACTACAAAGGGTATTTATGGATACAATAACTTCCGTAACATTTCGGGCGCAAACGTTACCTATGAAGATGACGGTACGTTATCACTTAACCTTCACTATCCTTCAAAAATGAATGGTGAGCAGGTATTCATTACCGATGAAAACGGTATGATACTAAGCTATAGTGATATTTTAGAAAATACAACAGACGAAATATCTAAATTCACCGCAACAGAATCAAGTTTTGCATCTAAAAAATTAAAAGAGTCGGTGACCGATTCCGTAACAGGTGAGGTTACTGAGAAAGAGATTGCACGTTATGACGACGGCATTATGAGCTCGGCTCAAATGATTTCGGTTAAGGGCTTTTCTGCCGCTGATATTGACAAAAAACTTTACGTTGCAAGATATACCCCTGCAAGCGATACCGAAACTCAACTTATGGGTATTACACATTCAATTTCACTTACACAGTATATGAATGAAGTTGTTAAGGGTTCTGAATATGAGGAAGCAGACAAACTTGTTGCTGCAGCGTTTATAAACTATGCAAACGCATCTACAACAGCACTTGGTACCCAGTATGACGCTGACGCTACCGTTATTCCAACCAAGATTGATTTGCTTGAGTTTGGCGATTATCTTAAAACAGCCGGTTCGACAAGCGCATACTATGACACCAATGTTGCCGATAATGGCGAAAAGGGTACCCAAGATGACCCAATTATAATCGACTCTGCCGAAGAACTTGTTTACATTTGCAAGGCTTCGGGCAACGAAACCGACGGCAAATACTATAAGGTTGCCGATAACATTCTTGCATTTGATCTTTCAAAGGGTAACCTTGATTTTGACGGCACCATTGCTGACAACCTTGCTAAAATTCAAGGATCTGGCAAAAACCACTCGGGTGCTACACCTGGTTTCCAAGGTCACTTTGACGGCAACGGCGCTACAGTTTACGGCGCATGGGGTAGCAATACATCAGCTTCAAATTATTCGGGTCTATTTAGTTGCGTACAGGGTGATGTTACAATTAAAAACATTAACGTTAAGCTATCATCCTTTACCGCTAAAATTTCAGCCGGCGGTATTGTTGGTTACTATATGGGTGAAGGTAATTTCACAAGCAACACAACCCTCACTATCGAAAATTGCTCTGTAACTGATTGCCATATTGAAGTTACAGGTACTGGCTACGGCTATGGCGTTGGCGCTATAGTGGGTAGAGTGAATTGTCCATCCGGCTACAAAGATGTAAATGATGAAGACAAGGATGGTAGTACAACCGACACGGTTTATGTAAATAATAAGGCAAACATTAAAAACTGCTACGTAAATCTTGACGAAGTTAATTTTGTTTCCAAAGCAGAAGACGGCGTAGAGGAAAGCGGTGAGCGTGTTTGTCACGGTGGTGTAGTAGGTGTTGCCGGTTCAAACGCACTTATGGTGAGCAACTGCATTGTTATTGGTATTACTCCTTACGCAACAAGCGAAAGCACATCTTATAACGATGTTCAGCACTCGGGTATTGAATCTCACTTTACAAACGTTTACACAACAAGCGATGTTGCCATTACCAATGTTAAAATTGGCGGTACTTTAACCCGTAATTTTACAGGCAAAGTAATACCACTTACTGATGCTCAACTTAAGGGTCTTACTGCAAAAGACAATATGACTGCGCTTAACTGGGATACTATATGGTGCGCAAACGAGGGCGATTATCCATCACTTTACGCTCCTTACAATATTCCTGAAGTAGAGCCCAAGACAGTTTATTGGGACGGCACAACAGCATCGAGTATTTCCGAAGGTAGTGGTACCAAGGATGACCCTTACATTATTAACACTGTAGCTGAATTTGCTTACATTGTTAGCCAAAAACCAGCACAATATACTGTAACCGATGGTAAATACTTTAAGGTTTCGGATAGTATTTCCGGCATGGTGCTTCAAAAAGAAAAGCATGCTGCTGTTATGAATCTTAACAGCGCTGCCGAAACAAAGGCATATTTCGAGTCCGCAAGCGATCTTCTTCAGTGGAAGGTTGGCGGATGGGAAGGTTCAACCTTCTGCGGTAATATTGACTTTAACGGTATTACCATTTACGGTGCGTACATTAAGGATTCCGGTAGCAACGCAGCTCTTTTCTGTAATATGGATGCAGGCGCTGCTATTCACAACCTTACACTTAAAAACTCTTACTTTACTTCTGCCGCTACAAACTATCAGGTAGCTGCAATTGCCGCTGTTTCTAATAGTGCGAACTATGCCAAGAAAATGGCCGGCGTTACATGGATTGACCGTGTAACCGTTGCTAATAACTATTTATATAACGCTTCTACCCAAAGCAACCGTTCAGGTGTTCTTGTTGGTGCTTTCAGTGATTCGGTTTATACCGATAACGTTTTTGTTTATGGTAACGATGCTACTTATGGTAGTGGTGTTAAGATGCCTCTTATAAATAATGCCGGTAACTCTGTTCCTGAAACAGTAGCAGGACCGGAGGGTCTTGTAACCAAGATTGACCACACAACAGGTGGTAATTTCCACTTTAATATGGTTCGTAATAGCATTATATTGGGTTGCGATCCTTATGACGTAACACAGGGTACAGGTAGCCGTTTTAATGATGCAAGCGCATTCCAAAACATATATACCGATGCAGAAACCACAAACGTTCAGTTTACAAATGAGAAGAAGACCTTTACTCCTGCACAACTTACACGTATTAGCGCGGATGAAATCAAGGGTCTTGATGCAAAGGTAAAGATGCCACAATTAGACTGGTACAATGCACTTACAAATCCTGATGGCGCATGGCATTGTAGCTATGTGAACGGTATGCCTGCACTTGATAAGAGTAATGACAGCATAATTGATTCCTTGGAAGTAATTGCTCCTGAACAGGTTGCGGCATACAGAAATATGCAATTTACCGAAGACGTGTACAACAGCGATGCCGCAGTTTACGATACCGTAGGTACGAAGGAGTTAAACTTTGGTGTATATGCTACGAGCCTTACTCTAAAGAGTACTCCTTATATATCATTTACATTTGCGTTTAACAAAGAATATAAGGAATTGCGCGACCAAATCGATATAACCATAACTACAAGCAAGAGAACATATGATGTACCCGCTATGCCGGCAATCAACGAAGATGGTTCTGACGTTTTCTTTAAACAAGATGGTTGGACTCATAATGCGGGTTCGGGCAGATATCATCTTTATAGATTAACAGGCATTTCTATGAGTGAATTGGTTAATGATATAACCATTACAGCATACGACCCAATAAAGGGTCAAACTGTAGAACTTGGTAAATTTGATGCTAGTGGTTTTGGTTACGAGCTTGTTAAGGCTAATAGCATACAACCTTGCGATTATTACGAAACTCGTATCGAAGCAACCAAAGCGCTTATGTTTTATGTGCAGGCAATTATTGCTCGTTACGGCGCATAATTTACGATAATGGAAAAGGAGATAATAAATATGTTCCAAAAATCAAAAATTGAAATATATGAGATTGACCTTACAGATATTATCGTAACAAGTGATCCAAACGCTAACTTTGGCGACGATGACGATGATATCGTAATTTGGCCTAAATAATAAGATAAATAATAAAAACTCTCCTCAAAATTTGAGGAGAGTTTTTTGTTAGATAAGTATTGTGAATTTATTAAAGACCGGTTGCTTTAAGATAATTAGCATAAGCTTCTTCCCAAAGAGCGTTTTCGTTTGGAGTGTAGGTCTTGATTTCGGTAGAGTTTGATACTACCTTGCGAAGTTCGGCAAAGTCGGCAATTTCGCCAAGCGCATTAAATGCTACGCCAATATTACCCATAACGGTAGCCTCGGTAGGACCTGCGAGTACAGGTACGTTACAAGCGTCACTGGTCATTTGACAAAGAAGTCTATCCTTAATACCGCCACCTAAAATATTAATGCTAGAGTACTTTTTATCACCCATATTGTTAAGGGCATTAAAAGTATATTTGTATTTCATCGCGAGACTTTGATAAATACAACGCATAACCTCGCCACGAGTCTGAGGTATGTATTGACCGGTTTTTTCGCAGTATTCTTTTACTCTGCGTGGCAGATTGCCAGCAGGCTCGAATGCAGGATCGTCAACATTAATGAAGCACTTAAAAGGTTCGCTTGCGAGCGCTTCTTTTTCAAGCACGTCAAAGCCAACCTCTTCGCCTTCACGACGGAACTGACGGCGTGATTCCTGAATAAGCCAAAGGCCCATAATGTTTTTAAGGAAACGGGTTGTGTCCTCAAAACCGCCTTCATTTGTAAAGTCAGCCTTTGCAGCTTCTGCTGTGAGAATAGGAGTTTTGCTTTCAATACCAAACAAACTCCAAGTACCACAAGAAATGTATACAAAGTCATCACGCTCGCTAGGTGTAGCCGCAACGGCCGATGCAGTATCGTGAGACGCAACCGCAATCACAGGAACCTTATCGCAACCAAGTTCTTCGCAAATTTCATCCGAAAGAAGGCCGTAAATGCTACCCGGTTTTGTAATAGGAGCAAATATATTTTTGGGGAGTCCTAATTGTTCGATAAGTTCAAAATCCCAATCTTTTGTGTAAGGGTTGAGCAAATTAGATGTAGAAGCAATAGTTGCCTCCTCTTTCATTTCGCCTGTAAGCATATAACCGAACAAATCAGGCATCATAAGCATTTTTTGAGCACGCTCTAATACATCTGGTTCATTGAATTTGAAGTACATTAATTGATAAATGGTATTAAAATGTATAAACTGCAAACCAGCTTTACTGTAAAGTTCATCCTTTGAAATTATTTCAAAAACCTTTTCGGGTATTTTGTGTGTACGATTGTCACGATAATGATATGGGTTTGCAAGTAGGCGACCGTTTTTGTCAAGAAGACCAAAGTCAACACCCCAAGTGTCAATACTTATAGCATCAAAACCGCCTTCGTTTACGGCCTTGGTTATGCCCGACTTGATTTCAAAGAAAAGGCGTAGCACATCCCAATACATACTTCCGCGAACAACTACAGGGTCATTAGCAAAGCGGTGAATCTCTTTCATTACAATTTTTCCGTCTTCAAGTGTAGAAAGCATAGCGCGTCCGCTTGAAGCGCCAAAGTCAAAAGCGAGAACTTTTTTCATAAGAACCCTCCAATTTAATTTTATTATAATAAATATATCAAATTTTTTTGATTTTGTCTATAACTTACTTGTAAAAATTTGTATTTAGGTATATAATTTGTTTATGGATTTATGGCAATATTTAAAACAAACCAAAAAACCCATAGTACTCTACGGTATGGGAAATGGTGCCGATAAAATTATATCGGTACTAAATATGTATGGCATAAGGATATCGGGCGTTTTTGCGTCCGATGGTTTTGTGCGTCAAAAAATCTTTCACGGTTTTTGTGTTACAGATTACAAAACGGCAAAAGAAATGTTTGGTGATATGGTGGTGCTTGTGTGTTTCGGTTCGGCACTACCGGATGTTATTGCTAATATTAAAAAAATCGCACACGAGCAAGAACTTTATGCACCCGATGTACCTGTGTATGGTGATGTTTTATTCAACATAGATTATGTACGGAAAAATAAAGAGCATTTCGAATGGGTTTATAACAATCTTGCAGACGAAACATCAAAAAAAGTTTTTGAATGCTCGGTTATGTATAAGCTTACTGGTAAAATAGATTATTTGTTCGAATGTGAAACGTCGCCTGATGAGATTTATGACAATATATTAAAACTGGGCGACAACGAAGTCTACTTTGATCTGGGCGCGTACCGTGGTGATACTGTAGAGGAATTTTTAAGAAATGTAAATACTTACAAAAAAATTATAGCGGTTGAACCTGACAAAAAAACATATGGTAAACTTTGCCTCGCAACACATAATGTTAATAATATTGTAAACATAAACGCATGTGTTAGTGATGTTGATTCGCAAGTGTGTTTTGATATGCAGGGTTCGCGTGGATCAACCATAGGAAAAGGGAATACCGTTATTGACTCGGTTACGGTTGATACACTGGCTAATAGTGCAATGCCAACATATATAAAAATGGATATTGAAGGGGCCGAAAGCAGTGCTATTAAAGGTTCTGCAAACGTTATAAGCTGTAACAAACCCAAAATGCAAATTGCCGCTTATCATCGTAGCGAGGATTTAATATTGATACCGCAAAGCGTTTTAAAAATGCGAAGAGATTATAAAATTTATTTACGGCATTTTCCTTCGCTTCCTTGTTGGGATATGTCATATTATTTTATTTAAAGAATAATTTTGTCAAAAACCGTCGTTATATTGTAAAAATGTACAATATAACGGCATTTTTGCTTGACAGAGCATAAATATAGTGGTAAAATTATGTAGATAAGTTTAGTTTGTATTGGTGAAAATTTTGGCGAACTTACCAATGCCCTAATATTTATTGAAACGGGGTGAAATCAGCGGTCCCCGACAGAATTTTATTTTTTATCTGTAAAACCGCTTTAAATATAAAGGAGGGACATTTTAATGCCCACAAGTCCAATTTTTTACGCAATTTTTGGCGCTGTTGCATTGGTGCTGTGCGCTGTTGGCTTTGTGGCTGGCTCAATATCGCGCCGCCGCTCTGCTGAAAAGACCATCGGCTCTGCCGAGGAGCA
>JAZQYL010000051.1:0-13646 GCA_045633485.1 Acutalibacteraceae bacterium | reverse complement strand
GTATGTTGCAAGAATGGATGCCGACGATATTTGTTTACCCGACAGACTTCAAAAGCAATACGATTTTATGGAGAAAAATGCCGATATTTCGCTATCGTCTTGTAAGTTTATGACCTTAAAAAACGGTGTGATTTCATCGGGCGGATGTGGCGGAAAAAATGATTTTGAGTCTTTAAAGGCTATGCTTTTAGTAACGAATCCGATCCTCCATCCAGGAATTATTGCAAAAACAGATATAATCAGAGAATTGGCATACGATAAAAATTTTACCTGCACTGAGGATATGGAACTTTGGACCAGATTTGTTATGGCGGGTAAAAAAATCGAAATTTTGCCGGAATATCTTATGATTTACCGACTTCACGAAAAACAAATAACCGAAACAACCCTTGAAAAACAAAGGGGAGAGGTTATTGCTATTCAAAAAAAGTACTTTGCAAATCTTTTGGAGAGTATGAATCCGCAACAAGAACAGTTCTATATAAACGGTATTTATTTTAGAAAAAATATAGATACCGATCAATTCCTTAAATTTTACAAATGGATGAGATCTACTAACAATAAAAAACATCTTTTGGACCCAAAAGCATTAAATTATGCTATGTTTGAAATTTTGGCTGAATACAAAAGAAACGCAATGCCAAAAAATAAACTCATTAAGGCGATGCTTGTATTTGGAATTTCGTTTCTTTTTAAAGAAATTCCACAACGAAAAAAAAGAGCTCGTGCTGATGGGATTAAGTGTATTGAAGCTGCAAAAAGTATTGGATTGCGTCAAAGTGGCGGTTCATTAGAATTTCCAACTTTTTTAAAAACATAGGAGTTTAAAATATGCAAATATTTGAATATCCATACATACTAATATTAACTTTTTCTTTATGCTTTCTTCTTACGATTATTGGTATTTGTTTTGGCGTAAGAGCTGCAAAAATTGCAGGTGGGGAATCGCAAAACGAACTGTCTACTATAAGCAAATTAGAAAACAAATTTAAAAAAGCAGAAAAACATAAAAGTTGTAGATGGCTTTTACATATTGGTATTACCTCGGATAATATTAACGATTTATATAAAAAACAAAAAATTTTTCCTAAAATAAGGGATTTGCTGATAATGACATTTTCGGCCGATGCCGACAGCAATATTTCTTTATATGGTGAAAACAACTTTATCGCTCTTGTAAAATGGAATGAAGAATATTTAAAGAATGAAATTAAAGATTTACAAAGCGAACTAAATAAATTACTACTTAAATATAGTCTTTTAAACATTGTTAACGTAAGAATAGGTGTTTATTGTGCAGATGTTGCACATATATCCTTTGACGAAGCAATAAATCGCGCTAATCAAGCATATATACTTGCAAAAAACGAAAATTCTTTTTGTGTACAATGGGATATTTGCAGTAGTAAGGCTCTTGAAAAAAAGGTTAAAATTGAGAATAATATCGAAAAGGAAATTGATAATAATAATTTTTTCCTAGAATACCAGCCTGTTGTTGATGCTAAAACCAAAAAAATTATAGGTGCTGAAGTGTTGTCGCGCTTAAATTCGGAAGCCGACGGCATTTTAACACCAAGTAGTTTTCTATCGGCGGTTGATTCGCTAGGGCTTAATGATAAGTTTGATTATTATATATTTGAAAAGAATTGCAAATGGATTTCAAACAACAAAAAACAAAGGGAAGCTTATAAGTATACGATAAATTTTTCGCGTTCAACAGTAAGTGAGCCTTATTTTGCAGAGAAAATAATCAGCATTGCACAAAAGTATGATTTAAAGTTGTCTTGCTTGGCGGTGGAAGTTTTAGAGGATAAAAACATCATAGGTGATGCTCAAAAGCAAATGATAGATAATTTATTAACGCTCAAGGACAAAGGAATGTCTATTTTACTTGATGATTTTGGTAGCGGATATACAACCTTTGATGATTTGCAAAATCTTGATATTTCTATTGTAAAAATTGATCAAGCAATTACGCAAAACGCGGTATCCGAAACCGGATTTATTATATTAAAAAATATTATTCGAACAGCTAAAGATATTGGCTATAAAACTTTGTGTGAGGGCATTGAAACAAAGGAACAAGAGCAAGCGGCAATAGATGCGGATTGCGATTTCTTACAGGGGTTTTATTACTACAAACCAATGTCTGTTTCTATGCTGGAAAATTTATTAAATAACGATTCAGGAGAGTTTTAAATGTTATCTGTGATTATTCCTGCTTATAACGAAGAAGCTTTGATAGAAAAAGCTTATTATACAATATCAAAAATTTTAAAAGATGCGGATATTGATAATCAAATAATTTTTATTGATGACGGTTCTTCAGATTCTACATATGAAAAAATAATGCAACTATCTGAAAAAGAAGAAAATATTTACGGACTTCATTTTTCAAGGAACTTTGGCAAGGAAGCAGCTATTTCGGCAGGTCTTGCAAGTGCCGATGGTGATTGTGTTGTTGTTATTGACTGTGATTTACAACATCCACCTGAAAAAATTGTAGATATGTATAAATTGTGGCAGGAAGGCTTTGAAATTGTTGAAGGTATTAAAATCACCAGAGGCAAGGAAAAAGCGGTTCACGGCTTGGGTGCCAGACTCTTTTATGCCATTATTAGTTCGATTGTAGGTTTTGATATGTCAAACGCATCCGACTTTAAACTTCTTGATCGCAAGGTAGTGGATATTTTAAATAGTATTCCTGAAAAGAAAGGATTTTTCAGAGCGATTTCTTTTTGGGTAGGCTATAAGAAAGCAACGGTTGAATTTGAGGTTCAGGAAAGAACAAATGGCGTTTCAAAATGGTCTACGTTATCGCTTTTAAAGTATGCTGTTTCTAACATTTCGGCGTATTCTACCGCGCCAATGCAGATAGTAACCGTACTTGGCGTCGCCATGCTTATTATTACGGCCATTTTTAGTGTTTGGGCACTCATTGATAAAATTTCGGGACGTGCCATTGAAGGCATGACAACGGTTATCATAATACTTATATTCATAGGAAGCATTATGATGATAAGTCTTGGAATTATAGGATATTACGTTGCTCGTATTTATGAGGAAATAAAAGGCAGACCTAAATATATTGTTTCTTCGTCTTGCCAAAGCAAAAAAGAGAAGTAAAATTATTTAAGCAGAGGTGTAATATGGGAAGAAATATCCTTGTTGATAAGCTTAAGGGATATGCTTGTTTTTTGGTGTTGTTTGGTCACGTTATTATGGGAATAAGACTGGCAGGAATTAATATTCCTTTGTTTTTTGAGGGAGTAGAAAAATTTGTATGGTCTTTTCATGTTGCACTATTTTTATTTTTAAGTGGTGTTGTATACAACGAAACAGGAGCTTGGAAAGCTAAAAAAACAAAGTTAAACTTTTTAATGCATAAATTTATAAATTTAGGTGTTCCGTACATTGTTTTTTCGGCTATATACATAGTAATAAATAGTTTTGTAGGGGATGCTAATACGCAGTCTTCGGCTTGGGATGTTTTTAATATTTGGAAAACACCTGTTGCTCAGTATTGGTTTTTGTATGCTCTTTTCTTTTTGTTTTGTATTTGGACATTGCTTGATGGATTATTAAAAAAATGGCAAATTGCCGTTATTGTTGTAGCAATTGGATATTTGGTTCCATTGTTTGGCGGTTCGCTTTTCTGTTTTGATGTTGTATTTTATTCAGCTCTTGCTTTCGGCGCAGGAACATTTGTGAATTTTAAAAAACTTACAAATCTACCATTATGGCTTAAATGTGTAATTGTGTTGTTGCACATCGCAACAGGAGTATTGTTGGTTTTCTTTAAACTGATAGAATCACCGTTCATTAAGGAATTTATGATACTGTTTGGAATATACGCAAGCATTATGTTTATGTCCTTAATTGGCGATTATAAACCGATTTCAAGTTTTTTAATGTTTGTAAACAGATATTCTTTTCAAATTTATTTGTTACATACAATCTTTACCGCAGGAATTAGAATTATTTTACTTAAAATAAATATAACACAATGGTGGATACACATACTATTAGGTACACTTGGAGGACTTGCGTTTTCGGTGTTAGCGTCATTTGTGGCAAATAGGATTAAGTTTTTGAATTTTGTGTTTTTCCCAATAAAGACGATTAAGGATTGCAAAAGTAAAACATAATATAAACCCCCTATGATAGTTTCTTTGATTCTATCATAGGGGGTTATGTGTTATTTGTTTTTTAATCCATCAAGTATTGATTGAGCTTGTGCATAATATTTATCCACATTTTTGTCATTTTCAATTTTAGCACCTTTTATTGTCCGACAGGATATTTGTAAATCCTTTGGTGTGTCAAAAAAACCGCTTGGATCGACACAAAATTCATAAAAATCATCGCTGAATTCTAATGGTTCTCCTTCAAAAAGGGGAATCTCTTTCGAAAGACTCATTAAATATTTATATGAACTATCATCGGTTATAAAAAGTAAAGCGCTTGCATCGGTAGCAAGTAGTGACTGCGCTTTCGAACGATTGGTGTAGCTGTAATCGCTTTGGTCTTTGGGATTAATCGAACAATTTATAACATTAATGTTAATTTTACCATCACCGTTTAAATCGGGACAATATGGTGTAAGATATTCACCCATTTTATCACAGTTTGGTTCTCCTGTTATTGTGTGTGTAAAAACAATTACTGTAGCGTCATACACTGTTTTTGTAGCGCATTGAACACAAAGCAGGGCAATAGCTACTATTATTATTGCAATAACCGATAAAGCAAATTTGTCGTGATACCAGATGTTTTTAAGCTTTTCGCCGAATGTAAGAGGCAGGGCAATTTCGCTGGGCTTTGGTCCTGCATCCAGTTCGCCGTTTTGCATTTTTTTAAGACGCAAAAATTCTTGTTGGGCAAACTTGCGTTGACGAAGGGTGTCGCTTTCTTTGTTTTGTGACATCTTAAACACCTCCTAAATATTATAAACATTATAAACCAGTGCTTTTAAAAAGTAAAGAATTAGATAAAAATAAACTGTAAATATTTATTGCGAAATTTTATATTTTGTGCTATTATTAAAAATAAGAATTTATAATAAAAAGTAGGGAATGTAAAATGAAAAATTTTTCTATGAGATTGCTTAGTATAGTATTATCCTTTTTACTCTGCTTTAGCGCGTTTTTAGGTATTACTATACCTGCTTATGCCGACAATGTCGATTATGTATATGCCGAAGGTAAATACATTAAAAATTGGGGCGTAAGAGAGGAAACCGCTACCTTTTTATCGCAAAACGCAGAGGCGTGTTATTTGAATAATGATACTTCTCTTGCAGAACTTGCTGTGTTTAGCGGTAGTAGTAGCACAAGCGCTGTTCCCTCAAGTACGCTTTACAAAGAATTACAGGATTTAATGAAATCCAACCATAAGAAAATAACAAGTTATGACGAAACCAGATATCTTTTCCAGTATACCGACTGTCAAAATAGCGGTAAAACAAGTAATAAAATATCATCGTTTTATTCCGGAAAAGAAATAGGTCCTGCTTGGGATAGCGGTAGCACATGGAATCGTGAACACACATGGCCAAACAGCAAGGGCGAAGGTTCGGGCGAAAATGATATTATGATGCTTCGTCCTACTGCTAAAAGTGAAAATGGCTCTCGCGGTAATACAGCGTATGGCGTTAGCTCGGGATATTATAATCCAAATTCTGCTTCCGGTGAAAAACACGATCTTCGCGGTGATGTAGCTCGTATTATGTTGTATCAACATGTTCGCTGGGGACAAAGTAAGTTGTTCGGTTCATCAGGCGTTATCGAAAACAAAGATGTTTTGCTTGATTGGATCGAAGAAGACCCTGTAGATACTTGGGAGCTTGGACGCAATGACTCGGTTGAATCTATTACCGGTACACGTAACGTTTTTGTAGATTATCCTGAACTTGCATTTTTACTTTTTGGCGAAGAGGTACCTTCTGATTATGTAAGCCCCTCTGGTGCTGCATCCGATATGCCGAATATTGACACACCTAATGATGACACATCAAATGACGATACAACAACTGACGACACAACAACTGGCACAGTTGTTGATGTACCCACAGTTGATACCGCGTATAAATTTGGTATGGTACAGGAAAATATTAGCAGCACAGACGTATATTACATAGACGGAACGATGGACGGTTATTATATGGCCACAACGACCGATGTTACGACTGCTATGGATGTATATCTTGAAGAGACTGATGGCGGTTATTACTTGTATTCAACAGATGAAAAAGGCACAAAATACTACATTAATATGGTTGTAAGCGGCACTCATGTAAACGGTCAGTATGGAGCGGCTACCGCAACTACTGTTTATACATATGATACCGACAGTAAAACTATAATTGCTTATATTGGCGGCGTTGAGTATTGGTTTGGCACACGAAATGACAAAACCTATACTTCGGTAGGACCTTGCAAAACCGACTACAATGGTTTTTATTGCCGTTTTTATGGCGAGAATTTTGACACACCTGAACCTCCTGTAGAGGACGAACCTTCAACAGGTAATACACTCACTATTCCCGAAGCAATTGAAATTGGTGTTTCTAAAGACCACAACACATATACCGACGATAAATATTATGTAACAGGAACTGTTAAAGAGGTTTACAATCCACAATATGGTAATATGTACATTGTTGATGAGGATGGAAACGAACTCCATCTTTACGGTACATGGAGCGCAGATGGCGAAACCCGTTATGATGCTCTTGAAGAAAAACCAATCGCCGGTGATATAATTACAGTTTACGGTATTATCGGTCAGTATAACGAAATACCACAGATGAAAGATGGTTGGATTGTTGAGCATATCAAAGGTGGGGGACAGGCACCTGTAGCACCCGAAACCGCACAAGAAATTCTTGCTGATGCAGAAAATCTTGCACAAGGTTCAACACTTCCATACATAGCAACTCTAACGGGTACGGTTGTTTCAATTGATACTGCATATAGCGCGCAATATGGTAACATTACCTTAACTATAGAAGTTGAAGACACTTCCGGTAAAACAATACAGTGTTTCCGTATGGTTGGCGAAGGCGCAGATACTATTGCTGTAGGTGACAAGATTACTGTTACGGGTTATATTACCAATTATAAAGGTACCATTCAGTATGCTGCTGGCGCAACCTTTGTTTTTGTTAATGACGAAACAGGTGGCGATGATACAAATGACGATATAATTCCAGACGAACCACATTTTACTGTTGGAGATATTAACGGAGATAGCAATATCAACAATAAAGATTTAGGTCTTTTAATGCAATATCTTAACGCTTGGGATGTTGAGATTGTTTTGTCTGCGGCGGACGTAAATTGTGACGGTAACGTAAACAACAAAGACTACGGCTTGCTGATGCAATATCTTAATGGATGGGATGTTGATTTAGGCGAAAATTCATCATCAGGCACAAGCAGTACTGAATTAAAAATTGTTACCGATCAAGATAAAATATTAAAGGATGCTTTTAGTTTAGGCAAAAACGAAACAACACCATATATTGCCCAACTTACTGGTAGAGTGCTTAGTATTAATAAAGAGTACAATGAAGAGTACGGTAGCATTTGCGTAACAATAAATGTTGCTGATAAAAGTATCGTATGTTACAATATGAAAGGTACCGGTGTCGATAAGATAAAAGTAGGTGATACAATCACCGTTAGGGGAGTAATCAAAAACTTTTATTATGATGATTCTACAGTCGGTATAATAGAATTCACCTGGGATCCGAACAGTCAAACCGAGGTTGTTATGATATCCTATGTTAGCAATAGCGTTGTAGAAAAAAATCCTTCAATTGTAGATAATCCGGTTGTTGGTACTGCTTATAAATTTGGCTTTTATCAGGAGAGTTTAGACTGTACTTATTTTGCCGTCGGTGGTATGAAAGGTTACTATATGGCAACCACAACCTCAGCGGCGGCCGCAATAGACGTATATCTTGAAGATGCAAATGGTGGTTATTATCTTTACACAATTGAAAATGGCGCAAAGAAATATTTGAACATCGAGTTAAATGGCACCCATGTAAATGCAATTTATCGTAATACACCTGGTGCCGTTTTCACCTACGATACCACTTTGAAAACACTTGTTGCGACTATTACAAAAGATGGTATAACCAAACAATATGCATTTGGTACGCATTCATCATATTACACAATTGGTACTGCGCAAACAACAACGTATGGTTATTTCTGCCATTTTTATAAATAATTGAATAATAAATTCTAACGGCGTGCTTTTTAAAGTACGTCGTTATTATATATAGATTTAAATTAAAATATATCTTGCAGGTTTTTTTGATATGTGGTATTATTAAATGGTAGCAATTATAAAGGGGAGATTTGCGCTATGAAAAAGGTATTGACCCGTTCGCTAAGCATAGTATTGTCGTTTGTATTATGTATTAGCGTAGTCTTTGGCATAAATATGTCTGTTAATGCCGTAAATGTTGATTATATATATTCCGGTTCATACATTAAAAACTGGGGTGTACGTGGTACATACGCGACGTTTTTGTCTCAAAATGCTGAGGAATTTTATGCTAAAAATCATACTTCGTATGATGAATTTTTACTATATTCGGGTAGTGATGTTGTAAGCAATGTTCCTACAAGCGATTTGTACAAAGAACTTAAGAGCTTGATGTCAGACAATCATGAAACTATAACTTCATATAACGATACAAGGGATTTATTTCAGTATACAGATTGTCAAAACAGTGCTAAATTAAGTGATAAAATTTCATCGTTTTATTCCGGTGTGGAAATTGGTCCTGCTTGGGATGGCGGTGTAACTTGGAATAGGGAACATACCTGGCCTAACAGTAAAGGCCTTGACGGTGACGATGAGGACGATATTATGATGCTTCGTCCTACATCTAAAAGCGAAAATTCAAGTCGCGGTAACGCAGCTTACGGAGAGAGCGACGGATTTTATGACCCCAATGCTGAATCGGGTGGTCAATACAATCTTCATGGTGACGTAGCACGAATTATGCTTTATCAGTATGTTCGTTGGGGCAATATAAACAATATGTGGGGCAATAGCGGTGCTATTGAAAGTGTTGATGTTTTGCTTGACTGGATCGAAGAAGATCCTGTAGATACCTGGGAGCTTGGACGTAACGACTCTGTAGAATCAATTACAGGCACACGCAATGTTTTTGTTGATTATCCAGAACTTGCTTTTGCTTTGTTTAATGAAGAAACTCCCGAGGATTACATTACTCCATCCGGCAATTCAAATAACGCCGAATACGAAATTACAGCAATTTCAAACAATGACGCTTGGGGAACCGTATCGTTAAGCGGTCGTATTATTAATGCAAAACCGGCTATTGGTTATAAAGTTTCGGGTTATACAATATTAAGTGGTAGCGCAAACGTTACACAAAATGGTAATTACTTCATTGTAGATCCTTTTAGTGATGTGGAAATCAAAATTAATTTTGATGTGGTTGGCAAAAATTCGATATCATTTGTAGAAACTGATGATATTGTTAAAACAGTTACAGTTCATAATGGTGATGTTGTTTTGTTACCCGAACATATGGGTAATGTTGGAAACGGACGCACCTTTATAGGTTGGGTTACTACAACGGTTGACAAAATAACCGAACCGCAAGATTACTATCTTGCAGGCAGTCAGTATACCGTTACTGAAGATATTGTTATGTATGCACTTTATTCCGAAATGGTCGATGACGGTACAAACAACAGCACTCTTTTTGTACCTTACGAAGGCGAAATTACCGAAGGCGACTATATTATATCTTATGATAACGGCGCAATGATGGCTGAAACAACCTCCAAAAAACGCTTACAGTATTATGATATAACCCTTACCGACGGCAATATCATATGTAATAATGATAAGATAATTTGGCGTATAACAAAAAGCGGTGATCATTGGACAATGTATAACGAAAGCACCGGTAAATACGCCGCAGGAACGGGTGTAAAAAGTGAGGCAGGCATTTCTGATAAGATTGATAATTTTACAAAATGGAAAATAAGTGGCACAAAAACCTATACATTTGTTAATTATGGCAACGAACAAAAGGGTGTTAATGCTCACCTCCGCAGAAACGGCACAGTAGGATTTGCCTGTTACGCAGCAAGCTTTGGTAAAGATTCCAGTCTTTTCAAACGTGTTTCGGGAACACTTTACTATTTTACGCTAGGCAGGGCAACCTGTATTCACTCCTATTCGGGTGATTGTGATAACAAGTGTGATATATGCAACAAACTACGTAAAACAACCGTTGACCATCAATTTAATGAAGACGGTATCTGCATAAATTGCGGAAACAACAGTTCGAGTCATATACCCGGCGATATTAACGATGATACCGCGGTAAACAATAAAGACTTAGGTCTTTTAATGCAGTATCTTAACAGCTGGAAGGTTAGTATTATAGAAGCTGCGGCCGACGTTAACGCCGATGGCTATATTAACAACAAAGACTACGGTATTTTAATGCAGTATCTTAATAACTGGAACGTAGAGTTAAAGTAAAAGTTTATAATTAATAATAAAGACTCGGTGATGACTATTACAGTATTCACCGAGTTATTTTTTATTGTTTTGAAGTACAAAAGATTTCTTGTAGAAAGTGTTAAATGTAATAATATTATTATTGCATATTTTATTAAAGTATGGTAACATTTGTATATGTTTTTAATGTGTTTAGGGGGCTTTTTTATGAAAAAATTCAAAAAAATACTGGCTCTTGTTTTAGCGGTTTTGGTGGTTGCTTTATCGCTACCAACCTTTACGCTGCCAACATCTGCCGCAACTGACAACTATTATTCAAAGTATGGTGTCAGTTATAATCAGCTATTTAGTCTTTATCCGCAATATTTATCGTGCGATAGTGAAAGCCTGATTATTGATGACCTTATTGCAAATTACCGCGCCATTTTGTCTGAACACAGTGCAACAAATGCTAACGTTGCATCGTATCTTGCTGCAACAAACAATGGTATCAGTATTTTAAGCGATGAGTTTTTAGCAGGTCTTAATATGACTGCCGCCGAAAAAGAAAGTTTTAAAAACGATTTAGGCGAAACACTTATTAAAAATATTTGCAAAATAGATAAGGTTTCTTACTCGGTAGCAAGTGAAATTTCTGAAAACTTTACTGCTATGAAAAGCGGTTATGATATCTCTAACGCGCAGGGCAAGGATGAGCTTGTTGCCGCGCTTAAAGAGGCGTGTGTTAACATAAGTGATGACGACGTCGATTTAATTTTCAATAAGCTTTATGATAATTATGATTTGTTGTTAGAATATGCCGATACACAGGTAGAATTCTGGTTGCTTGCAACTGCAATTATCGAAATGCAAGAAATGCAACACGAAATTTTAAACCGATTAGTAGAAATCACCCCAATTGACAGCGCGTTTGCTCAGTCAGTAACGGTGTTTATAGACCAAATAACCGTCGACCCTGCGCAATACGTTTATGATAACTACTGCACACAAGAGGTTGTAAAGCTGCTTGCAAGTGAAATAAAAACCACAATTAACAACACTTCGGGCACACTTGCCGTACCCGCCGCATTAGCGGTTAATCTGGGCAAATCCACAACCAAAAAGGTTATTTCTACGCTTTATGATGCTACTGCTACCACCAATATTGAGCAGTCGGTATACTTTGGCACAATAATTACCGAAATGCAGTTCGCCGTATCCGAGCAAAAGAGTTATTTTGTTGTGTCAAATTCTATCGAGAATATTGACATCACCGAATATGAGTTTACATATTCGGCATACACCACTGCAATACGCACCGCGCTTGAGAGCGTGCTTGGTTTAACTGCCGACACCGAACAAAAAAATAAAGTTCAAAGCGCCGTTGCAATATGCAACTCATTTAACTATGACCGATATATTGACCTTTGTATGCAAGACCTTAAGGCAGATATTGATGCCGGTATTGTTAAAAGACCCTCAAACATTGACGAATCGGGCAAATTAAATGACGTCACCCCCGAAGAGAGCCATGCCTCTATTGCCGAAAAATTCCGTCAGGTTAAAGAAGCGTACCCCCCAAACGTTGGCGTAACCTTTACACAAAGCTATGGCGGCTCGACACAGGCGCTCGGTTTTATACGATTTGTTTTTAACAAAATATTTGATTGTGATATGCCCGCTTGGTATAAAAACAACAAACGCTATGAGTTTGGTAACACACAAAATCTTGAGATAGTAGGTCAACTGGTAGGTAGCTCGCAGGTAACTGCAACCGAGGTTAAAGACCTGCTTTCACAAGCAAGGGTTGGTTACGTAATACAAGCGTGCGGCGGCACCACACAACACACAATGATGGTTGTCTCGGCCGACAATAACGGCATTACAGTTTATGAATGCAACCGAGCAGGCGAGTGCGGCATTTATGAGCGCACCATAAGCTATGCCGACTTTGCCGCAGCATATAACACGTCTTCAAATGTTAGCGAATGCGGTATTACACTTTACAAGGCTATTAATTATGATAGTCTTTATTGGGACGGTACTGACCTGTTTTATGCCGATATGGGCTTTGTTATAGATGCCAACGGTGTGCTTACACAGTACACCGGCAACCAGCGTCATGTTACAATACCCGACGTGGTAACCGCAATTGGCAATAACGCCTTTAAAAATAATGATAAAATTGTTCGTGTTACTATGCCAAACACCGTTAAATCTATCGGTTACGAGGCATTTTACGATTGCGATAGTCTTATCACTGTTGATGTGTCAAACATATTGGAAACTATTGATACAAGGGCGTTTTACAGTTGCAATAGTTTTTCAAGCCTTAACCTTTCAAACAAAATTATAAATGTAGGTAACGAGGCTTTCAGAGATTGTGTATCACTTTATTCGGTATCACTTCCTTCTTCTATGACGGTAATTAATAGTAGCGTATTTAATGGTTGTTCATCATTGACTAATGTAGAGATTCCGTCAAGTATAACTGCAATTAACGATAGAGCATTTAGAGAATGTACGTCACTTACGAGCGTAGTTATCCCCAATAGTGTTACAACTATAGAAGAAGAGGCCTTTTGTGTTTGTACATCACTAAAAGACATTACGCTTTCTAATACACTGACATATATGGGTGGCAATGCGTTTTACGGTACTGCTATAGAAACTATAGAGATACCAAAATCGTTGGATAGATGCGGAACTAACGGTTATGATTCATATGAGCTAAATGGTGTCACTTATAAATATATATATAACGGTCCTTTCGGTTTTTGTCATAATTTAAAAACGATATCATTTGAAACAGGCGCTACTCAAATAGCAGAAAACTTATTTAAGGGTTGTATGGGTCTTGAAACGGTTGTTATTCCCGATTCAATTACAACAATTGAATATTCAGCATTTGAAGATTGTTTGAATTTAAAAGAAGTATATTTAGGTAATACAGTTACAACTATTGGTAATACTGCTTTTAAAAGATGCGTTTCTTTAAATAAGGTTGTTTTATCTGAAAGTGTCACTGCAATTAATGACTATGCTTTTGAAGAATGTACTGCGTTAACCGAAATAACAATTCCGGACAGTGTAACAAGTATCGGTTATCGTGCTTTTTTAGAGTGTATAAAATTGAAAGA
>JAZQYL010000050.1:0-24414 GCA_045633485.1 Acutalibacteraceae bacterium | reverse complement strand
AGTATTTCGGAAAATTCACCACCAATTTTTATTATTAAATATCCTTTAATAAATCTGAACAGAGATAACATAAAATCACCTATAAACAAAACTCTATTGATAATATATTTCCTTTTATTTCGATTTTATCCTCATTAAAATCAGTAATTACAAAATCATTTCCCATAATGTTAAAAAAACCTTTTTTAAATTTAATTTTTATATAGTTTTCTTTATAATCGATGATATTTTTACAACCTTCAATAATTATTTTTTTGTTAGAAAAAATTTCGGTATGAACACTCGATAAAATTTCGGTATTAAAAATCTCGTTTTTTTCCGAAATAAAGTTAAACCTATTCCTTTTGCTTGAGCGAAATTTAAATTTTGACAAAACTACACCTCTTTTATTGCAACTGATTTAAAGATATGAAAAAATTATAATAATAATTCAAGTTGCATATAAATATTTACGGTGATAAAATGAAATTTAATATTAAAAACAAGCTTATTTTTCTGCTAATCATAATTTTTTTATTATTATTAATTGTAATGCCTGATATATCAACAATAACTATTAAAAACTCAATAAATCTTTGCGCTGGCGTTATTTTTCCATCTTTGTTTCCTTTTACAGTATGTGTTTTAACAATTATTAAGTATAATATTTCAATAAATAATAGATACATAAATTTAATATTATTTAAAATATTTGGTCAAAACTTTCATATGTTTTTTGTTTTTTTATTATCACTACTAGGCGGATATCCCATAGGTATAAAACTGATTAACCAATTAGAAGAACAAAAAATTATTAATAACAAATCGGCCGATTTAATGAGTATGTTTTGTGTTAATGCTGGACCTACATTTATTTTGTCTGTTATTGGATATTTTTTATCATCAAAAAAAATAGGTATAATATTGCTAATATCTAACACTTTAAGCGCTTTTGTAATTGCGTTGATATGCAGCAAAAAACTAAAGTGTAATTTACAAAGTTTTAAAATTAAAAAAGTAATAAGTGTTTCATTAACAAACAGTTTTATTTCAAGTGTTAACGACGCAATAGATACATTAGTAAAAATTTGTAGCATTGTAATTATTTTTTCAATTATTAATGCTTATCTTGATTATTTCTTATTTGATTTGCCAATCATAAAAAATATATCCCTTTTAACAGAAATAAGCGCAGCGCTTTCAAAGACCAAAAACATATATGTTGTTTCATTTTTATTAGGTTTTGGCGGTTTTTCGGTATGGGGTCAAATATACGTATTAACAATTAATAAAAACAGAAATTATAAAATATTCATATTAGGACGAATATTACATTCAACACTAAACGTCATTTTTACGATTATTATAACTAAATTTTTAAAAACAAAAATTTCAACGTTCAGCAATGGCGTATATTACAAAAACGAATTGCTTTATTCAAATTATATACTAACAATTTCAATTGCTATTATGCTTATAGTTCTTATTGCATCAATAAATTCAAAAAATAATAGTGGAAAAATAATTAAAGATATGATATAATGCTCAAACGGAGATGATTAATATGGCGTTAAAAGGATTTAACAAAAATCTGCAAAAGTCTTGCCTGTGGTGTATCCATGGAAGAAAATCAGATTATTGTGATGATATTTTTTGTAAAAAACATGGCGTAACCACCCGTGCAGATGCTTGTCGACACTATAAATACGATCCGCTAAAACGTATGCCATCAAGTAAAAAACCTGCGGGGAACTTTACTGCAGAAGATTTCTCTATTTAATAATAATTTTAATTTACGAAAGGAGATGACGGCATTATGGAAAACACAAAAACAATTACAACCAACAAAAAAGCATTTCACGAATATTTTGTGCTCGAAACATTTGAAGCCGGTATCTCACTTTCTGGCACAGAAGTAAAATCTATACGAGGCGGTGGCGTTAACTTAAAGGATGCTTGGTGTAGTGTAGATAACGGCGAATTAATAATAAAACAAATGCACATAAGCCCTTATGACCATGGAAATATTTTTAATCGCGAACCAAAACGTGATAGAAAACTACTTATGCATAAACGGGAAATTATGCGTCTTTTGGGTACAATAAAACAACAAGGACTTACACTTATTCCCCTATCACTTTATTTTAAGGGCTCACTTGTTAAGGTTCAGTTAGGACTATGTCGCGGTAAACAACTGCACGACAAACGCGCAACTGCCGCAAAACGTGATGCTAATCGCACGATTGATCGCGCTCTTAAAGAACAAAACCGATAAATTCTTGTTAATTCTTTAATTTTACTTCTTACTTTAAGATACGGGGGCGTAAAGGTTTCGACAGGGATTTTGAACTATTGGAAGCGAGCAGCGGTGCGGAACCGCTCTAAAATCCGCAATTTAAAATTAACTGACAACAATAAAGTTGCACTTGCTGCCTAATTAGGCGGCCGTCCAACCGAAGAATACCGCGACTTCGGAAGGGCGTCATTTAGCGGTAAATGTGAACAGTAACTTGTTCCAGTTGCTGTCATAAAGTAGGAACTACTAATTATAACGGTTTGATTTTTGTCTGTTATAAAAGGGAAAAATAAACAATAGTCTGCGCTCGGAGATGCCGATAGGAATAGATTTTTGGACGGGGGTTCGACTCCCCCCGCCTCCACCAAAAAGAACTCATCCATAATGGATGAGTTCTTTAACTTACAGATATTCTTGATTTTAAAATAATATATAAATTTATATATTATTTATTGACAATATTGTTATACAAAAGTTATAATTAGCGTAAATACTTACTTTATATACTTTTACATTGGAGGTTACCATATGCAAAAATTTTTACTGAATGGAATATGGAATATGTCTGGCGGCGGTTTCAGTTGTGAAGGAATAATCCCCGGCTCTGTATATTCTTTTTTACTTAATAAAAAATTAATACAAGATCCTTATTATCGTGACAACGAACGTGATGCATTAAAACTTATGGAAAATGATTTTGAATTTACTAAAAACTTTAATTTTCCAAAACCTGACTCCCCTGTTCTTTTGCATTGCGACGGTCTTGACACATTATGTAATATTTATATAAACGGTAAAAAAATTGCACACACTGATAATATGCATCGTACATATGAGTTTGACGTTACCGATGCATTAATCGACGGCGAAAACGAAATAAAAATTATCTGCCTATCGCCTAACAAATTTGTGCGAGAAATGAATAAAAAGCAAGAGTTACGCGGTTCTACCGACTGCCTTAAGGGTCATCCACATCTAAGAAAAGCCAGTTGTATGATGGGATGGGACTGGGGGCCAATGCTACCTGATGCAGGCATTTGGAAGGATATTTACCTTCTAACAGTCGACTCTGACAGAATAGAAGAAATACATATCACTCAACGCCACGCAAACGGAAAAGTATTTGTTTTACCGTCCGTTATAACACAAAAAAACACTGCCGATATTTTAATTAAAGTTATCTCATCTTATGGATGTGAATTTACACTTCCTGCTAATATTGAAAGTGAAATCGAAAATGCAGAGCTTTGGTGGCCAAATGGTTTTGGTGAACAAAATCTATATACATTCAATATTGAACTTATCGAAAATGGCATGGTTGTAGATAGTGATTCAAAGCGTATTGGTTTGCGAGAATTAAAACTTATTCGAGAAAAAGACAAATGGGGCGAATGTTATTGCCACGAAGTTAATGGTATTCGATTTTTTGCAATGGGCGCAGACTATATTCCAGAGGACAACATTTTTTCTCGTTACAGTAAAGAGCGTACATACAATTTAATAAAGCAATGTCGCGATTGCAACTTTAACACAATACGCGTATGGGGCGGTGGAATTTATCCACATGATTATTTTTTCGATGCTTGTGACGAATATGGTCTTGTTGTATTTAACGACCTTATGTTTGCCTGTATGATGGTACCTGAATATCAATCAATGCACGATAATATCGCGGTTGAAATTCGACAAAATCTTACACGAATTCGTCATCATGCTTCACTAGCTGTAATTTGTGGTAACAACGAAATGGAAGAGGCCGTCGTTCATTGGTGGCCAAACATTGAAAATTATAACCAATTTAAAGCAAATTACATTAAGATTTTTGAAAATATGATACCACGAATTGTTGAAGAAGTTTGTCCCTATATTCCATACGTTTCATCATCGCCAACTTCTTTTGGTTCATGTATAGAACCGCGTAACGAAAACTATGGTGATTGTCATTATTGGGAAGTATGGCATGGTGGAAAACCGTTTTCTGAATATCGAAATCATCATTTCAGATATCTTAGTGAATTTGGATTTGAATCTTTCCCATGTGAAAAAACCGTAAATTCCTTTACATTACCAGAAGACAGAAATATCTTCAGTCGTATTATGGAAATGCATCAACGTTGCAAAGGCGCTAATAAAAAGATTCTTACATATCTTGCCGACACATTCAAGTATCCCAGCGAATTTGGTACTATGCTTTATGCATCACAGTTATTACAAGCAGAAGCAATACGCTGTGGTGTCGAACATATGCGTCGTAACCGCAACGAAAACCGATGTATGGGCGCACTTTATTGGCAGCTTAACGATATATGGCCTGTAGCATCATGGGCGAGTATTGACTATTATGGTAGATACAAGGCGCTTCAGTACGTAGCAAGACGTTTTTTTGCTCCGGTTATGATTTCTTGTGAAGAAATTGGTGAAACTACCACTCGTCCCTTTGTTATTATGCAGCCTGATTTCTTTGATTACAGCACCCAGGCGCGTCTTTCAGTTACAAACGAAACACTCAGTGAAGTAAGTGGTAAAGTAAACTGGTATTTATGTTCAGCGGATAGCAAAATTTTACAAAGTGGACAACAAGATATTAATATCCCTGCTCAAACAAGTATTTGGCTCGATAATATTGACTTTAATAAAACCGACGTTGAGAATAACTATTTAAGTTTTAATTTTACAGTTGACGGTAATGTCGTTTCAGAAGGTACGGTTTTGTTTACGGTACCTAAACACTTTAACTTTAAAAATCCTAACTTGCATTATGAAATTAATGGTGATGAAATAACAGTATTTGCAAGTGCATTTGCCAAAAGTGTTGAAATTGAATCACCAGACAGTGACTTTATTTTAAGCGATAACTACTTTGATATGAATGCCGGTTGCAAAACAGTGAAAATTATTGAAGGAACACCTAAAACAATAAAACTACGCAGCGTATATGACATCCGATAATAAAACAAGTGCTAATCACATTTCGATTAGCACTTGTTTTATATACAAAAGACTGTCTCACAGTTTTGTGAGACAGTCTTTTTTTAGTAAATTACAACTGTAAATTATTATACTTTAGGACCAAGTACAACTTGCCAGCCGTTAATATACTGCATAAGTAGACCATAGTCTTTATTATTGATTGCACCATCAGCATTAACGTCAGCAGCAGCAACGTCAACTGTTACTACCCAACCGTTAATATACTGCATAAGTAAACCAAGGTCTTTATTGTTAATAGCGCCATCGCCATTAATATCACCATAACTTACAGGTTCTGAGCGAACTGCACCACATGCATTACAATCAGGATCTGCATCGTCATCGTATACGTGAGCGTTAGGATTAATTTCAATAGCAAATGTTTCGCGTGAAATTTCTTCACCGCACAATGTACATTTAACTACGAGATCATATGAACCTTCGGTTGCACATGTAGCAGGAATAACGTTTTCTTGAACAGCATCACCCGCAACGTGACTACATGCAGCACCGCAAACTGCGCAAGCGCCATCAACAAATACGTGATTTGTTGCAACAGTAATAATATTGCAATCATTACATGTATCGGTATGTGTGCCATCGCCATTATCAACAGATGTTACGTTATGGAATGCACGAAGCTCAGGAAGAGCTGTTGTAGCAAACCAAGCGGACCAATCAAGTGCTATGCTTGCGCCGCTCATTTCTTCAACAGTAAGTGTTGTGATACCGTCAAGATCAGTTGCTTGATCAGTATAAACATTTGTATATACTGTTGCAGCTACTTTATCAGAAATAGCGTAATTAATCGAAGTTGGTTCAATCTTTGTACCGATTGAAATAACGTTTGATACATTAAGTGTAGCAACATATGCAGAAGCATTACCAAACAAGCCGCCTACGATTCCTTGAGCAGAAAGTTCATTTCCTTCTACAAAGCAATTATTAATAGTTGTGCTATTGTGAGTAACGTTACCAGCTAAAACGCCAACTGTTCTTTGACAAGCAGAATTAGCATCATTATTGTCGTAAATGTAGCTATTCTTAACGATTATATTTTCAAGAACAAGACTTGTGCTTGCGTCTGGAGCATCAGCAAGACCAACAATCGCGCCGGCATTGTGATATCCGCCAACAAATGATGCAACAACTGCAACATTCTTAATTGTTAATGCGCCACTAGACTCAGGTTTAACTACCGGGAATAAACCGCCGTAGCCTTGACCAGATTTTGTAGCAATATTATAAATTGTTACGCCATTACCGTCAAAGTTACCATAAAATGTTCCAACTTTACCCTCAGCCGCAAAATTCCAAGCTTTTGTAGCATCTGTTGTGGCGTTTTTAACGTCTTCAACGGTAGAATTAGGTGTTATGCCAATCATACCGTTCATATTAAAGTACTTAATACCATCAGCAACCTTATAGTTTTTACCAGCAGTTGCTGTATCACCACGAAGTGCTATCCATGCCATTTCTTCAGCTGTGCTAATAATGATATTACCCTCAACGTCAGTTTTGGTAGGTTCAGCAAAAGTACCATCCCATTCATCATAGAATGCGTTATCAATAATGATTGAAGGATATTCACCCTCGGCACCTACTGCCCAGTTAATGCCCCAGTTAAGGTTCATATTGTCTGATGCTGCAGCACCTTTCATTTGATCAAGAGTAAGTGTTGTAATACCATCAGCAGAAGCTAATTGATCGGTATAAACATTTATATAGGTAACAGGTTTTGAGTTAATTGCATAATTAACCATTACAGACTGAACAGAAGTACCGATTGAAATTACGTTCTTAACGGTATTTCCATCGCCATAAGCAGATGTATTACCAAACAAACCACCGATAATGCCTTGAGCAGAAAGTTCATTATCTACTACCAAGCAATTATTGATTGTGCTAGATGTGTGGAGCAATTGACCTACAAGCACACCAGTTGTTCTCTGACAAGCAGTATTAGTATCGTCGTTATCATAGATAAAGCAGTTTTTAACTACAATATTTTCAAGGTTAAGTTTTGAATTTGTACTTTCAGAATTCATATAACCTATGATACCACCGGTCCAGTGATAACCACCAATGTGTGAAGATAATAAAGTAACATTTTTAATAGTAGCGGATTCGCCATCTTGATTCATAAGAACCGGGAACAAACCGCCGAAGCCGCGACCTTTGCCTGTATAAAGATTATAAACTATAAGACCATTACCGTCAAAATTACCTGAGAATGGAGAATCGCCGGTAGAATCAGAAGCAAATTGCCATTTACAAGCATCATTCTTTGTAGCAGCTTTTACATCAGCAGTAGTAGAGAATGGTGTAATACCTTCCATACCGTTAAGGTTGAATACAGAATCTTTTGCAACAACGTAGTTCTTTCCTGCTGTTGCAGTGCCACCGCGAAGAGCTAACCAAGCAAGTTCGGAAGGTGTATTAATTATAATGTTACCGTCAGCGTCGGTTTCGGTAGGTTCTGTAAATGTACCATCCCATTTTTTAGCAAGCATCGGAATAACAAGTTCTTCAGCAGTTTTTTCAACACCGTCAATAAATGTTTTTTCACAAACAGAGCATTTATCGTGATCTAAAAGACCGTCAGTAAAGTTTGTAGCATCGTAACCCTCTACAGCTACAAGAGTATGACCTCCTGCGCAAGGATCGCCAGCTACTTCAAGACCACAATCACATTTACCGTCAACAATGTTATGGAATACGTAAAGATCAGGATATGTGGTAGTGTTAAAGAACCAAACTGAAGTATCAAGTTTATCCATTGTTACAGATGCAACGGCACCCTGCATTTTGTCATTTGCTAATGTAATATAACCTTCTACATCACATGCGATATCAGAATAAACATTTTCGACTGTAAGTTTTTCGGTTAAACCTTTACCAATCGATTCGTCAAGTTTTGAGTTAGAATATGGTGTAACACCAACTGCAACTGAATTTACAATTGACAAACCACCATTCCAAGCAATATAGTCACCTGATTGTGCAATAAATGCAGCTTCATAACAGGTAGCAGAAATATCATTATTATATACAGCAGAGTTTGAAATATTAACGTTACTATTACCAGTACCGGCAAGGATACCGGCAGCCGCACGTCTGCAAGCAGCATTTATATTACCGTTATCGCTGATATAGCAATTTTCTACAGCGCATTTGTTAATATTTACTGTTTTACTTTGAAGTTCAGAAGTTGCAACAATACCGGCCGCATAATGATAACCAACAATAAATGATGCTTTAACTTTTACATTTTCAATTGTACAATCGTTATATACAAATGGGAATAAAGCACCATAGGCAAATGATTTTGTGCGTATGTTGTAAATAGTTACACCGTTACCATCAAAATTACCCATAAATTTGCCAACTTTACCGTCTGCAGCATAACTCCAGTTATTACCGGTTGCTGTTGCGGCTTTAACTTCGGCAGCAGTTGAATCAGCAGTAATACCTACTGCGCCATTCATATCGAAATATTCTATACCGTCGGCAACTTTATAGTTTTTGCCTTCAGTAGCTGTATCGCCACGAAGTGCTACCCATGCCATTTCTTGAACATTGTTGATAATGATATTACCGTCAGCGTCGGTTTCGGTTGGTTCTTCAAAAGCACCATCCCAAACGTATGGGTCTTTAATCGGATCGCCATAGTTAATAGAAGGATATTCACCCTCTTCGCCTGCTAACCAATCAATATTCCAAGCAAGCGCCATATTTGCCTTAGCAGCATCGCCTTGCATTTGTTCGGTCGTAAGGGCTGTGAAGCCAGCAACGTCACAAGCAACGTCTGAATATACATTTTCAACAGTAAGTTTTTCAGTTAAACCCTTACCAAGTTCGCCAATTTTTGCGTTTGAATATGGTGTAATACCAATTGAAATAGAATTTTTAATTGATGTACCGGTTGGTTGCCAAGCACCGGTTGTAGCAACAAAGCCTGCTTCAAAACCGGCAGAAGATAAAGTATTATTAGCAGCAAAACAGTTAGAAATATTTAAATCACTATTACCGGTACCTGCAACAAATTGTGCAGTAGCACGTGTACATAATGTGTTTGTATCACCTGCGTCGGTCATGTAGCAATTTTCTACAGTACATTTATTTATGTTAACTGTTTTTTGCAATTCTAAAAGGCCAACAATACCAGCAGCATAATGATAGCCTGCAAAATATGATGCCTTTACTATGACGTTCTCAATTGTAGAATTGTTATAAATAAATGGGAATAAGGCTGCGTAACCTTGTTTTTTGGTACGAATATTGTAAATTGTAACACCGTTACCATCAAAATTACCCATAAATTTGCCAACTTTACTGTCTGCAGCATAGTTCCAGTTGTTACCGGTTGCTGTTGCAGCTTGAACTTCAGCTGCAGTTGAATCAGCAGTAATGCCAACTGCACCATTCATATCGAAATATTCGATACCGTCAGCAACTTTATAGTTTTTGCCATCAGTAGCTGTATCGCCACGAAGTGCTACCCAAGCCATTTCTTGAACGCTATTAATAATGATATTACCGTCAGCGTCGATTTCGGTTGGTTCTTCAAAAGTACCGTCCCAAACGTATGGATCTTTAATCGGATCGCCATAGTTAATAGAAGGATATTCACCCTCTTCGCCTGCTAACCAATCAATGTTCCAAGCAAGCGCCATATTTGCCTTAGCAGCATCGCCTTGCATCTTATCGGTTGTAAGCGTATAAACACCTGTGAGTTCGGTTGCTTTATCTGTATATACGTTAGTGTATGTAGTATTAGCAACCTTTGAACCTAAGGTAATCTCAACTGCTGTGATATCTACATTTGTGCCAATAGAAATTGAATTACTAACTGCAACATTATCGCCAAAGTTTGATGTATTGGCAAAAAGACCGCCAACAACACCTGTAGAAGAAAGCTTATTATCAATAGCTAAGCAATTATTAATTGTTGTGCCGTTATGCGAAAGAGAAGCAACAATTGTTGCAACTGTTCTTTGGTGACCTACACCTTTACCCATATCGTCCATATATGAGTTTTTAACAGTACACTTGTCGAACACAAGATTCTTACCAGTACCTGCTGATGCGTTACCAAGACCAACGATACCAGCGGCGTAATGATATGCCGACATATACGAAGCGACAACCGTTACGTTTTTAATGGTAATTGTACCTTGTGTTGAAGGATCAACACAAGGGAACAAACCTGCGTTTGCCCATTGATAAGAATATAAATTGTAGACAACAAGACCATTACCGTCAAAGTTACCTTGGAAAGCAAGTGAGTTGGTGTCTGAAAGAGAACGCCAAATATTACTTGTTTTTGTAGCAGCAATAACATCATCAGAAGTTGAGTTTAGTGTGATGTTTTCCATACCACACATATCAAAAACTGAATTTTTTGCTACTATATAGTTTTTGTTTGCTGTTGCAGTTGCACCCTCAAGTGCAATCCACGCAAGCTCTTCGGCAGTATTAATAATAATATTGCCATCAGCATCGGTTGTTGTGGGTTCTACGGTTGTACCGTCCCACGTGTCGGTTGCAACATTTGGTGTTGTGGCAAATGCGCCAAAAGGAAACGCCATAACCAAAATTGCAATCGACAAAACAATTGCTAAAATTCTTTTCACTATAATTCCTCCTTTAGAAATATATAATTAGTGATAGTAAAATTTTATCGCAAAATGCACAAATTGTCAATACTTATAATGTCTTTTTTATGAAAAAAATATAAAAATAAAAGCACAACTAATAAATAAATTAATAGCCGTGCTTTATTTTAAGCTTTTAAATAATTTTTCAACCAAAATTGCTACATTTTTTAATTCAAATTCGGTAAAAGATTTTAATTTCTTTTTTCTTGGCAATCCCCATATATTAAAAAATTTGGGGCCTATCCATTCTGACATACCCGTGCTTTTATAAAGACCGCACAACAAGGAAAGCGCTGCTTTTTTAGGAGGCATAAAAATAAATTTCATCGGGTGTTTAATAATGTTAAAAATCCACTTAGGGTAATGAGCGGTAATGTTTGTAAGTGTAATACCCGGATGTACAATCGACAATAAATCAGATTTTGAAAATTCTAAAAATAAAGCCGCTGTTAACATTCGCTTTGCGTTACCATAAACAAGGCTTGCCGCCTTACGAGTGGAAAAATCAATATCGTTTATATCTATTTTAGAATAATTGTGTGCAATACTGCTAACAGCAATTACTCTTCCCCCACGAGATTCAATACTATCATTTAATTGATAAGCTATATAAAAAGGAGAAATAAAATTAATCTGAAAAACATTATCGTAGCCCGTTTGGCATTTATGCCGTGGTATTTTATAAGCACCGGCATTAAGTACAAGATAGTCTAGATTAAAATTTTTTAATTGTTCAACAACTAACTTTACCTTTTCAAAATCCTCTAAATCAACTGTAATGTGTTTTGCGTTTAAATTAGGATATTTTATTTTTAAATCTTCAATAAGTTTTTGAGACTTAACAGGATTACGATTTAAAAAAATGATATTTGCCCCAAGATATGCAAAATAATCACACAAACAAACACCAAGTCCGCCTGTTGAACCTGAGATTGCAATAGTTTTACCCGCTAAAGAATCGCAATTTTTATTAATCCATTTATAATAATTCATTTTATTAACTCATAATTCCCCGATTTTAATATTTTTATCAAGGTCTTCTCTGTCGCAATACGTTCGTTTGTAATAATTCCGGACCAACAAACAGAATGCGGCAAATGAGTATCGGCGCCGGCCGTTAAAATGAATTGCGGAAATTGTAATGCTGCGCTTTCAGCACTCGTATTATCTTCAGGTTTATTACATGCGTTAAAAACTTCAATTCCGTCAATATATTCAGCGGATAAAAGTCTTGGGTTTTTAATGTATTCTCTGTCCCTGAAAGGATGCGCTTGAATACATAAAGCACCATAATTGTGCAAAGCATTTGACCAGGTTTCAACACTTCGATCAAATTGAAGTTGCGGATTATCATATAAAAATTGAGGATTAATACCATAGCATAGTATCTCTAAACCGTCAAAAAGGTGTTCCTCAATGCTAAAAATAATATCTAAATCAAAATTTTGGGCGATTTTTTTACACTCATAATAATCATCTTCATAGGCTTTAACAAAATCATTCCAAGGTAAATTTCGGTCAATTCCGGTATTTCCTCCATAAAAATGATTAGTAATTACCGCACCGGTATATCCACCATCTACCAAAGAATTTATAAGCTCTTTGGGTGTCATTGATGAACATTTGCTACACGGTGCAGTATGTGTATGCATTTGGTATTTATATTTCATTAATAATCAATCCCCAGCCTGCAAAGTTAATTTATCACCTGAAACATTAACAGATATTTTTTGGGTCATTTTGTTAGAAATAATTTGATCAACAATAGGTGTTTCAATTTCTCGACGAATAATATTTCGCAACTCACGCGCACCGGTTTTTGTGCCTTCACACTTAGATGCAATGTAGTTAGCAACGTTTTTATCAAAATAAATTTCAACACCACGTTCTTTTAATGCATCAACCAACTCACCAAGCATAATATTAGTAATCTTCTGCAGCGAGTCATTAGACAAAGGATTAAAAACAACTATTTCATCAACACGAGCAATAAATTCAGGACGCAAAAACTCTCTTAATGCCTTTAAAGCTTTTTCACGCGAAGCATCACTAACTGTTTTGCCGAACCCTAAAAGATTATCATTTCGTTCGCTACCTGCATTTGATGTCATAACAATTATAGTGTTTTCAAAATTAACTGTTCTACCGTGCGCATCAGTAACTCTACCCTCATCAAGAATTTGTAAAAGAATATTAAGAACATCGGGATGAGCCTTTTCAATTTCATCAATCAATATAACTGAATATGGCTTACGACGCACCTTTTCAGTAAGTTGTCCCGCTTCATCATAACCGACATATCCGGGAGGAGCACCTATTAAACGTGAAACAGAATGCTTTTCCATAAATTCAGACATATCTAAGCGTATAAATGTTTCAGGAGTATCAAACAACTGCTCGGAAAGCGCCTTAACCAGTGCAGTTTTACCTACACCTGTAGGACCAACAAAAATAAATGATGCCGGTCGACGCAACAAATTAGTTTTTACTCTTGAACGTTTAACAGCATTTGCAACAAGTTTTGTAGCATCAGTTTGACCTATAATTGTATTATTTAATGTTTCTTCCAAGCGAGCAAGTTTTGATAGTTCATTCTCTTCAATTTTTGAAGCAGGAATGCCTGTCCACATTTCTATAACCTTTGCAAGATGACGTTCCGTAACGGCATTGTTAGCTGCAGCATCACAAAGACTATCGGCCTGTGTTTTATATTTCTCGATATTAGATTTTACAAGTGCTTGTTTTTCATAATCCGGATTTTCAACCTCAGCTGTAAGCTCATCCAATTGTTTAGAATATTCAGCAACTTTTTTATTAGCAATATACAATTCATCAATTGCTTTGTTTTCAAGACTCGCACATGCACACGCTTCATCCAGTAAGTCAATTGCTTTATCAGGCAAAAATCTATCAGTTACATAGCGTTCTGAAAGATACACTGCATTTTTAACAACGGAATCAGAAATAGTTACAGTATGATAACCTTCATAATATGGTTTAATACCAAGCATGACATTTATAGCTTCAGTAATTGATGGCTCTTCAACCGTTATGGGTTGAAAACGCCTTTCAAGTGCAGCATCTTTTTCGATATATTTGCGATATTCTTTAAAAGTAGTCGCGCCTATAACCTGAATTTCACCGCGAGAAAGTGCAGGTTTTAAAATATTAGCGGCATTCATTGAACCCTCTGCAGAATCACCGGCGCCCACAAGATTGTGAATTTCATCAATAAAAAGAATAATATTGCCAGCATCTTTCACTTCTTCTATAAGTCCTTTTACTCGGCTTTCAAACTGGCCTCTGAACTGTGTGCCTGCAACAAGACTTGTAAGATCAAGTAATAGTATTTCTTTGTCTAAAAGGCGTGCAGGAGCAGTACCGTTTACAATCTTAATGGCAAGTCCCTCTACGATTGCGGTTTTACCTACGCCAGGTTCGCCAATCAAGCAAGGGTTGTTTTTTGAACGGCGAGAAAGTATTTGCAGCATACGATCAAGCTCACGATCACGACCAATAACCGTATCTAGCTTTCCTTCCTTTGCACGCAAAGTAAGATTATTGCAGTATAAATCAACAAAGCGTTTCTTCTTTTTGGTTTTATCTGCTTTTGTTTGTCCTTGATTACTGCTTTGTTGTTTATCGTCCTTGGATGATCCAAAAAGATTTTTAAGAAACGGAATTGCCGGGGCGGTACCAAAATCAAAAGTTCCGTCATTTAGAGACTCATCGTCAACCATCATATCATCACCTGATACAGCCTCTAAAAATTGATTACTCATCATTTCAATATCTTCATCCGATATATTCATACTTTTAAGCATATCGTCGACAGGCTTAATGCCTAATTCTTTAGCACAAGCAAGACAAAGTCCTTCAGGTTCAGCTGATGGATTCATTGGATTGGACATAAAAACAACAGCTGGTCTTTTTTTGCATTTAGAACATAATTTCATTTTCATTTTAACTCCTTGAGAACGCTGATATCAATTATAAAATGGAGATAATCCAATTAAAAACTTAAAAATATACGACGATTCAATTGCATCGTATGTAAAAAACAGAAATCCGTTTTTTGTAAAAGATAATATTAAACTTATTACCATACAAAAAACAATTGCGATTGAAACACCTTTAAAAATTCCGAGAATTGCGCCTAATGTTTTATTAATTTTTCCAACAACGCTTATATTAAATAACTTGTTAATATGCTTAGCCAAGAATTTAACAAGCAATAAAAGCGCAAATACCAAAATCACAGAAATTAATGTCGAAATTGTTCTGGTAACAACCGGCTTTAAAAAATTATTAGAAATAGTATGCGAAAGCTCTGTTGCATTAGCTGATACACCATTATTTACGGATTCCAAAACGTTATCTTTAGATAAATTGAAAAAATTACTACCTGTTAAAAACCCGGGCATTTTATTCCATAATGCATCAACCGCAGTATTAACACTTTCATTTCCTTCATCTACCGCGCTTTGTATAGTTTTGTCAACCGCCGGGTCAATTGTTTTATCATAAATAAATCCTGCAACAGGAGTGCTTAATGAAAAAGCAATTGCAATAGCAGCAACAAAGCCGACAACCTCTATAAGTGTTCGAACAAAACCTTTTTTAGCAGATAAAAAAATAAAAATGAAAATAATTAAAATAACAAAAGCATCCAAAATTAACGACATATCAATTTACTCCTTTTTGTATATCTATCCTACTAATTATATTATCATCGATTGTTGCAATAGAATTGGGAGCAACAACATTAAATCTTTCAACACCGTAATTACACGAACCTTCACGAAGAACATTTCCGTCATTATCTAAAATATGAATATTTGTATCGTTAATGTAATAAACCCTACCTTTAGAATATTGAATATCCGAAATCATTGAATTAATCTTAAATTCTTTAGCTTTTTCACCCGATTTATTAACCAAAACAACTGTATTGTCGCTACGATCATTCGCCCTATTAATTACTAGTAATAATCCTGTATCACCCTTACGTACCAAATTGGTTTCTCCTGAAACTTTTATTTCATTTGTATTAAATTTAGACCAATGAACAAAATTATATTTATCGTTTGATACGATTGCAATACCCTTACCTAGATTGGTTATTGATAATGCTACGGAGTTTTCAAGTTCTAATGTAAATAGCGGATTTGCAGATTCAAAATTCAAAATATACATTTTAGAATTAAATTGCCCCGTAATAGCGTTAAGTGAAGTAACCGCTAACCTATTACCTTTTGAATTAAGAAGAACATTGTTGATTATATCTTTAGCAGAATTCCAAGTGTAAATTTCTTTGAAATTTTTATCATATATATTCACAACTGATGTATAACTATCAGAATGTGTAGAAACCGCAAAAGTACCATTACGCGAGATATTTGCAGTAATAATTTCATTTTCAGCTGTATAAGAATAAATTTTACCGCTCAAATTATAAACATATAAAAGCTTTCCGCCCTGATCATAAACAATTGCTCTTGTGCTAGAAACAGAAATAACGGGATTTGCTAAACCGTGATAATCGTTAAATATCAATTTACCAGCATTTGAATAAGCGGTTATTGCCGTATCAGTTAATACATAGTAGTAAGAACCATTAGAAACTGTATCAATTATATCAGCACCGTTTACGTCCAACGGATATTTACCGTATCCTGTAAGGGCTGAAATATTAACAATATTTTCATATACGCTTACAGGTAAAATAAATGAAAGTAAAATAAAAAATGCTGATACAATTGCAAGAACCGATATAAAAAATCTTATTTTAATTTTTCTTTTAAGCGAAGAGCCCTTAATGACCTTAATATCATCTTGGGGAATAACACTATTTGCGCGTTTTTTTGCGGGTTTCATTATTATTTCATCGCTATCAACGCGGTTTTTTTTACGTGATAAGGATTTTTTCACCTTTTTACGTTTATAGTCAGGCATAAAATCACCTCTTTAATAATAAACCTCATCTAAAATCAATGCATGCGGCGGTAAGGTTTCGCCCGCCAAAGCACGATTTTGGGTTTCAAAAATTTTTTTATAACAATCTGAAGTTAAGCGATTATAACCAACCGCTAAAGCAGTACCTGCAAGAATGCGAACCATATTATATAGAAAGCCATCACCAACAATTTCAAAAAATATATAGTTACCTTCTTTTTTTACAGAACAATCACTAATTGTCCTAATGGTATCTTCCACAGTCCTTTTAGAAGATGAAAAACCTGCAAAATCGTGTTTTCCAATTATACCATTACAAAATTCATTCATTAAATTGATATTAGGCAATTTTTCTATATAAAATTTATAACGAGCATCAAACGGATTTTGTGTACCGTAATACATAGAATATATATATTTTTTACCTTTTGTGTTATATCTGGCGTGAAAATCCGACGCTACTTCACAACAATCAATCACCGAAATATCATTTGGCAATAGTGAATTTAATCCTTTAAGAAATGCATTGTCGGGGAAGTGTTTTGCACAATCAATATGACATGTAAATCGCCTGGCATGAACGCCTGCATCGGTGCGACTACAACCAGTTACTGCAACCCTTTTACCCAACAGTTTCTCCAAAGAATCTTGTAAAGTTTGCTGTACTGTTATTCCGTTTGGTTGTACCTGCCATCCGTGATATGCGGTTCCATCATATGAAATTGTAAGTAGCATTCTTTTCATAAAAAATCACCAATTACATAAAAACATTTAATAGCACTACAACAATCGCGATAAATACCACAAAAGCAAAGGAATAAAAATCTCTTGCCGAATATTTTAGTTGTTTCATTCTAATTCGACCGACGCCACCGTTATAACAGCGACATTCCATAGCTTCAGCAAGTTCGTATGCACGTCGTACCGAAGATATCAAAAGTGGTATTAATATAGGAATGAGTGCTTTAATACGATCAATTAATTTACCGTTTTCAAGGTCGGCTCCCCTAGCCTTTTGGGCATTCATTATTTTTTGTGTTTCTTCAATAAGAGTAGGTATAAATCTAAGTGCGATTGTCATCATCATTGCAAGTGTATGAACTGCATTTTTTAATCCAATAAATCGCAAAGGTAACAACAAGTTTTCGATTGCATCGGTTAAATCATTAGGAGTTGTTGTATAGGTTAATTCCGCGCTGATTATTATTAAAAGCAATATTCTCGAAGCCATATATAATGCACGATACAAAGAAATGTCTGTTATTTTTAAATTAGAAAACAAATTCAATGACCAAACAGGTTGAGTATCGGCATTTCCGGCATAAAACAAATTAAGCAGCAATGTAAAAATAAGTATCGGTAAAACTGCTTTTATATTTTTAAAGTACATTTTAATTGGAATTTTAGAAAAAAGCAGGCTAAAAATTACAAAAAAGCCCATAACCGCAAGTGATAATGCATTTTGCGAAACGAAAATAAAAACTATAATAATTATGAGAAGAATAAGCTTTGTTCTTGGGTCAAGTTTATGAACAAAAGAATTACTGTCAAAATACTGACCAAATGTTATATCCTTAAGCATCGCGATTACCTCCTTTTACAAGGTTCAAGAGATAATCAGCAGCCGAATCTACTGTGAAAATATTATCGGGCAAATCAAGACCTTTTTCTTTTAGCGAAAACATAAGTTGTGTTACCATTGGAACATTAAGGCCAATGCTTTTTAAAAATTCATATTTACTAAATACATTTTCGGTTGTATCAAAAAGCGCTAGTTCTCCTTTGTTCATAACAATAAGTTTATCTGCAATTAGTGCCATATCCTCCATATTATGAGATATGATCAAAACGGTTGCACCATATTTTTTGCTATAATCGTTAATCATTTTTATAACGTCGTTACGACCGCGGGGATCAAGACCTGCTACAGGCTCATCAAAGATGATAATCTCAGGTTTCATTGCCATAACACCAGCAATAGCAACACGACGTTTTTCACCACCTGATAAATCAAATGGGGATTTATTAAAATAATCATTTTTAATGCCCACGAGATTACAAATTTCAATAATTCGATTATTAATTTCATCGTCATTTAATCCCATATTTTTAGGACCAAAAGCAATATCTTTATATACAGTATCTTCAAATAATTGATACTCAGGATACTGAAAAACAAGACCAACCCTTGAACGAATTAAGCGTATTTTTTTGGGATTGTCCCAGATATTTACACCATCTAATAAAACCTCGCCGCTGCAAGCTTTTAATAGCCCGTTCAGATGTTGAACAAGGGTTGACTTACCGGATCCGGTGTGTCCGATAATACCGATAATCTCGCCCTTTTGAACCGTAAAACTAACATCTTTTACAGCATCATGCATAAAAGGAGTATTACCATCATAAGTGTGAGTTAAGTTTTTTACCTCGAGTTTAGACAATTAAATTTCCTCCAAATGAATCGCATCATAAATCATCTGTGCCGATTCTTCTATAGAAATAACATCTGTTGAAATATTCATACCGCCTTGCTTTAAGCGATAAAGAAGCTCAGTAGTCTGCGGAACATCAAGACCGACCTCTTTAAGTAAAGAAATATTACTAAAAACCTTCTTTGGTGTTGAATCGGAAATAATTTTTCCGTTATCCATAACAAGAACGCGATCGGCAGCAACCGCTTCTTCCATGAAATGTGTAATTAAAACAATTGTTATGTCGTGTTCTTTATTTAATTTCTTAATTGTGTTTATTATTTCGCTTCTTCCTTTAGGATCAAGCATTGCAGTAGGTTCATCAAGAACGATACAGTCGGGCTTCATAGCAATGATTCCAGCGATTGCGATACGTTGTTTTTGCCCACCAGATAATCTGTGTGGTGTTGAGTTGCGAAATTCATACATATCTACAGCTTTTAGCGCAGCATCAACCTCTTGTCTAATATTTTCAGGAGAATGACCTAAATTTTCAGGTCCGAAGGCAACATCGTCCTCAACAATTGAAGCTACTAACTGATTATCCGGATTTTGAAAAACAAGACCAACTCGACGTTTTATTTCGATTTCAGATTGCTCGTCAGATGTAGAAATACCATCAACCAAAACCTGACCGCTTGTAGGTTTATACAAACCATTAAGCAGCTTAGCCAAGGTTGATTTACCGGAACCATTATGACCTAAAATTACCGTAAAGCTACCACGTTTTATATCTAAATTAAAATTTTTTAAAATGATATGTTTCAGGTTATCGTCCTCATATTCAAATGTAAGGTTTTTTACTTCAATAATATTATCCATTTATTTCATCCAAATCGTAGTATTTCCGCAAGGTAAAACAACATCACGTTTTGTAACCTTAATACCAATTTCTTCTGTAAAAACAGTACCAACACCCTTCGGTGCAATACAACTTTTTACCATATAATTTAATATTGTAGGTGATAAGCCGCCTGTATATGAATTCAAAAAGAAAAATAGCGGATCATCACTTAAAATCTTGCCGGTATCAGTTAACAACTCCGAGAGTTGTTGTTCTAACTTCCAAACTTCTCCGTTAGGGCCTCTTCCATACGAAGGTGGATCCATAATAATTGCATCATACTTATTGCCACGTCTTATTTCACGCTTTACAAACTTCATACAATCATCGACCAACCACCTTACAGGCTTGTCGGCAAGGCCGGTCGCTATTGCATTTTCCTTTGCCCAAGAAACCATACCCTTTGAAGCATCAACATGTGTTACCTTAGCGCCAGCATTAAGACAAGCAATGGTTGCAGCACCGGTATATGCAAATAAATTAAGCACAGAAATTTCGCGGTTTGATTCTTTAATAAGTTTTTGAGCCAAAGACCAGTTAACCGCCTGCTCAGGAAATAATCCCGTATGCTTAAAACCCATTGGTTTTAATCTGAATATAAGATCATCATACTTAATACTCCAAACATCAGGAACCTTTTTTAGTGTTTCCCAATATCCACCACCACTATTAGAACGATGATAAATCGCATGCGCATTGTTCCAACGTTCATCACGATGTCCTTCGTTCCAAATTATTTGCGGATCAGGTCGAATAAGTATGATATCCCCCCAACGCTCCAGTCTTTCACCGTTATCAGCATCAATTAATTCATAATCATCAAATTTTTCAAAAGTTCTCATTTAAAAATCCCTTTACAAAAGTGATTGTTGTGTATTATTGTTTTTTATTCCCAAATGTTCATATGCCGCATGAGTAACACATCTACCACGTGGTGTGCGTGTTAAAAAGCCGATTTGCATAAGATATGGTTCATAAACATCCTCAATTGTAATGGCTTCTTCACCAACCGCAGCTGCTAATGTGTCAAGACCAACAGGGCCGCCTGAATAATGATTAATAATTGCCGAAAGCATTTTACGATCAAAATCATCCAAACCAAGTTCGTCAATTTCAAAGCGAGCAAGAGCACTTTGTGCAACGGTTACATCGATTACACCATTAAACTCAATTTCGGCAATATCACGCACACGTTTTAAAAGTCGGTTTGCAATACGTGGCGTCCCTCGAGAACGAGAAGCAATTTCCAAAGCGCCCTCATCATCAATCGGTATTCCTAAAATACCTGCAGAACGTTTAACGATTCGTCCCAATTGCTCAGGGGTATAAAGTTCTAAACGTAAGAGTACTCCAAATCTGTCACGAAGCGGCGCTGTAAGCTGGCCCGAACGTGTAGTTGCGCCAACAAGCGTAAAATGAGGTACATCAAGTCTTATTGAACGTGCCGAAGGACCTTTACCAAGAATAATATCAAGCGAGAAATCTTCCATCGCGGGATATAAAATCTCCTCAACATTACGTGGGAGTCGATGTATTTCATCAATGAATAAAACATCTCCCTCATTAAGTGAAGTTAAAATAGCAACGAGATCTCCTTGTTTTTCTATAGCCGGTCCAGAAGTAACACGCAAATTAACACCCATCTCACGCGCAATAATACCAGAAAGTGTTGTTTTACCAAGTCCCGGAGGGCCGTACAAAAGGACATGATCCAACGTTTCTTTTCGTTGTCGCGCCGCTTTAATATAAATACTAAGGTTATCCTTTGCTTTATCTTGACCAATATAGTCATCAAGAGTTTTTGGTCTTAAAGAAAGTTCCGTGTCATCATCATTAACGTTATATTCAGGTGATATAATGCGATTTTCAAAATCCATTTCTTGCTCTATCATAAATTAAATTCCCCTTGCTAGTAATTTTAATCCCTGTTTAATAAGTTCGCTTGTATCAAGCGAGGGATCTAGTCTTCCAATAGCAAGTGACGCTTCACTTTGTGAATATCCTAAAGACACAAGTGCTTCAATTGCTTCTTTAGAAGAGGTATTTACAGAAGCATTGCCTACAGCTTTTACATCAAAAGACATATCTGCAAATGAAATGCTACCAACCTTGTCCTTTAACTCAAGAATAATTCTTTGTGCAAGTTTAATACCAACGCCCGATGCTGCGGTAAGTGATTTAGCATCACCACTTGCAATATAAAGCATAATTTTATCGGCTGTAAATTCTGAAAGTATTGCAAGTCCTATTTTTGAACCGACGCCGCTTACCGAAGTAATTAATTTAAAAATTTCTAGTTCACTGTTATCGGAAAATCCATATAAATCAAGTGCGTCTTCCCTAACGGAAAGATAAGTATATAAAAATACGGTATCACCTATGTTTCCGATAGTCGCATGAGTGTTTTGTGTTACAAAACACTTAAGACCTACCCCACCACATTCAACAACAACATAATTTAATTCTTTAATAATTAGTTTACCGTTTAAAGTTGCTATCATTATTATACACCCTTCAATTTATTGTAAATACTGCCTGAAGTATGAGCGTGACATATTGCCAAAGCCAATGCGTCGGCCGTATCATCAGGTTTGGGTACTGAATTAAGTTGCAATAAATTTTTAACCATATCCATTACTTGATATTTTTGTGCCCTACCGTACCCTGTGATCGATTGCTTAACCTGTAGCGGAGTATATTCAAAAATATCGATACACTTTTTTCGGGCAGCAAGTAATATAACACCTCGGGCCTGCGCAACATCTATAGCAGTTGTTGTATTAGTGTTGAAATATAATTTTTCTATTGACATACAATCAGGGCTGTATTTATCAATAATGACAGAAATATCCGAAAAAATATCGCAAATTCTATCAGCAAATTGTTTATCCGGTGTGGTTATTACTGCGCCGTAAGCTATAGTTTTGAAGCGAAAATTATCATACTCAATTATTCCGTAACCAATTGTCGCATAACCAGGATCTATCCCTAAAATACGCATGTTTTTTACCTCATAAGTTATAATTAGGCATAATAACCCAATATTTAAGACATTATAACATAAATAAAGTAAATGAGCAATGTTTTTTTATAAAAAAATAGAGTATTTACACATTTGCAAATACTCTATTAAAATACAATTATTAATTTTCAGTTTCTGCGTTATTAGAATCAAGATCCAATTGACCATCTTCATCGTCTTCCGTAGGTGGTAGACTATCCTCTTGTGTACCAGATTCAGCTTCCGAAGATGATTCTTCAACAGGTGGTTCGCTACTTTCATCCAAAGATGTATCTTCCGTTTTACTACTTTCGGCCTCGCTTGAAACATCGCTTGATGAACTTTCTTGACTAACGCTCTCTTGCGACGATGTATCTTCCTCGAGTTCTGGTGCCGGATGTCCGCCCGAACAAGGATCAACCTGTATATCAGGAATGTAATAACCTACCGACTTACTATAACAAGAAGGTACCGCTAAATTACCCGAAATATTGCAATACTTCGCCTCAATTACATCTTCGCTCAACTCAAATTCTTTTTCCTCAAGGTCTTTGTGAACTTTAGTCATAATATCTCGCCATACCTTTGCGGCAGCACCAGCATTATGAAGATTCTCCGGCTGATCAAAACCATACCAAACACTACCAACATAATAAGGAGTTCCTGCTACCATCCATAAATCTTTCGATTCACTTGACGTACCTGTTTTGGCATAAGCCTTCATTTTACTATAGCTCGCAATACCTTTGCCCGTACCCTGAGATCCATAAACAACATTTTGAAGCATTTTATTCATTACGGTTGCGCTTGTGTTCTTTATAACCTGCTCATAACCACTAGGTTGCAAAACAATCTCGTCATTAACATCCAAAATTTTAAGGTACGTTGTAGGCTCATAGTACTTACCGCCATTACCGAAAACAGCATATGCCGCAGCCGACTCAGTAGTTGTTATACCGTACTGACAACCGCCAAGTGCAAGTGACGCAAGGTTTTTATCGTCTTTAGTAAGATGTTTAAGTTTTAGCTTTTCAGTTAAAAATTTAAAGGAATTATCAATGCCAACTTCATCCTTTAACAACCAACAAGGTATTGTGTTTGCAGAACGCTCAAGTGCTTTTGCTACGGTCATATTACCAGCATAATATCCATACCACTCTTTTGGACCTTTTTTACCATCTTGATAATATTTTTCAATAGGCTTATCTTCAACCATCGTAGAATATGAAACATATCCA
>JAZQYL010000049.1:0-50890 GCA_045633485.1 Acutalibacteraceae bacterium | reverse complement strand
CGGGAATTATGTAAGAGTTATTTGTTTTTCCTGCAGGATAACATATAAGCATTGTTTTATTCTTATTAAACAACACACCGTCTACCGACGAATAATAATTATTGTCTGACGACACACTTATACTTGTAAGGCTGTAGCAATATCGAAACGCATAATAGCCTATACCGGTTACGCTATCGGGGATTGTTATATTTGTAAGGTTGTCGCATGCTATAAACGCAGAATCACCTATACTTGTAACACTATCTGGAATTGTTATACTTGTAAGACTTTCACAATAAGAAAACGCATAATAGCCTATATCGGTTACAGGATACCCACCTAAGGTTGATGGTATAGTTATATCACCGCTGATTGACGTGTCAACATCGGTGATGGTAACGCTACCGTCGATTACTTCATAGGTGTAGTAGCCGTCGAATGCTGCGTTTGCAGTTAATGTGAACGCGCCTAGTGGCATAGCGCAAATTATAATTGCCGTTGCCATTATTAAAGATAATAGCTTTTTCATTAAAATCTCCTCCAAAAAATAAAAAAGTGCGCAGTCAAAGACCACGCACCGAAAAATACATAGCCCTTACTGTTGCTAAACAAAATCCGCATAGTACATACAAGTATATGTCGAATAGAGCATCTGCATTTTTACCGAAAGATAAAAATGCACATACCTATGTGTACAAAAAATATTCGATTTTGTTTGGCGTTTTTAATTCTAACATATTTTTAACTTTTGTGCAATAAAAAAATTTTAATAAAACTCTTTATTTTTTTGCAATACATATGTATAATATACTTTAAAATATACTTGTGAAGTTAAAAAGGAGCATTTATGCGTATAGTAGTAAAGTTAGGCACAAGCACACTCGCTCACGCGACGGGGCATTTAAATATCCGCCGCGTTGAAGAAATATGCAAGGTAATAAGTGATATTAAAAATGCCGGTGACGAGGTTATAATGGTATCCTCGGGCGCTATTGGTATGGGCGTTGGTAAATTGTCGCTTAAAACAAAACCTACCGATATACCAACCAAGCAGGCAGCCGCGGCAGTTGGTCAATGTGAGCTTATGTATACATACGACAAACTGTTTTCGGAATACAATCACACCGTAGCGCAACTGCTTATGACGGGTGCCGACCTAAAAAACGAAGAAAGACATCAAAATTTCAGCAATACGCTCAATCGTTTGTTAGAACTGGGCGCTATTCCTATTATAAATGAAAACGATACCGTTGCCACCGAAGAAATTGTAATTGGCGACAACGACACCCTTGCGGCAATTGTTGCCGAAAGCGTAAATGCGGACGTTTTAGTGTTGTTTTCTGATATCGACGGTCTTTATACTGCCGACCCACATAAATGCGAGAACGCTAAGCTTATAGAATTTGTTGACAAAATTGATGATGATATTATTGCGCTTGCAGGCGGTAAGGGCAGCGCGCTTGGCACCGGCGGTATGATTACAAAAATTGAGGCCGCAAAAATTTGTATGGCGTGCGGCTGTGATATGATTATTACAAACGGCAATAATCCATCCGGTTTATACGATATAGTCGAAGGTAAAAATGTAGGCACTAAATTTTCAGGGAAGTAATAAAATGATACAAATGTTAACCGCAGCCAAGGCTGCAAAGGCGAGCGTTGCCGCTCTTGCGACCGAGCAAAAAAACAATGCGCTTTTAAAAATGGCGGATGCGCTCGAAGAAAATGTTAAAAATATTATTGACGCTAATAAAATTGACTGTAACAATGCCCAAGGCAAGATAAGCGAGGTTATGATTGACCGACTTATGCTAAACGAGGCGCGGGTTAAGGCTATGGCAGAAGGAATACGCGATGTTGTAAAATTGCCTGACCCTATCGGTCACACATTAAAGGAATATATACGAGAAGACGGTCTTAAAATTACACGTGTTTCGGTGCCTGTTGGTGTTATTGCGATTATATACGAAAGCAGACCGAATGTTACAAGCGATGTCGCAGCGTTGGCGCTTAAAAGCGGCAATGTTTGTGTGCTTCGTGGCGGTAAGGAGGCAATAAATTCCGCAAAGGCAATTGTTGCCGCTTTGCGTATGGGATTAAAAAATGCAGGCATTTGCGAAAATGCGGTAAATCTTGTAACCGATACTTCGCGTGAAAGCGCAACCGCCTTAATGAAGGCCAACGGTTTTGTTGATATGCTAATTCCTCGTGGCGGCGCAGGGCTTATTAATGCATGCATTAACAACGCTACGGTTCCTTGTATACAAACCGGTACGGGAATATGCCATATATATGTAGAAAAAACTGCCGATTTGGATATGGCGGTAAACATTATAAATAATGCAAAAACAAGTCGACCCAGCGTTTGCAATGCGGCTGAGGTTTTACTTGTGGATGATGCTATAAAAGAGCAAATTTTACCCCGTGTTTTTGAAAAACTGGTGACGGCAAGAAAAGCGAACGGGCAAATTCCTGTTGAACTTCGTCTTGACAGTAAAGCACAAAGCGTTATCGAAGGTACACCTGCAGGCGACAATGATTTTGACACCGAGTTTTTAGATTATATACTTGCAGTAAAATGCGTAAGCGGTGTGGATGAGGCGATAGAGCACATATCTACCCACTCAACAGGTCACAGCGAAGCGATAATTTCCGGCAACGATAATGCGATAGCCAAATTTACAAGCGGTGTAGACAGTTCGGCGGTGTATGTAAATGCTTCAACCCGTTTTACCGATGGCGGCGAGTTTGGCTTGGGGTGTGAAATGGGCATCTCTACCCAAAAATTACACGCCCGAGGCCCTATGGGACTTGAAGAACTTACTACCTATAAATATGTAGTATATGGAAACGGCAACATTAGATAGGTGATAATATGAAATACGGATTTATAGGTTGCGGCAACATGGGCGGCGCGCTTTGCCGCGCGCTTGCTAAAACCACAAAAGATATACTTGTTTCTGATTTTGACGCACAAAAGGCGGAAAGACTTGCTCGGGAGCTTGGTATTAAAGTTGGCAGTAATCAGGAAATTGCTCAAAATTGCGATAGAATATTTTTAGGCGTTAAACCGCAAATTATGGCGGAAATGCTTTGTGATATCAAAGACATTTTAAATAGCAAAAGACCAATGCTTATCTCTATGGCAGCAGGACTTACTACCGAAAAAATAAAAGAGTTTGCAGGCGATATGCCGATTATTCGCATTATGCCAAACACTCCCGTAAGTGTGGGCGAGGGAGTAGTTCTTTATTGCTTAAACGGTGTGCAGCAAAGCGTTGCAGATGATTTTGTGACCGATATGCAATATGGCGGCAAACTTTATTTTATAGACGAAGCACTTATGGATGCCGGTTGCAGCGTATCGGGTTGCGGCCCTGCGTTTATGTATACCTTTGCATCTGCTGTAGCGCGTGGTGGTGAAGAATGTGGTCTTTCAAAGACACAGGCAATAGAATTTGCTGCTGCAACAATGGCGGGCGCCGCTAAAATGCTGCTTACAAGTAATAAAACTCCCGAAGAACTTACAAGTGCGGTTTGCTCTAAAGGCGGTAGCACAATAGAGGGTGTTACGGTTTTAAAAAATAGCGAATTTGAGAATATAGTTATCGGCTGTATTAAAGCGGCATACAAAAGAAATAAAGAGTTAGGTAAATAATGCGTAAAAAAGTCACTGCTATTTGTTTTAGCAGTGACTTTTTTTATTGCTTTTTAATTGCTCAGATTTTCACTATCTGTTTTGTCTGTTGGGGTTGATTGCGGTTTTTCAACCACTTTTTTATTGGTAAAAAGTACGGTGTTCAAGCTATTGTTTTTGGTAGTAAAGTTCACCGTTTGAACACTATGTGGACAGGTATAACCCGTGGGCACGGTTTGTACAATCTCATATTCGCCATACGAGAAGCCTTCGCCGCTTACCTTGCCGTTCGAATCGGTTTTGCCCAAATTTGTTACCACACCGTTTGATTTTCTTTTAACGTTTATCTCTACATCCTTCATTGGATTGCCGTTTTCGTCCTTTACCGTAACCTCTACTGCGGCAGAAAAACGTATATTAGAAGGAGTTGTAATAATTGCTATGGGCCATTGTGGATGCGGTTTGCGATTCATGCGCTCTATTGCGCATAATTCAGGTCCGTTTTCGTTGCCGACGTGTGTTACCCAATGGTATCCGTTAACCTTGCCGGCGTAAATTGATACGTGAGATCCCCATTGTGAGCGATTGTACCAATCGCACATAACCATGATTGAACCAATGGGTATTTCTTCGTCAGGGTTAAAGTTGATGTCACGGTTTATGCTGCCACCGTCGTCTGCGCTAAATCCGATATAACGCGAGTATCCGGCATCTACCCATTTTTTTGCCGCTATATACCAGTCGTTTGCGCTGTATGATTTTTCGGGACGAGCAAGCATAGATGTATCAATACCTGCTACGTTTGGAAGATAGTTAAAATAAACATATGCCACATAGCTTGCGCAAACAAGACCTCGCTTGGTGCCGTTTGAACGATACGTAAAATAATGTATATCGGGTAAGCCTTGCGCGTTAACCTCATAACCGCTTGCGGTTCCGTAATCGTCATAGGTAATTTCCGAAAGCCAACCAAGACCTTTTTTTTGAGAACAAAGGATATAGTTGCCGCGTGCGCCCCACATTCTTGGGTCGGTTTTATAACCTGTATATTTAAGTGCGTCAAGAAATACATTGTTATCGTAACTCATATTAGAATTATAACTGGGTTGTGTGTTTACAACAGGAGGCGGAGCAACCGTTTCAACCTTGCTTTCGGCAGGGATTTCTTCGACTGATGTTGTAACTTCCTCACTGGAAATGGGTGGCTGTATTTCGGATACAACATCCTCGGTATAGCTGCTTACAACCTCGCTTATGACGGGATTAATTTTATTACCGCCCGAAGACAATACGCTTGAGGGAACCGATAGCACGCTGGACACAATTATCGCAGTAGCGGTAATTGCAGCAACAACCGCTAAAATTATTGCGGATGTAATTTTATGTTCTGCTATAAACGTGATAATTGAGTACAAAAAACTCAAAAACTTTGATTTTATAAAGTTTAAAAATTTCACAAACTCAACCCCTTTTCTGCATAAAAGTGCTTTGATTTTATAACAAACATAGTAAAATGTCAAGTTTTGAGTTGTTTTTAGATATTTGAGTTGTTTTTAGATAAGAGATAGAAGAACTAAAAGAAAAGCAAAAAACGAACTCACCAAAAGTTGAGTTCGTTTTTAATTGGTGGAGCATAGGGGATTCGAACCCCTGACCCCCACACTGCCAGTGTGGTGCGCTCCCAGCTGCGCTAATGCCCCAAAGGATTGTGTTTATGTTATCATACAACCTTATAAAAATCAAGTGCATCGCATAAAAATATGAAAAGTTTTTAAAAATTACACTTTTTTATTGACTTTTTTGGGCGGTTGAGTTATAATCCATATCTATAAGGGGTATTTTGCCCAAACAAAATTTTGATATATGCATATTTATGTCTCGGACAAGGAGGTTAGCAATAATGAAAAGAACTTATCAGCCTAAGAAATTACATCGTAAAAAAGAGCATGGTTTCCTTAAGAGAATGGCTACAGCCAATGGTCGTAAAGTTTTGGCACGCCGTAGAGCTAAAGGAAGAAAGCAATTATCTTACTAAAGAAAAAGCCACTTCCATGTGGCTTTTACTTTTATTTGGTGAGAATATGAGAGTTTATACTAAACTTAAACAAAATTGGGAATTTCATCGCGCATATAATCGCGGAACATCGCTTGTATCACCCGAGTTTGTGCTTTATGTTACAAAGGGCAAAAAGGGATTGTTAAGACTTGGTATTACAACCGGTAAAAAGATTGGCACCGCAGTAAGTCGCAACCGTGCAAAGCGCATTATAACCGCGGCTTTTGATGTTTGTGCGCCGCATATTCCCATAGGGCACGATTGTGTAGTTGTTGCCCGTACACGAATTCTTAATAAAAAGAGTAACATTGTTGCCGCAAGTATGATGCGGTTGCTAAAAAAACAAGAATTATGGGTAGAATAGGTAATCCCATAAGCCGTTTTTTTATATGGCTTATAAAGTTTTACAAAAAACACATTTCACCTCATAAAATTCCTTGCTGCCGTTTTACACCCAGTTGTTCTTCCTATGCGATAGAGGCTATTACTGTACACGGTGCGTTTAAGGGATTGTATTTAACTGTAAAAAGGGTTTTGAGGTGTAATCCGTTATCTAAGGGTGGTTACGATCCTGTTCCACCTAAAAAAGACAATTAAATTAGAGTACAGAAAGGTGTTATATTATGCAGACACTTTTTAATCTTATAAATATACCGCTTGGCTATGTTATGCGCTTTTTGGCAAATATTTTCAGCAATGATTTTGCTTCGGCGGTTGCAGTTTTTACATTACTTATAAACATCGTTTTAATTCCGCTTAGTATTAAGAGTCAAAAATCGTCTGTTCAGCAGATGCGTATAAAGCCAAAATTAGACGAATTAAAGAAAAAATACGGTGATGACCGCCAAAAAATGATGCAGGCACAGCAAGAACTATACACCCAAGAAGGTGTATCTATGTCCGGTGGTTGCTTGCCTATGCTTGTTCGTCTTGCTCTTATGATGAGTATTTACTGGTTGATTTTGTCACCTTTAACCTACATTGCTCAGGTTGAAAAGGCAGATGTTACAGCTGTAAATACCGCTATTACCGAAACAATTAAGGATTACGAGAAAAACGATAAGGAAAAATACGACGAATATTCCAAACTTCTTATTTCAGCAGGTTGGTCACAAAAGGGAACTAATCCTGATCTTATGATTACAAACATTATAAGAAATGATGCTTCCGTGATTGAAAAGGTTTTGCCGGAGAAAAAGTATAAAGAGATAGAAAAATCACTTAATACTATAATTGAAAAAGATAATAAAGCCGGCATAAACTATTTGCTTTTCAAAAACGAAAAGTTAAATCTTACTCAAAAACCAGAGTTTTCTTGGAATATTTTTAATGATTTTCAACTTTTATGGCTTATACCAATAGGCGCGTTTTTAGCGCAAATCTTTACAAGCCTTATTTCAATGCGTGTAAATAAAATTAATAATCCCGATGCACCATCCATGATGGGTATGATGCTTGGTATGCCGCTAATTTCATTATTTATCGGTTTTGGTTTACCGGCGGGTGTTGGTTTTTATTGGATATGTTCATCGCTTATTGGCGGTCTTATTCAGTCCGGAGTACAGCTTTGGTACGGTCCAAATAAATTGCTTGCGCGTGAGCGCGCGAAAGAACTTGGCAAACAGTGCGATTTTGAAGCCAAGCAACTCGAAAAAATTAACAATACAGATTCTGAGTCTATAACAAAGGACTAATTTGAGGAGGGTTTCTCTTGATTAAAGAAGCAATCGGCTTTGGCGCTACTGTTGACGAAGCAAAAGAAGATGCAATTTTTAAGCTTGGCGCCAAAATTGAAGAAGATATACAGTTCGAAATAATTTCATTGCCTAAAAAGAAGGTTTTAGGTATTTTTGGCGGTGCGCAAGCAGAGGTTAAAGCATTTGTAGAACGTCCTGATAAACAACCTAAGAAAAATAAGCCGTCAAAAAAGGCAGACAATGCTCAAAAACCGGAGAAAAAGGCAAAGCCCGAAAAGGCTGAAGTTAAAAATGAGCCTAAGGCAGAAAAGAAGGAAAAACTTGAAAAGCCTGTAGTAGAATTGGTTGATCAATCTCTTATTGATGCTGCATCACCAACAGGCAAGGCAATAGCATATCTTAATGCTATTCTTAAAAATCTCGGTTGCGAGAATTATGAAATCAAAGCAGCAATCCGTGAAAATGGTGCGCTTATTGTACTTGAGGGCGAGGGTCTTGGCGTTGTAATCGGTCACCGTGGTGAAACACTTGACGCACTACAACATCTTGTATCACTTGCTGCAAATAATTCCGGCGGATATTTTAAGGTAACACTTAATATTGGTGACTATCGTGAAAAACGTGAGCAAACACTTACCGATTTGGCAATTCGTGTTGCAGAACAGGTAAAACGTAATGCTCGTAACCGCGCTCTTGAACCTATGAGCGCATATGAACGCCGTATAATTCATACCGCTGTTCAGGAGATTCAGGGTGTATGTTCGGCGTCAATCGGTGAAGGCAAAAATCGTCGTGTTGTTGTTTTCCCAGAAGGTGGCACACCAAATATGCCTCGTCGTGATAACGGTCGTCGCAAAAACGATCGCGGTGGTCGTAAGCCAACTGCGGCTGTGTCTAATGTTCCGGCGCGTGAGCCAAAGCGTGATACCGACATTCCGCTATATGGTAAAATTTCTAACAAAACAGAAGAATAATTTTGAATTAATCACTCCTTCTTTCGCATAATATATATGCGAGAGAAGGTTTTGTTTTATGTGTAATAAATATTTTGGTACAGACGGATTCAGAGGAGAAGTAAATGTTGAACTTACTGCGGAGCACGCATATAAAATAGGCAGATTTTTGCCATGGTATTTTAACCAATACCAAACCGAAAATTGTGAAAAGGTTAGGATTGTTATTGGTAAGGATACGCGCCGTTCAAGTTATATGCTGGAATATGCTCTTTGCGCAGGAATTATTGCATCCGGAGGAGATGCATATATATTGCATGTAACTACCACACCCAGTGTTTCATACGTTACACGAAACGAAGGATTTGATTGTGGTATAATGATTACCGCCTCGCACAATCCTTTTTACGATAATGGGATAAAACTTATAAATCGTTATGGTGAAAAATTTGACGATAACGCAACAAAATTAATAGAAAAATATATTGATGGTGACTTAAAATCACTTGGTATACAAAAAAATGATTTGCCGCTTGCAAGCCGAGAGCAAATAGGGGCAATAATAGATTTTGTTTCGGGTAGAAATAGATATATGGGGTATCTTATATCTGTAGCCTCACATTCCTACAAGCATTTAAAAATTGGTTTGGATTGCGCCAACGGGGCATCGTGGAGTATTGCAAAGGCGGTATTTGAGGCGTTAGGCGCTAAGGTTTACGTTGTGGGTGATGCGCCAAACGGCATAAACATAAATCAAGACTGTGGCTCGACTCATATTAATAACCTCTGCTCTCTTGTAAGGGAGTATCACCTTGACGTAGGATTTGCCTTTGACGGTGATGCCGACCGATGTATTGCGGTCGACGAAAAAGGTAACGAGGTTGATGGCGATAAAATGATGTATATCCTAGCGCATCGTCTAAAATCACGCGGAATGTTAAGTGATGATACAGTAGTTGCTACGGTAATGTCAAACAGCGGATTTGTAAATTCTCTTAAAAATTCGGGTTTAAAATGTGAACTGACTACCGTTGGAGATCGTTTTGTGTATGAGCGAATGCAACAAAAAGATTATGATTTAGGCGGCGAACAATCGGGGCATATAATACTTAAAAAATATGCAACTACGGGGGACGGTATATTAACAGCTATTATGATAACTGAAGAACTTTGTGATAAAAAGTATACGTTATCAAAACTTTGTGAAAATGTGTTTTTGTATCCTCAATTCACAAAAAATATATATGTTAAAGACAAGAAAACGATAATGGCAAATCAATCGGTTTTGAACGCAGTAAAAAATGTAGAAGAAAAAATTAACGGCAATGGTAGAGTATTACTGCGTGAAAGTGGCACCGAGCCTGTTATACGCGTTATGGTAGAATGCGAAAGCGAGAAATCGTGTAAAGACTATGCTGAAATTATATCAAATACAATAATTGAAAACACGTAAAAAGAAGCAAATAAAAAGTCACATCTTGTTGATGTGACTTTTTAAATATTATTATAAATTTCTTCGGTTAATATGTCGGTAATAGGTATTTCCAGCGCGCGTGAAAAAATAACCAAATCAATATCGGTTAGAAATCGTTCGCCGTTCTCTACTCGGCGAATAAAGTAATGATCTACATCATATCCCAATAACTGCATCTTGGTTGCCAATTTTCTTTGAGAAATTTTTTGTTCTTTTCTTAGTTGCGCAAGACGAGGACCACATAGATTATTTGAACCGTCGGCGGCTTTGATTTTAAACATGAAAAACCTCTTTTTGTTAAAAACTGTTTACATTTACTATATTTTATGTTATAATGCGTACAGTTTTGGTGAATAGTGTTCAACAAAACGAAATCTTATTTAAAAAGGATGGTAAATTATGTTTAAAAAAGTTGTAAGTCTATTGTTGGTTATGCTGCTTGTTGTAGCGGTATTACCATTGTCAGTTTTTGCAGACGTTGGTGATCACAGATATACCGAATCAGAACCAAATAATAGTATGTCTAATTGCAACCTACTTTATAGCGACTATACGGTATCGGGTACACTTTACGATGTTGATATGGACTATTATAAGTTTACGCTTTCGCGTGAGGCAACGGTAACCTTTGTTTCAACTTCTACAAGTTCAAGGGTTCTTGCCGGTATATTCAATACAAGCGAGAAATGCGTAGCTGCTGATGAACCAAGCTATTCAAGCGGATACTATAATATGGGATTCTCGGTTAAATTATCGGCCGGTACATATTATTTGATTTTCTTTAATAGCGACAGATATTACAGCACAAGCTATATGTATTATTTTGAATACACATATACTACAACTTCACACACCCATAGTTATACCTCAAGAACTACTGCTCCAACCTGTACAGCGCAAGGTTATACAACCTATACCTGCTCTTGCGGTGATAGCTACACAAGTAACTACGTACCGGCTAAGGGTCACACATCGGGTACCGCTATAATAGAAAACAGAGTAGAGGCTACCTGTGCGCGTGAAGGTTCGTACGATTCGGTTGTTCGTTGTACCACATGCGGTGTGGTAGTATCCAGAACAAGTACTACAATACCAAAAACTGACCATACATATGACGATAAAAAAGACAAAGACTGTAACGTATGCGGTGAGACAAGAGTGGTAGGCACGGCGACATTTGCTGTTGATGATGTATTTTGTGCTCCTGGCGATACAGTAGACGTTAAAATTTACACACAAAATAATCCCGGCATAGTAGCGGCGCAACTTCGTTTAGAATATGATTCTGATGTATTGGAAGTAGTAGAGGTTAAATCAAAAGATTTTGCTAACATTGCAACCGGCCCTCTTGATTCAAATCCACTTGTTGTAAACTGGGTTGACACAATAAATCCAAACAATGATACTGATGGTGTTTTTGCAATTGTAACATTCAGAGTAAAAGATGGCGCTCAATTGGGAACAACACCAATAACGGTAACCTATGATCCCGAAAACGTATATGATTCTGTATACGAAAACGTAGAGTTTGAAACCAAGGCGGGTTCTGTAAATGTTGCCGAATATGTAAGTGGTGACATTAACTCAGACGGTTCTATTAATAACAAAGACTACGGTTTGCTTATGCAGTACGTGAACCAGTGGTCTGTAAATATAGTTGAAGGCGCGGCAGACGTTAACCGCGATGGTAGTGTTAACAATAAGGATTTAGGTCTTTTGATGCAATATCTAAATGGTTGGAACGTACAACTTAAATAACTAATACAAAAAACAATACCCGCTACACAATGTAGCGGGTATTGTTTTTATGCAATATTATTGCTTTTTGTTTTTCATTATGAGTATCACACCAAGCGTAACTATGCCGACACTTAAAATTGAGAAGACTATAGTCATTATTATACCGGTTGGTGTAGAAAAAATAGAAGATTTTTGGTCTTGAGTGTTTGTATTTGAATCAGTGTTGTTTTCAATAATACCTGTTGTAACATCGGAGTTATCGGAAGCTGTTTGAGAGGAATTTTCATCCTTAGCAGTTTCGTTATCAGAAGAACCTATATTGTTTTCCAGATTTAGATTTGGTTTTATGTTTTGCTGATAATCGTTAAATTTTTCAACTTCGCTTAGCGGAACCTTTTCGCCGACGGTATTGTTTATTGCTGGCTTTTTGGCTGGTTTGTTTTGTGAGGATTGGTCGCTTGTTGAAGCGTTGGTTTTATCACTGCTTTCAGCAGAATTGCTTTCCGAGGAGTTATCAACAGAAACGTCGTTGCTTGACGTATCGTTGTTTGAAGGAGTGTCGGAGGATGTATTGTCGCTTGAAGTGTCGTCCTTATCGATTTCTTCATATTTAAATGTGATTGTGTCGGTAACTTCATCACATTTAGTACAATGACGTGACATTATACCGTCTTCTTCACTAGTTGCCGCTTTATCTATTGTCCACTCGGATTCGAAATCGTGTGTAATGGGTATTTCGGCTTCTTGTATATTTTGGCAACGGGTGCATACGCGTTTTTTTAGACCGGTTGTGGTGCAATCGGCTTCATAAACAATGCTCCATTCGCCATATTTATGACCTGAATTTTCGCATGTTTCCTGAACGGTAATGCTACCTGCTACAATTAACGGTGTTACGAATTCTTGTTTTGAGTTTGAAAAACTGTTGTGTAGTTGTGTTCCGTATTTTTCGCGATTGCTGTTTGCAAGCGTAATGTCATATTTGCCGGGTTTTGCGTTTTGCTTTACTTCAAACAAAAGAGATAATATGTTACCGTTGGTTGCTACATCTTTGTTTTCAACATTTACGAAAGATACGTGGCCTTTGTCACTGTGGTCTTTTAAAGTGTAGTTAGAAAGATAACCTTTGGAATAAGTTTTAAAAGTCAAAGCATCAGCATCATATGTAACACAAAACGCCATTGCCATAATACCGGGATTGTTAGAAATGTTTATCTGAATGGTAACTGCATCACCAGGCATAGCATCGTGCTTGGAAATTGTGATTTTTGCGTCGGAAGCGGATGCGAATACAGGCAGACACACCGAAAAACAAATAATGGCGCACAAAAGTAATGTTATTAATTTTTTGCATTTTTTCATGTAGATACCTCACAGTAGTTGTATATATATTTACTATAACATTTAAGGGTAAAAAAGTCAATCAAATCACCCTTTGGTGTGTAAAATTATAAAAGAATGATATGAAATATTTGTTTACTATGTCAATAACATTTTTTAACACAATATGCTATAATTAAAACATTAAGGGGTGAGCACAGTGCTTAAAATAGGGGATGTTGTAGTTTACGGTTCGCAAGGTGTTTGTAGGATAGATTCCCTTCAAACAAAGCAGATAGATAAGCAAAACATAGATTACTATGTTCTAAAACCTATTTTTAAAGAGAGCACATCCGTCTTTGTTCCTGTAGAAAACACGCTGCTCGTTTCAAAAATGCAGGATGTGTTGACTGTTGCCAAAGCGAAAGAATTGGTTGATAAAATTCCACAAATTGTGACCTTCGAATATAAGGACGAAAACCACAAACGAGAGCATTATAAAGCAGTACTTGCCGGCGGTAGTCGGGAGGATTTAATATCATTAATAAAAACAATTAACAATGAGCGCGAAGTTCGCCGACAAAACAGCAAAAAACTTAACATCAACGATGAACAAACGCTTCGCAAAGCAGAACAGTTATTTTATAATGAGTTAGCGTATATTTATGATGTGCAACCTGACGAAGTAAAAAATATGGTTAAATTTTAAATGATAAGACATTTTGTGACGCGTGTTCATAAAATGTCTTTTTTATTTAATGAGCGAACTGTTATACAAGTCGAGCGAAAAAATATTGCAAGTTATAGCATTTTGTTATAAACTAAAGGAAAACATGTCAAATTTTGAGGTGGTAGGATGAAAAACTCGTTTTTAGATATTATTAGAATGCCTGATGATATTAAAATCTATACCGAAAATTCACCGTTTCGCTTTGAAGAACCGGGAGAGATTAATGATACACGCGCCGAAGTTAAATGTATTGTAGATAATAATTTGCTTAATGTGTATTTGTCTACAAATGGTGATGCGGTTAAGTATGTGCGTATGCGTTGGAATGGTGATATATCCGACGTACAAACACTTATGGGTGATGCCTCTGCGCGCATTCTTAGTGATGACGTTTGCTGGCGTTCATTTTTACCACATAATAAAATGGTATGGTATTTCCACACCAACGACATCGAATGCTTACATAGTTATGGCGTAAAGACAGGTTGTAACTGTATGGTGTATTGGTATGCCGACCCTTATGGTATAACTGTGCTTTTAGATACCCGAAATGGTTCGGGCGGTGTGGTTTGTGATGAACTTTTATGCGCTCAAATTATATCTCGTAAGGGTGTGCCTGGTGAAGATATGTATAAAGCGGCGCACGAGTTTTGTAAAATGATGTGTGACAAGCCAAATCTACCCAAAACACCGATTTATGGTTTTAATGATTTTTATTGGTCATATAGTGCCGCTGAAGAAAAGGTTGTATTGGATGGCGCAAAAACCTTGGGTGAACTTACCCGTGGATTTAAGCACCGTCCCTTTATGATGATTGACGACGGTTGGCAGATTGCTCACGTGCGCGGCAAATATAACGGTGGACCTTGGCATCTTACCAGCAATAATTTTGGCTCCATGCAAAAGACTGCCGAAAAGGTACATGAGCTTGGTTGTAAAGCGGGTATATGGGTACGCCCGTTGCTTACTTTACAGCATGTGCCGGAAGAGGCAACATTTAAAAGTCCGTATCAATCAAACGGTATAACGCTTGACCCATCACATGAATTTTCAAAACAGCAGATATATAATGATATTAAAATGATAAGTAGCTGGGGCTACGATATGATAAAGCACGATTTTACATTTCTTGATATGTTTGGCATGACAAGAATTGATATGTATGGTATTCTTATGACCGACAATTGGCCCCGACATTTTTATGATAAATCAAAAACTAATGCCCAAATTTTAAAAGATTTATACATGATTATACAAGACGCTGCAGGTGATACGCTTATTATGGGTTGTAACGTACCGAATCATCTTGTTGCAGGTATTCAACAAATACAGCGTAGCGGTGGCGATACAAGCGGCAGACATTTTGAAATTTCGCGTCGATATGGTCTTCACTCTATGATGCGCTTGCCGCAAAACAACGCCTTCTTTAAAACCGACCCTGATTGCGCAGTATTTACCGAAAAGGTATCCAAAGAACTTGGATTTAACTATTTGGAAATGGCGGCTATTACCGGTAGCGCTACGTTTGCGTCGGTAAAACCGGGCATTTTAGATACCAAAGAGCAAAAACGTTTGCAAGAAATTTTCTCTGTTGCCGATACAATTGAGTATCCAGATTACGCAACAATTACCGACTGGACACGCACCGCCGCGCCATCTAAATTTGAGTATAAGGGCGAAAAATATGAATACAATTGGTATAGCGAATACCATGGTGTGCGTCATATCGTATCGTGGGATAAATAATTTAGGAGTTTTATATGGCAAAAAATGTAAAAATAAGTTTGCTCGGTTGGCCTTCGCACACGGCACAATTTAACGGTGATTATAATTCACATGTAGAGCAAATGATAGATTATTTAAAATTTCAAATTAGAGATGTTTTACCGGATAAACCGGATTTGATTGTAGTGCCCGAGGCGTGCGATCGGTTTATAAACTTTAGTATGGACGACCGCAAGGAGTATTATCGTGTTCGCGGTGATAAAATCCGTGATTTTTATAGCAGTGTAGCAAAAGAAAATAACTGTTATATTGCTTATTCGGCTTGTCGCTATTTGCCTGAAGAAGTAGATAAACCGTTTCGCAACTCCACACAAATTATTGGTCGCGATGGAAAAACAGTAGGTATTTATGATAAAAATCATTTAGTACCTTTTGAATTTGATGATGCTGATGTAGCCTATAGCGATGAAGCGCCTGTATTTGAGTTGGATTTTGGTAGGGTTGCTTGTTGTATTTGCTTTGACCTTAATTTTACTGAGCTTTTAGAGCGTTACGCTAAACAAGATCCTGATCTTATAATTTTTTCATCAATGTACCACGGTGGCTTAATGCAAGAACAATGGGCATATAATTGTCGAGCATATTTTGCCGCCGCCGTTAGTGATGACCAATGCCGAATGCTGAATCCGTTTGGCGAAACCGTGTTTACAAGCACAAATTATCAACACTATATTACGGGCACCGTTAATCTTGATTATATGCTTGCGCACATAGACCAAAACCGTGCAAGCGGCAAATTCCGCGCGGCTAAAGAAAAATATGGCGAAAAACTAACTATTCACGACCCGGGTCATGTGGGAGCGGTTATGCTGACATATGAAGGCGAAGATAAAACAGTTTGGGATATTGTAAAAGAGTTCGGGATAGAACCGCTTGACGATTACTTTAATCGATGTCGCAAACACCGAGAGGAAAACATTTAATAAAACCGGTATTTTTATGCATAAACTTGCATAAAGATACCGATTTTTTCTTGACAAACACTGAAAAAAGGAGTAATATTATTCATATACTTTAGAGAGGAGACAGAAATAATGTGTTTTAGTAGCAAGTTTTATTTTTATTACTTTAATCAGGACTGTCTTACCTCTTTTAAGAAAGCAAATTAATTTGCAACTTAATAGATTAAAGACAGTCCGCAACAGTTTGTGCATGATTTGCACTTATTTGTTGGCGGATTTTTTTAGTTAGGAGAAAAAACTATGATTAACAAAAAAATGGCAGACCTTGGAAATCAACCGTCGGTTATTAGAGCGATTTTTGAATATTCGCTTAAGCGTAAATCGGAAATCGGTGCGGAAAATGTATACGATTTTAGCCTCGGTAATCCTAGTATACCGGCACCGCAAATAGTTGACGACACCATAAAAGAATTGGTAGAGTCGGGTGATAGCGTAGCCCTTCACGGTTACACATCGGCGCAGGGCGCAATGCCTGTAAGAGAGCAAATTGCTAATAATATTAAAGAGCGTTTTGGTTGCGAAGCACAGGCCTCAAATATCTATATTACATGCGGTGCTGCAGCATCGCTTACATCAACCTTAAAAGCGGTTGTAAACGAAGGTGATGAGGTAATTCTCTTAGCGCCATATTTTCCGGAGTATAATGTATTCTGTGCAAACGCAGGCGCAAGGACGGTTGCAGTTCTTGGTAAGGGCGAAGACTTTAGTCTTGATTTTGATGCGCTAGATAAGGCAATAAACGAAAAAACAGCGGCAATTATAGTAAATTCGCCAAACAATCCAACCGGTGCTATAATCCCCGAAAGTGATATTGTAAAGCTTGCCGAGTTGCTTAACAAAAAGCAAGACGAAACATCTCGCGCAATTTATATTATTGCAGATGAGCCATATCGTGAACTTACATACGGTGATGATGTTCCGTATATCCCTAATTTTTATGATAATACGGTGGTTTGTTATTCGTACAGTAAGTCGTTGTCACTCCCGGGTGAGCGTATAGGTTACGTGTTTGTATCACCTAAATGTGAAGATGGCGCCGATTTGTTCGCTGCAGTTTGCGGTGCCGCGCGTAGCATGGGTTACGTTTGTGCCCCTAGTATGATGCAACGTGTTATTGCTAAATGCGACGGTATGACCGCAGACGTATCGCTTTATAATAAAAACCGCGAATTGCTTTATAATTCACTTAGCGAAATAGGATATAAAGCAGTAAAACCACAGGGCGCTTTTTATCTGTTTATGAAGGCGTTGGAGGATGACGCAAATGCATTTTGCCAAAAGGCTAAAAAGCACGAACTCTTACTTGTTCCTGCCGATAGCTTTGGCGCAAAGGGATATGTTAGAATTTCATACTGTGTAGCATATGACACTATTAAAAATTCCATCCCTGCATTTAAAGCGTTATTTGATGAATATAATCAAAAATAAAGGATATTTATTATGACAGAACTTGAAAAAGCAAGAAAAAATATTAATGACATCGACGTAAAAATGGCGGAATTGTTTGAGCAAAGAATGAATGCTGCCAGAATTGTTGCTGCATACAAAAAGGAACACGGCCTAAAAATAGATGACTTTGCGCGCGAAGAACAACTTATTACCCGTAATTGTGCGCTTATAAAAGATGAGGATTACAGGTCATACTACGTTAATTTTTTAAAAGAAACCATTAATCTTTCTAAGTTGTTGCAGCATCGATTAATAGAAGGTATGCGTGTAGCATACAGTGGGGTGGAAGGCGCTTTTGCAAACATTGTTGCCGAGAAAATTTTCCCCGATGCCATTTGCGTAGGATATAAGGACTTTAACGCAGCATATAACGCAGTTGTAAACGGTGATTGCGATTGCGCCGTGTTGCCTATTGAAAACAGTTTTAACGGTGATGTCGGACAGGTTATGGATTTAAGTTTTTTTGGTTCGCTTTTTGTAAATGGAGTTTATGCGGCCGAAATTACGCAAAATCTACTTGCTGTAAATGGGGCCAGAATCGAAGATATTAAAACGGTTATAAGTCACAGTCAAGCGCTCGGTCAGTGCGCAGCATATATCGAAAAACACGGATTCGAAACCAAGGAAGCGGTAAATACCGCGGTTGCAGCCAGGAGCGTTGCTGAATATGGCGACAAAACTATTGCGGCAATTGCCAGCGAGGAAGCCGCCGAAAAATTCGGACTTGTAAAGTTAGAAGGACATATAAACGAAAGCAATCAAAACTCAACACGTTTTGTGGTGTTCTCGCGCAGCAAAAAGGCGCATCTTGCTACTGATAATCATTTTATAATGTTGTTTACTGTAAATAATGCGGCAGGATCTTTAGGTCGCGCCATATCGGTGATAGGTCAGCATGGATTTAACCTAAAAGCTTTAAAAAGCCGACCGACAAAAGAGCTTGTTTGGGATTATTATTTTTATGCCGAGGGCGAGGGCAATATTGCCAGCGAACAGGGCGGAAAAATGCTTAAAGAACTTTCTGAGTGTTGTTCTAATTTAAAAATACTTGGTAGTTTTGAAAAGGAGATAAAGGTATGATAATACCTGTAAAAACCACTAGCGACGGATATAATATTTATCTTGAAAGCGGCGCATTAAAACGCGCGGGAGAATATTTTAATCTTAATCGCAAGGTGCTTATTGTTACCGATAGCGGTGTTCCGCGTAAATATGCCGACAGTGTAGCATCACAGTGTAAAAGCGCAATTATATTTACGTTTTCAGAGGGTGAAGCCTCTAAAAATTTTGATACCTACAAGGAAATATTATCACAACTTGTAAGCGGAGGGTTTACCCGTACCGACTGTATTGTTGCAGTAGGCGGCGGTGTTACCGGTGATATGGCGGGATTTGCTGCGGCTACGTTTATGCGAGGAATTGATTTTTATAATATACCTACTACCGTTTTATCGCAGGTCGATTCATCGGTTGGGGGTAAAACCGCTATAGATTTTGGCGGATTTAAAAACATTGTGGGCGCATTTCATCAGCCTAAAGGCGTAATAATCGATTCTGAAACGCTAAAAACTCTACCAGACCGTCAAATTTCAAACGGCCTTGCTGAATCGGTTAAAATGGCTCTTACTCACGACTGTGAACTTTTTTCTATGTTCGAAAGCGATGATTTTGACATTGAGACGGTAATTGAGCGCTCGATTAAAATTAAACGCTCGGTTGTAGAGGCCGATGAAAAAGAATCCGGACTTCGCAAGGTGCTTAATTTTGGTCATACGGTAGGACACGCGATTGAGAGCAATACTCCGTCGCTTTATCATGGCGAATGCGTGGCACTCGGAATGCTTCCTATGTGTAGCCGCACTGTGCGCGATCGACTTATAAAGGTGCTAAGTAAGCTTAGCTTACCAACAACAATAGAATGTGACACAAACAAGATTATCGATACTATGGGTCATGATAAAAAGGTGGCCGGAGATGAAATCTCAATAGTAACGGTAGAAAATATAGGCGAATTTAAAATAAAAAATCTAAAATTTACTGATTTTGCATCTGAAATAAAGGTGGTGTACAAGGGATGAAAAATACTTTCGGTAATTCAATTACAGTAACGCTTTTTGGCGAAAGTCACGGCAAGGCAATAGGTGCTGTGATTGATGGTATGCCCAGCGGCATAGCGGTAGATGACGAATACATTGCATCGCAACTTACCCGTCGCAGACCAAAGGATGCACTATCTACACCGCGTCAAGAAAAGGATGAATATAGTATTTTAAGCGGTGTTTTTGAAGGTAAGACAACCGGAACACCAATTTGCATCACTATACCTAATGCCGACACTCATTCAGATGATTATGGCGAAATGCAGTACAAAATGCGCCCGTCTCATGCCGATTATACCGCAAATTGCCGTTATAACGGTTTTCAGGATTATCGTGGCGGAGGGCACTTTAGTGGCAGAATAACCGCTGCCTTGGTGGCGGCTGCAGCTCTTATTATACCTGCGCTTAATAACAAAGGAATTAGTATAAACACAGGTGTTTTAAGTATTGCAGGTGAAACACAAGAAGAAAAATGGAAAGAAAAAATCCTTGCGGCTAAATCCGACGGTGATAGTGTAGGCGGCGTACTTCAAACGGTTGTTACAGGCGTCCCTGTAGGCGTTGGCGAGCCGTGGTTTGATACTGTAGAGGGTATGCTCTCTCATGCAATTTTCTCTGTTCCTGCAGTCAAGGGCATAGAGTTTGGATTAGGCTTTGATTATGCTGACAAAACAGGTAGTGAGGCAAATGATCAAATGTACGCTGATGGTGATTGCGTAAGGTGTTATACTAACAACAACGGTGGTGTAATAGGCGGGATTACAAATGGAATGCCAATAGTTTTTAACACGGTTATTAAACCTACACCTACCATATGCAAAGAACAAAAAACTGTGGATATTAATACGATGCAAGACACATTGATTTCGGCACGTGGCAGGCATGACCCTTGTATTGTACATCGTGCGGAGGTTGTGATTGAAAGCGTAACTGCTTTGGTAATTGCAGATATGTTGATATCAAAGTTTGGAACGGACTGGTTAGTAAAGTTTAAGTAAAATTGTCCACAGTGCCGCTTATGCGAGGGGCGGTATAAAATATACAGCACCACTCAATGCAAGAGGACACTGCGAACGATTTTCTTTCAAACTATATTTGTATTTTTAAATCTATGGAAGGTTTTGTAAATGGAGTACGGCTGTATTGGTGAAAAACTGACGCACAGTTTTTCAAAAGAAATCCATAATTTGCTTTTTGATTATGATTACATGATAAAGGAAATTCCAAAGGGCGAACTTGACGCATTTATGACTAAAGGGGATTTTAAGGCGATAAATGTAACCATACCTTATAAGCAGGATGTAATACCTTATCTTGATTTTATAAGCGATACCGCCAGACAAATAGGCGCGGTAAACACCATAATAAATCGTGGCGGCAAGCTATATGGCTATAACACCGATTTTAGTGGTATGACAGCGCTTATTAAAAGACAGGGTATAGAACTAAAGGATAAAACTGTTTTAATTTTAGGTAGTGGCGGCACTTCAAAAACTGCGGTTGCCGTAGCTAAAGGTCTTGGCGGTAGTCGAGTTGTTCGTATTTCACGCGCCGCAAAAGAAGACTGTATTACTTATGAGGATATGTATGCGCATTTTTGTGATGCTGAGATTATAATCAACACCACACCTTGCGGAATGTATCCCAATATAATTGGCGAACCTATAGAAATTGACCGTTTTACCAATTTGGAAGCGGTAGTTGATGCCATTTATAATCCGATTATGTCTAATCTTGTAGTAAAAGCTAAGCAAAAAGGCATAAACGCAATTGGCGGACTTTATATGCTGGTAGCTCAAGCGGCAAAGGCGGCAGAATTTTTTACTGATACCAAAGTTTCAAGCGAAAAGATAGATGCGGTTTATAAGACGATATTAAAACAAAAGCAAAATATTGTGCTTGTTGGTATGCCTTCGTGCGGGAAAACCACAATAGGCGAAAAGCTTGCTAATGGGCTTGGTATGCAATTTATAGACGCAGATAAAGAAATTGAAAGATTAGAAGGTAAATCAATACCCGAAATATTCAAAGAGTCTGGAGAAAACGGTTTTCGCGACATAGAATCAGAAGTAATTGCCGATATTTCTTTAAAACAAAATTGTGTTATTGCAACTGGCGGCGGTGCTATTTTACATGAAAAAAATACAACTCTTTTAAAAGGAAACGGAAAAATTTATTTTATCGACCGACCACCGGAATTGCTCATAACAACCGACGACAGACCGCTTTCAAGTAACCGTGATGATCTTGTAAAGCGTTATAATGAACGTTATGAAATATACTGTGGCATAGCAGACAAAAAAATTGTTAATAATGGTGAACTTGCTACCGTTATTGATGAAATAAAGGAAGATTTTTTAAAATGAAAATACTTATTATAAACGGACCTAATCTTAATATGCTGGGTATTCGCGAGCCTGATATCTATGGCAAAAATACATATACCGACTTGTGCAATCTTATAAATGACTATGCGACCGATAAAGATGTTGAACTTAAGATTTTTCAGTCTAATCACGAGGGTGATTTGGTGGATGAAATTCAGTCGGCATACGGGAAATTCGACGGTATTGTTATAAATCCGGCAGCATATACACACACAAGCGTAGCAATTTTAGATGCGGTAAAATCGGTTGGAATTCCTACGGTGGAGGTTCATATTTCAGCGGTGGAAACACGCGAGGATTTCAGACAGGTAAGTTACATAAGAACAGCTTGTATTAACACGATTACAGGGCTTGGTTTTGATGGCTACTTAAGGGCAATTGACATACTTATTGAAAACGGAAAAACGCTATGATAGTAAACATAAAAAAATCCAAGGCAGGCGGCGTTGTAACCGCGCCACCGTCAAAATCTATGGCACATCGGGCGCTTATTTGCGGAGCATTGTCAGGTGGTAGTGAAATTAAAAATCTTGAATATTCTAATGATATTTCAGCTACGCTTGAATGTCTTTCGGCGCTTGGTGCAAATGCACAAAAAAAAGGCGATAAAATTGTAATAGGCGGCTTTAATCCATTTAAAATTGACGAGGCAATACTCGATTGCCGTGAAAGCGGCAGTACGTTGCGTTTTATGATACCGCTTTGTATGTTGTCAGGTGCTAGAATTAAACTTACGGGTAGCGAGCGGCTTTTTGCAAGAAATCTTGAGATATATGAAAAAATCGCCAAGGATAATGGAATTTTGTTTGAACTTGGCAAGAGCAGCCTTATTGTGTGTGGTAAACTTAAGGCCGGCGACTACAAAATACAAGGCAATATTTCCAGTCAGTTTATATCAGGATTATTGTTTGCTTTGCCGCTTTTGGACGGTGACAGCACGATAGAAATTCTTGGTGATTATGAAAGCGAACCATATGTGGATTTAACAATAAAATCATTAAGTGATTTTGGTGTTAATGTAAAGAAAGACGGTCGAATTTATAAAATTTGCGGCGGTCAAAAATATTTGGAAAAAGATGTTACCGTAGAGGGTGATTATTCCAACGCCGCATTTTTGGACGGCTTTAATCTTTTAGGCGGTAGCGTAACGGTAAATGGATTAGACGACACATCGTTACAGGGTGACAAAATTTACAAACAGATGTATGAGGATTTAAAACAAGGCAAAAAACACTTTGATTTATCAAACTGTCCGGATTTAGCTCCTGTTATGTTTGCGCTAGCGTCTATCTATAACGGCGCGCACTTTATTGGTACAAAACGTTTAAAAATAAAAGAAAGTGATCGCGCAATTGCTATGAAAACTGAACTTTTAAAGTTTGGTATAAACATGGATGTAGGTGAAAACGAAGCAACGGTTTTTGAAGGCGGACTTAATACGCCGAGTGAAATACTTTGCGGACACAATGACCATAGAATTGTTATGGCTTTAAGTTTGCTTTGCTCGATTACGGGCGGTAGAATAAGTGATGCCGAGTCGGTATCAAAAAGCTACCCAGATTATTTTAAAAAAATAAAATCTCTTGGAATAGTGGTAGAAAATGAATTTAAATGATGTAAAAAATATACTTATAATTGGTCTTGGCCTTTTGGGTGGTAGTTATGCCAAAGCCTTAACAAAAAAAGGATTTGATGTAAAGGCTATAACCCTTAGTCAAGAAGACATAGATTACGCAGTAAGAGAAGGATTTATATCAAGCGGAACAACGCAGGTGGATCATTGTGTTATAGCTGATGCCCAACTTATAATTTTTGCACTTTATCCGCACGCATTTGTTGAATGGATAGAACAAAACGGAAATCTTATAAAACCGGGAACCGTTATAACCGACGTTACGGGCGTTAAGGGGTGTATAGTAGACAAGATACAAAATATGTTACCTTCGGGAGTAGAATTTATTTCGGCTCACCCCATGGCAGGTAAGGAAACCTGTGGTGTGCGCGGTGCAGATGAAACTATATTTAAAAAGGCCAATTATATTGTAGTACCCACAAACCGTAACACACCGGATGGTATTAGACTTTGTTGTGATTTGGGCAGAGCGCTTGGGTTTAATGATATTTCAAGCCTTACGGTTCGCCAACATGATGAAATGATAGCGTTTTTGTCACAACTTACTCACGCGATTGCGGTATCCCTTATGTGCGCAAACGGTGATCCAAATCTTGTGCGTTATACGGGCGACTCTTTTCGTGATCTTACTCGAATTGCAAACATTAACGATGAAATGTGGAGCGAATTATTTTTGGCTAATCGCGAGGCATTATTACAAGAAATGGATGGATACCGTGATGCTTTCGATAGACTTTACAACACAATAAAAACGGGCGACCGTGACACTATGAGAGATATGATGAAACTTTCAAGCGATCGCCGAAGAACCTTTAACGAAGGAGAAAAACTATTATGAGTATGGATTTTAAAAGAAAATTACCAATTCCAAAGGAAATAAAAGAGCAGTATCCGCTAAATGAAGAGCTTACAAAAATAAAGGCTCAACGTGACGCCGATATAAAAGCCATATTTACCGGTGAGTCGGATAAATTTTTGTTAATTATCGGTCCGTGCTCGGCTGATAACGAAGAGGCGGTTCTTGATTATATGGGTCGTCTTAAAAGGGTATCTGATGAAGTTAAGGATAAAATTTTAATAATTCCACGTGTTTATACAAACAAGCCGCGTACTACAGGCGAAGGATATAAGGGAATGCTGCATCAACCGAATCCCGAAGAACAACCCGATATGCTAAAGGGTATTATTGCAATTCGTGATTTGCATATGCGCGCTTTGACCGATTATGGCTTTACCTGTGCGGACGAAATGTTGTATCCGGAAAACTACCGTTATCTTTCTGATCTTTTAGGTTATGTTGCAATTGGCGCTCGTTCGGTAGAAAACCAACAACACCGTCTGGTATCAAGTGGCATCTCGATTCCTGTTGGTATGAAAAACCCAACAAGCGGCGATCTTACCGTTATGATGAACTCCATTAAAGCGGCGCAAACTAGCCACACATATTTGTATCGTGGTTGGGAGGTAACAAGTTCCGGTAATGAGACCGCCCATGCTATTTTGCGCGGATATATGGATTTTGCCGGCAGAAACATTTCCAACTATCATTACGAAGACATTGCACGTCTTTGCGAACTTTATAACGAATACGAACTAAAAAATCCAGCAGTTATTATTGATGCAAATCATGCAAATTCATCTAAAAAATACTTGGAACAGATCCGTATATCCAAAGATGTTGTTTACAGTCGTAATCACAACCACAACATTAAGCATCTTGTAAAAGGCCTTATGATCGAGAGCTATATAGAAGATGGCGCACAAAAAATAGGTGAGCATATATATGGAAAATCAATCACCGATCCATGTCTCGGATGGGAGAAAACAGAAGGTTTAATTTACAAAATCGCAGATAGCTTGGAGTGATTATATGTTGATGTTTGTAATTGCGTTTGTTTTTGGTTGCACTCAGACGCTGCTTACGGCATATTTGCTTAACTTTTTCAACAAAAGAGACGGCAAAAGGATATTTTTATTTTTTAGTCTTAAATTTTTACTTTACGCAGTTGGCATAGCTCTTGCAATATTTAAATACATTTGGCACTTTGATGTGTTTTTATGTGGGTTTATAGTCGGGGTGCCTATCGCAGCAATAGGTATGTTTTTGTTGAAAACATTATCAAGAAGATAATATAGCGTCGCAGGGAAAAACAATCTTCCTTGCGACGTTTGTTTATACGATGATATCTTTTAATTTTTTGATTGACTTTGACTCGGTGTTATTGTAAAATAATATAAAATATAATATATATTGGGGGAGTTGTATATGAAACCCGTTTTTAAACGTATTTTGCTAAAACTTAGTGGCGAAGTTCTTGCAGGCGAAAAAGGCACCGGCATTGATTTTGATAAGGTGACCGAGGTTTGTGAAGCCATTAAGGAATGCGTTGGTTTAGGGGTAGAGGTAGCCATTGTTGTCGGCGGCGGTAATTTTTGGCGCGGAAGATCTAGTGGAAAAATGGATCGCACACGCGCTGACCATATGGGAATGCTTGCTACTACGATAAACTCGTTGGCACTTTGCGACACGCTCGAACAGCTTGGTGTTACAACCCGTGTTCAAACCGCTATTGAGATGCGTCAGGTTGCGGAACCATATATTCGCAATAAGGCGGTTCGCCATCTTGAAAAGGGTAGAGTAGTGATATTTGGTTGCGGTACGGGTAACCCATTCTTCTCAACCGATACTGCGGCGGCATTGCGCGGTGCTGAAATTTGTGCTGATGTAATCTTTAAGGCTACTAATGTTGATGGCGTTTACGACAGCGATCCTCGTACTAATCCGAACGCTAAAAAGTATGATACACTTACTCACCACGATGTTTTGGCACAGGAACTTCATGTTATGGATTCTACCGCAGCTTCGCTTTGTATGGACAATAACATTAATATTCTTGTGTTTAATCTTAACAATCCTCACAATATTGTTGATGCCGTTTGCGGAAAAACAATCGGTACATTGGTAAAATAATTTATGGCGACCCAAAATTCGCCGAAGGGAGAAACTTATGAACGAATTAATTAAAAATACCGAAGAAAAAATGGGGAAATCTTTAGATGCGCTCGAACGCGAGTATAAATCTATAAGAGCAGGACGTGCTAATGCGGCGGTACTTGACCGTGTTAATGTTGACTATTACGGTGTGCCGACACCGGTTCAGCAAATGGCGGCAATTTCGGTTCCGGAACCACGCAGTTTGCTTATTACTCCTTGGGATAAAACCGTTTTAAAGGATATTGAAAAGGCAATTCTTACTTCTGAAATCGGTATCAATCCGCAAAATGACGGCACATGCATACGCCTTAACTTTCCACCGCTTACCGAGGAGCGTCGTAAGGATATTGTTAAAGATATTAGTAAAAAAGGCGAGGATACAAAGGTTGCTGTTCGTAATCAGCGTCGTGATGCGCTTGATAAATTAAAGGTGCTTAAGAAAAACAATGAAATAACCGAAGATGATGAATCAAACGGAGAGAAAAAGATTCAAAATCTTACCGACAAGTTCTGTAAAGAAGTTGACGAACTTGCTAATATTAAAGAAAAAGAGATAATGGAAATTTAAGATGTGGAGCGGATTTTTAATCCGCTCTAATTGTCGCTAAAAGAGGGTAAAATAATGCCTGTATTTAAGAAAAAAAGAACAACTGAACGTATATTGCCAACTCACATAGCCATTATTATGGATGGTAACGGTCGTTGGGCAAAACGTCGTTCCTTGCCACGAACCGCAGGTCATGCGGCGGGCAGTAAAAATTTTAAGGATATTGCGCGCTACTGCAACAAAATAGGTCTTAAATATCTTACTGTTTACGCCTTTTCTACCGAGAATTGGAAACGTCCAAAAGAAGAGGTTGACAACATAATGAAAATCTTTAAGGACTATTTGCAAGACGCAAAAAACTTTAAAGAGGAAAACATCAAGGTTCAATTTATCGGTGACCGCAGTATGTTAAACGAGGATATACAGCGCCTTATGAAAGAGTCCGAAGATGCATCGGCTGATGCAACGGGCTTGCATCTTAATATCGCGATAAACTATGGTGGTCGTGACGAGATAGTTCACGCGGTTAAAAGCATAGTGAGTGAAGGTGTTGATGTCGTAGATATAACCGAACAGTTAATATCACAACATCTCTATACAGCAGGTCAGCCTGATCCCGATTTTATTATACGTCCGAGCGGCGAATACCGTTTGTCGAATTATCTTATTTGGCAGTCTGCGTATGCGGAATATTGGTTTTCGGATATTTTATGGCCTGATTTTAAACCAAGAAATTTAGAAAAAGCAATAGATGATTTTAACCATCGCAACCGTCGATTTGGCGGAGTTTAGGAGTGTGCATATGAAAAAACGTATTATTTCGGGAGTGGTTATGGGCGTAGCCGTAGCGCTTGTGCTTATACTGGGACTTTGCATTGAGAACGTAATCTTAACCACTTTTGTTTCCCTTATTGCCGCGCTTGGTGTTTTTGAGTTGGTATCTAACGCTGCAAAAATAGATGATTTGGTATTTAAAATTGTTTCGGCGCTTTATACGCTTATTATGACATTTGTTTTTTCTCGCATTAACGAAAATCTTTTTCAACTTAATTTAACGAGCTATCAATATTTTGATATTTATTCTTTTGTAATGGCAATAATTATATCGGTGGTTTATGTTTTGGCGATTGCCGTTTTGATACTTGTAAAGCATGAGAAATTGGATCTTGCTAAAATTGCTGTGCTTTGTTCAATGCCTTTATTATATGCTTTCGCTTTTTCTACTATATCAAGTATTATAATTACAACCAGCGGAATATATTATTTGTTGTTGCTGCTTAATTTTTCGTGCGTATGTGATATTGGTGCTTATTTTGTTGGCGTCAGCATTGGAAAAACCAAATTATGTCCCGAAATTAGTCCCAAAAAGACTATAGAAGGTGCTCTGGGCGGTATAATATCAAGTTTTATTGTAACACTTATTGTTACTCTTTGCTTTGGATACTTCAATAAAATTTTACCGGCACTTTTAATAACTATTCCACTTTGTGTGGTTGGCATAATAGGTGATTTGTTCGCATCTATTATTAAACGCAAGACAGGGATTAAAGACTATGGTGATTTAATTCCGGGACACGGCGGCGTTCTTGATAGAGTAGATAGCGTTTTGTTTATTTCACCGTTGGTTTATATTCTTATGTTGTTGGGTGTAATTTAATGAAAAAACTTATTATTTTAGGTTCTACAGGATCAATTGGTACACAAGCGCTTGATATTGTAAGAGCCAATCCCGATAAATATACCGTAAGCGTTTTAGCGGCAGGAAGTAATGTCTCTTTAATTGAAAAACAGGCAAGAGAATTTAAGGTTCAAGCGGTTGCGATGTTTGACAAAGATGCTGCAGATGATCTTAGAATAAAGCTTGCTGATACGGATATAAAGGTTTTATCAGGTCCAGATGGCGTATGTGAAGCGGCAATGGCCGATGGTGACATTGTACTAAATGCGATTGTCGGTATTGCAGGATTGCGACCTACGATTGCAGCGATCGAAGCCGGTCATACCGTTGCGTTAGCCAATAAAGAAACGCTTGTAACTGGCGGCGAAATCGTCAATCGAAAACTACAGGAAAAGGGAGTTTCCTTGTTACCGGTAGACAGCGAGCATTCGGCGATTTTTCAGTCGTTGCAAGGCGCTCCTAAGAATAGCTTAAAAAAGATTTTGCTAACCGCCTCGGGCGGTCCGTTCTTTGGTAAAACCAGGCAAGAACTGCAAAGCGTTACTGCAAAGGATGCGCTTAAGCATCCTAATTGGTCTATGGGTGCAAAAATTACAATAGATAGCGCAACATTGATGAACAAGGGACTAGAGGTTATTGAAGCTGTGCATTTATTCGGTATTCCTGCATCACAAATTGATGTGTTGGTGCACAGGCAAAGCATTTTGCACTCGGCGGTAGAATTGTCTGACGGCGCGGTTATTGCTCAGCTTGGCACACCTGATATGAAGTTACCGATACAATATGCGCTTACATATCCTCAGCGTGATATGTGTTTTGAAACTCTGGATTTGTTTAAGGTGGGTGTGTTAACCTTTGATAAGCCCGATATTGAAACATTTAGATTATTGCCCCTTTGTGTTGAGGCAATAAACAGGGGAGGGCTTTATCCTACGGCAATTAACGGGGCTAATGAAGAGGCTGTTAAATTGTTTTTGGAGGGTAAAATTAAATTTTTACAAATTGCTGAACTAAACGAAAAGGCAATGAATATGTGCCAAAACAAGGGCGAATTTAATATAGATGATATTTTCGAAGCAGACCAAGCTGCACGACGAATTGTAAGAGAGGCGATATAAATGAAACAAATAGAAAAAAACACCGTAAAGGCTGAGGATCAATTAAGAGCGGAGCACGACGTAACATTTGAGTGTCAAGAAAACACTGGTATAAGAGTAATGATGGCAGGTAATTCTATTACACTTCACGAGCCTAAAGCCGACATAGGATGGAACAATCAATGGGGCATGGCGGCTTCCGCTAAAGAAAAGGATTATGTTCACGTGTTAAAAAAACACATTCAGGATGTGGCGTCCGATGCCACCTTCTGCATTTGCCAGGCGTACAAATGGGAACGTGATTTTGCAAATGGCAAACAGGCATTTCCGATTTATGAAGCTGCGCGTGATTTTAATGCTGACGTTATAGTTGTTCGTTTTATAGAAAACTGTCCTTGGAAAGATTTTGACGCCGCTGTTTTTAAGAGGGAATATATTGATTTTATTAACTACCTCAATAAAAGCGGCAAAGCAAAAATAATTCTTACAACGTCTTTTTGGAAGCATACTGCCGATGCTGTTGTTGCCGAAGTGTCAAAAGAAATGGGTTGGCCGCTTGTTGTAATTAATGACTTGGGTGAACTTGATGAGATGAAGGCAATTGGTAAATTTGAGCATTACGGTGTCGCGAATCATCCGGGCGATCTTGGAATGAAAACAATAGCAGACAGAATCTTTGACGAGGTTAAAAAAATAATTTAATTTTAGGTTGTGATTATCATTTTAGATATTCTTAATAATGTTTGGCCTTATGCCGTAGCAATAATTTTGTTTTTGATACTTATAGTAATTCACGAATTCGGTCATTTTATTGCGGCAAAATTATTGGGTGTTAGGGTAAATGAATTTGCGGTCGGCTTTGGCCCTAAATTGCTCAAGTGGGGTAAGGGCGAAACAAAATATGCAATTAATCTTGTGCCTTTGGGCGGATATTGCGCAATGGAGGGCGAGGATGAAGCAAGTGGTGACGAGCGTGCTTTTTGTAACAAAAAACCATGGAGACGTTTTTTGATTGTAGTTATGGGCGCAGTGTTTAACCTTTTATTGGGGTTAGTTCTTGTTTCGATTACTTTAATACCTTCCCAAAAATTTGCCACAACAACAATCGATGTTTTTCACGAAAATGCAAGAAGCTCACAATATGGACTGTGTGAAGGCGACAAGATAATCAGGGTAGACGGTCGCAGAATTTTTACTACCTATGATTTAAGTTATGCTTTTAGTAATGTGGATGACGGTCAAATAGATATTACCGTAAAGCGTGACGGTAAAAATGTACAACTGAATAATGTTAAGTTTGAAAGTGAAACAATTGACGATATTAATTATCTTACGGTAGACTTTTATGTAAAGGGTAAGGAAAAAACATTTACAAACTTTATAACCCATACGTTCAATACCGCACTTTCAAATTGTGCAGTTGTGTATCGTTCGCTGATTGATTTGCTAACAGGAAGATACGGCATTAGCGCTATGTCCGGTCCGGTTGGAGTTACTGCGGCTATAGGTAGCGTCGCAAAACAAAACCTGTTTGACATTATTCCTATAATGGCGCTTATAACCATAAATTTAGGACTGTTTAACCTGTTACCGCTTCCTGCGCTTGATGGCGGAAGATTGGTGTTTATTTTGTTTGAAATGATATTCAAAAAACCTGTGCCGCAAAAGTATGAATCCATTGTTCATGCGGTTGGAATGATTTTGCTTTTGATATTTATGGTGATAATTTCATTTAAAGATATTTATATGCTAATAGCAGGGTGATTTAATGTTTACAAATGCTACAACAAAAAAGGTATATGCAAAGGATGTTGCTATCGGCGGCGGTGCGCCGATTAGTATTCAATCAATGTTATGTGCGCATGCGCACGATATCGATGGTAATGTCCGACAAGCGCTTGATCTGCAAAATGTAGGCTGTGACATTGTGCGAGTATCAGTCCCTGATATTGAAACCGTAAAAACGGTTGAAGCGTTAAAGAAAAGCATAAGCATTCCGCTTGTGGCCGATATTCATTTTGATTGGCGACTTGCTATTGAAAGTGTGGCAGCCGGTGTAGATAAGGTAAGAATAAATCCCGGAAATATAGGTGACGAGACAAAGGTGCGAGAGGTAGCGCGTGTTTGTCGCGATAAAAATATACCAATAAGAATCGGCGTTAATTCGGGCTCTCTGGAAAAAGAAATTTTAGCGCGCCACGGCGCAGCAACGCCTGATGCAATGGTGGAAAGCGGGCTTTATCACATATCGCTTTTAGAAAAATATGATTTTAACGATATTGTTTTGTCGCTAAAATCTTCTAATCCGCAACGCATGTATGATGCTTATGTAAAGGCTGCTCAGGTGTGTCCGTATCCGTTACATCTGGGAGTTACCGAAGCGGGCACGGAAAATATTGGGGTTATAAAATCCGCGGCAGGTATAGGTGGACTTTTGCTGCGCGGTATTGGAGACACTATACGAATTTCACTTACCGATGAGCCTGTAAAAGAGGTTGAGGCGGCTAAAAAACTCCTTAAGGCGTTAGGTATTAGAAAAGACGGAGTAAAATTCATTTCTTGTCCAACGTGCGGTAGAACGGAAATTGATTTAATTAAACTTGCAAAACAAGCCGAGACTCGTTTTGCAAATATTGATAAGGATATTACGGTTGCGATAATGGGTTGTGTTGTAAACGGACCCGGAGAAGCCGGCGCTGCAGACATAGGTATTGCAGGTGGTAAAGATTGCGGTGTTATATTTAAGCAGGGCAAAATTCTTTATAATAAGGTTCCTGAAAATAAGTTATTAGATTTGTTAGAACAAGAAATAAATAAAATGTGAGGAATATAAATGTACTCTTTTGCTGAGTTGTTTGCTACATACTTAAATGCGCAGACGGTTGCTGTGTTTAGTAATGTACAGATAAATGAATGTAAATTAAACAGCGATTTGCGCAGTCTTAGTTTAAAATTGCACAGTAATGAATATATACCTTGCGCAAAAACTAACCTTTTGCGTGAGGAGATTAAACATGCCCTTCAACTCGAAGAGGAAACTGTTGATATAACCTTTGAAAGTTCTGCTTTTTGCATTGATGCCATAAAAGATTTGGTAGCAGAAATACGTTCTAAAAACATAGTCTTTAACGGATATTTTAACGAGGCAGAATATAATTTAGATAACAACAATTTAAAAATCACATTAAAATACGGCGGTTGTGAAAAAATCAAAGAGGGAAACTTCGAGAAAAACATTAAATTGCTTGTTAAAAAATATTTTGATATAGAAATCACCCTTTCCTTTGATGGTGTACTGGATGAGGCTCCTATGATATTGCCAGAGCCTACTGCGCCGGTAATACAAGAAAAAACAACATCTGTTCCTAAAAAGGCAGATACAAATGAAGAAAAGAAGTATGATTATAAACCAAAGGACGGATTGCCGGTATATTTAGAAAGCGCAAAACTTTTCTACGGTAGAAAAATAGATACCAACGTAAAACCGTTAAGTTCGGTAATGCTTCCGCAGAATGACGGTGAAAGCGTTCCTGTTTGCGCATGGGGTGAGGTTTTCGGTATTGAAAGTCGCGTGCTTGATACAAAGCGCGGCGGCAAAATGGTTAAAATTAAATTTTATTTTAGTGATACTACAAACTCATTCGCGGCGACTGTAACTAAGTTTTTTGATGCAAAATACACCAAAAATTTGGATGCGGCGGCAACCGATTTTTTAAACGAGATATCGCCGCTTAAAAACGGTGTTTGCGTTGTTGTAAACGGCGACTATTCCTACGACAGCTGGACTCGTGATTTTGTGCTTGATGTAAAATCACTTGCTACAATAAAAAAATACGAAGAAACAGACGATTACGACGGCGAGAAGCGAGTAGAGCTGCATTGCCATACAAATATGTCGGCAAAGGATGCCGTAGCAAGTGCGGGTGATATAATTAATCTTGCATACAAGTGGGGTCACAAGGCCGTTGCTATTACCGACCATGGTGTAGTGCAGGCATATCCCGCAATAGCCGATGCCGTTTCAAAGATTCGTAAAGGTGGCGGAGAATTTAAGGCAATATACGGTGTCGAAAACTACTTTATTGATGACACACGTTATGATGTTACGGGACTTTCAAACAAGGAAATAAGCAAATTAAGAAATCACCAAATCATCTTGGTTAAGGATTTAGTTGGACTTAAAAACTTATACAAATTGGTTTCTCAAGCACATCTTAACAACTTTTATGGCAGGCCGATAATTTTAAGGTCACATTTGGATGCTCATCGCGAAGGTCTTATCGTTGGCTCTGCTTGTGAACAAGGTGAACTTTATCGTGCAATAATTGACGGTAAGGATGAAAAAACCCTTTTGGAGATAGCCGATTATTACGATTATCTTGAAATACAACCGCTTGGCAACAATGAGTTTATGGTTCGTGATAGTGTAAAACCTGATAAGGTGGACAAAAAAGGTAACGTTACACCTAATCGCTTTAAAAATGTCACATCCATAGATGTTATAAAGGATTTTAATCGTAAAGTGGTTGAAATAGCCGATAAATTAGGGAAAATGGTCGTTGCGACAGGCGACGTACATTTTCTTAAGAAACAAGATGGCATTATTCGTCAAATTGTTATGGCGGGTCAAGGTTTTGACGATATCGACAATCAGGCTCCGTTGCATTTTAAATCCACAAATGAAATGATGGATGATTTTTCATATTTTGGTGATAGGGCATATGAATTTGTTGTGGAAAACCCAAACAAAATTGCAGACATGATATCATCAGACGTAATACCCGTGCCTAAGGGAAATTATCCGCCCGTTATTGAAGGTTCCGATGACCTACTGCGCGACATTTGTTGGCGCAATGCTAAATCAATCTACGGTGACCCTGTGCCCGAAATAGTGGAAAAGCGACTTAATAAAGAGTTAAATTCTATTATTAATAACGGATTCTCCATAATGTATATTTCGGCGCAAAAACTGGTTGCAAAAAGCGAGGAACTTGGTTATTACGTTGGTTCGCGTGGTTCGGTAGGCTCATCATTTGTTGCGACTATGGCCGGTATATCCGAGGTTAATCCCTTGGCACCTCATTATGTGTGCCCGACCTGTCAATACAGCGAATTTTTTAACGACGGTTCGGTGGGTTCAGGTTTTGACCTACCCGAAAAGAATTGTCCGCATTGTAACACACCGCTTGATCGTAACGGCCATGACATTCCGTTTGAAACCTTCTTGGGATTTAAAGGCGATAAAGTTCCTGATATCGACCTTAATTTTTCCGATGAAGTACAAAACAGAATACAGGATTACACCAAAACTCTTTTTGGCGCCGATAATGTGTTTAAGGCAGGTACGATTTCTACCATAGCCGAAAAAACTGCTTTTGGTTTTGCTAAGGCGTATGCCGAAAAAATGAATATAACTCTTTCTCAGGCGGAATTAAATCGATTGGCAGGTCTTGTTGAACATGCTCAAGTAAAGAGCACAACAGGTCAACATCCTGCCGGCATGATTATTGTTCCAAACGATAAAACAATATATGACTTTTGTCCGGTGCAACATCCGGCGGATGATGTAAACAGTGACATCATTACAACCCACTTTGACTTCCATTCTATTCATGATACCATATTAAAACTCGACGAATTGGGACATGTGGTGCCTACCACGTATAAATATCTTACCGAATATTCCGGTATAGATGTAAATGCGGTTTCTATGAGCGATCCTAAGGTATATAGCCTTTTCACTTCTACCGAAGCACTTGGTGTAACGCCCGAGGACATCGAATCAAAAACCGGTACGTTTTGTTTACCTGAATTTGGAACCTCCTTTGTGCGAGGTATGCTTGTGGACTGTAAACCGAAGAATTTTTCAGACTTGTTGCAAATTTCGGGTCTTTCGCACGGTACCGATGTTTATCTTGGCAACGCAAAAGATCTTATTGATAACGGAACTTGTACAATTTCCGAGGTTATCGGTACCCGTGATAATATAATGGTTTACCTTATACATCAGGGTATGGATGAAGGACGAGCTTTCAAAATTACCGAAACGGTTCGTAAAGGCTTGGTTGCTAAGGGCAAGGTTTCCAAAGAAGAATGGGGACAAATGGAAGATGATATGCGCGCGGTAAATGTGCCTGAGTGGTACATAAACTCTTGTTATAAAATCAAGTACATGTTTCCTAAGGCTCACGCGGCAGCATATGTTATCTCGGCAATTAAGCTTGGCTGGTACAAGGTATATAAGCCGTTGGAGTTTTATTGTGCTTACTTTACAGCGCGTCCCGAGGATGTTGATGTTCCTACAATTTTAAAAGGTAGGGGCGCAGTGCTTTCTAAAATGAATGAGATTAAGGCAAAGGGTAAAGAAGCTACTAAAAAAGAACTTGATACATACGATACCTTGCTTATATTCAATGAACTGATGGCGCGCGGAATAGAGGTTTTGCCTATCGATATCAGGCATTCACACGCTATGAAGTTTTTGCCCGAAGACGGTAAAATGCGCTTGCCTTTCGGCGCGCTTTCGGGTGTTGGCGAAAAGGCGGCATACTCTATTTACGAAGCGGCACAAAAGGGCGACTTTGTATCTCGTGAAGATTTTGCGGTTGAAGCCGGTGTTTCCAAAACCATTATTCAAAATCTTGCTGACCTTGGCGCAATGGCCGATTTGCCCGATACAAATCAAATGTCGTTGTTTTAAATTTAAAAATGTCCTGCTTTGCGCAGGGCATTTTTTGTGCTTTTTATATTAAAATACCAAAGGGAATCTCTAAACTACTGAATATTTGCACAAAAAGTTAATGGTTTTTAACTTTTTTAAAGAAAAAGGTTGCAATTTTGTAACTTTTTGGTATAATAACATTGTAAAAGGTTACAAAATTGTAATATTTCGAAAGGAGAATTATTTTGGGTGATGTAATTCCACTGATTATTAGCAGTATAAAAAGTGCGACATCTACAATTAAAAATAGTTCAAGAAAAGCAAAACAGGGTATGTTTGCAATTGTTGCAGTAATTGCTATTGTTGCAAGCCTTTCTTTTACAGGTACCCGTATAGCATATAAAGTAAATTATAGTGGCAGTACCATTGCTACAGTAAGTAGTAAAAAGCATTTTGACGATGCGTTAAACCTTGTTGTAAAAATGGTAAACGGTAATAATATTGAATCGGTTGTGCAAGAACCTAGCTTTAATGCAACGGTTGTTCTAAATGAAAATATCGACAATACCAACGATGTTGCTACTGCTATTATTGATAATACCGATGAAATCGTTGCAGCTTCTACATTGTTTGTTGATGGAAGCGCTGTGGCAAGAGCCGAAAAGAGTGTTATTGATAACATTCTTACTGAGCGTCTTAACAGTTTTTCTGTTGAGGGCCAGCAGTGCGAAAGTTATTTTGCGAATGATGTAAACTGTGAAGATGGTTATTTTATGGTTGGTGACCTTGATAGTAAACGCGCTATTGAAGGCGTTGTTAATTCACTTTCGGTTGTTACCAAGGTGCGTCAAGTTACAGATATTATGGTTCCATACCAAAGCATAGTGGAAAAAACCAACGAACAAGTAATCGGTTATCAAGAGGTTACAGTTGCAGGTGTGTCGGGCGTAAACCGCATAACACAGGATGTAGTAATGTTAAATGGTGAGGTGCAATCTTCTACAGATGTTAGTACTGAGGTAGTAGTAGCTCCTGTAAACGAGGTTGTGGTTAAGGGTACCGCAAAAACACTTGCTTCCGCAAAGCAGAAACAACAAGCTCACAAGGCAGGCTTTATTTTTCCATTGCCGGATGGCACTTGGCGTGTAAGTTCTTATTACGGTGACGGTAGAAATCATAAGGGAGTCGATATTTGCGCAAAGAGCGGCACATCTATTTATGCTGTAGCAGATGGCAAGGTTGTGCTTTCGGGTTGGAATGGAAATTACGGATATTGTGTGATAGTTGAGCATGAAGACGGAACTCGCACATTATATGCTCACGCAAAAACACTTTGCTGCTCGGTTGGCGATGTAGTATCTCAGGGTGATGTTATCGCTCTTGTGGGCACTACAGGTCAGTCGGTAGGTAATCATTTGCATTTTGAGGTTATTGTAAATGGTAAAAATATGGATCCGGCACCATATATATATTTAGATTAATTAACAATTAATGATGAGTAATTACTGAGTCCCGACTTTGTCGGGACTTTTACATATTATTTGGTGTTTTTAAACTTGACTAAACCACAATATTTGGTATATAATATATACTGTATATTAATGTGAAAAAATATGGCTATTTGCAAGGAAGTGTAATTTTGGCTAGAGCAAGACCACAATACGATAATACAAGTATTCAAAAGCTGGAAGGTCCCGACAGAGTACGAAAACGCCCGGGTGTTATTTTTGGTTCTGACGGTCTTGACGGATGTGAACATTCTGTTTTTGAAATTATATCCAATTCTATAGACGAGGCGCGCGAAGGCTACGGCAAAAAGATAGTTGTTACATACCATAGTGACAACTCTATTGAAGTACAGGATTTTGGACGAGGTTGCCCTGTTGATTATAACTCAAAATACGATTGCGAAAACTGGGAAATGGTTTTTTGCGAGATGTATGCAGGCGGTAAATACGGTACAGACGAAGGCTCAAACTACAGCACATCTATTGGTCTTAACGGATTGGGACTTTGCGCCACGCAGTATGCTGCCGAATGGATGGACGTTGAGGTAAAACGTGATGGTTTTAAATATAGCCTTCATTTCGAAAAGGGCTTTAACAAAGGCGGATTAAAGAAGGAGGAATATACAGGTCGTGAAACGGGTACAAAAATCCGTTGGAAACCTGATATTGAGGTCTTTACAGATATAAATATTCCTCGTGATTACTTTATTGACACACTAAAAAGACAGGCGATTGTTAACGACAATTTGTTGTTCGAATTCCGCGAACAACAAGGAGCGAGATATATAACACAGGACATTATTTATGAAAACGGAATTACTGATTACGTTAATGAAACCGTAGGAGAGGAAAAACTTACATCGGTACAATTTTGGAGTGCCGAACGCAAGGGCCGCGACCGTGACGATAAGCCGGAATATAAGGTTAAAATTAATGCGGCGCTAACCTTTTCTAATCGTCATACAAAAAAAGAGTACTACCATAACTCTAGCTGGCTTGAGTACGGCGGGGCGCCGGAGCGCGCTGTAAGAAATGCATTTGTTTATCAGATAGATGCTTACTTAAAACAAAATAATAAATATAAAAGCAATGAGAGCAAGATAACATTTTCAGATGTTGAAGAATGCTTGGTGCTTGTTGTATCCTCGTTTTCGCCGGGCGGTTTGGTCTCCTATGAAAATCAAACCAAGAAAAGCATAACTAACAAATTTATAGGCGATGCTATGACCGAGTTTTTCCGACATCAGCTTGAAATTTATTTTATAGAAAACAAAGCCGAGGCGGAAAAGATTGCCGAGCAGGTGCTTATAAACAAGCGTAGTCGCGAACGAAGCGAAAAGGAAAGAATAAACCTTAAAAAGACACTTGCTACCGGTAATACTATGGCCGACAGGGTACAGAAGTTTGTTGACTGCCGTAGCAAAGATATAAACGAACGTGAACTTTACATAGTTGAGGGTGACTCGGCTTTGGGTTCTTGTAAATTGGCGCGTGATGCTGCGTTTCAGGCAATTATGCCTGTACGAGGTAAAATACTCAATTGCTTAAAAGCAGAGTATGATAAAATTTTCAAAAGTGAAATTATAACTGATTTGTTAAAGGTTTTAGGTTGCGGTGTAGAGGTTAAATCAAAGGCTAATAAAAACCTTTCTAACTTTGATTTGTCCAACCTAAAATGGAATAAGATTATAATATGTACTGATGCTGATGTGGATGGTTTTCATATTCGTACGCTTATTCTTACCATGATATATCGTCTTATGCCAACGCTTATCAGCGAAGGAAAGGTATTTATTGCAGAAACTCCGCTTTATGAAATAAATACCAAAGTAAAGACCTATTTTGCTTATGATGAAAACGAAAAAATTGATATATTAAATGAAATAGGTAATGAAAAATACACATTGCAGCGTTCAAAAGGACTGGGTGAAAACCAACCTGATATGATGAACCTGACTACTATGAATCCTGAAACAAGACGTCTTATAAAAATTCTTCCCGAAGATGCCGAACATACAAGCGAAATGTTTGATCTTCTTTTGGGCGATAATCTTGCAGGAAGAAAAGACTATATATCGGAATACGGCTATCTTTATATGGAAGATGCCGACATCAGTTAAGTATATAAATTTTAAAGGAGATTATTAACTTGGCTCCAAGAAAGAAAAAAGAAACAGAGCAAAAAATTAAAAAGCCAAAAAGCAACGCATATATTGCCGGCGCCGGTACTGTGGTAGAAAGCCTGGTTACCGATACGCTGAAGTCCAACTTCATGCCATATGCTATGAGTGTAATAATTTCGCGCGCAATTCCTGAAATAGATGGTTTTAAACCTTCACACCGTAAATTGTTATACACAATGCATACTATGGGCCTGTTAAAGGGCGGTACCATAAAGTCTGCTAACATTGTTGGTCGAACTATGCAACTTAATCCGCACGGTGATGGCGCAATTTACGAAACAATGGTTAGATTAAGTGAAGGCAACGAGGCGCATTTGCATCCTTACGTTAAGTCCAAGGGTTCGTTTGGCAAGGCGTATTCACGTGATATGCAATGTGCAGCTTCGCGTTATACCGAAGCAAAGCTTGCGCCTATTGCTGAAGAACTTTTTGCCGATATTGATAAGGACACGGTTGATTTCGTTGATAACTATGATGCTACAATGAAAGAACCAGTGTTATTCCCGGTAACCTTTCCTTCAATACTTGTGAATGCAAATATGGGTATCGCGGCAGGTATGGCAAGTAACATCTGTCCTTTTAATCTGCGCGAAGTGTGCGAAACCACAATAGCATATATTAAGGATAATGATATTAATGTTGCGGACACTTTGCTTGCGCCCGATTTTCCCATAGGCGGCGAGCTTTTGTACAATCGAGCCGAAATGGAAAAAATTTACGAGACAGGTCGCGGTGGATTTAAGGTGCGCGGCACATATGAATATGACAAATCAAACAATTGTATTGATATAAAATCTATACCGCCTACCACTACTACCGAGGCAATTATCGAAAAGATAATTGACCTTGTAAAGCTTAAAAAGATAACCGAGATTAATGATATTCGTGATGAAACCGATCTTAACGGTTTACAAATTACTATTGATTTAAAACGTGGCACAGACCCCGAAAAGCTAATGAAAAAACTGTTTAAGTTAACACCTTTGCAGGATAGCTTTTCTTGTAACTTTAATATTCTTATTGCGTCAAGTCCGATGGTTTTGGGCGTTAAAGATATTATAGCCGAATGGGTAGCTTTTCGTAGCGAATGTGTGCGTCGCCGAGTATACTTTAAACTTGAAAAGGCAAGGGACAAGCTGCATCTTCTTAAGGGTATGCAAAAAATATTGCTGGATATTGATAAGGCAATCAAGATAGTGCGCGACACAAAGGAAGAAAAAGAGGTTGTGCCAAACCTTATGATAGGATTTGGTATTGACGAAATTCAGGCTGAATACGTTGCTGAAATTAAGTTGCGCCACCTAAATCGCGAATATATTTTAAAACGTTTGGATGAAATCGAAAATCTTGAAAAAGAAATAGAAGATTTACAGTCAATTCTTGATTCTAAAGCAAAAATCAAAAAGATAATTGTTAAAGAACTTGAAGAGGTTATTAAAAAATACGGTCAGGATCGAAAGACTCAAATTGTTTCTGCCGAAACGGAAGACAGTACCAACGAGCCTGAGGTACTTGATGAATCACCCGTTACATTGTTCTTTACAAAAGATGGATATTTCAAAAAAATCACACCATTGTCACTTCGTATGAGCGGTGAGCAAAAGTTAAAAGAAGGCGATGAAATCACACAAATCGAAGAATCGACAAACGCGCACGATCTCCTCTTCTTTACAACCAACGCTCAGGTTTATAAGAGCAGAGTGTTCGATTTTGTTGATGGCAAAGCCAGTACGCTTGGTGATTTTATAGGCAGCAAATTGGGATATGACGAGGGCGAAGCAAGTCTTTATATGGTGCATACTCGTGATTATTCTGGTTTTATGATATTTGTGTTTGACAATGGTCGTATCGCAAAGGTTCCGCTTAAATCCTACGAAACCAAGACAAACCGTAAAAAGCTTATTAAGGCGTATTGCGAAAAGCATAAAATTCATACCATTCTTTATTTTAAAGAGGATTGTGATATATTGCTTAAATCCACTAACAATCGTATGCTTCTTGTCAATACCGCGTCTATTCCCTCCAAGGCAACCAAGGATAACGGTGGCATAGCGGTTATGACACAAAAGAAGGGTCAACGTATATTTACCGCAATACCATATGTAAGCGATACCATTGATAATCCGCATCGTTATCGCACTAAAAATCTGCCTGCAGCAGGTGCATTGCCTCAAAAAGAACAGGCAACACAAACAACCCTTGACATATAGTGTGTTTAAGGGTAAAATAAAAAACCGTCCGAAAGCGACCTGCTTTTTTAAAACAACAAAGCAAATAAATGCATCTCGGGCGGTCTTGTCCGCCACGAAATGCAAACGCTGTTAGTCGTGACTGACAATATTAATATTAACCATTTAGTTTAAAATATACATATTTGGAGTTGGTAAATTTATGAACAAAGAACTCGCAAAGCAGTATGATCCAAAGGATGTTGAAGACCGCATCTATAAAATGTGGCTTGACGGAAAATATTTTCACGCTAAATGTGAAGAGGGTAAAGATACCTACACTATAGTTATTCCGCCACCAAACATTACCGGTCAGCTTCATATGGGACATGCGCTTGATAATACTTTGCAGGACATTCTTATTCGTTTTAAGCGTATGCAAGGCTTTGATACACTTTGGCTTCCCGGTACCGACCATGCGTCAATTGCAACCGAAGCAAAAATCGTTGAAGCTATGAAAAAGGAAGGTGTCACGAAGGAAGATATCGGTCGTGACGGCTTTTTAGAGCGCGCTTGGGAATGGAAGCGTCAATATGGCGGCAGAATTATTGAGCAGCTTAAAAAACTAGGTTCTTCTTGCGACTGGGATCGCGAACGCTTTACTCTTGATGAAGGGTGTAATAAAGCTGTAAAGGAAGTATTTGTTAACCTTTACGAAAAGGGCCTTATCTATCGTGGAGAACGGATTATTAACTGGTGTCCGCATTGCAAGACATCAATTTCTGATGCCGAGGTTGAGTACGAGGAACAGGCAGGCCATTTTTGGCATTTGCGCTATCCTTTTGCCGATGGCAGCGGATATCTTGAACTTGCTACAACACGTCCTGAAACACTTCTTGGTGATACCGCCGTTGCGGTTAATCCAAATGATGAAAGATATAAAGACTTAATAGGAAAAGAGCTTGATTTACCGATAGTTCATCGTAAGATACCGGTTGTTGCCGACGATTACGTTGAAATGGATTTTGGTACAGGTGTTGTTAAAATTACACCTGCTCACGATCCTAACGACTTTGAGGTCGGTCTTCGTCATAATCTTCCGGTTATTTGCGTAATGACCGATGATGCTAAAATCACACAGGATTATCCTAAATACGCCGGAATGGATAGATATGAAGCACGAAAAGCAATCGTAGCTGATCTTGAAGCCGAGGGCGCTCTTGTTAAAATAGAAGATTATACACACAATGTCGGCACTTGCTATCGTTGCGGAACTACGGTTGAGCCCGCCGTTTCAAAACAATGGTTTGTAAAGATGAAACCGTTGGCAACTCCTGCTATTGATGCGGTTAAAAACGGAGAAACCAAGTTTGTGCCACAGCGTTTTGAAAAGGTATATTTCCATTGGCTTGAAAATATTCGTGATTGGTGTATTTCACGTCAGCTTTGGTGGGGTCACCGTATACCGGCATGGTACTGTGAAGAATGTGGCGAAATCACCGTTTCTCGTGATGATGCAACAAAATGTGCTCATTGCGGAAGCGAAAAGATTGTTCAAGATCCTGACACTCTTGATACATGGTTCTCATCAGCACTTTGGCCGTTCTCGACACTTGGTTGGCCGGATGAAACTGCAGATTTAAAACATTACTATCCAACAAATACGCTTGTTACCGGTTATGATATTATTCCGTTCTGGGTAATGCGTATGATGTTCTCGGGGTTAGAGCAGACCGGTCAGGTTCCGTTTAATACTGTTCTTATTCACGGTCTTGTTCGTGACCCTCAAGGCAGAAAAATGTCTAAGTCTTTGGGTAACGGTGTAGATCCACTTGAAGTAATTGATACCTACGGCGCAGACGCGCTCCGTTTCTCGCTTGCTACGGGCAATAGTCCCGGTAATGATATGCGCTATATACCGGAACGTGTAGAAGCAAGCCGAAATTTTGCTAACAAGATTTGGAATGCTGCAAGATTTATATTAATGAATCTTGATAGTGATAAAGTATTACCGGTTGACGTTGACGCATTAGCGCTTGAAGACAAATGGATAATTTCAAAATACAACACCCTTGTTCGAGACGTTACTGAAAATCTTGACCGTTTTGAACTTGGTATGGCAATACAAAAACTTTACGATTTCATTTGGGATGTATTTTGCGATTGGTATATTGAAATTTGCAAATCACGCTTAAACGGCGAAGATGAAAAGGCAAAAAATACTGCTCGTAGTGTTCTTGTATATGTGTTTACAAACACATTGGCACTTCTTCATCCGTTTATGCCATTTATTACCGAGGAAATCTGGCAGACCATGCCACACGGTGATGCCGAAGCATTAATGATAACCGAGTGGCCTAAGTTCCAAGAAGCGTTTGATTTTGCTGCGGATGAAGCCGAGTTTGAAAAGATAATGCTTGTAATTAAGGCTATTAGAAATCGTAGGGCAGAAATGAACGTTCCGCCCTCTAAAAAGGCTAAGGTTTGTATACAAACAAACTTTGCTGATACCTTTAGCACAGGTACATCATATATTTGTCGTTTGGCATCGGCTTCCGAAGTTGAAATTGGCGAAGGCTTTGATGCGGAAGGCGCAGTTCGCGTGGTTACCGATGCGGCTACTGTTTATATGCCAATGAAAGAATTGGTTGACATTGATGCCGAAATTGCGCGTCTTAACAAGGATTTGCAAAAAGCCGTAGTTGATAAAGAGTTTTTTGAAAAGAAACTCAACAATGCGGGATTCGTTGCAAAGGCACCGGCGGCTGTTATTGAGCAGCAACGTGCAGGTCTTGCAAAAGCTCTTGATAAAATAAAGATGATTGAAGAAAGCATTGCTGACCTCAAGGCTCTTTAATAATTTTTTAAAAAAAGAGAGTCGAATTGTTCGACTCTCTTTAATATTACAGTAGATGTATTTTCATTATCATAAGCGATAGTGTTTAAATATATCTGCTGTATTAAAAAGGATGGATTAACATCCTTGATAGTATTATGTGAAATAATTTTTTAAATTTTCAAGTAAAATTTTGGTGTTTTATGAAATATTATGAAACTTTGGAATACATACATTCACTCGGCGCTTTTTCGCACGAGGCGGGCCTTGATCGAATAGGTGAAGTTTGTTGCAGACTAAATAATCCGCAAAACAATTTCAAATGTATACATGTTGCCGGTACAAACGGCAAGGGTTCGGTTTGCACCTTTATTTCGAGTGTATTAAAATGCGCAGGATATAAGGTTGGAATTTTTGTATCTCCTTATATTACCGATTTTTGTGAGCGTATACAAATAAACGGCGAATATATCAGCCGTGATGATTTGTGCAGGCTGTCTAAGCAGGTGATTGACACAAATGTCACGCTTACGGAATTTGAGTTTATAACTGCAGTTGGTTTTTTATATTTTAATGAAAAAAAGATCGATATAGCTGTGATTGAAACGGGACTTGGAGGGCGCTTTGATGCTACAAACATTATATCTGCTCCAATAGTTTCGGTTATCACCAAAATTGGATTGGATCACACTGCAATTTTGGGTGATACAATAGAACAAATAGCAAAAGAAAAATGTGGAATAATAAAGTCGAATACCGTTGTTACCTGTGCAAATCAAACCAAAGCAGTTATAGATACAATAAAACATTATGCCCCGAAGGTAATAATACCTAAAGTCGACGAATTAAATATTATTAAATCGTCGCTTTTAGGCAATGAATTTCGATATAAAAATTCTTATTATAAAACTTTGCTTGGTGGAGATTTTCAAATAGAAAATGCACTCGTTGCAATAGAAACGTTAAAAAACAGCGGACTTAATATTTGTGATACTGACATTGAAATTGGTTTGCAACAAGCGTTTATACCGGCACGTCTTGAAGTAGTATCCCAAAATCCGCTTATTGTGCTTGACGGCGCTCACAACCCTGATGGTGCGGATGCGCTTTGCCCGGCGCTTTGTGAATGTAAAAACATTACCGCTATTGTTGGTGTTATGTGCGATAAGAATTATGAAGAAGTATTATCCAAAACTCTACCGCTTTGTAAAAATGTAATTTGCACAAAGCCAAACGTACCGCGTGCGTTGCCTGTTGACGAGTTATTCGCAGTAGCTGAAAAGCATTGTCAAAATGTATTCAAAGCAAATGATTTACAAAACGCATTAGCGCTTGCAAAAAGTAAAAGTGGCGGTGGGCCTATATTTGTTTTTGGCTCGCTTTATCTTTCAAGCGAAATTAGGACGCTTTTGTGACTGTATATGATAATTTTTTACAACTTAATACGACAAAATAATTAAGGACAAGCCTTTATACTTATATAAAGACTTGTTCTTTTTAAATTTTATATAAGAGGTGTTTAAATGGCAGTAGAAATTAGTGTAAACGGAGAGGTTACCACCGCTTATCTAAATGGCGAAATTGATCATCACTCGGCGGCTTCAATTCGTAATGCAATAGACAATGCGGCTGAATTAAATATGCCATCATTACTTGTGTTGGATTTTACTCGTGTTAGTTTTATGGATAGCTCGGGCATAGGTCTTGTTATGGGCAGATATAGGAATTTGGCGCCTCGAGGTGCTAAACTTCATATAACTGGGGCATCGCCACAAATTTACAAAGTAATGAAACTTTCCGGTATAGAAAAGCTTGCAACAATAGATGAATGTAAAAAATAAAAAATAGGAGATTAAAAATGGAAGTTATTAATAAGATTAATATGAACATATTATCACGCTCTGCAAACGAAGGATTTGCACGTGCCGCAATAGCAGCGTTTGCCAGTCAGCTTGATCCTACGTTGGAGGAAATCAACGATATAAAAACAGCCGTTAGCGAGGCGGTTACAAATTGTATTGTACACGCATACCGCAATACTTTCGGCAAAATTTACATAAGTGCCGAAATAACCGATACAAATATAATAAAAATAAAAATTCGAGATAACGGTTGCGGTATAGAAAACGTGGAAAAAGCAATGGAGCCGCTTTTTACAACGGTGGGCGGTGAACGTGCAGGGCTGGGATTTGCTGTTATGCAGTCTTTTATGGATTCTATAAGAGTGAGATCGTATTTAGGTAAGGGCACTACAGTAATACTTGCTAAAAAGATTTCGCCACGTTATACAGCTAATGGTTAGTGATAATTTAAGAAACAGTTTCATCGAAAGTAATTTGCCGCTTGTTCATTCGCTTTGTAAACGCTTTGTGGGTCGCGGTATTGAGTATGACGATCTTTATCAAGCGGGATGTGTTGGGCTTGTAAAAGCGGCGGACGGTTTTGATAACAATAGGGGACTTTGTTTTTCTACCTATGCAGTTCCGGTTATACTTGGGGAAATTCGTAGAATGTTCCGCGATGGAGGTGCAATTAAGGTGTCCCGAAGTTTAAAGGAATTGTCGCTTAAAATAACGCGCGCTAAAACTAAACTGGAATTAAAATTGTCGAGAGAGCCTACAATAAGTGAATTAGCGTGCGAACTTGGTGTGACTCCCGAGGAAATCACCGAAGCGCAATCGGCATCGCAACCGACGATATCACTTACGTATGAAAATGATGACGGCATTAGTGAAATGGATATTTGCGTTTCGGGTCCTGAAGAATTACTTACAAATAAATTGCTGCTTCAACGCGCCTTTACTCATCTGGATAATAACGAGCAACAAATAATACGATACCGTTATTTTGAATATTTAACCCAAAACGAAACAGCAATAAAATTAGGTATGTCACAGGTTCAGGTTTCACGGGCGGAAAAGAAAATACTTCTAAAGCTACGCAACGTTATCGGGTCGGTTGCTTGACAAATTTCTTGTTTGGTTATATATTTATATGTACATGATAAAAACGAAAGGGGACACATAGTGAAACCTATATTATATATTGTGATACCCGTGTTTAATGAATATGAGGTGCTGCCTACTACGGCTCCTATGTTTTTGCAAAAAATTAATGATCTTTACATAGATGGTAAAATCAGCGATCAAAGTCGCATACTTTTTGTAGATGACGGCAGTCGTGATAATACTTGGGATATCATTGCCGAGCTTTCTGAATTGGACGAGCATTATTGTGGAATATCTTTAAGTCGCAATCGCGGTCACCAAAACGCATTGCTTGCGGGCCTTATGGAAGCTAAGGACAAGTGTGATATTTCTATTTCTGTGGACTGTGATGGTCAAGATGATATAGATGCTATTGATAAAATGGTGGACGAGTATTTGTCCGGCAGCGAGATTGTTTACGGTGTTAGATGTGACCGAAAAACAGATACGATTTTCAAACGTTCAACGGCGCAGCTTTTTTATAAATTTATGCGTGCTTTAGGCGTTGATATGGTTTATAATCATGCGGACTATCGCCTAATGTCAAAAAGGGCGCTTATAGAACTTGCCAAATTTAAAGAAGTAAATCTTTTTTTACGTGGCATTGTGCCGATGGTTGGTTTTAAATATTCTAGTGTTGAGTATTCTCGTAAAGAACGCGTTGCCGGCAAAAGCAAATATCCGCTAAAAAAGATGTTGTCTTTTGCACTTGATGGTATAACAAGTCTTTCGGTAAAACCTATTCGACTTATTACGGCATTTGGATTTATTGTAGCGGTGCTAAGTCTTGTTGGTATTATATGGTCGGTTGTGAGTGCTTTTATGAATATAACCGTGTCTGGTTGGGCATCAACGGTCAGTATTATTTGTTTCCTTGGCGGCGTACAACTGCTTAGTCTTGGTGTTATCGGTGAATATATAGGTAAGATATATCTTGAGGTAAAGGGTAGACCACGATATATAATTGAAAAGAAAACGGATGAAATAAAATAGCCGAAAAACCGCACATTACTGACAAACGGTTAAATTTAAAACCTTCTATGTTGAAGTGTGGTAAAATAATTTATATTTATTAAATCGACAACATTAGGTGGTAGTCGAATAACGAAGCGTATAAATCATTATATTAAAATGCAAAAAGGGGATAATTATATGTTTAAAAAATTTTTGGCCGCGGTATTGTTGCTGATCATTGTGTTTGCAACTATGATGCCGATAAACGTTTTTGCAGAGGAATACAATGTTATTATTAACTGTAGCGCGGTTCAATCAGAGGCGAGTGGAAAACAACTTGAGGTTTATTTCAAAAACATTGAAACAGGCGAGGAAATTTCAAGAAAAATTACAACAGTAGGCGTTAATAAATTTAATGATTTTCCATCCGGTGAATACGAATTTGTAAAATGCACTATTTACAATAATCCTGATATAGAATTTAAACTTGCGAGCCGCGAAACAACCTTTACCGTAGAGGAAAACGGATCGGGTTATTATTCATTTAGGGTTGCAGATGTTCCTACAGAAAATCAAGAAGGCGCATTGGAAGAATATGAGGCGCACCAAACTTGGGAAACACTTTATTTGATAGTTATACTGGTTATACCTGTGCTGTTTGTGGCTTGGCTTGTGTTTGCTATTATTGGTAGAAAAAATTACCGCAAAAAAATGATTGCAAAACTATTATTCCATTTAATGCTTTCGAGCTTAGGATTTATGGTATGCCTTACGTTTACCAATGCCGACCCTTCGAATTTTATTATTTGGTTAATGGGCGCAGGTTTTCCGTATGGATTTTTCTTGCTTTCGTACATAGGATATAAAAGGGATGTCGCGCGTGGATATTACGTTATAAGAGAAGGTGAAGGTATAATCATTTTCTTGTTACGTTGGGCATGTATACTTTTCTTCTGTGCGGTTTTAGGCATAGTAGCGCTTCCAGTAACTTTTATAATTGATATTAAAAATATCTGTAAGGCAAAAAAATAAAATAAAGAGTTAGCAAAAAAGGACATGAGAGGACTACTCCTCTCATATCCTTTTTTTATGCCAATCACCATTTGGCAAATTGATAATATACTGTAAAAGGGATGAAAAATATTAAAAGGAGAAAAAGACTATGAATTATATGGATACAAATTATCATACGCATTACGAAATGCCTGAACCGGAAGTTCTTGCTATGGCATTTGTAAATGTGCAGCATATAAACTCGGTATACGATACCGAAACGGGATTTTCAAACGGTACAATTTACCCATGCCTTAACAAACCGTTTATGCCGGGAGGTATGTGTCGATGAACGAAAGAAACGCTATGAAAAAATGTA
>JAZQYL010000048.1:0-12283 GCA_045633485.1 Acutalibacteraceae bacterium | reverse complement strand
TTGATAGCTACAACATCGTAGCCCTCTGCACCAAACATTTGACGGAATGCGAGACGACCGATACGGCCGAATCCGTTAATAGCAACTTTAACCATTGGAATTACCTCCTAAAAATTTTCTACAAGGTATTTTACCCTATTTGAAAGAAATTTGCAAGTATTTTGTTAAAAAATAAACAATTTTTTCTAATTTTATTTATTTTAACAAATATTTCAAAGACTTAAATACTTTTATGTGCAGTTTGAACTATACAAAAAGCCTCCCTTGCCTAAAGGGAGGGGGACCGCTTGCGGTGGTGGGATACTCAACATTATTCGTCCAACTGTTTATTAACAATTAAATCAATATACTCACATACTCCCTTGAAATTTTTATTAACTTCATTGTTTGGTATGCGAATAACAGTCAATTCCCTACTCTCAATTTTTTCAGTTCTTATTTTATCTTTTAATAACCCTTTTTCTTCATAATGTTGCGAACCGCCAAGTTCAATAATAAGGCGTGCATCATGACAGTAAAAATCAACTATATAATCATCTATTACTTTTTGCCGCAAAAAACGAGTAGGATATGTGCGCAAAAAATCATACCACAAACGAAGTTCTTCTTTTGTCATATTCTTTCGCAATACTTTTGCGTTATTCGTTAGCTTCGCATTGTGTTTTCTTTCCGTATTTATCCCTCCGTCACGGTTACACCGTGCCACCTCCCTTTAGGCAAGGGAGGCTATTATTCTTTCTGCTGACTTAATTCCGTCAACTGCAGCGGACATAATGCCGCCGGCGTAACCTGCGCCTTCGCCACAAGGGTAAACACCACTAAAAGTGGTTGATTCCCCTGCCTCGTTTCTCACAATTCGAACAGGTGATGAGCTTCGCGTTTCGGGGGCGGTTAAAATTGCATCCTCACACGCAAAACCTCGGATTTTTTTGCCCATTTCATTTATTCCGTCTTTAAGTGACTCGGTAATAAATGCAGGATAAATACGATCAAAATTAGCAAATATGTAATTTGGTTTTACTGTGGGTTTAATAGCGCCAATCTTAATTTTTTTATCGAAAACAAAATTACCCACCGTAGTTATCGGTACGGCGCCATTGCCGATTTCATATGCTTTTTGTTCAATTTGCCTTTGCAATTCGCAACCTGCCAATACGTCGTCGCCCTCAATATCCTCGGGCGCAACACCAACAAGTAATGCGCTATTGGCGTTAATACCATCACGACAACTGTTACTCATGCCGTTTACTGCGATACCGCGCTCTTCACTTGAAGCGTTTACAACCTCGCCGCCCGGACACATACAAAATGTAAATACACCACGACCGTTTGGCAAATGAACTGCCAATTTATAATCGGCGGCTTTGAGCGCCGAGTGAGATGCAAAATCGCCATACAATGCCTTGTTAATTTCACTTTGCAAATGTTCTATACGAACACCCATAGCAAAAGGTTTACGTGTCATCTCAAAACCATTATCATAAAGCATTTTAAATGTATCTCGTGCAGAATGACCAATGCAAAGACACAAATATTCACAAGGTTGTTTTCTATCGTTAATTGATATTTCAGTAAGTTTATTATTTTCAAAATAAAGACCATCAAGGCGAGAATTAAAATTAACCTCGCCGCCAAGAGAAATAATTTCTTGCCGAATATTTTTAACAACTGTTTTTAAAACATCGGTACCGATATGAGGTTTTGCGTCAATAAGTATATCCCTTCCTGCACCAAATTCATGAAACACTTCAAGCACAGTACGACAACGGATATCTTTAATACCGCTATTAAGTTTGCCGTCCGAAAATGTACCTGCCCCACCCTCGCCAAACTGAACGTTTGATTCGGGATTTAATTTACCGCCCGAAAAGAAATTTTCAACGTCGGCGGTACGTGTATCTACATCGGCACCACGCTCATATACAATTGGTCGCAAACCTGCTCTAGCAAAAGTCAGCGCAGCAAACATACCGGCAGGGCCAAAACCAATAATAACAGGTCTTATATGCGACTCGGCTTTTTTCCAAACGTATTCTTTTTTTGTAAAATGTTGAATGTTTTTATTTCTTTTTAAAATTTGTGATTCATTTTTCACACTAGCAATAATTGATACAACAAAATGTACGTCGCTTTTATCTCGTGCATCAACCGATTTGCGATAAAGTTCGGCACTTAAAATATCTTGTTTTGAAATTTTAAGCTTGTTAGAAACAAGACCTACAACATCGCACAGATTAGCATCTAAAGGCAGTTTGATATTATTTATTATTATCATTATTATGCTCCAAAATCTTCACAAATTGCGTTTGCAGCACAAATTGCGCTAGACCACGCCCATTGCAGATTAAATCCTCCGCAGTCACCGTCAATATCAAGTATTTCACCTATGCAGTACAGTCCACGTTCTTTTTTGGATTCCATTGTTTGCGGATTAAACTGTGTGGTATCGAGACCACCGGCTGTGACCTGTGAATTGTCAAAGCCCGTTGTTCCCGTTACCTTAAATTTCATACCCTTAATAACCGATGCTATCTGTTTTATATCAGGTGTTTTAAGAGTTGCTACCTTGTCGCCAAGTTTTAAACCGCACATTTTAAGAATCGCTTGACCAACACGTTTATTAAGCATACCGGTAAGGTAGTCCTCAAGATTGCGTTCACGTAGTACCGCCGCTCTGTAGCTTAACATATCGCAAACATTTGCAAATGAATATTCCCACATTAAATCAAGTGTAATCACCTTTTCGCCCGATTGTCTTTCAACCTCACGCGAAAGCTGCATAATCGGTGGGCCCGAAAGACCGTAATCACAGAAAAGAACCTCACCAAAATCGCCGCGAAAAGCCGTGCCGTTTATAGATAGATTTACGTCGGCATTAACCTTCATACCTTTAAGTGACTTTACAATGTCGGTTTCGGTTTTAAGTTGCACAATAGCGGGTGTTGTTTTTACAGTTTTATAGCCATTGTTTTTTAAAATCTTTAACATACTGCCGTTTGAACCAAGCTTTTGACCGCCCGAATAAAGACCGGTTGCCACAACCATGCTTTCACAAACAAAGTCACCGTTATTGGTTTTTACGTTAAAGAAATTTTCTTTTTTACTGTATGATAAAACTGTGGTGTCAACAAATGTATCAACACCAAAGTCATCTAAAGCAAAACGCAAACAATCAACAACCGACGCCGCTTGTAGAGAATATGGGTATGCGCGACCTGTTTCGTCATAGGTAAACACCACACCTATTTCGCTAAAAAAGTCAGCAACATAGTGATTGTCAAAGTTTTCGAGTGCATACTCGGCAAAAGCAATGTCATTACTATGATAGCGGTCAATATTTATATGTAAATTACTTATATTACATCTGCCGTTACCGGTGGTAATAAGTTTTTTACCAACACGAGACAACTGCTCAAGTATTGCTACACTTATACTGCGGTCACGCAACTTAATATTTATCGCAGCGCACATACCTGCGGCGCCACCGCCAATAATTACTACATCGTATTTTTGAGTCATAAAAATCCTCTTATCCGTATTTTTTCACATCGTTATAAATGTCAATTATTTGTTTTGTATTTTCATTTTTGTGTGTTAGCAACCACTCATAAACTTGCGGGTTAGAAAACGTATCATCCCAAGCGTTATGGTCATTATCGGGATAAATTGTAAGTTTTGCATTTCCGCCGAAAGCATTAACACGCTCTACCATAATCTCAGATTCACGCGGTAAAACAACATTATCTTTTGCGCCGTGAAATGCCCAAATTGGTACATTTACAAGTCGCAAAGCATTCCAATACATACCGCCACCGCAAATAGGCACAACAGCCGCAAAAAGTTCTGGGTTACTCATTGCCATTTGCCAAGTTGCGTACCCGCCCATACTAGCACCCATAAGATAAACTTGCTCGGAACAAATATTAGGAAAAGTGATTGCGTTAACAACAAAATCAGTAAGTTCTTCCCACATATCAAACCAAGTGTTTTCGTGACATAATGGCATTATTGTCATAAAAGGAAAATCACTAAATTTTTCTCTTTGGTGCAAAAATGCGCTATCTCGTAGTAGCGGCGTTATATCTTCTCCTCTACCGCCTGCGCCATGTAATTTAATTAACAAAGGATATTTTTTACTTTTATCAAAATTATCAGGATAACAAACAATATATTTTATCTTTTTAAATTCTTTAATTTCAATTTTCAAAAGAAACACCTCTACTTTAAATTTTACCACAAAAAAACTATTAAAGCAACAAAAATGAAAAAGAGTCGCGCAAAACACGACTCTTTTTCATTTTTAAGGGGTTTGAGGAGAGAATCACAACAAAAGTTGTGATGTACCAATTATGGTGCGGCTCCTTAATTGGCACAAGTTTATATTACATTATAATTTTTACATTTTTATGAACACAGTTTTAATATTTTTTTAGAATATGTTTAAATTTTTTTGACAATACTAATCTTGAAAATGAAGGGAGTAAATGAAAATGAAATATTATAAAACATCAAAATTTTCTAGAGTTGTATCGTCAACAGGTTTTATTGCTGTTACTGCATCTTTACTGATTGCTATAGGTGCAATAGGTTGGTTTACACTATCGCGCAGTAAAGAAAAAATAGAATCAACGCCAAAAAACAACTCGATAGAAGAATATAACGATAATATAAATTCATATGATAATACAGAAGATATACCCGACGTCAGCAACACACCCTCAACCGATGTAAACGAATCTATGGATGATATACCATACGAAACGGTTTCCAGTGAAAACGAGTCATCAAAAATTACCGAAGAAAAACAAACTTTTATTCTTCCGATTACTGGAAATATTTTAAAAGGATATAGCGATACCGCTCTTCAATACTCGACAACATATGACGATATGAGATTGCACACAGGTGTCGATATTTTATGTGATAAAGGCAGCGAGATAAAATCTGTTGGTAGCGGTAAAGTTACCTCAATTGTAGATGATGCCAATATGGGAAAAATTATCGTTATTGACTATGATAATAATATTTGCGTAAAATATTGTGGAATGAAAAGTTGCAGCGTTAACCAAAACGACAAGGTTGCAACGGGAGATATAATTGGAACATCGGGCGATATTCCAAGCGAATGCGCAGATAATCCCCACATTCACATTGAGGTGTTAATAGATGGCGAAAAAGTATCACCTCTTGAAGCATTAGGACTAGAATAATTTTAAAAACCTGCCCTCGCCTTTTCGTTTAGGGGCGCAAAAACTGCGACACAAATTTATTATGTGTCGCAGTTTTAATGTTAATACTTAATCTCGGTCATTTGCCAACAAGTGAATTTTGGAATAGTGAATTCTACTTTACCGTCTTTATACTTAAACTTAAGTTTTTTGTTTTCGGGGACAATTTTTACCGAGCGTGGTTTTTTATCGCACTTAACCGATACGGCTGTTTCATAAATTGGAATCAAGTCCTCAATAATTTGCGTCTTTTCGCCACGAAGAACCGCAGATGCATATAGTGTATGTACAATTTGTGTATTACCGTTTTCAGTTAATGTTATAACACCTTGAGCCGGCAAATTGGTCGTTATTGTTTTAACATCACCAATAAGCGCCTCAATTGCTGTGCGAACGATTTCTTTAGTGTAGATGCTACCGTGTATAAAGTACTCGTAAAATACTTTATGAGCAAAATAAGCAGTATTATCGGTCATCACTACCGCATCCCCATAACGCTCACCAGAATACGGAGTATGCAAATGTGAACAAAAATGCTCTTTGCTACGGTTAAAATATGGTTTATCTATAATGGCAGTTGCCTTACCTGTCGTAGCGCTTACCTTCATAGCATCTTCATAAACTAAGTATGATGCCGTTGGCAAACAATCAATATCATTATCGGGTTTAATGTAGGTTGGTTTATACTCGCTGTTACCCTCAAACTTGCAGCCAAAATCAATTGTGAAATCAGTTTTATCTTGATTTAAGCCCGATTCATAACTTGCAAGCACTTTACCGCCATTTGAAATGTAATCGTTAATCTTGGCGGTTAGTTTATCATCTAAGGTACAAATATCCGGCAAAATAAGTAGCTTATAGTTTGAAAAATCTGCTTTTTCATCAACAAAGTCAAAGAGATAATTGCTTTCTAGCAAAATACGAGTGCAGCCTTTGCTCCAATGTAGTGATTCCCAACTAGGTTTAGCAATGCCATTGTAGTTTTGCCATGCTTCGCTAGAGAAAACCGCAATATCACCCTTAATGTTTTTAAAACCATCAAGCCAAGGTTCACGGTCTTCTACCGTTTTAAACGCCTCACCAATAAGAGTATATGTTGCATTATCCATAAATCCCGTTGGATGGAGTTGGTCGCCAACCGAACTGCAAGCGCCGTTTGCGGCGGCAAGCGCTACCTCATAACGCAGTGCGTTGGGGTGTTTATATCCCCCAAACTCGCCCCACGCCTTGTGGAATTTACCTGTCATACCAAGATAGTCCATACCTATTGTACGGGCATACGCCGCCGACATTGGAAAATGGTCATATCCCCAACCGCCGGTTGGTAAGCTTTCAAGTTCAAGGTGTGTGTTAGCGTGAGCAAGATCATATCTACCATGACGAATATGTCCACCGTTATGGAAGACGGGAAGTCCGGGTTTTACTGAATCAATCGTCTCTCTAACTCTACGAACATAGTTAGCGTATGTTTCTTCTGCAAGCGTTTTTACATCATCGGGGTTTTCAACACTCAAACCACGTTCTGCCATTTCTTTACGGCATGTTTCGCAATAACAGGGATCAACATGTACTATGTCAAGGAAAATACCGTCAGCATCATAATTTTCACACACTTCTTTAATCTCTGCCAAAAGCTCGTCAAGATAAAGGGTATTAAGACAAAGTTGATGATAACCAACGTAATCTTTATTGATACCATTTTTATATTCTTGCAAAGTATAATTAATCCATTCCGGATGTTCTACCATTGCCTTGTGATCAAAGCCTGCGGAAATATATACGGGGGTTTTAACACCGATTTCGTGTGCCGCCTCTATTTGAGCACCCAAAAGGTCAAACTTTAGATTTGGGTGCATTTTATTAACTTTTGTAGGATGATAAGACCAACCATGATGGCACTTAGAAAATACTGTTATAGAGTCTACATGACCTTTTTTTAGCATTTCTTGAAAATTTTCTTTTGAAAATGCACTTCCTATTCCGTCTATGCATTCGGATGTGTGAAAATCAAGATGTACCTGTCTTCTTCTCATAACGCACCTCATAATAATTTATTGTTTATGTTTATTATATAATTAGACTAATAAAAAAACAAGCCGTATTTATTGAACACAGCTTTAATTTATTTATATTGTGGCAGCAATTACCGCTTTAATGGTGTGCATTCTGTTTTCTGCTTCGTCAAATACTATTGACTGTTCTGACTCAAAAACCTCTTCGGTAACTTCCATACAATCAATTCCAAATTTATTGTAAATATCTTTACCGATTTTTGTATCAAGATTATGGAATGCCGGCAAACAGTGCATAAATCGGCACTGTGGACCTGCTTTCTCCATCAAAGCTTTGTTTACTTGATAGGGCATCAAATCATTAATACGTTCTTCCCAAACGCTGTCTGGCTCGCCCATAGAAACCCATACATCCGTATAAATAACATGAGCATCTTTTACAGAATCAGTATTTTCACTAAATTCAATAATTGCGCCAGTTTGTTTAGCTATTTCTAAACATTTGTTTACCAAATCATTTTCAGGGAAATATTTTTTATTTGTACATGCAACAAAATGCATACCCATTTTAGCGCAACCAACCATAAGCGAATTACCCATATTATAACGAGCATCACCCATATATACGAGTTTTTTCCCCTTTAGAGAACCGAAATGCTCACGAATTGTTAAAAAGTCGGCAAGAATTTGTGTGGGATGAAATTCATTTGTAAGACCATTCCAAACGGGAACACCTGCATATTTTGCTAACTCTTCAACAATTTCCTGACCAAAACCACGGTACTCTATACCATCGTACATTCTTCCCAAAACGCGAGCCGTATCAGCAATACTTTCTTTTTTCCCAATTTGTGAACCCGTTGGATCAAGATATGTTGGATGCATTCCAAGATCGGCGGCAGCAACCTCAAATGCACAGCGCGTACGCGTGCTTGTTTTTTCAAAAATCAAAGCAATGTTTTTGCCTTCATAATATTTGTGCGGCGTACCGCATTTTTTCTTTTCCTTTAAATCTGCGGCAAGATCTAAAAGACCTTCAATTTCTTCACTTGTAAAATCAAGTAATTTTAAAAAGCTTTTTCCTTTTAAATCCATTATTTTGCAACCTCCATAATAACTTGGATAGCTTGTTTTAAATCCTCAAACTGAATATTAAGCGCAGGTAAAAGTCTTACCTTATCCTTAGCGGTAAGACAAAGCACTCCTTTTTCCATAGCGGCATTTACTACTTCGGACGCAGGCTTAACAGTTTTTATACCAATCATAAGTCCCATACCCGAAACACTTTCAATGCCTTCGGCATTACTAAGTTTAGTAAATACATATTCGCTTTTTTCCGAAACCTCTGCCAAAAAGTCATCTGTAAGACGTTCAACAACACTAAGTGCGCCCGCACTACACACTGGATTACCGCCATATGTAGAGCCGTGATCACCGAACCCTAAAACATTTTCAACACGCTCACCCATAATGGCAGCGCCAATTGGTAATCCACCGCCAAGTCCCTTAGCCGTGGTAACAAGGTCTGGTGTAATATCATAATTCATATAAGCGTAAAACTTACCTGTTCTGCCATTTCCTGTTTGAACCTCATCAACAATAAGTAAAAAATTATACTTTTTTGATAAATCAGCAATTGCTTTTACAAAATCAGGTTCTAGGGCAATTACGCCGCCCTCGCCCTGAACACATTCAAACATAACTGCAGCAACGTCATTTTTATTTAAAACAGTTTCAAGTGCACTAATATCATTCGCAGGGATATGAATAAACCCATCGGTTAGCGGTTTAAAGAGTTTATGAAAATGTTCTTGTCCAGTAGCCGAAAGTGTTGTGATGGTGCGACCATGAAAGCTATTTTCAAGCGTAACTATCTTATAACAATCTTCACCCTTGTTTTCGGCTGCCCATTTACGCGCAACCTTTATTGCACATTCGTTTGCTTCGGCACCTGAATTTGAAAAAAACACCTTTTTAAGACCGGTTTTTTCACAAAGTGTTTTGGCAAGAAGCGCACACGGCTCAGTATAATAAAGGTTTGACATATGCTGTAGCGTTGCTGCTTGTTTAGCAACTGCGTTTGACCAAATATCATCGGCAAGACCGAATGAAGTAACTCCTATGCCCGAACCCATATCTATATATTCATTACCATTTATATCAACAACACGTGAACCCTTACCGCTTATAATTTCCAACGGAAAGCGTTTATATGTATTGGCCACATATTGTTTATCAGTAAGAATTATGTTATTCATTATTAAAATACTTCCTTTTTAATTTTCGCTTACCATCGTACCTGCACCTTCGTCAGTTAATAGTTCCATTAGTATTGAATGCGGCACGCGGCCATCCATAATAACAACATTTTCAACACCTTTATGTATTGCTTCAACACAACAGTCAACCTTTGGTATCATACCACCGGAAATAACACCATCCGTTTTAAGTTCTTCTATTTCTTTTAAATTAAGGTGAGGAATTATTGTGCTTGAGTCATCCTTATCGCGCAATATACCATCAATATCAGTCATCATAATAAGACGCTGAGCACCAAGCGCGCCTGCAATAAACGCAGCAGCGGTATCACCGTTTATATTATAAGCATTACCCTTTTTGTCACAGCCAATGGTAGAAACAACCGGAATATATCCCTTTTCAAGAAGATCAAGTATCGGAGAAATATGAACCTTAGTAACTCGACCAACATAGCCTAAACGCTCATCCTTTATCTCGGCTTCAATAAGTCTTCCGTCCATACCGGAAATACCCATTGCCTTACCGCCCTTCATCTCAAGAAGATTTACAAGCGTTTTATTTACCTTACCGGCAAGCACCATCTGTACAATATCTACAGTCTCTTTATCGGTAACACGTAGTCCATCTACAAACTCTGCCTTTTTACCTAAACGATCCATAAGATCGTTAATTTCAGGACCGCCACCATGAACGAGAACAACTTTAACACCTATAAGCCACAGAAGAACAATATCTTCCATAACCTGTTGTTTTAGTTGCTCGTTAATCATAGCGTTACCGCCGTATTTAATAACAACAATTTTGTTAGTATGTTTTCTAATATATGGAAGTGCTTGGGTAAGTACCTCAGCACGTTCAGCATTTGAAAAATGATTGTCCATACTATTCTCCTTAAGTTCTGTAATCACCGTTAATTTTTACGTAATCATAGGTAAGATCGCAACCCCAAGCAGTTGCATAAAATTCACCGTCATTAAGTTTAATATCAATAACGATTTCCTTTTCAAGCAAAATTTCTTTTGCCTTTTCTTCGCTAAAATCAACGCCTGCGCCCGATTTACAAACAACAATTTCACCCTTATTTGACAAAAAGGAAACATCTATCTTGGTAACATCAACATTTGCACCGCTATAGCCGATTGCACAAAGCACACGGCCCCAGTTGGCATCAGCGCCAAACATTGCAGCCTTAAGTAGACTAGAACAAATAACACTTTTTGCAACAGTTTTTGCATTATTAAGTGTATTAGCACCGCTTACTTTACATTCAAGAAGCTTTGTAGCGCCCTCACCATCACCAGCGATAACTCGACAAAGGTTAACAGTTACTGTATTAAGAGCCTTCATAAAGATATTAAAGTCTTCACCATCGGTAGTAATTTCGTTATTGCCAGCACAACCATTTGCTAGTACGGTTACCATATCATTAGTAGAAGTATCGCCATCGACACTCAACATATTAAATGTATTTGCAATGTCACCCGATAATGCCGCGCTAAGCATATCAGAAGATATGGCCACATCGGTTGTAATAAATACAAGCATTGTTGCCATATTAGGATGTATCATTCCACTACCCTTTGCAATACCTCCCATACGACAAATCTTACCGCCTATGGTAAATTCTACTGCAATTTGTTTATCAATAGTATCAGTAGTCATAATTGCCTCGGCAGCATCCTGACTACCTTCGTATGAAAGATTATCCACCAAAACGGGAATACCGTTTGCAATAGGGGTAATGTCAAGATGTTGACCAATAACGCCAGTAGATGCAACAACAACATCATTTGGATTTATACCAACTGCATCTGATACCAAATCACTCATTTTTTCGGCAATTTCTATACCATTAGCATTACAAGTATTAGCGTTACCACTATTACAAATAACAGCTTGAGCCTTGCCGTTTGAAATATGATTTTTTGTAACCGTAAGCGGTGCGCCTTTTACCAAATTTGTTGTATAAACTGCTGCCGCATTACACAATGTATCGCTAACGATAAGTGCCAAATCCTTTTTGGTCTTGTTTTTTCTGATACCGCAGTGTACACCCGCCGCTTTAAATCCCTGTGCAGCACATACGCCGCCATTAATTAATTTAATATCCATTATTTAAAACACCAAACCTATTGTTTCATCTACACCCATAAGGATGTTCATATTTTGAATTGCGGCGCCTGATGCACCTTTACCTAAATTATCATAACGAGATATAAGAGTAATTCTGTCTTCATTACCAAAGACACAAATTTGCATATTATCTTTACCGGAAAAAGTTGCTGCAGACAAAAATCCATCCTCATCCGATGCATCAAATTTTACCAAACTACTTTGATAATAATTTTTATATATCGTCTTTATTTCATCCATACTTGCATTAATATCCTTTGCAAATACAGGAACTGTTACTTCCATACCACTGTAAAAATCTGCAACTATAGGACAAAACGCAGGAGGCACACCAATACCTGTAATTGCCTGCATTTCATTTAAATGCTTATGTTGTTGACTAAGTCCGTATTGACGCGGAGCCTTTAATAAAAAAGATTTATCCTCACTTTCATAATCGGATATCATCTTTTTTCCACCACCGGAATAACCTGTCAAAGAAAAACAAGTAAGCGCGGTTTTAGTATCCAAAACTCTAGCTTCAATAAGCGGTTTAACAAGAGCAATAAAACCACTTGCATGGCAACCCGGATTTGCAATACGTTTTGATGCAGCAATTTGCTCTCTCATACCTGTAAGCTCCGGAAAACCATAAGTCCAAGCATCATGGGT
>JAZQYL010000047.1:0-6623 GCA_045633485.1 Acutalibacteraceae bacterium | reverse complement strand
GGTTGTTCATCAATCTGGGGCGGTCCTGCTGCTACATCACCATACACCACAGATGCTAACGGTCACGGTCCTGCTTGGGCAAACTCTTTGTTTGAAGACAACGCAGAACACGGCTTTGGTATGTACTTAGGTCAAAAGGCTATCCGTAACCGTCTTATCGACAATGTTAAGGCAATCGCTGCTTACGAAGGTTCTGCTGCTGAAGTTAAGGCTGCTGCTGATGAATATCTTGCAACACTTGACGATGGCGACAAGAACACAGCTGCTTCTAAGGCTCTTGTAGATGCTCTTAAGGCTGCCAATGCTGATTGCGACATCTGCCGTGACGTTATCAACAATAGCGAATACCTCTCTAAGAAGTCTGTATGGATCTTCGGTGGTGACGGTTGGGCATATGACATCGGCTTCGGCGGTGTTGACCACGTACTCGCTACAGGCGAAAACGTAAACATCATGGTATTTGATACCGAAGTTTACTCTAACACAGGCGGTCAGGCATCTAAGGCATCTAACATCGGTCAGGTTGCTCAGTTCGCAGCTGCCGGTAAGGCTATCAACAAGAAGAGCCTTGCAGAAATCGCTATGAGCTATGGCTATGTATATGTTGCACAGATCGCTATGGGCGCAGACCAGAACCAGACTCTTAAGGCAATCAAAGAGGCTGAAGCTTATGATGGTCCTTCAATCATCATCGGTTACTCACCTTGCGAAATGCACTCTATTAAGGGCGGTATGGTTAACTGCCAGGCAGAAATGAAGAAGGCTGTAGACGCAGGTTACTGGGATCTCTTCCGTTACAACCCTGCACTCAAGGCTGAAGGTAAGAATCCATTCTCACTCGACAGCAAGCCTGCTACTGCTGATTATAAGGAATTCATCCTTAACGAAGCACGTTACTCATCACTTACACGTTCATTCCCAGAGCGTGCAAACGAGCTCTTCGATCAGGCTGCTGATGCTGCAAAGGCACGTCGTGCTCATCTTGAAAAACTTGTTGAGCTTTACGGTAAATAATATCGAATAACGCTTAATATTAAAGCACCCAATGTTTAAAAGCATTGGGTGCTTTTTTGTCACAAAAATTATCTTTATGTCGTTATATATTTATGAAATCAAATATTTGTAAATTAATATAAGGGGGATGATACCAATGCACAGTTTATCAGAAAATGAAATAACATTTTATAAAACGGAAAGGGAAACTAAATATGAAAAAAGCAATAAAATTTGTAGCTGTGATGTTGTGTTTTGCCCTTATTTGCACAGCAATACCGTTAATTCCGGTTGGTGCCGAAATCGTTGAAACACCTTTTGTTGATGAAAATATCGGTGAAAATTCGGTAGTTACTGAGCCGTATATGCTAACCGAATTAACCGAAAAACGAACCGAAAACACCAAGCATTTTTTAATGAGTGACCGCAGTATTATAGCCGCGGTTTACAACAAACCCGTTCACTATAAAAATGGTGATTTGTGGGAGGATATAAACAACACTTTATTTCAAAACAAAGAGAATGAGTTTGAAAACCAAAAAAACAGTTTTAAAACAAAGTTTTCTAAAAAATCTAATGGTAATAAGCTTGTTACCATAAACAAAGACAACCATTCGCTTTCGTGGATGCTAAAGGACGCCAAAAAGGTAGATGCTGTTGTTTTGGAAAACGATTCCGAAAAAAGCGACGATATTTCGGTGCTTAAAAATCTTGAGAGCTTAATCACCTATCCTGAAATACAAAAAGATGTTGACCTGCAATATATTACTTTCGGTACAGGTGTTAAAGAAAAGATAGTTCTTCAAAGCAGCGATGCGCCAACGGAATACACTTTTACTTATAAATTTAACAAGTTGGAATATAGAATAAACGATAAAAAACAGGTAGAATTATTTGAAAACGACAATTCGGATAATGTAATATTTACAATTGATGTACCGTATATGTACGATTCAAACAATGTTTATTCCAATAATGTTGAAATGCAAATTACAGAAACAAGCAACGGATTTACATTAACACTTTTGCCCGATAAGGAATGGCTGTTATCGGAAGAAAGGGTTTATCCTGTTGTTATTGACCCTACCACCGTCACCAAAGACGATGCTGCGGACGTGTGGGATATAACCCTCTACAGCGCATGGGCTGACCCTTATGATTATGACAGAGATGAAATTTTAGTAGGTTCTAATACAAGCAGCAAGATTTATAGAACCATGCTTAAATTCTACAATTTGCCCGACATTGAAGACGGCGGTATTATCATAAATGCAAAAATGTACTTAGCTGCATACTATCTTACTCAATCGTCAGGCGTTCCATCACTTTTGACACGCCCTACCGATGATATTCAGGTAAATATACACCGAGTAAACACAGCATGGTCACAGTCTGGCGTTACGTGGAGCGCAAACGCAGGGTGTTACGATACCGTTGTTGAAGACTATTTTATATACAACGATACCGAAAATGTTTTTTCAGCCGATATTACAAAGCTTGTAAATGATTGGTATAACGGCGTGCAAAACAACGGCGTAATGATCAAAGCCAATGACGAGAGCGCCGCTAATCACGTAATGCAGTTTGCTTCATCTGATTTTGGTGTAAATGGCAGCGCACACGCTGAAAGCAGACCTATATTGGCAATTAATTATCGTGTTTGCACAGGGTTGGAGGATTATTGGAGTTATTCCGGTCAATCTTTGGGCGAACGTTCAAACGGATACATAAATAATTTTAACGGTAATCTTACCTTTACTCATTTTGATATGTCGTACAATTCTCTTGTTATGGGGTTTGATTTGTCACATATATACAATTCTAAGCTCAGCACTCAAGAAAATTCAAATCTTTACGGCAAGGGTTGGAAGCTTAGTGTTGTACAATCGTTTATGCCGGTTGATGATTCAAAGATTCAGTTTGCCAAATTTGAATATATCGACGGCGACGGAACAAAGCATTATTTTGTTGAAAATTCTGACGGTCAAATAATCGACGAAGACGGTTTGGGTTACACTTATACCGAAATTAACGAAAACAACGGAGAACTTGTTGCCAAGCTGACCGACAAAAACGGAAATATACTTAAGTTTGATAAATGGAAATATCTGCGCCAAATTATTGACTCGTACGGCAATACCATCACGATAAATTATGCGGCATTTATAGGCGTGGATAACTATGTTTCCGGCATCACAACCTCAAGTGGTGGCGAATTCATTTTTAACTATAATAGCGATTATACTTTAAAAGAAATAGCCGACAATGCCGGCCGAAAAACAAAATTCGCTTATGACACTTCCGGCAATTTAACAAGCATAACTTATAATGACGGCACCAAAACTACCTTTAGTTATAGTGGGAACAAACTCGCAACTGTTAAGGAACCGGGAAATAAATCGTTAAGCTACAGTTATGACTCCAAAAATAGAGTTTCATCGGTTGCAAGCAAGGGCAGCGACAACACGGTCGGTCAAAGCCTGTCGTTTCAATATAAAAACAAACAAACAACCACAACCGACAACAACAACCGACATAATCACTATCAGTTTGACAGTTTCGGCAGGGTGGTTTGTGTTTACGATGACCACGGAAACATTAGCAGCCAAAGTTATACCGAAACCCTTAGTAATGTAAACTTTAAAAACAACAAGACCGAAAGCGTTTCAAACCAGGCGTCATATGTAAACAATCTTTTTACAAACGGTGTTTTTTCTAACGGCCTTAGCAATTGGAACGCATCAGCTAATATTTCGTTATCAACGCAAGCAGGTCTGCTTACATCTAACAGCGCTAAAATTACTAACACTTCAAGTAATACTTCGGTTATTATGCAAGCCCCGACAATAAGCACCGGGGTGGAATATACCGTTTCGGCATACATAAAAACGCAAAATGTTGTATCCTCTACCCACGGCGCAGGTATAGAGGTTATTACTTCTAGTCGCTATTTATATTCAGACTTTATAACAGGCACTACCGACGAAAATGTCGATAACGGGTTTAAAAAAATAACCTACACGTTTAAGCTTAATTCGGGCGAAACGCTAACACGAATTACAATAGGACTTTACAACTCAAGCGGTACGGCATACATCGACAGCGTTCAGCTTGAAGAGGGTAATACCGCCAATACGATTAATCTGGTTACTAACTCCGGCTTCGAAGGCGGAATTTCCGGATTTACAACAAATTTTGGCTCTTCAAGCGGTAATGGAGCCACTACCGAGCAAAAGCAAAGCGGTTCCTACGCTTGCAAAATAAACGGTTATTCATCGCAAACACGCAGTATTTATCAACAAATAAATACCACAGGTAAGGCAGGGGATATATATTCTGTCGGTGGTTGGGCAAAGGCGGTATCGGTGCCGGTTATTTACACAACGCTTACCCAAAAACCAAATTTCAGAATGTATCTCAAAACATATAACGGCAGCACCGTTGCCGAGGGCTTTGAAATTAATTTTAACCATTATGTAAACGATTGGCAATATGCATCAAAAGCGATAATTTTGAAAAAAGACTACACCAAGCTTGAAGTTTACTTTTCGTATGACTTTAACTGTAACACCGCATATTTTGACAATCTGTTTCTTTATCGGGATACTATGCAAAGCTACAGTTATGACGAAAACGGCAACGTAATATCAACTGCCGACTATGCCGCACAAAAAACCTCTTTTTCATACAATGACGACAACACGCTGTCAAAGGTTTTAAGTCCTGATGGCACAGGCTATGAATATAACTACTACAATCATCTGTTGCAGGCTTCTAAAAGCGAACAGGGCGTAGAATCAAAGATTGTTCGTGACAACTATGGAAATGCTATCGAAAGTTATGTGACAAGCGGTTTGTACACCAACACTTTAACACCAAACAAAGTCTATCGCATACGAAACAAGGCGTCGGGAATGTATATATCTAACGATGCGTCGGTTGCCAAGCAGTATGCATATGACCTAAGTGACAATAAATCGTGGAAAGTAATTGATGCAGGCAATGGTTATTACAGGCTTAACAGCGTTTCAGACACAAGCAAATATCTGACACGCACCTCTACCATAACGGGCGTGGATTATAAGGTTATATTATCGACATACAGTGAAAACGATAACCAACTGTTCAAATTTAAAATGAATAGTGAAGGTACCTATAAAATAGTATGCAAAGAAACCGAAAAATCCAACGCACTGCGCACAAGCAGTGGCTCAACCGCAAGCGGAGCCATAATAACCGATCAAACAACAAACGATTTTGATGCTTTTTGCTGGTATTTTGAAGACAGGTCGCAATCGTACACTCAATCGTTGCAGTCGGGAAAAACCTATCGTTTGCGAGCGCTTCACAGTGGTATGTACCTTGACGTGCAGGGCACACTTGTAAAACAGCATCCGTACGTGCAAACACGTCGGCAACGCTTTATAATAACCTCTAAAGGCGATTATTACACCATAACTCTTGCTGATGCGCCAAGTAAGTATCTGGCGGTAGACAGCTCACAAACGGTATCGGGAAATTCGGTTATAGTGGTAAAAAGCAGCTTTGATGATAGTTGTAAGTTTAATATAACAACCACCGGTACAATGAGCACGGCTATAATCTCGCCTGTATCGGCAACGGCAAAAAGCCTGACGGTAAACGATGCTTCGCTAAGCTATAGCGCAGCTGTTGTTGTGGCAAATGATACGGCGGCTCGTAATCAACGCTTTGTATTAGAGCTTGCCTCTGACACAATACGCTCGTCAGCTACCTACCAAAACAATGGCCGCTACCCAGAAACCGTAACCGATAGCCGCGGCAACACAACAACCTATACTTACAATACCACTCGCGGTCTGCAAACAGGAGTTACCGATGCGCTTGGCAATCTTACCGAATATGAATATAACTCCTCTGACGATAGACTAACTATGGTAACGTCGGGCGGTAACACGGTAGAGTATTACTACAACTCGGGCGGTCAATTAACCGGTATAGATTCGCCGTCGGCAACCACGTATAATATCAGCTACGATAAATTTGGAAATGCAAGCGAGTTTAAGGTTGGTACGCAAGTCTTAAGCACAAATTTGTACAACACTTCACGAGGTTTGTTAAGCCGCTTGACCTATGGCAACGGAGCTTATATAGATTATAATTATGATATCCTTGACAGATTAACGGAAAAATTGTATAATAATACTGTAAAAGTAAAATTCCGTTATGATAAATTTGGTAATATTTACGAAAAAGAAGACCTGTTTACCAACACAACCTACCGTTACACTTATGATTTAACCGGTAGAGTAACGGGTATTACAGGCAGTAACAACACAAGTCTTAACTATGTATATGATAATTACAACCGTGTTAAAAAGTTTATTGCTACAGCATCGGGCAACACCAACACAACCGAATATATCTACGGTGACAGTACGGTAAGCGGTCAAAACAATGGCCTTATCTACGGCGTAAAGCAAAACGACGTGCAGCGGCTTACCTATACCTATGATGAGCTTGCAAGACCCGATATAACAACGCTTAACACCACAACACCGTATCGTGTGGGTTATGCATATTATGATGGCGCAACGTCCGGTACCACAACTACGCTGGTTCGAAGAATGCAAAGCGGCACCGACACTTAT